>JBBDXR010000009.1:0-45768 GCA_040902205.1 Anaerolineales bacterium | reverse complement strand
TGTCGCATCTGCACAGTCTCTCACGGAGGTGTGACATTTCTAAGTGTACATTTCAAGGACTGGACATGGGTGGGCCAAAGAAAAGTCCGGCAGAGCAGAAGAAGTGGATTCCAGTGAGAGGTGATGAGAGGGATTCCTCACTGGGCTAGTTTGCGGACGATGAGGATTGATTACCCGTTCGGAATGACAAGGGGACCGCGGGCGGATTGCAGGCCGACCCTACGTCGCTAAAGGTAAATCGCGCAGGTCGGATTGATTCCGGTGGGGGGTGAGACGAATCTGTTCCAGCGCAAATCCAGCTTCCTCAACTCGAGCAGCTTACCGATGCTTTTCGGCAGCTCGGCGAGGAGGTTGGTGCGCAAGTCCAAGTAATACAGGTTTTGCAGCTCACCGATGGTTTCCGGCAGCTCCGTCAGCCGGTTGCCGCGGGCGTGCAGTTCGCGTAATTCGCGCAGGTTGCCGATGGAATCAGGCAGGCGGGCGAGCTGGTTGTTGTAGATGCGCAGCTCTCTGAGCGCGCGCAGGCGGCATACGGCTTCCGGCAGCTCAGTGAAGCGGTTATCGGTCATGCTCAAGTAGATCAGACTCTCGAGCTCACCGAGCGAGTCAGGCAGTGAGGTTAGTTGGTTGTCGCTGACGTAGAGGAATCGGAGCTGCTTAAGACTGCCCATGCCCTCAGGGATGCTGGTGAGGGCGTTGTGGCCGATGTCGAGTATTTCCAGGTCGACCAGGCTGGTGATCTCGTCGGGCAGGCCGGCGATGGGATTGTTGAACAAGTAGAACTGGCGGAGCTTACGCAGTTCGCTGATGTTCGCGGGCAGCTGAGTCAGTTCGTTCTCGCCGAGGGAGAGGACTTCAAGCGAGGTCATTTGCCACAGTGCCTCGGGAACCTGGCGCAGGCCGCAGCCGCGCAGCGAGAGGGCTTGCACGCTGCCACCCACCGCGTGATAGGCGACTTTCGTGATATGCAGGTCGGCAAGAGGCGTAAGGGGGATCGGCCTGCCGAGTTCGTGTTCGAGCCTTTCGATTGATTTCATAGCTCAGAGTTAGTGAACGCGGAGATTGCCACCCGTTCGCTGGCTTCTCGCTTCGCTCGAAGCCCTGGCTCAGGGCAGGCTCTGGGCAGCGCCGCTGAAGGCGGCGCTGGTCGCCCTCCTCGCAATGACGAGCTAAACATATTTCTCGCCGGCCTCGATGGCGACCGGCAAAATATTCTGCGGCACCGGAAGGGGGCAGGTGGCGAATTCGGTGAAGGCGCAGGGTGGGTTGTAGGCCACATTGAAATCGATGACCACCTGGTCGCCCACAGGGACCTCGCTGTCCACGAAGCGCCCGGCGCCGTAGGTGGTTCGCCCGGCGGTGGCATCCTTGAAGACGATGTCGAAGGCGCCGTCGTCTTTGCGCTCCGCATCCAGGCGGTATTCGGCACCATCCAGCTTAAAAGCTAGAGCGGCGTGCATGGTGACCGGCCTTAGGTTGCCTGTGGAATCCTCGACGGTGAAATGGCGCGGCTCGGCATAGGGTTCGACCCTAGCGGCGACGCGGTAGCTGGCATCCGGCGGGTACCAGATACATCCGGGGAAATCGCGGCGCACCGGGCTTTGCGGATCCCAGAGGCGGATGCCCAGCTTGCCGGCCCGCTCGATCACTCTCATGCGCAGGTCATGGATGAAGATGAAATCCGTTTCGCCGCTGGAATCCACCTTCAGGATTTGGCTGGGTCCGGTGAGCACGGCGTCGTTCAGCGTCATACGGATGCCTGCGGCGGGGGTCACGGTCACCTGGCCGCCGCGCAGGGTGAAAGCGCCGGCGTGGGCGGGGGCGCGCGAGGACAAGCGGACAGGGCAATCAACTGCGCTGCCTAAGGCGTTCTCGCCTTCGGCCAGCCAGAAGAGACCAGCCAGCGAAAGCCAGCCGTATTCGCGGCGCAGGCTGGCCTCGCGGTTGGCGCGGAATTGGAGGACAGAGGCGGGCCAAGAGCGATTATTCATATAGAAGGATTCTAACCGTATGCGCGGTTGGGCTCATCTTCAGAGTGGCACGGAACGAAAGCCATGGATTGCCACGCTCGCTGCCGCTCGCTCGCAATGACGATAAACGGCGTGAAACGCCGTTTATCGTGGGCGCATTGCAATGCGCCCCTACAGGACCTCAAACTTCGCGGTGAAGTGGCGCAGCAGTTCCGGAGCGTAGGTCATTTTCATGCCCTTGAGGCTGGCCGCCTTGGCTTTGATCTCGCCGAATACCTCGGCCACGTAGTCCAGATGGCTTTGCGTATACACACGGCGGGGCAGGGCCAGGCGCACCAACTCGAGCGCGGGGTAGACCCAGCGGCCGTCTTCTTTGTGGCCGAAGGCCATCGCTCCGATCTCGACGGCGCGGATGCCGCCTTCCAAATAGAGGGCAGCCGCCAGGGCTTGCCCGGGCAGTTGCTCGCGGGTCAAGTGCGGCAGCAGGCCGGCGGCATCCACGTAGATGGCGTGGGCGCCGGGCGGCTCGATAATGGGCACGCCGAACTCCTGCACGCGGGCGGCGAGGTACGCGGTCTGCGCCAGGCGGTAAGCCAGGTAATCTTCCTGCAGGGCTTCGTGCAAACCCACGGCCAAGGCGTCCAGATCGCGGCCGGAAAGGCCGCCGTAGGTAGGGAAGCCTTCACGCAGGATCAACTCGGCCTGCACGCGGGTGAACAGCTCATCATCGTTCATGGCCAGGAAGCCGCCCATGTTGACGATGGCATCCTTCTTAGCGCTCATCGTGACGCCGTCGGCCAGCGAGAAGATCTCGCGGGCGATCTCCTTGGGGGATTTGTCGGCGTATCCCTTTTCGCGCAGCTTGATGAAGTAGGAGTTCTCCGCATAACGGCAGGCATCGATGAAGAAAGGGATGCCATGCCGGCGATAGATCTTGGAGACCGCTTTCAGGTTTTCCAACGAGGCGGGCTGTCCACCGCCGGCATTGTTGGTGATGGTCATCATGCCGAAGGGGATCTTCTTGGCTCCGGTCTTCTTGATCCAGGCCTCGAGCGCCTCCAGGTCCATATCGCCCTTGAAATCCAGGAGCGCCTTGGGATCGTAAGCCTGCTGGTTGATCAGGTTCACGGGGATGCCGCCGCGGGCGCGGATGTTGCCCTCGGTGGTGTCGAAGTGCATATTGGAGGGCACCTGCAGCCCTGGCTTGAGCAAGACGGCGCAGAGGATGTTTTCGGCGGCGCGACCCTGATGGGTGGGCACGAAGTGCTTGAAACCGAAGATGTCATCGATGGCGGCCTTAAGCCGGTAATAGGAGCGCGCTCCGGCGTAGGCCTCGTCGCCCAGCATCATGGCCGCCCATTGTGCCTGGCTCATGGCTCCTGTGCCGGAGTCCGTCAGCAGGTCGATATACACCTCATCCGAACGCAGGCCGAAGATGTTGTAGCCGGCGCGTTCGAGCGCCTTGCGGCGCGCCTCCCTGTCGATCAGGTGGATCGGTTCGACCATTTTGATGCGGAACGGCTCGGGGATGTATTTGGGCATTGGGTCTTCCGATACCTTTCTAGGTTCTAGTTTGTAGGATTTCCAAGCAGGTTAGGATGTTTGTCCAAAGGGTTTTCTGCCTGTTTAGCCAGGATCTCGGTATTTAGCTGCATCATTATCTTCCCAAAAGTACGCCTTCCCGAGATCACAGATATTCTGTGCAAGGAGCTTGATTGTCCTTACTAACTCCGGCTCATAATCAAAACGGGAGTCGATTCCAAACATAGCCAACTCTCTACGTCCATTCGCTTCAAGTGACTTAACAGCAACAGCGGCGCGTAGGTCAGCTATCAGAGGGCTAGCGATCTCGAGTATCATATCCAAGTTATTCGCTAAATCGTACATCTCAGCTAGAGCGAGGTTTCCCTGTTTTTCCTGATAGCTACTTTCTAATCCAGAGCGGAAGGCGCATTCCTGAATGAGCTTAAGGTTCATTAACTGATCTGTACCTCCAAAAACCAAGACCCAATGCACTTCCTTTGATGTCTCAACAATTCTTGCGATAGTATCTCTACCAAGGTGATCGGTCACCTTGTGCCAGACATGAAGGTCCTTGCAAGATACATTCCCTAATTGCCTGCCCATCTTTACCTCCGAAGGAATTTGGCTGGAAGCAATAAATGCCATGGACTAACCATATCGAATTGTCGAACGGAAAGCAACAGTATAATCCGCTCGCCATGCCGCTCGAGATCGTCAAATTCACGCTGGGGCCGGCGCAGACCAACGCATATCTGGCGGCGCCCGTTGGAGGCAAGGACGCGGTGGCCATCGACCCGGCCTGGGATGGACCTGTCATCCTGGAGGAAGCGAAGCAGCGCGGCTGGCGCATCACCAGTATCTGGCTGACGCACGCTCACTTCGATCACTTCGGTGGGGCGGCCGCGGTGGCAGACGGCAGCAGCCCGCCACCGCCGGTGGCGCTGCATCCGGAGGACTACTGGCTGTGGCGCGAGAACGGCGGGGCCGGCGCGTACGGCCTGCAATTCGACCCGGGGCCGGAGCCCACCATCGACCTGGTGCACGGGCAGAGCATGCACCTGGGCGAGGCCGAGGTGCAAGTGCGCTATGCGCCAGGGCACACGCCGGGCCACGTGATGTTCTATGTGCCAGCGGAGAAGCTGCTGTTCTGCGGGGATGTCATCTTCCAAATGAGCATCGGCCGCACGGATTTGCCGCGAGCGAACCACGCGACACTGATCGAGAGCATACGCAGGGAAGTGTTGAGCCTGCCCGACGAAACACGACTGCTGCCAGGCCACGGACCGGAGACCACGGTGGGGCAGGAGCGTGAATTCAACCCCTTTTTGCAGGAGTGAGGAACCCATGTTGCGAGAGTACTTGATAGAGCTTTACGATTTCACATGCTGGGGGCGCGATCTGTTGCTGGATAAGGCCGAGAACCTGACCGCGGAACAGTTCGACCAGGATACGCGCTTCCCGATCCATACGATCAAGGAAACGCTAGTGCACGTGCTCACCGCGGAACTGGCGTACCGCAAACGCGCCTCGCAGGAGCCTTACCTGAAAGGGCTGGAAAAGTCGGAATTCCCCGATCTCAAGTCCATGCGCGCCTATTGGGCCGCAGAAGAAAAGCTGATGCGCGCCTTCCTGGCGACGCTGAATGACGATGCGATCGGTGACACGCTAACCTACAAGACCACGGCCGGCGACGAAGTCAAGCGCCGCAGGATCGATCTCATTTTTCAGCTTTATTTCCATGGGATGCAGCACCGCGCCGAGATGGCCCAAATGCTCACCGAGTTCGGACACTCGCCCGGGAATATCGATTACAGCGTGTACAAGTACGGATAGAATCAAAGAGGCCGACTTTGGTCGGCCTCTTGTTTAGACACGGATTGCCACGTCGGCGCTAGGCGCCTCCTCGCAATGACGTGAAGGCAAGCCCTCACGTCATTTGGCGAAGTCTACCGCCCGCGTTTCGCGCAGCACGGTCACCTTGATCTGGCCGGGGTACTGCATGGTCTCCTCGATCTGCTTGGCGATGTTGCGCGCCATGCGCGCCGCTTCCAGGTCGTCCACGGCTTCGGGTTTCACGAAGATGCGCACTTCGCGGCCGGCTTGCAGGGCATAGCTCTGCTCCACGCCCTTGTAGGAGTTGGCGATATCCTCCAGGGCCTTGATGCGCTTGATGTACTGCTCCAGGCTTTCACGGCGAGCGCCGGGGCGGGCTCCAGAAATAGCGTCGGCCGATTCAACGATGACGGCTTCGACGGTTTCCTGCTCCACCTCGTGGTGGTGGGCGGCGATGGCGTTGACCACCTGGGCGTTCACCCCGTAGCGGCGGGCGAACTCGGCGCCGATGGCGGCGTGGGTGCCCTCGGTGTTGTGGTCCATGGCCTTGCCCAGGTCATGCAGCAGGCCGCCCATCCTGGCAAGCTCTACGTTGGCGCCCAGTTCGGCGGCCAGCAGGGAGGCGATGCCGGAGGTCTCCACGGAATGACTCAGCTGGTTCTGGCCGTAGGAGGTGCGGAATTTGAGGCGGCCCAGCATCTTGACGATCTCTTTGTTCAGGTTGGGTACACCTGAGTCGAAGACGGCCTGTTCGCCGGCCTCGACGATGGCCTTTTCTACTTCTTCCTGTTCTTTCTTCAGCGTCTTCTCAATATTGGCGGGGTGGATGCGGCCATCGACGACCAGTTTGGCCAGTGCGCGGCGCGCCACTTCGCGGCGCACGGGGTCGAAGCTGGAGATGGTGACGGCTTCCGGCGTATCATCGACTACGACGTCGACGCCGGCGGCCTGTTCGAAGGAGCGGATGTTGCGGCCGTTGCGCCCGATGATGCGGCCCTTCATTTCATCGGAGGGCAGGGCGACCACGGAGGTGGTCGTCTCCGCCACATGGTCGGACGCCACCCGCTGGATGGCCAGCGAGATGATATTGCGCGCCTTCTTGTCGCCCTCTTCCTTGGCTTCGTTTTCGATCTGGCGGATGACACGCGCCATATCGGCGCGCGATTCGAGCTCGACTTCGTCCATAAGGACCTTGCGGGCTTCATCTTTCGTCATGGATGAAACGGACTCAAGGCGCTTGACGATCTCGTGACGCTGGTCCTCCAGTTCGGTTCCCTTCCTGTCCAGCTCGGATTGGCGCTTGTTCAGCGAACGGTCACGTTCTTCCAGTCGTTCGGTGCGCTGGTCCAGTTCGCCGCGGCGCTGGCGCAGCCGGTCATCTTCCCGGCTTAAGTCTTTGCGCTTGCGATCAATATCGGCTTCGGAGCGCTGGCGTGTTTCCAGGGCTTCGTTCTTGGCGTTCAGCAGGACGGTCTTGGCTTCCTCTTTGGCTTCCAGGACGATGCGATCGGTTTCCAGCTTCAAGCGCCGCTTGGCGCTTTCCACCTGGAAGTGCTTGATCGCAAAGCCGAGCGCCGCGGCTACCACGGCGACAAGAACGATGATCAGTTGGGTGTTTTCCATGTTGCTTCCTCGATCTTCATAGTGTTGGGGTAGGCGTTGCTTTCACTTCTTCCCAGGCTTCGCGACACACCTGGTTAATGACGTCGAAGGCGAACCCACGACGGGAAAGGTAAGCAGACAGCTTATTGCGAAATTCGGGCCATTCCAATTTGGCCAGGAGGCGGGCTTTGCGCGCGGCAGCCTGCCGGGCAAGGCTTTCTTCGTCCAGGCCATGCAGGGCCTCTTCGATGCTGGTGTCGCTGACGCCCTTTTGGCGCAATTCCACGCGCAGTGCGCGGGCACCGCGGGGACGGAACTCGCTGCGGTTCTCGGCCCAGCGCCGCGCAAATTCGGCGTCGTTCAGCAGCCCAGCCGCCACGAGACGCTCGATGACCTTGGCAATGATCTCGTCAGGGATGGCGTGCTTGCGCAGATTGCGTTCCACCTCGCTTTGGGAGCGGGGGCGGAAGCTGAGGAAATGAACGACGCGCTGGAAGGCCTTCTCGATCTCATCCTGGCCCTGCAGCGAAATGAGCTTCTCGGGGGAAAGTTCCTGGCCGACCTTCAGCCAGGCGGCTACGATCTTGGCCAGAGGGAAGGCAAAAGCGCCATCCAGGTAGACGTTGACCCGCTGGGGATTGCGCTTCTGCTGCTTGATCGCCGTGATGGTCGCCATGTTAAGCAAAAACAGCCGTTCTCCGCTTTGTGCGGCCACGGCTGCTGGAGCTGCTTAACTTGGAAGGCGAGGACAGCGCTTACTGCATTACGCGCAACTTATTCACTATAGAGCGCTTAGTACCGGTCCTACACCTCAAACCGTTCAGTTTTAGTATCAGCGTCCAGGCGCTTTCGCCCCGGACCTTCCAAGTTCATTTGGCAACTACACAAGACCGTAGCCACGTCACCGTGGGCGGCGCCCGATCATTCTTCCGGCTCGGGAGCGGCACCGCCAAGGCTCATTGTAGGCTTGGCTTGGGCGCGCACCTGGCTCTCTATATCGGCCGCCAACTCTGTGTGATCCCGCAAGAACGCCTTGGCGTTCTCACGGCCTTGCCCCAAACGCTCCTCTTTGTAGAGGTAATGGGAACCGCGCTTGGTGATGATATCTAACTGACTCGCAAGGTCCAGCAAGTCGCCGGCCCGCGAGATGCCTTCATTATACATGATGTCAAATTCCGCAGTGCGGAAGGGAGCCGAGACCTTGTTTTTGACGATGCGCACCCGAGTTCGGCTGCCTACGACGTCCTGCCCTTCCTTGATGGACTGGATTCGGCGTACATCTATGCGCACCGAGGCGTAGAACTTGAGCGCCATGCCGCCGGTAGTGGTCTCGGGGTTGCCGAACATGATGCCGATCTTCTGGCGCAGCTGGTTGGTGAACACCACAGCGGTGTTGGTCTGCTTAATGGCTCCAGAGAGCTTGCGCAGCGCCTGCGACATGAGGCGCGCTTGCATACCCATGGTGGCGTCCCCCATATCGCCCTCGATCTCGGAGCGGGGCACCAGGGCGGCTACGGAGTCGATGATGACCAGGTCTACGGCTCCGGAACGCACCAGGGCCTCGGCAATCTCCAGGGCTTGTTCGCCGGTATCGGGCTGGGAAATGAGCAGCTTCTCAACATCCACGCCGCAGCGGGCGGCATAGCTGGGGTCGAGGGCGTGTTCCATGTCGATGTAGGCGGCAGTGCCGCCGCGTTTCTGCACCTCGGCCACGATATGCTGGCAGATGGTGGTCTTGCCGGAGGATTCAGGGCCGAAGATCTCGGTGACGCGGCCGCGGGGGATGCCGCCGACGCCGAGGGCCAGATCCATGGACAGAGAGCCGGTGGGGATGGTCTCGACCTCCATGCTGGCCGACTCGCCCAGGCGCATGATGGAGCCTTCGCCCCAGCGCTTGGTGATCTCATCCAGGGCATGTTCAAGGGCGTGCTTTTTCTCTTCGGCCATAGGGTTCCTTTAGCGCCGCCAGTGTACTTGATTTCGGCAGGGGCGGACAAGGAAAAGAGCCTTAGCTGTAAGCGGTAAGCTAAGCCAATAGCAGAGGATTCGCAGAAGGTGAGCGTTCGGAGAGATTAGATCCTGAAGTTCCTTCGGCTGGCCTGGTTCGCGGGACGGGTGAGGGTTTATTTACTCGCCTCAGGATGACACACGGGGGCGGGGGCACACGTTGGCAGAATGGGTGAGTTCCGGGGAGATGTGACCCTAAAGATCCTTCGGCTGGCTTAGATCGCGGCCGGGTGAGGGTTTGTAGAGCCGCCTCAGGATGGCACGCGGGGCGGGCCGGGTGAGGGTTTGTTTACCCGCCTCAGGATGACACATCGGGCAAGAGGTGGGCGGCACGCCTTACGGAATGAGGTAATTCGGAATACAAGAGCGTGGGGATTCCTCGCTTTCTATATTGGCCTATTCGGAGACGCGCCTAAAGGCCGCTCGGAATGACAAATACCCTTTGCAAAGTCCCACGTTTAAGGGTGCGAATCGCCCTAGATTTGGACTAGGCTAGAATACTAAAATGATCAGGAAGAGCGCTGAAGCGCTTTGTTTCCCTGTCCTGGATAGGAGAAGCCTGTGAACGACCTACATAAAGAAGCCCTTGAATACCATCATCTGAACAATAAGCCCGGCAAGATCTCGATCCTGCCCACCAAGCCGCTGGATACGCAACGGGATCTGGGCCTGGCGTATACGCCAGGCGTAGCGGTGCCCGTATTGGAGATCGAAAAGGACCCCAGCCTGGCCTACTTGTACACCAGCAAAGGCAACCTGGTGGCCGTGGTCAGCAATGGCACCGCTATCCTGGGCCTGGGGGATCGCGGGCCGCTGGCCTCCAAGCCGGTGATGGAAGGCAAAGGCGTGCTCTTCAAGAAGTTCGCCGATATCGACGTGTTCGACATCGAGGTCAATTCCCACGACGTGGAGGAGATCATCCGCGTGGTGGCGGCCATAGCGCCCACCTTCGGCGGCATCAACCTGGAAGACATTAAGGCGCCGGAATGCTTCGAGATCGAACGGCGCTTGGAAGACATGCTGGATATCCCCGTCTTCCATGACGATCAGCACGGCACAGCCATCATCTCCGGCGCGGGACTGCTGAACTCCTTGGAGATCGTAGGCAAGGACATCGCCAAGATCAAGATCTGCATTTCGGGCGCCGGCGCCTCTGCCATCTCCTGTGCGCGCATGGCGGTGCTGTTGGGCGCCATGCGGGCGAACATCACACTGGTCGACAGCAAGGGCGTGTGCTACGAAGGCCGTACGGATGGCATGAACAAGTACAAGCAGGAATTCGCCGTAAAGACCAGCGCCCGCACGTTGGCCGATGCGGTCAAGGGTGCGGATGTGTTCTATGGCCTTTCGGTAGCCAATGTGCTCAAACCGGAAATGGTGAAGACGATGGCGAAGGATCCGCTTATCTTTGCCATGGCTAACCCGGATCCCGAGATCCCCTATGATGTGGCCAAGGCTGCCCGGCCGGATGCCATTGTGGCCACCGGGCGCTCAGATACCCCGAATCAGATCAACAACGTACTGGGCTTTCCGTTCATCTTCCGCGGTGCGCTGGACGTGCGCGCCACGCATATCAATGACGAGATGAAGGTGGCCGCGGCCCACGCCCTGGCCGACCTCACCAAAGAAGATGTGCCCGACTCCGTGCTGCGCGCTTACGGCATCGAGTCGATCAAGTTCGGGCGGGACTACATCATTCCGAAGCCTTTCGACCCGCGCGTGCTGCTGTGGGAAGCCCCGGCCGTGGCCGAGGCGGCCATGCGCAGCGGCGTGGCGCGTGTGAAAGTGGACATCGAGAAGTATCGCGAAGACCTGGCAGCCCGCCAAGGCAAGGGGCAGCAGGTGCGCCAGTACTTCATGCAGCGCGCCAAGGCTTTGAAGAAAAAGATGCGCATCGTCTTCCCGGAAGGCGAGGACACCAAGGTGATCCGCGCGGCTGCCCAGGTACAGGAAGAGGGCATTGCGCATCCGATCCTGGTGGCTCGACCCGAGGTGATCGAAGAGGAGATCCGCACACTCGGGCTGCGCTATAAACCCGAAGTGATCGATATCCGTAGCTTCGCAAAGATGCCGGCCTATATTAAGGCTTATTACGAAATCCGCCAACGCCGCGGCGGCACGTTGGCGAACGCCGAGAAGCAGCTGCGCGACCGCAACGTGTTCGGCGCCATGATGGTGAAGTTGAACGATGCGGATGCCATGGTCTCCGGGCTCAACTTCGACTACCCTGAGGTGATCCGCCCTGCGCTGCAGATCCACCACACCGCCCCCGGCATGACGCGGGCCTGCGGCGTGTACATCATGATCGTGGAGCAGCGTGTCTACCTGTTCACGGATGCCACGGTGAACATCGAGCCGACGGCCGAGGACCTTGCAGACATAGCCGTACTGGCCGCGGACTTTGCCAAGCAGATCGGCTTGAACCCGCGCGTGGCGATGCTGTCCTTCTCCAACTTCGGCAGCACGCCGCACCCGCTCTCCGAGAAAGTGCGCAAGGCGGTGGCGATCTTGCAGAAGCGCGCCCCGCAGTTGGTGGTGGACGGCGAGATGCAGGCCGATACTGCGGTAGTGGCGGACATCATCGAGAAGCGCTACCCGTTCAGCAAGGTGAAAGACGCCAACGTGCTGGTCTTCCCCTCGCTGGAATCGGCCAACGTGAGTTATAAGCTGCTGACCCGTTTGGGCAAGGCGCAGACCATCGGTCCGATCTTGTTGGGCATGGGCGCGCCGATCCAGGTGCTGCAGACCGGCGATGAAGTGCGCGACATCGTGAACATGGCCGCGGTGGCGGCCCTGGATGCCGCCGAGCGAGTGGAGCACTCCGACGGCCACAAGCCGGCGCGCAAAGCGAAAGCGGCGCCGAAGGCTAAAGCCGCAGTCAAGGCGAACGGAAAAACGAAGCGATAGGGCCAGTAAATCGGGACAAGGGTCGTAAGCCCCTTGTCCCGATTTTTTGTATTCGGCGCCCCCGCCGCAGGAAGACACCATCGATTAGCGGAGGTAATGCAATGGCAAAAAGCAAGGCGAACATCTTTCAAAAGTACCCACTGGTCTGGTTTTTCTTCCTGGCCTATGCGTTCAACTTTGCTATTTCGGGCATCGACCTTTACATCGTGGATATCCCGTCTCCCTGGGACGTGTGGCTCAGCGCGTTCACGCCTACCTTTGCCGCGGTTTTGGTGGCTTTCGGCATAGGTGGTAGGGCGGAACTAGGACGCCTTTTCTCGGGATGGACGCGCTGGAAAGTGGACTGGTTCTGGTACTTGGCTGCTTTTTCTCTGGTCGGTCTACCAGCGCTGATCGGCCTTGTATATATCCTGCTGGGCAACCCGTTTGATGGACCGGTGCAGGGAAGCATAGGTTTCTGGGTCTGGGCCGTGGTCACGACCGTGATCCAGGGCCCGTTGGGCGAAGAGACCGGCTGGCGCGGGTTCGCCTTGCCGCGCTTGCAGAGGCGCTACAACGCACTCGTCTCGAGTTTGATCCTGGGCCTCCTGTGGGCTTTCTGGCACTTGCCACTTTACATTTTTACGGGTGCCGCCCGCCAGACCGAGTACCCCTTGTTCATCTTTGTGCCCATGACCGTAGCCCTCGCCATCTGGTTCACCTGGATCTACAACAATACGCGCGGCAGCATCCTGCTGACCTTCCTGGCGCATTTTTCGTTCAATAGCGCTGGCGGATTCGTGGCCAGCCGCCTAGGGCTGATGCCCTATTCGATGCTGTTCAACGTGGCGGGACCTTTCCTGGCGGTTTTAACGCTGGTCGTTCTGTTCCGGGCTGGGCCAAGGCACCTTTCTCGAAAGAGAGTGGCACTCCCGCCGCTCAAGTAAGCCGGAGATGAATCCCTTCCTGGTTGTCATCGCTGTCCTGGCGGCATTCGCTGGCGCCTATCTGCTGGCGCGGCCGCGCATGATGCGCTGGGGCGCCTCCACCGAGGAAATCGCGCAGGAATTGAAGGGTGATGGGCTAGTCCCGCATCCTCTCTTGGCGACGACGAGAGCCATCACCATCAGGGCATCCGCAGCGAAGGTGTGGCCCTGGCTGGTGCAGATGGGGCAGGGGCGCGGCGGCTTCTACAGTTACGATTGGCTGGAGAACCTGGCGGGAATGGATATCCACAATGCGGATCGCATCGTCCCGGAGCTGCAGGTTCTGAAAGTTGGCGATCTGATCCCGTTTTGGCGCGGCGCGGGCGTAAAGGTGGCTGGCCTGGAAGCCGAAAAGATACTCGTGCTTGGCGGTTCATTGAATCCGGCCAAAGACAATGGTGGCGAGGAAACGGTTGGCGGCACCTGGGTCTTTGCACTATCGCCAGAGGGTCAAGATGCCTGTCGTTTGATCGTCAGATCGCGAATAGCGGACTTTCCACCGCGCTGGCTGGCCTGGCCAATGATGCATCTGCTTATGCTGCCCATGCACTTCATCATGGAACGCAAGATGATGCTGGGCATTAAACTGCGATCCGAGCGAACAGAGAAAAGAGCAGGCAAGTAGACCAGGTTCCTTCGTTATAATTTTCACTTCCATCGACCAATGACAAAGAACCAAATGACCAAAATTATTTTCGTCTGTCTGGGCAACATCATCCGCAGCCCGCTGGCCGCCAGGCTCTTCGAGCGCGCCGCGCAGCAGGCCGGCTTGGCGCAGAAGTACGCGGTCGATTCTGCCGGCACCGGCGGCTGGCATGCCGGCGAGGCGCCGGACGAGCGCATGCAGCGGACGGCGGCGCGCCGCGGCTTTCATTACACGAACCGGGCGCGCCAGTTGGAGCGCGGCGATCTGGATGCCTTCGACCTCATTATCGCCATGGATCTGGAGAACAAGGCGGATATCGAGGCGCTGGCTTCCAAGGCGGAGCAGCGCGCCAAGATCCACTTGTTGCGCGAGTTCGACCCGCAGGCCAGTGGAGCGCCGGCCGTGCCCGATCCGTGGTACGGCGGCCCGACCGGCTTCGAGGATGCCTACGACATCATTGAGCGCAGTGTGCAGGGATTGCTGACGGCGTTGGAGGAGGGGAAGGTCAGGTGATCCCGGACAAGGTGCGCCATTGGCTGCAGGAGCAAGGCCACGGCGCGGTGACCGGCGAACAATCCGTTGGGGGCGGCTGCATAAACAACGGAGCGCGGTTGCAGACCGAAGGCGGCGCCACCTTCTTCTTAAAGACGAATGCGCACGCCCCGGCGGACATGTTTGCCCGCGAGGCCGAAGGATTGGCCGAACTGCGCGGCGACCATGGGCCGCGCCTGCCGGATGCGCTGCTGTGGAACCAGGAGTTCATTCTGCTGGAGGACCTGGCGCCTGCGCCGAGAGTCCATGACTATTCCGAAATCCTTGGCCGCCAGTTGGCCGCTTTGCATAAACGGACCAAGGACCTGTTCGGCTTCGAGCAGGACAATTACCTGGGCAGCACGCCGCAACCGAACAAATGGACCAAGGATGGGCACGAATTCTTTGCAGAGCAGAGGCTGAACTACCAGGCGCGGCTAGCGCGGGATAAAGACGAACTCACTCGGGCCGAGGCCGCCCAGGTAGAGCGGCTGGCGGCCCGCCTGCCCGAGCTGGTGCCCGCGCAGCCCGCGTCGCTGACCCACGGCGACCTGTGGGGCGGCAACGCCATCGCCGATAACCGCGGCCAACCTGCGCTGATCGACCCGGCGGCCCATTACGGCTGGGCCGAGGCCGAGCTGGGCATGACGGCGCTATTCGGCGGCTTCGACTCGGCTTTCTACCGGGCCTACGAGGAGTCCCGGCCGCTTGATAAAGGCTGGCGCAACAGGCTACCCATCTACAACCTGTATCAGCTACTAAATCACCTGAACCTCTTCGGCGCGGGGTATCACGCGCAGGTGATCGAGGTTTTGCGGCGCTTCGCGTAAGCCGAGTGTTATCATCCCCGCCATGCCCCCCGACGCCGTGCGCATCGAACGCATTAAGTTGAAGGATCTGCCCGCGCTGGCGGCCGTGGACGGGGCGTCGCCGGGTACTTTCATCCCCATCACCAAGCATCGCGCCCTGGCGCACACGCACAACCCGTATGCTGAAGGCGAGGATGTGGCGCTTCTGCTGGCGAAAGAGGGGGAGCGCAACGTGGGTTACTTCGGATTGATGCCGGTGATGCTGCAGCATGGGGGCCAATTGCACAAAGTACATTGGCTCACCACCTGGGCGGTGGCGCCTGCCTATCTCGGCAAGGGGCTGGGCTCGCAACTGATGGAGGCCGCGCTGGCTGTGGATGTGGACCTGGCCATCGTGGGCAGCAAGCCCGCCCGGCGGATCTCGGCCAAGTACGGTTTCCATGAGGTGAAGCCGTTGGATTATGTAAGGATCGACTTCGGCCTGCCAGGGCGATATAACCCGGTGAGCCTGCTATTGAGGGGCATCCGCAAGATCTTGGGTTTCCTCAATATACGGATTGGCATCGAAAAGGCGGATCGGTTGGTTTCTCAAGTCTTTGATGCCATCTTCATGCCTTTCATCCAGCCCATCCTTTACCGATCAATTAGGGCGGGTCTTAGACTCGCCCCTACATTGCGGTCCATGCGCATGGAAAAAGTGAGTCAAATTCATCCCGTTGAGGGCCAACAACCCCAGCGAACCGGTTTTTATCGCGGCGTGGAAGTGGTCAACTGGATGCTGGCGGATCCCTGGGTGCTGGATTCAGGGCTTTCGCAAAGCGAAAGCCTGAACTATGGCTTCACCGACGCGCGGCCTGGCTTCGAGATTTCCGGCTGGCAGCTTTCGTCGCCCGATGGCGCGGAGCTGGGCTTCGTTTGCTTCCAGTCTTCGCGCATCGGCGGCCGCAGGGTGCTGAAGGTGCTGGACTACCAACTAACGCAGCCGGGCTTGCTGCTGCCGGCGACCCTGCAGCAGGCGCGCCGGGTGCGGGCGGACCTAATCGAGGGGCCGGCAGAGCTGGCCGCGCCACTGGCAGGCTCTCGTTTGGGGCGAATACTGGTGCATCGCCGGCAGCGCACGCTGCAAGTGCACCCGCGTGCGGCGGACAGCCCGATGGCGCAGGCCTGGGCGCACATCGAGCAAACTTATTGCGATGGGGACATGGCTTTCACATGAGGTCGCTAGGCCGCAGGCTGGCCAAAGGCATGCGCCGCTCGATGCCATTGTGGCTGTATCCGTCCCTGATCCGCCGCGACGTGGTGGGCGTCTTTTACCATTCGGTTTCGGACAAACGGGTTCCGCATATACAGCCGCTCTATCCTCCCGAAAGCATCTCGCGCTTCGAAGCTGCCCTTCGCTATATAAAGAGCCACTTCCGCCCGGTAACAGAGGCCGAACTACAGGCTCATCGCCTGGATGGGCGGCCGCTGGCGCAGCGCGCTTTGCATCTTTCCTTTGATGACGGTTTCGCCGAATGCTATACGGTGGCGCGGCCCCTGCTGCTGAAGCACGGCATTCCGTGCACGTTCTTCGTTACCACGGGGTGGGTGGATAACCAGCGCATGTTCTCCCGCAATAAGGCCGCGCTATGCCTGGAGCGCTTAGCGGAATTGGCTCACGACGCAGCCAAGATGGTCTTCACCAGCCTCAACAACGCGTTGGATACAAAGCTGACCGATGCGGCCAGCTTCCGGACCTGGATCCTGGGTCTGCAGCCGGAAGACGAAGCGGTAATAGACATGACCGCCAAGATGCTCGGGTTGGACATCAAAGATTACTTGCACACGCGCAAGCCTTACCTGACCCGCGAGCAGATGGTGGAGCTGTATAAGGATGGCTTCACCATTGGCGCTCACACGCGGGCGCACATCAAGCTCGCGCGGCTCCCGGCAGCGGAAGCCGAAGCCGAGATCGTGGAGTCGGCGCGCTTCGTGCAGGAACTTACCGGCGCCGACCGCGTGCCGTTCTCGTTTCCGTATTCGGCCACGGGCACCGACCGCGGCCTGCTGGCTTCGATCCGCCAAAAGCATCCCTTTCTGGGGCTGTTCTACGACACCCGGGACCTGCGCCAGGATGAACCCTTCATGGTTAACCGCATCTGGGCCGAGAAGTCAGCTTACCGGCAGGCTGGTCGGCACACGAACTTGCCCGCCCTGCTGCACGCGGCCTATCGCGCCGAGGCTTACGCGGCCATGCACCGCGGGCGGGCAGAAGATGCGGGAGAAGAGCCGGGATAAAAGCTTAACCACAAAGAACACAAAGAACACCAAGAACACCAAGGTGAATAAGATCGTTTGCGGTCTCGATATAATTACCATATGAAACGCGCCATCTTTGTTCTGTTACCCGGCCTCCTGCTGGCTGCCTGCGCTTCAGCGCAGCCTGCCCCCGTTTGCGACAAGGCCCTATTCGTCGACCATGTGATCCTGGATGTGCCGGTGCAGGAAGGCACAACCGTGATGCCGGGTACCGTCTTTACCAAGACCTGGGAGGTGCGCAATGACGGCACCTGCGATTGGACCGGCGAGTACGCGCTGGTGCACACGGGCGGCGAAGCCATGGCCGCCGATGAGGAGATCGCCCTTCCACCCGTTGCGTCGGGCGAGGTTGTTGATCTTTCGGTGCGCATGACGGCGCCTGGCGACGCAGGATCCTACGAAAGCGAATGGATGCTGCGCAATGCAGCAGGCGAGTTGTTCGGCGTGGGGCCGCAGGGTGACCGGCCGCTGACCGCCGAACTCGTGGTGCCTGAATTGCCAAGTGGCGTTGTGTACGACTTCACGCAGGTGCTCTGCCTGGCGCGCTGGGATAGCGGCCGGGCCGAGTTCCTGCCCTGCGACGGCGAGGATGATGAGCAGGGTGGGCTGGATGGCTACGTGCGCGTGGCGCCTAATGGCACCATTGAGGTCAAGCCCAATAACCAGCAGGGTGGGTGGATTGCCGGCTATTTCCCGCCAACCGTTATTCAGGACGGAGACCGTTTCCGGGCCACAGTGGGCTGCGTCGATGAAGACGCAAGCTGCAATATCAGCTTCACGGTTAGAGTTTTGATCGGCGGGGATCAACTCATCCTGGGGGAGGCGCAGGCCGTTGCAGGGGATGAGGTCGCCGAGATCGACATTGACCTATCAGCGCTGGCCGGCAAAGAGGTCACGGTGATCTTGTATATGGAGGAGAACGGCGGCCGCTCGCTGGAGGCCGTTGGTTATTGGCGTAACCCGACGATCGAAAGGGCGATCCAGTAGGGCGTAACCTTAAAAGATTCGCGCCCGCGCCATATATGGCGCGGGCTTTTATTTATCCCCAACCTATGACTTATTTCCCAGGCGTAAAGTGGGGCGAAATGCTTGCGCGCCATTCGATTAAGACGTATACTGTGTCAACTTGTGGGACGTAGTGGCAGGAAGTGGAACGCCGGTGGTTACCGGCGTTCCTGCCATTAAACCACCAGGTAGAACTAATGTTCCTTGGATAAAACGATGTTTCTAGGCGAATACCGACACTCAGTAGATGAAAAGGGACGCCTCACGGTGCCGTTCCGCTATCGCCAACTGCTCGAAGATAGCGGCGGATACATCACCGAGGGTATCGATCCCAATCTGCTCGTTTGGCAGAAAGAAACATTCGAGCGCATGGCCGAGGCGATCACCGCGCTGTCTTTCACCGACCGCGAGGTGCGCGAGTTCGGCCGCCTCTTCTTCTCAAGCGCGGACCGCGTGCAGCCGGATGCCAGTGGGCGCATCCTGGTGCCCCAGTTCCTGCGCGACAAGCACGGCCTGAAGGGCGAAGTGGTGATGGCCGGCGCGGGTTTGTATTTCGAAGTTTGGTCGCCGGCCGAATGGGTGAAGCAGTCCGAGAAACTGGGGAAGGTGCAGGAGAACGCGGACTACTTTGCCAAACTGAATTTGTTCTTGAAGCAAAGCGAATGAGCAGCTCGGTTTCCGGGTTGGCTCATATCCCTGTTCTTTACCATGAAGTCCTGGCAGCTCTGCAACCCCGGAACCGCGGCCTGTATCTGGATGGCACCGTGGGGTTGGGCGGGCACGCTGAGGGAATATTGCAGAGCAGCGCGCCGGAGGGCCGCCTGCTCGGCCTGGACATAGATGCGCAAGCCCTGGAGTTGGCCGCGCAACGGCTGGCCAACTGCGGCGAACGGGTCACTCTACGACGCGGCTCTTACGCCGAGTTGGCGCAGCATCTGGCGGCCGCCGGGTGGCAGCAAGTGGATGGCATCCTGCTGGACCTGGGCGCCTCTTCGCTGCAATTCGACCAGGCCGGGCGCGGCTTCTCCTTCCAGCAGGAAGGGCCGCTGGATATGCGCTTCGATCCGCAGGCTTCGTTGACTGCGGCGGACATCGTGAACGAATGGCCGGAGGAAGAATTGGCGGATGTGCTGTTTCGGTACGGCGAGGAAAGGCTCTCGCGCAGGATAGCCCGGGCCATTATGAAAGCCCGGCCGCTGGCGACCACCGGCCAGTTGGCCGCCGTGATCGCTAAAGCGGCCGGCGGGCGGCGCGGCGGCCTGCACCCCGCTACGCGCAGTTTCCAGGCGCTGCGCATCGCCGTGAACGGCGAGCTCGACTCGCTGGCAAAAGCGCTGCCGCAAACGGTGGCGGCGCTCAAGCCGGGCGGGCGGCTGGCCATGATCTCCTTCCACTCGTTGGAAGACCGGGCGGTGAAGCAATTCATGCGCCAGGAAGGCAGAGATTGCATTTGCCCGCCAGGACAGCTGGTTTGTACCTGTGGGCACAAAGCAACGATAAAGGAAATTACCCGCAAGCCCATTCGCCCGGGCGAGCAGGAGTTGAACGACAACCCGCGGGCGCGTAGCGCCCGTTTGCGCGTGGCGGAGAGACTTGGAAAAAGTGGGGCAGGGTCTGGCATAGCCCCTGCACCCATTTTGTGAGGAACCGACGGAAATGTTGAAGCGATCGAGAGGCTTTATCCAGGCCTACCAGCAAGCCCCCTGGCGCAAGCAGATGCAGGTCATCGGCTTTATTGCCGCCGGGCTTATTGCTGTTTCGTTGGTTGGCGCTCTCTACCTCAATATCACCGCCCGGGCGGCCACGGCCGGCCGCCAGGTGCAGGAGGCCCAAGCGGATGTCTTCGACCTGGAGCAGAAGATCGAGGATCTGCAAACGGAGCTGGCCTTCATCACTTCGGTCGAGCAGATGCAGGGACGAGCCCAGGAACTGGGTTTCGAGCCCGTTGGGCCCAATTCGATCAGCTTCCTGAATGTCCCTGAATATCAGGGCCGCCCGAGCGGTGCCCAATTGGCGCCGCGGGCTGGCAGCCGCTTTAGCGCCGAAGCTCGCCTGCCCGAAACCTACACCCAGTCCTTATTCGATTGGTTTGCCGGGATCTTCGCAGGGCTGGAAGGATTCTGACCGTGCCGCGCGAACACACCTGGCGCTACATCGGCGCTGCGCTGATCTTCGGTCTGGTAGGTGTGCTGGTCCTGGTGCGCGCCTACGGGTTGCAGACAGGGGCGCAGGCTGAGGCTTTCATTAACCAGAGTGAATTCTATAGTCGCCTTTTAAAGACCATTTATCCGCCGCGAGGAGAGATCTATGATCGCCATGGGAACTTACTGGCCGGTAATCGGACTGTTTATGAGATTGGGATTGACATGGCTTCGGTCGAAGGTGACGGGCGAGCCATAGCCCTGGCGCTTAGCGCCCTGGCCGGCGCCGATTACAACCGCGTGGTGGCCATCCTGGCTTTGGCCAAGGAGCAGGAACTGGTCTACGCTGTGGCGGTCGATTATGTGCTGCCCGAGAAGGTAGACTTGTTGCGCGCCTACAATGTGAACCTGCCGCCCGAGCCCGAGGACTCTTACAACTGCTCCAATGACCCCGCCCTGGCCGCGCTGATCTGCCGCCCGCACCTGGCGCGCAGCTATCCGGAACGCGACCTGGCCTCGAACATCCTGGGTTTCGTCACGCAAGACACCAACGGCAACTTCGGTGTGGAACAGCAATACCAGGACCTATTGGCCGGCCTGCCCGAGAACGTCTGGGTGCCCACTGACCCGAACCGCGTGCAGGAGCTGCCGCAAGTCCCCGGAGGCGCCAGCCTCATCCTCACCCTCGATCGCGAGATCCAGGCCATGGTGGAGGACGTGCTCGACGAGCACCTGGAGAAGACCGGCGCCGAATCGGCGACGGCCATTGTGATGGATCCGCGCACAGGTGAGATCCTGGCGATGACGTCGACGCCGCGCCTGGACCTGAATGATTACACCGATTACGAAAATGTCTTCGACAAGAACAAACCCTACAACCGCGCCGTCGGCCAGATCTATGAACCGGGTTCGATCTTCAAGATGATCACCATGTCAGCGGCCATCGATCTGGGCCTGGTGACTCCCGAGACCCCCTTCCTGGATACCGGCGTGTTCAATTATGGCGGCATCACTATTCGCAACTGGAACGGGCAGGCCTGGGGCGAGCAGACCATGCTTAGCTGCATGCAGCATTCATTGAACGTGTGCCTGGCCACCGTGGGTTCGCGGGTGGGGCAGGAGAATTTTTATCGTTACGTGCAGGCTTTCGGCTTCAGCTACACGACGGGCATCGACTTGTTCAACGAGGCGAGCGGCACGCTGCGCACCCCGGATGAGAACGGCTGGTATCCCGCGGACCTGGCCACCAACACCTTCGGACAAGGCCTGGCGGTGACGCCGATCCAAATGGTGATGGCCACCACGGCGTTCATCAATGACGGCAAGATGGTCATTCCGCGCATCGTGAAGGCCGTGGTGCAGGATGGCTCGCAATACAATCTCTCCCCGCAGTACGCCGGCGCGCCGATTTCGACGGAGACAGCGCACACCATGGCGCAGATGCTGGCCGATTCGCTGGAGTTCGAATCCTCCCTGGCCCTGGTGCCTGGCTATCGCCTGGCCGGCAAAACAGGCACGGCGCAGATCCCTACGGAAGCCGGCACCTACGACCTGAACCAGACCAATACCTCCTTCGTCGGCTGGGGACCGGTGGACGACCCGCGTTTCCTGGTCTTCGTGTGGCTGGAACGCCCGGAGACTTCGATCTGGGCCTCCGAAATTGCAGCCCCGGCTTTTGCTGACATCGTCGAGCGTTTGGTGGTCTTGATGAACATCCCGCCCGATGAGCAGCGCTTGGCGACAGTATCGGATGGGAACTGAGATGTTCGAACTCGGCGACCTGATCGAAGCGATCAGCGG
This sequence comes from Anaerolineales bacterium, assembly GCA_040902205.1. Taxonomy (GTDB): domain Bacteria; phylum Chloroflexota; class Anaerolineae; order Anaerolineales; family UBA11579; genus JAMCZK01. The sequence goes on along the minus strand of JBBDXR010000009.1, from coordinate 23,730 downwards.
CCAGCGGCCGGCTGGCGCCGGGCAGCCCCTCAACGGCGCCACACACGATTCGCGCACCGCTTCCAGCGGCATGCTCTTTGTCGCCCTGAAGGGCGAGCATGCCGACGGGCATGACTACGTGGCCGACGCGTTTGCCAAAGGCGCCATCGTGGCCCTGGTGCAACGCGAGATGGCGGGCGCATTCCGCACGATGGATCTGCGCGGCGGCCTGGGCGAGATCCCCGCGTTGCCCTTCTGCATTCGGGTCGAGGATAGCTTGCAGGCCCTGCAAAAGACCGCCGCCTTTTGGCGGCGCAAGTTGAAGGTGCGCGTCATCGGCATCACCGGCAGCGTGGGCAAGACCACTACGAAAGAATTGGCCGCCGACGTTTTGTCGCAGCGCTACCGGACATTCAAGTCCAGCGGCAATTTCAATAATGAGATCGGCCTGCCGCTAAGCGTCCTGTCATTGAACGAGAACCACGAACGGGCCGTGCTGGAGATGGGCTTCTACGTCACCGGCGAGATCGCCTTACTGGCAGATATCGCCGTGCCCGAGGTTGGCGTGATCACCAACATCGGCACGGTGCATGCCGAGCGCGCCGGCTCGCAGGAAGCCATCTACGCCGGCAAGGCCGAACTGGTACGCGCCCTGCCGAAGAGCGGGACGGCCATCCTCAATATGGACGACCCCAATGTGAAGCGCATGGCCGGCGAGACGCAGGCCAGGGTCTTCTTCTACGGCCTCGACCCCCAGGCGGATCTTTGGGCAGATGGCATCGAGGGCATGGGGTTGGATGGGGTACGCTTTCATTTGCACTACCGCGGCGAGACTTTGAACGTGCGCATCCCGCTGATCGGCCGCCATTCGGTGCATACCGCGTTGCGCGCCACAGCCGTGGGCCTGGTCGAGGGACTGGATTGGGCCGAGATTCTGGCCGGGTTGCGCATAGGCAACCCGCAGTTACGCCTGGTGGCGGTGCCCGGCCGCAACGGATCCTTGTTGTTGGATGACACCTATAACGCCTCCCCGGAATCTACGATGGCGGCGCTGAACCTGCTGAGCGAGTTGGATGGCCGCAAGGTGGCCGTCCTCGGCGACATGCTTGAGCTGGGGCCCTACGAATTGCAGGGCCATCGCACAGTGGGAAATCTGGCCGCCAGCGTGGCCGACATCCTGGTCACCGTGGGGCCGCGGGCGCGCACCATTGCCCAGACCGCCCTGGCGGCGGGCCTGGATGCCAAGGCCGTCACGCAATTCGACACCAGCGAACAAGCGCTGGGCTTTTTGAAGCAATCATTGGCTAAAGGGGACGTCGTTTTGGTGAAGGGTTCGCGCGCCGTGCAAATGGAAAAGATCGTGCCTGAATTGGAGGAGCGCCGATGAACAGCGGCTCGACGGCCTTAGTGCTGGCCGGCATCAGCTTCATCCTCACCGTCATCTGGGGTGTCCCGTTGATCCGCATCCTACGCACCTTCCACGTGGGCGACAGCATCCGTCTCGAGGCGCCGGAGCGTCACTCCATAAAGGTCGGCACGCCCACCATGGGTGGCGTGATGTTCATCCTGCCGGTGCTGTTGGTGACCATTCTGCTGAACGCCGTATCCCTCATCGGGCTTAGCGGAGTGGGGCGTTCGATCCTGGTGCCTATGGGCGCCATGATCGCCTTCGGTTTGCTGGGCAGCTTGGACGATTGGCAGAAACTGCGCCACCGTGAAAAAGGGGAAGGCCTGCGCGCCCGCCACAAGTTCATCCTGCAGATCGTGCTGGCCGCCTTGCTCGCCTTTGCGCTGCGCGACGTGTTGCGCGTGCCCCAAATGTTCCTGCCCGGCTTCCCTAACGAATTCGACCTCGGCATCTTCTTCTTCCCGATCGCCATCATCATCATCGTGGGTTCGGCCAATGCGGTCAATTTCACCGACGGTTTGGACGGCCTGGCCGGGTTGATCGCGGCCACCGCCTTCGCCACCTTCGGTTGCATTGCCCTCATCCAGGGCCAGATTTTCATCGCCCAGTTCTGCTTCACGTTGGTCGGCGCCTTGTTCGGCTTCCTGTGGTTCAACGTGCACCCGGCGCAGCTCATCATGGGGGACACCGGGGCTATGGCCCTGGGCGCCACGCTGGGCGTGGTGGCGCTGATGACCGGCCATTGGATCCTGTATCCGATCATTGCCGTCATCCCCACCAGCGAGATCTTGAGTGTTGTTTTGCAGGTGGCGTTCTTCAAGCTGACCCGGGGGCGACGCCTGATCAAAATGTCGCCGCTGCATTTGCATTTCGAGCTATCCGGCTGGAGCGAGACGCAGATCGTGCAGCGTTTCTGGCTGATGAGCCTGCTGTTCGCCATGGCCGGGGTAGCGCTGGCCGTCGTGTGATGAGATGGACTGGAAAGGCAAGCGCGTGGTAATTGTGGGAGCTGGGCGACAGGGAACGGCGGCAGCGGCCTATTTGGCGCGGCACGGCGCCCGCGTGGTGCTCACCGACGCGCGCCCGGCCGAGCAGCTGAAAGCTGCCCGCTTACGCCTATACGATCTGCCGCTGGAATGGAAGCTGGGCAGCCATCCGGTTGAAATGCTTGAAGGCGCCGACCTGCTTTGCCTCTCCGGCGGGGTGCCCAGCGATATCCCTCTGGTGAAAGGTGCGCTGGAGCGCGGCATCCGCGTGTCCAACGATTCGCAGCTCTTTCTCGAGGCCGCTCCCTGCAGGGTCATTGGCATCACAGGTTCGGCCGGCAAGACTACGACGACGATGCTGGTGGGCCGCGTGCTGAAGGCGATGGAAGGGCGGGGCGTCCGCCGCGCATGGTCGGGCGGTAATATCGGCAATCCCTTGCTCGCCGATGTGGACGAAATGCAGGCGGATGACCTGGCGGTGATTGAACTCTCCAGCTTCCAGTTGGAGTGGATGACGCTTTCGCCGCAGGTCGCCGCGATCTTGAACCTGGCGCCGAACCACCTGGATCGCCATGCCACCATGCAGAACTACGTTGCCGCTAAGGCGCGTATCCTCGATTTTCAGCAGTCCGACGATGTAGCCGTGCTCAACCGCGAGGACCCCGCCACCTGGGCTTTGGCGGCGCGCGCCAAGGGCCGCGTTTGGTCCTTCGGCCGCGGCAGACTGGCCGAAGGCCAATACGGGTCGTTCGTGCGCGACCAGCAGATCTGGCTGCGGGATGAACAGGGCGAGCGGGCGGTGCTGCCCCTGGCCGAGATCGAATTGATCGGCGAGCACAACGTCGTCAACGTGTTAGCGGCTTGCGCCATTGCGGCCGCGGCTGCCGTCTCCCTCGAGGCGATGCAGATCAGCGTGCGTGATTTTCGCGGCGCACCGCATCGATTGGAATTTGTGCGCACAGTGATCGGCGCGGATTGGTACAACGATTCCATTGCCACTGCGCCGCAGCGCGCCGAGGCCGCCCTGCGCTCCTTTGAGCGGCCCATCCTGCTGATGTTGGGCGGACGCGATAAAGGGTTGTTCTGGGATGACCTGGCTAAGTTAGCCGCGCAGCGCGCGCATTACGTAGTGCTATTCGGCGAGGCGGCCGCCATGCTGGAGCGCGTATTTGCCCGCGTGGCCCCGCACATGCCGCGAACCTCCGCGGCGCAGCTAGGCAGCGCGGTCAAAGCCGCGGCCGCCGCAGCCAGGCCCGGCGATATAGTGCTGCTCTCCCCGGGTGGCACAAGCTTCGATGAATTTGTAGACTTTGAGGAACGCGGTGAACGGTTTCGCCTATTGGTGAACGAGCTATGAGCGAGCAGACCTTCGAAGACATGGAACAAGCTGTCCAGCAGCCGCAAGCCGAGCGGCGCGGCCGCCGGCGCAAGCGCGCCATCTTCCCGGCCCTGGAACTGGATTTCGATGTGCCGTTGTTGCTGGCGGTACTGGCCCTGCTGTTGTTCGGCATGCTAATGGTCTACTCCGCCAGCTGGGACTTCTCGCTGGTGAATTACGAGAACCCGACGCAAATGTTCTTCCAACAGATACGCAACCTGGCCATTGGCCTGGTGGCCGCCGCGGCTTGCGTCTTCATCCATTACCACTTTTGGCGCAAGTATTCCGTGGTCATGATGGGCGCTATGCTGCTGGCCATGGTCGCCGTGCTGGTCTACGGCGAAGTGCGCTACGGGTCGGCACGTGCCCTGTTCGGCGGCTCCTATATGCCGGGCGAACTGGCCAAGCTGGTCACCATCATCTATCTTTCCGTATGGCTGTATGCCAAGCGCGCCGACTTGAAGAAAGTGGGCTACGGCCTCATCCCATTGGTCATGATCGTCGGCTTGATGGCCGGCCTGATCTTTATGCAGCCGGATATCAGCGCGGCCATCTCCATCGTCTTCATGGGCGGCCTGCTGTTCTTCCTGGCGGGTGGCTCCGTGCTGCAGATCGCCGCCATGGTCGGCGGCGGCGCGGCCCTGGGTGGGGTGCTGCTGCAATTCAGCCTGACGGCCCGCACCCGCGTGACCGATTATTTGGCGGGGCTGGCCAATCCCACCGAGGCCAACGACCATGTGCTGCGTTCCTTCGAGGCGTTTGTCAAAGGCGGCTGGTTCGGCATGGGCCTCGGCCAGTCCGAAACCAAACTTACCGGCCTGCCTGTGCCGCCCACCGACAGCATCTTCGCCGTGATCGGCGAGGAGCTGGGCCTGATCGGCGTTTGCTTCGTCATTCTCCTGTATGCGCTGATCCTGTGGCGCGGCATCGTGATCGCCCGCCGCGCGCCGGATATGTTCGGTTCGCTGCTGGCAGCCGGCATCACTCTGTGGATCGTGATGGAGGCTTTGATCAACATGGCCGTGATGGTGGGCTTGCTGCCCTTCGCCGGCAACGCGCTGCCGCTGATCAGTTTTGGGGGTTCCAACCTGGTCACCACCCTGGCGGCGCTGGGGATCTTGATGAGTATTTCGCGCGCCTCGCGCGCCCAAAAGCAAGAGGAAGAAAGGATCATGGATGCGACTGCTCGTGGCCGCTGGAGCGAGCGGGGGTGGAGTTTATCCCGCGCTCGCCGTGCTTCAAGAGTTGGGCGATGAGGACCTTGATCTCCTCTGGGTGGGGGGCGAAGGCGGCATGGAGGAAGATTTGGTGAGCCGCGCCGGGTTCCGCCTGCGCAGCCTTCCAGCTGCCGGCCTGCACGGCGTGGGCCTGGCGGCCCTGCCGCGCAACCTGTGGCACCTTGGCCGCGGTTATTTCGCCGCCCGGCGGTTGCTGACCGAGTTCCGCCCGGACGTGCTCTTCTTCACCGGCGGCTTCGTGGCCGCGCCGGTGGCTTTGGCGGGCAGCCGCGTGCCGACCCTGGCTTTCGTGCCCGACATCCAACCCGGCTTCACGCTGCGTTTCATCGCACGCTTTGCGGATGTGATCGCCGCCGTGGCCGAAACCGCGCGCTCTTATTTCCGCTGGCCCGAGCGGGTACAGGTGACCGGGTACCCGCTGCGATCCGAACTCACCCGCTGGGACCGATCCGAAGCCATCAGGCATTTCGGCCTCGCCAAGGATCTGCCGACGCTGCTGGTTTTTGGGGGCAGCAAAGGCGCGCAATCCATAAACCAAGCGCTGCTATTGATCTTGCCGAAGCTGTTGAAGCAGATGCAGATCATCCACGTAAGCGGCCAGGGGAACTGGGCTGAGGTCGAGGCTGCCATGTCGACGCTGTCCCCGAGTCTGGCCGCCCGCTATCATGCCTTCCCGTATTTGCACGATGACATGGGCGCGGCCTTTGCCGCGGCGGACCTGGCCTTGTGCCGCGCCGGCGCCTCCACGCTGGGTGAGTTACCGCACTTCGGGCTGCCCGCCGTGCTGGTGCCCATTCCGTTCAAGCAGCACTTGCAGCACGTAAACGCCGCCTATTTGCAGCAACACGGCGCGGCCCTGGTCCTGTCGGATGAGGAAATGCAGGCCGCCTTAGCCGATACGCTGCTCGGCTTAGTTGGCGATGAGCCGCGCTTGCAGAAGATGGCCGCGGCCATGGCCGCCTTGGCGCGGCCGGATGCGGCCAAGCGCATCGCCGGCTTATTGCGCGGCCTGGCCGCGGGAGGCGCTGCATGATCGCCCTCGATATGCTGATGTGGGCCATGGTCGTGGTGTTCGCCGCCATCGGCTTCATGCGCGGTTGGTCCAAGGAAGTATTGGTGACCTTCAGCCTGGTGCTGGCGATCTTCGTCATCACCGTGTTCCTGGAATTCATCCCCTTCATGCAGCCCTACCTCGCAGAGGGCGGGGAAAGCCGCCAGTTCACCGTGCGCGCGGTGATCATTATCTTGTTCGCCTTTGTCGGCTACCAGAGCCCGAAGATCCGCCGCATCTCCGAGTCCGTGATCCGCGAGCGCCTGCAGGATTCGATGCTCGGTTTATTGGTCGGCGCAATCAACGGCTACTTCATCTTTGGCTCGCTGCTCTATTACCTGCACCAGTTCAATTACCCCTTCGATTGGGTAAGCGTTCCAGGCCAGGATCTGCTCGGCTTGCTGGCCTACATGCCGCCCGCCTGGTTAGGCGTGCCCGCTATCTATTTCGCCGTGGCCGTGGCCTTCACCTTCGTCATGGTGGTCGTCATATGAAGGGCAGCACGCACTTCGTCGGCATCGGCGGTACGGGCCTTTCGGCCATCGCCCGCGTCCTGTTGGAGCGCGGCGAAGCCGTGAGCGGCTCGGATCGCGAGGATTCGCCGATGATGCAGTCCTTGCGCACCGCGGGAGCGGTAGTGCACGTAGGGCACGCGGCGAGCAACGTGAACGGCGCCGTGCGCGTCATCCGTTCTTCCGCGGTGACGGACGACAACGTGGAAGTGCAGGCCGCTCGCAAGAAGGGCATCCCGGTGCTCAAGCGCTCGGAAGTTCTCGGCGAATTGCTCGCCGATCAGAAAGTGATCGCTGTGGCCGGCTCGCATGGCAAGACCACGACCACCGCCATGATCGCCTGGATGCTGACCGCGCTGAACCAGAAACCCGGCTACATCATCGGCAGCGTGGCCGCCAACCTGGGCGCTAACGCCGCAGCAGGGGCAGGGCGCTTGTTCGTGATCGAGGCCGATGAGTACGACCATATGTTCCTGGGCCTGGTTCCTTCCATCGCCGTAGTGACCAATGTAGAGCACGACCACCCGGACCTGTTCCCCGAGCCGCGCGATTTCCAGAAAGCCTTCGAGCGCTTCGTGGATCGCCTGCAGCCTGACGGGACTTTGCTGGCCTGCAGCGATGACCCGGGGGCAGGTGAGTTGCTGGCGTATGCGAAGAAAGCGGGCAAGCGGACTCTCACTTACACGTCGGGCCAGTCAGGTGATTATTCGATGGCCAACCTGGAGCTGCGTGAGGATTCAGGCGCCTCCTTCATGGCCATGAACACCTTGGTTCAACTGCAAGTACCCGGGAAGCACAATGCGCTAAATGCGCTGGCGGCGTTGGCCGTCGCCGACCTGCTGCAGTTCTCAGTGCCCGAGGCGGCCATGGCGCTAAGTGATTTTCGCGGCACGGCGCGCCGCTTCGAGGAACGTGGCGAGGCGAACGGGGTGCTATTTGTGGACGATTACGCCCATCATCCGACGGAGATCCACTCGACCCTGGCGGCGGCTCGCGCCCGTTATCCCAAGCGCCGGATTATTGCCGTGTGGCAGCCGCACACCTACAGCCGCACTGCGACGCTGCAGGTGGATTTCGTGACCGCTTTTCACGACGCCGATCTCGTGATGGTGACGGATGTGTACGCCGCCCGCGAGCAAAAGCCGGCTGCCTTCGACATGCAGAAGATGGCGCAAAGCATCAAGCATCCCGATCTTCGTTTTTCCGGTAGTTTGGAAGAAACGCGCAAGATGCTGGGGACCGAACTGAAACCCGGCGACCTGTTGTTGGTGATGTCCGCTGGTGATGCCATCCAGATCAGCGAGCTCTTATTCCGAGATTTGAAGCAGAAGGAGCAGGCCCATGCTTAAGCAACAGGAAAAGACTTTCATCCTCACGCCTTTTGTTGTGGCGCACCAGAAGTCGGGGGTTGAAGAAGGATCCACCGTGGCCTCGCGCACGCGCAAACCGGGCACTCACCTTAGCAAAGAAGAGGCCACTCGCGAAGTGCTGACCCGCATCGTGCGCCGGGTGAAGAAGATCTGATGATCGTGGCTGCACCTGTGCTCCCCCTGGATGCGTTGCGCGCCGCCTTCGGCGAGCGCCTGCGCGAGGATCAGGCGCTGGCGCGCTACACCTCGGCGCGCATCGGCGGCAAGGCCGACGCGCTGCTCAACGTGCGCAGCGCCGCCGAGCTGGCCGAGGCCGCCCGCACCCTGTGGGACCTGGAGCTGCCCTTCATCGTGCTGGGCGGCGGCTCAAACATGCTGGTCAGCGAAGCCGGGGTGCATGAGGTAGTGATCCTAAACCAGGCCAGCCAGGTACGCTTCGACGAGGGCGAAACCCCGTCGGTTTGGGCGGAATCCGGCGCAGGTTTCGGATCCATAGCCCGCCAGGCGGCCGCCAAAGGCCTGAGTGGCCTCGAATGGGCAGCCGGCATACCCGGAACCTTGGGTGGGGCTGTGGTGGGCAACGCTGGGGCGCACGGCGGCGACCTCTCCCAGGTCCTGGAAGTGGCAGAAATCTTGCATCATACGGAAGGCAAGCAGGACCGGTCGCCTGCCGACCTGGCCTACGAGTACCGCAACAGTTGGCTGAAAGGCCAAGTAGCCGAGGCCGTGGTGCTGGGAGCCCGGCTCAAGCTGAGCCGCAAACCGGCCAAGGAGATCCGGGCGCAGATGGATACCTTCGTGGCTTACCGGCGGCTCACCCAGCCGCCAGGGGCCAGTATGGGTTCCATGTTCAAGAACCCGCCCGGTGAAAGTGCAGGTCGCCTGATTGAGGCGGCCGGATTGAAAGGAAAACGAATTGGCAATGCGCAGATCAGCCCATTACACGCCAACTTCTTCCTCAACCTGGGAGACGCGCGGGCTGCTGACGTTAAGGCACTTATTGATGCAGCACGCCAGGCTGTCCGCGAACAGTCCGGCGTCGAATTGGAATTGGAGATCGGTCTGGTCGGTGAATGGTGATGGCAAAGGAGAAGGTAAGCGTGGCAGTGGTATTCGGCGGTCGTTCGGGCGAGCATGCCGTCTCGCTCATGTCGGCCAAGTTCGTGCTGTCCATGCTCAAGCCAGCCAAATACGCCGTTACGCAGATCGGCATCAGCAAGAACGGCGCCTGGTGGGTGGGGCAGGACGTTTTGCCCGCCCTGGAAGCCGAGCGCTTTGGCGACCTGCAATCGGCCACCTTATTGCCCGACCCCACGCGGCCGGGATTGAAGCGCATTGAAATGAAGAACGAGCGCGTGATCTTCGAAGCCTTGATCGATGTAAACGTCGTCTTCCCGGTGCTGCATGGCACCTTCGGCGAAGACGGTACTCTGCAAGGCCTGCTGGAGATGGCCGGCGTGGCCTACGTCGGCGCGGGCGTGCTCGGTTCGGCCGTTGGCATGGATAAGGCGCTCTTCGCAGACGTGATGCGCGCCAACGAGATCCCTATTGTGCAGACAGCCCTCATCCTGCGCAGCGAGCTTGAGGCGGATATGGATACCGCGCTGCGCATAGCCGAGAGCGTGGGCACCTATCCGCTATTCATTAAGCCCGCCAATCTGGGCTCCTCGGTGGGCATCAGCAAAGCCCACAACCGCTCCGACCTGGTGGAGAGCCTGATGTACGCTGCGCAATACGATCGCCGCATCCTCGTGCAGAAGGGGCACAACGTGCGCGAGATCGAAGTGGCTGTGCTTGGCAATGACGATCCGCAAGCTTCGGTCTGCGGCGAAGTCGTTCCCGAAGCCGAGTTCTACAGCTACGAGGCTAAGTACCACGACGACCGCTCCAAGACCCACGTGCCCGCCGAGATCCCTGCCGAGACCGCCGAGCGCATCCGCGCGTTGGCAGTCAAAGCTTACATGGCCACCGATATTTCCGGCATGGCGCGCGTGGATTTCTTCCTGGACAAGGACAGCGGTGAGGTCTTCCTGAACGAATTGAATACCATCCCCGGCTTCACGCAGATCAGCATGTATCCGCAATTGTGGAAGGCCAGCGGCATCCCCGGTGAGGAATTAGTGGATCGCCTGATCGAACTGGCCCTTGAGCGTCGCGCCCAACGCCAGACGCAAAGCTTTGACTACACGAGGGGAGGCTAGCATGTCCAGCGGAGAAGGCACCTTGCGCCGCGCCGACCAAGTGCGCGCTCGCCGTCTGCAGCGCCGCGCGGGCGGCTCCATTGTCAGCCGCTCCGAAGAGCCCCAGGCGCCCCAGGCGCGCATGGTGGCGCGCAACCCCGTGATCGAGCGCCGCCTGGCGGCCGAGAGCGGCCGGGAACCGCGCCGCCGCCGTTACCTGAAGCTGGCCGACGCCGGCGCTGAATTGCGCCTGCCCGTCCTTCCTTCCGTCCATGTAGGTTGGCAAGCCATCTCCGGCCTTGCGGTGGCCGTATGCGCCGTCCTCCTCTATTTCATGGCCACTGCGGGCGCATTCGCTGTCGCTTCCGTGGAACTAATCGGCGCCAATCGCCTGGATGCCAACGCGATCAACATGGCCCTGCGAATCACAGGCTCATCGATATTCAGCGTTCAGCCGGATGAATTGCTTTCGGTTCTGCGCGGACAATTCCCCGAATTGGAAAAGGTGTCAGTGAGCGCCGGCTTCCCGGCCAAAGTTATCGTGCGTGTAGTCGAACGCCAGCCCGTCCTTTCCTGGGAGCAGGCTGGAGTCACCGTGTGGGTGGATGCCGCAGGTGTGGCCTTCTCGCCGCAGGGCGATGGGGCCGGCCTGGTCCAGGTGACCGCGTCGGAAGCCCCGCCGACCTTGAAGGAAGATCAGTACGGCCGACATCAACTCATCCGGCCCGAGATGGTCTCTGCCATCCAGACCCTGGCGCAGATCGCGCCGCAAGGCGCGCCGCTGATTTACGATCCGACTTTGGGCTTCGGTTGGCAGGATCCCGGCGGCTGGCAGGCTTACTTCGGCCATGATGGCGCCGACATCGTGCAACGCATGGCGGTGTATCGCTCCATTTTGACCGAACTGGCGGCCCGCAATTTGACGCCAACTTTGATTAGCGTGGCGCAATTGCATGCGCCATACTACCGGATGGATTATTAAGCCATGAGCTCTCCTATTGTCGTCGGCATTGATATCGGCACCACCAAGGTGTGCACCGTCGTGGCTCGCGTCGAGCAAGACGGGCGCGTGCGCGTCCTGGGTGTCGGCATCGAGCCTTCGCAGGGTGTGCGCAAAGGCACCGTGGTGGACATCAACGCCGCCACGCGCGCCATCGGCCATTCCATCGACAAGGCCGAGCGCAGTTCCGGGCTGGAGATCACCTCGGCGCTGGTTAGCGTGGCCGGTTCGCATATCCAATCGCAGAACAATCGCGGCGCGGTCGGTATTGCCGGGCACGTCATCTCGCATCAGGATGTGACCCGCGCCATCGAGGTAGCCCGCGCCGTACCCGTACCGCACAATCGCGAAGTCATCCATGTCATCCAGCGCAATTTCAACGTGGATGGCCAGGAAGGCATCGCCATTCCGGTGGGCATGCACGGTTACCGCCTGGAGGTCGAGGCGCACATCATCACCGCCGCAGCTTCCACCGTCGAGAACCTGCGCCAATGTGTGGCCGAATCGAACGTGGCCGTGAGCCAGTTCGTGCTCAATCCGCTGGCTTCAGCCGAAGCCGTCCTCACGCCCACCGAACGCGATATGGGCGTTGTGGTTTGCGATATCGGCGGCGGCACCACCGATATGGCCATCCTGATCGAGGGCGAGGTCTGGCACACGATGGTGCTTTCGGTGGGCGGCAATCACATTACGTCCGATATCGCGCATGGCCTGCGCATTCCCTTCTCCCAGGCCGAGGACATCAAGATCCGCTATGGGCACTGCGTTCCCGCCGAAGTCGAAGCCGGCGAGACCTTCGCGGTCAAGGCTTTCGGCGATGAAAAACAAATCGAGATCAACCGACACGAAATGGCCGAGATCATCGAGGCCCGCGTCGAGGAGATCTTCAACTTGATGCAGCAAGAGATCAAGCGCTCCGGCTACGACGGCTTGCTGCCGGCCGGCTTGGTACTCACCGGCGGGGCCAGCACGTTGCGCGGCATGTCCGAATTGGCCAGCCGCGTGATGGGCATGCCAGTGCGCATAGGCAAGCCGGAGAAGCTCACCGGGATGGTTGACAAGCTGCAGTCCCCGGCCTTTGCCACTAGCGTGGGTTTGCTGCGCTGGGCCGTGATGATGAGCGAAGTCGTGCCCCAGAAAGAATCCCAAAACGGCCACGCGAAGACCGGCTTCGATTGGCAGAAGTTGAAGGAGATCGCCGGGAGGTTCTTACCTTAAGAGCAATGGTTGGATAGGAATTTTAAGGTTGGAGGCACTGCAACCTTGAACATCCGACCCTAAACTCGAAGAATACAACATGGAGGAAGCAATGAAGTCGAAAAACCAAGTGGAATCATTTGCCCGCATCAAGGTGGTGGGCGTGGGCGGCGGAGGCTGCAACGCCATCAACCGCATGATCGAGCAGGGCATGCCCGGCATCGAGTTCGTGGCGGTCAATACCGACGGCCAGGCCTTGCTGCTGTCCCACGCGCCGGTCAAAGTGCGCATCGGCGATAAGCTGACCCGCGGCATGGGCTCGGGCGGCGACCCGGAGATCGGCCGCAAGGCCGCCGAGGAATCCGCCGAAGAGCTGTACGAAGTGATGCGCGGGGCCGATATGGTCTTCGTCACCGCCGGCATCGGCGGCGGCACGGGCACCGGCGCGGCGCCCATCGTTTCGCAGATCGCCCGCGAAGTGAAGGCGCTGTCCATCGGCGTGGTCACGCGGCCGTTCTCCTTTGAGGGCGCGCGGCGCAACCAGAACGCCGAAGCCGGCATCGCCAAACTCAAAGATCACGTTGACACGCTTATCGTGATCCCCAACGATCGTTTGCTGCAGGTAGTGGAACGCCGCTCCAGCCTGACGGATGCCTTCCGCGTGGCCGATGACGTGCTGCGCCAGGGCATCCAGGGCATTTCGGAGCTCATCACCGTGCCCGGCCTGATCAACCTGGACTTCGCCGACGTGCGCACCATCATGTCTGAAGGCGGCGCTGCCCTGATGGCCTTGGGCGAAGCCTCCGGCGAGAACCGCGCCGAACTGGCCGCCCAGGCGGCCATCACCAGCAGCCTGCTGGATATCACCATCGATGGCGCCCGCGGCATCCTGTTCAACGTGACCGGCGGTCCGGACCTCTCGCTGTTCGAGGTCAACACGGCCGCGGCCATCATCAAAGAGACCGCGCACCCCGACGTGAACCTGATCTTCGGCGCCGTGATCGACCCGGAGATGGAAGACAAGATCCGCATTACGGTCATCGCCACCGGCTTCGACCGCAAGGGTATGCCGCGGCGCATGCTGCGCACCAACCCGCGGGTAAACACGCAGGTGCAGGACCAGGCTGGCATTCAGGTTGCCGGCCAGCCGCGCGAAGAAGAATTGCAGCCGGCGGTCTTCGATACCAAGGATCTGGATATCCCGACCTTCCTGCGCAAGCGGGTAGGGAAGTAGCTAAAGCAAGGCGGGTATTCACCCGCCTTGGTAAGGGCCCGCCCTCCTCCTCGGGCCCGGTGGGAGTAGAACGACCCGCATTTTGCGGGTCGTTCTTTCGTTTCGCTATGTCATTCCGAACGGATGGGCGGAGGCAACTAGTGAGGAATCCCTATGACGAAGGCTTCCGTGCGGACTCGTCCTGCACCTATCGTTTTTGATGTAGCTCGATTCTTTGCTGCCGCTTATTTGAAAAGCACGGCCGCTTGCTGCACCGTGGTCCACAGGCCGAAGGCCAGCGGGATGCCAACCGCGGCCCAGGCCGCCGCCAAGCCCACCTTGCTGAACCCGCGGCTGCCCTGCGCAGCAGGCACGCTGGTTGGCTGTTGTGCCTGCTGATGCTCCGCCTTCGGGTGTTCCTTTGCCGGTTCATCCTCTTTGATGAAATGCTTCTGCGCCACCGGCCTTACCAGCAGATTGCAGATAAAACCCAGCCCTAATAGCCCCGCCAAAATGTACATGGTTACGTTGTAGGCTTGCGCCGGCGGCACCCCGGCTCCCAACTGATATTCGCGGATGTAATTGACTAGCACCGGCCCTAGCACACCTGCAGTAGACCAGGCGGTGAGCAGGCGCCCATGGATGGCGCTCACCATCCTGGTGCCGAACATGTCCGCTAGATAGGCTGGGATGGTGGCGAAACCCCCGCCGTACATCGAGATGATGATGCAGAAGGCGCCGACGAACAGGATCAGGTTGCCCGCTTGGGCCACCAGCGGCAGCGACGCATAGAGGACGATCCCGAGAAGAAAGAACACGGCATACGTTGCTTTCCGGCCGATGTAATCTGAAAGCGAAGCCCAGGCGAAACGCCCGCCGATATTGAACAGCGATAGCAGGCCGGTGAACCCGGCTGCTATGGCGGCGATCTGCGCCTTCTGCGCCAGGTCCAAATCGTTGAAGGCCGCGGTGAGGCTCAGCAGTTGGCCGCCGAAGACCTCCTGGAGCAGGGGCGAGGCCATGCCGATCAGGCCAATGCCGGCGGACACATTGAGGCACAGCACTCCCCAGATCAGCCAGAATTGCGGCGTCTTCACAGCCTGGCTCACTTCCACGTTTTCCCTTGTGATCATGCTATTCCCGTTGGCGGCTGGCGGCGTCCAGCCCGCGGGTTTCCAGTCTGCGGGCGGCACGCGGTATCCGAATGCGCCGCCGAGCATGAACACGAAGTAGATCGCAGCCAGAACCAGGAAAGTTTGCCAGACGCCGACACCTGCGGGCGAGGCGAAGAAGCGCATCAGGCCGTCTGCCAGCGGGGCGCCGATCATGGCGCCGCCGCCAAAGCCCATGATGGCCATGCCCGTGGCCATGCCGCGCCGGTCAGGGAACCACTTGATCAGCGTGGATACCGGCGAGATATAGCCCAGCCCCAGCCCAATGCCGCCGATCACACCGGAGCCCAGCCATAGCATCCAGATCTGATGCGTGAGGACGCCGATTGCCGAGATAACCAACCCGCCGCTCCAGCAAAAGGCTGCGGCGATCCCAGCCTTGCGCGGCCCGGAGCGTTCCACCCAACTGCCGAACACCGCAGCCGAACTCCCCAGGAAGACGAAGAATAGGGTGAACATCCAGCCCAGCATGGAAATAGGCCAGTCGCAGGTAGTCGTGAACACCTTGGCTAAAAAGCTCATGTCTGCCGGACAGGCGACAGGTGTGGACACCCCGATGGCTTTGGACAGCGGCAGCCAAAATACCGAGAATCCGTAGGCCATGCCGATCGAGAGATGGATGGCCAGCGCTGCCGGTGGAACCAGCCAGCGATTGAATCCGGGGCGAGCCACGGTGTGTTCTTTATCCAGCGATGCCCATTTGGCCATGCAGATCTCCGTTGAGTTTGGGGGGTTGGCTACCACCTCAAAGCATAGCCCGAGCGGCTTGGTGAGCTAGGGTCAAATGCCAGCAGAGCGCGGGATATGTGTCGCGGACTCGAAAACGTTCACCATAAGCCACGATTTCTCCACGCTCACCTTAATAAATTGCGAAAAGGACTTAATTACTGCACAAAGTACTTGCGCGCTTAAAACCTGCGTGCTAGAATGGCGAACCTTTTCACCCAAAATATAGGGCTTTTGAGCAGCCCGACCCCATATGTGGGGAGAACGCTCGAGCTAGGAAACACAGCATGCAGTGCCCGCATTGTAAGGATCCAGACCAGGAAGGTAGCAAGGTAATCGACACGACGCATGATGCGCGGGGCGGCATCCGGCGGCGGCGCGAATGCAAGAACTGCGGCAAGCGCTACAGCACGTATGAGCGCCCCGTGTTAGCCGCGCCGCTCATCATCAAGAAAGACGGCAGCCGCGAGGAGTTCGACCACGAAAAACTGGCGCGTAGCGTCCAGTTGGCTTGCGTTAAGCTGCCCGTTTCGGCCACCAAGATCGACCACCTGGTGGGCCAGATCGAAGCCGCGCTGACGCAAATGGAGAAGCCCGAAGTACCCTCCCGCGTGATCGGCGATATGGTGCTGGCCGGCCTCAAGGAACTAAACGAGATCGCCTACATCCGTTTTGCCCTGGTGTATCTGGGGATTAACGACCTCAAGACCATTCGGAAGGAAGTAGATAGTCTGATCGCTGCAAGCTAAGCTATGGGCCCTGTGTTCGGGGGTTCCCGCCCCCGCACACAGGGCTTTTGTGTCTATATCGCCGACGAAAGTTGTCTGGACATAGGAGAGCCGTAATGCTGAAAGAAGCTGACACCCGCCAAGCTACCAAATCCGGCCTGTTACCGACCCCGGCGCTGCCCAAGCGCCTTGCCAAGGTCAAGCTGAGCGAGAACGCCCTGCAGGTATTCCAGCGCCGCTACATGCGTCGCGGCCAGGATGGCCAGCCCATCGAGACCGTCGAGCAGACCTATTGGCGCGTGGCTTACCACGTCGGCAAGGTTGAAGCCAATTGGGGCGGCGATGCCGCCAGAACCGCCGAGGCCTTCTACGCCATGCTTGGCGGCCAGCTCTTCACGCCCAACTCTCCCACCTTCACCGGCGCCGGCACGCCCATCGGCCAATTGGCCGCCTGCTTCGTGCTGCCCATCAGCGACGACATGGGCCGCGCTTCCTCCGGCATCTTCCAGACCTTGCGGGATGCGGCTCTCATCCAGCAGACCGGCGGCGGCAACGGCTTCGCCTTTTCGCGTCTGCGCCCTAAGAACTCCCACGTCAAAACCTCTGCGGGGCGTGCCACCGGCCCCGTCGGTTTCCTGCGCGTCTACGACGAAGCCTTCGGCGAGATCGCCCAGGGCGGCACGCGCCGCGGCGCCAATATGGCCGTGCTGCGCTGCGACCATCCCGACGTCGAAGAATTCATCACCTGCAAGATCGACGAGAACGCCATTACGAATTTCAATATTTCTGTGGGCATCACCGATGCCTTCATGCGCGCCGTGCGCGACGACGCCGACTGGCAGCTGCGCTTCGTGGATGTGACCGACGCCAAGAGCAAGGGCTTCGACGGCACGCTGGAGCAGGCGGAAGCCGCCGGCATCGCCATCAAAATCCATAAGACGGTGAAGGCCCGCGAGCTTTTCGCCAAGATCGTGCGCCAGGCGCATCACAACGGCGAGCCGGGCTGCCTGTTCCTCGACGCGGCCAACCGCAGCAACCCCGTGCCGCACCTGTACCCGCTCGAGGCCACCAACCCCTGCGGCGAGCAATGGCTCGGCCCCTACGAGAATTGCTGCCTGGGCTCCATCAATCTCGCCCAGCATTTCGGCCCCGGTGCTTCCGTTGATTGGGAGAAGTTGCGCCAAACCACCGAGCTTTCCACGCGCTTCCTCGACGACGTCGTCGAAGAGAACGCCTACGTTCCGCACGTGCCGCAATTGAAGGAGGCCGCCTACCGGGCGCGGCGCATCGGCCTGGGCATCATGGCGCTGGCCGATCTGCTCTACCACGTCGGCATCCGCTACGGCTCCGAGGAAGCGCAGGAGTTCGGCGCACAGGTGATGGAGTTCGTGCGTTACCACTCCATGCGCACCAGCATCCAGCTCGCCAAAGAACGCGGCGCTTTCACCGCCATCAAGGGCAGCATCTACGACCCCGAGAATCTCACCTGGCAACCACCCACGCCGCTGCGCGGCTATCAGCGCGAGTATGGCCGCCCGGCGCTGGATTGGTCGGAGATTGTCACCGGCATCCACGCCCACGGCATCCGCAACGCCTGCCAGACCACCATCGCGCCCACCGGCACCATCGCCACCGTCTCCGGTTGCGAAGGCTACGGCTGCGAGCCGGTCTTCGCGCTCGCTTATTTACGCCATGTCAACGATCAGGGCAAGGATCTGACGCTCACTTACACCAGCCCCATGTTCGAACGGGCACTGGAAGCCAGCGGCTTGGACGCCAAGACCCGCGAAAAGATCGTAACGCAAGTCGTCGCCGAAGGCAGCTGCCAGAATGTGAAGGAGCTGCCCGAGTCCATCCGCAACACCTTCGTTGTCTCCGCGGATATCACCGCCGAAGAGCACGTGCGCATGCAGGGCGCCCTGCAGGCCTTCGTGGACAACAGCCTATCCAAGACGGTAAACTTTCCGGCCGAGGCCACCGAGGAAGACGTGGCCACGGCCTATATGCTGGCCTGGGAACTGGGCGCCAAGGGCATCACCGTCTACGTCACCGGTTCGCGTGACAAAGTGGTCTTGGAGACGCACGCCACAGCCAAATCCAAGGCGCCAGCGGCCTCCCAGACCCCCGTAGAGGCTCAGGTGCTGCCTGAAGGCCATTCTATGTGGAACGAGAGCCGCAAACCGCGCTCTGGCGTCCTGCACGGCTCCACCTATAAGATCGAGACTCCGCTGGGCACGGCCTTCGTCACCATCAACCAGAACGGCGACGACCAGCCCTTCGAGGCCTTCATCACCAGCGCCAAGGCCGGCTCCGAAACCGCCGCCGTCTCCGAAGCCATCGGCCGCCTGATCTCCTACATCCTGCGCC
Organism: Anaerolineales bacterium; assembly: GCA_040902205.1. Taxonomy (GTDB): domain Bacteria; phylum Chloroflexota; class Anaerolineae; order Anaerolineales; family UBA11579; genus JAMCZK01. Next base: position 5,225 of record JBBDXR010000009.1, on the reverse strand, counting down.
TGGCTTCGCCCATCGCGCCGCGCCAGCGGCTCATCGAGATTCGCAATCAGCTCGCCGGCCTGGGTGGCGACCGCCAGCTCGGCCTCGGGCCCAAGCGCGTGCGCTCGCTGCCTGATGGCGTTTCGAAAGTGATCGACGAATACCTGCAGGACACCGAAGCCGTGGCCGACGCAAAAGCCAAAGCTCCCAACGGCAAACATCATGCGCCGGGCACGCGGGGGGTGGAGCAGGTGAGCAAGGCCGCCGTTGAGCAACCAGTGGTGCAACCCGTCGCCGGGGTCAAAGGCGAGCTGTGCCCCGAGTGCGGCCACGCCACACTGGTGAACGAGGAAGGCTGCAAGAAGTGCTATACCTGCAGCTTTAGCGAGTGCTGAGGTTGCAGATATCTATAAGATTATTCTCGGAGAAAACCAGGAGAATGGGTGGTGATGATGGCAAATAATAGATCGGTACCTGTCCTAGACGTATTTATATCTTACGCATGGGCAAATAATGCTAGTGCGGAGAGAATCCAAAAAAGGTTGGAGCAAAGTGGTTTCAGTGTCTGGCGGGATAAAACCGGTATTTATCCGCGGGAACATTTAGAGGAAAAAATCCGGAGGTCAATTGCCTCAAGTAATAACTTCCTTTTTTTGATTTCAGATGCATCGTTGTTCAGTTATTATGCCAATTGGGAACTAGCATTAGCGCGTCAAAACAAAAAGAAGATCATAGGCGTCCTCGTAGAAAAATTATCTGGAAACAACCCAAACATATACACAAGGCAGCGATTAAAAGAGATTAACCGCCGGATTAGACGGCCTGAGGATAGAGTCCATGCTCAAAGTAAGGTGCTGCGTGACGCAGAAAAGAACCTGAGTTTTCTGGATAAAAGAAGATATATCGATTTAACTGACCCACAGGGTTTTAGAAAGAATCTGGCTGTACTCAAGAAGGATATTAAGAATTACTTTGAAATTAAGGAGATGCATGCACGATTGGTTACTTACTTCGAAAAATGGATAAACGGTTTTGAGAAAGCGGAATTATTGCTTAGTAATAACGAGATCAAAGAAACAGACGACCTCCAAGACCTTATTAAGCAGGAACAACTCGCCGAACCCGAAATCACCTCGGATCATCTTAGGTTCATCCGCAAAAGTCGCGAAAATGAGAAGCGAATTCAGGGACGAAACCTATTGATCGTAATTGGGTTAACTATTGTAATATCTATTCTGGCTGTTACTGCTTACGTACAGCGAAATATAGCAATAGCAAGAAGAATCCAGGGTTTGTCGTTTCAGTTATCCTCTCAAGCCAAAGAGCTAGTACCCGATAATTACCAATTGGCCGCTTTGCTGGCGGCACAAGCTTACAGCTTTGAGGATACTCCTGAAGCTGAGCTTGCCTTAAGCCAGGTTCTTGAGGTCGAACCGCGTGTACTTAGATTCATAAATGGGGATGATTATTCATATGTATATTCAGGTGTAGCCATTAGCCCAGACGGAAAGTTGATCGCCGGAGCGATAGGAGCGGCTAACCAAATTTATGTGTGGGATACAGAAACGGGCGATCAATTATTTTTCTTCCAGGCAGAAACATTTGACCCGCGGATGTTACTTTTTAGTCCAGATAACAGCTACCTAATTGCCGGATCCCATAGAGGCAGCAATCAAGACCCAAATAAACCGGACTTGTTGATCTGGGATCTAGATGCCAATACACAAAGCTGGCTTTCGATCTTTAATCGTGGGCTACAGGCTATGTCAATAGACCCACAGAGTAAGCTTTTGGCGGTGGGCGGAGATGAGAAGGTTGCCTTGCTGGATCTTAAGACTAAGAAAGAAACTCTAGAATTGGTCAGCGGGCATTCGGGTAGTATCTATTCGCTCAAATTCAGCAACGATGGTCGGAAATTGGCTCTTGCCGCGGGTGAATTGGTAACTTGGGAGACCGATCAATGGACGGAAACTGGCAGATTTAGCAATGACATGATTCTTGTTGGCATAGATTTCTCGGATGATGACCGGACTCTGTTTTCGATCGGGATATCACCTCGTCTGAATCTAGTAGATGTTGACACAAATCACCAAATCGCGTCGTGGGACATTGAGACAGGGCAAATCCTTAACTCACGGATTGTTAACGGCCCGACTCATGGTCCCTATCCTTTTTACGATAGCATGAGCAAAACACTTATTGTTGCAAATGGAACAGGATTGCGGATTTATGATCCGATTAGTTTAGAAGAAGTAGAAAATCAAATACAGGTTCGAATTTCGAGTGCCGGGTATTGGACACAGATCTCAAAAAATGCCAAAATGGTGACATTGGCTACCGATTCGATTGTTGTTTATGACCTTGCTGAAAAACATCGGATGGGCGATACTATTCGCCCATATCCTGAACTAGAGCCTCAACCCGCCATCTTACGATGGTCATCTAGTGGACAAATCTACGCAACTGCAACATCATGGGGGGCGCAAGTTAGGATTTGGGATTCTAATAAACATGACTTATTGGCATCTCTACCTGAGAATGACACGGCTTATGCGATTGCCTTCAGCCATGACGACAGGTATTTAGCTTCTATTGGCGAGCATGGACTTTACTTGTGGGATACGAAAACGTGGGAATTGGTTTCAGGGCCGATTAGCTATCCAGCGAGGGCCTTTTCCTTGGAGTTCAGTCCAAACAATTCTTGGCTAGGCGTTGGAGATATTTCCGGAACAGGGAGAGCATCTCTCTTCAGCGTTCCAAACCTAGAACTCAAGGGGGAATATGACATCGGTGGGGGGGCTAGCTTCAATAACCTTAAGTTCATCTCCGATAATGAGTTTGTAATCACGGATCCGTTGGGGTCAATCAAAGCTATAAAAATAACTGCAGAGGGAGACCAGGTTGAAAACTTGCTCGCAATAGCCGGATTAGTGCCAACACAAGGGATATGGGATGTAAATGATAATGCTACCCGGATTGCTAGTTTCATATCATTTGGCGAAGGCGAATTAGGTGTGGGTGTATGGGATTTGCCTCTGCGGTTCCAGATTAGCAAAACAACCGATTTTAAAGCCACTTCTTTCACGCCACCGCTGGTGTTAAGTCATGATGGTGACTTGATGGTTTTAGCCTTTTGCGATCAGAATTCAGCTGATAACTGCGAGCGTTCGTCCGCTTTTCTATGGGAAACGTCGACAGCTTCGAAAATTGGCGAAATTTCTATCAGCAACACTTATCTGCTTTTCCCAGATTTTAATATGAATTCAAGTATCTTGTCCTATAGTGATCAGTGGGGAACGGTTTACATATGGAATTATGATTCCAAAAGCGCATTTTTGGCAGCATGTGAAATTGCAGGGAGAAATATGAGCCTGCAAGAGTGGGGAAAATATATAGGTCCGGATATTCCATATTCGAAAACCTGCGAGAAATTTACTAAAGGTAGCGGAGCGCCCGTCAGTGGGCTTAAAGAAAAACCGGATTACGTGTTCACTGTCAACGAGTATTCCCTAGAAATATATGGCCTGCCCTCCGGGTTTAGTGTTGACGAAGCCTATCTATCATTTGATGGAAGTGAAGAGCGCGCTGAGACATATGGGTTAAAAATATTTGAACCGCTTTTGATAGTAAACCAAAATGTGACCGACTTTTCTTACTCAGGAGTAGTAGAAGTTAAATTAATTGACTCTACTGAACATGTTACTAAGCAATATCATTTCAAATTTGAAACGACCCAAGGATCCAATTTGATTTTCCCTCCCCATGGTTTTAGGTTTTTTAATGACGAGAGGGTCATCCAAATACGATTTCTTGATGCTCATAGACAGGAAATCTCACAGACGAATTCTGATTCAATTTCGATTCAGCAGTCACTCTCATATACTGGTGACCAAATTCTGCTAAATTTGGATGTCAATAATGGAATGCAACGGCCATTAGATTTGCTCTCGGCTCAAGGGCTTTTGCTAAACCAGCAAGGGCGGATAGTAGTTCCCCTGCAATCTGGTGAATTGAGTCGGGCAATCACAATTAATGGAATTGGGACTGTCACAATTCCATTATTTAGTGGTTTCTGCCAATCGGATTACGCAGATTGTCAGCTTTACACTCCCGTTGGCAATTACCTCCTGCGGGTTTGGGTGCGGCTTAAAGATGCAAAAGGAACAGAGGTTAAGAAAGAAATAAGCCAATTGATTAACCCAGTGGAAATTGCGAAACTGCAACAGGTAATAAATACAGCGAATCTGGTTCCGACAGATAATAACAGTCAAGTTGTCAGACCTGTGCTTAGCGATACTCCGGACTATAGCCGGGTGGCTAATGGAGTAGAAATACGAATTTATAATATCCCAGAAGGGGTTGGAATTGGAGATACTTATCTCCTTCAGTGCCGAGAAAATGTTTATTCTGAAATACTTGTTGAAAACTACCTTTTTGCTCTATCTTTAGCTAACAATTCAATAATTGAGTACGGGGATGTACACTCGACTATTGTATTTCTTTCACAGGATGGGTTTGAATTGGATCGGGATTCCATTGAGTGGCAACTAGCACCGTTTTCTACAACTCTGGGTTTTCCCAATGGTAACAGATCAGGGTATGTTCTATCAGGTGCGGATAATACCGTTTCGCAGATCTGGGTTATTTTTGATGAGTGGAGGCAAAACCGAAAGGGTAATCAGGAAAACCAAGCATTTGAGCCTCCGCATTTGTATGTTCACGGATCAGGTACGTATGGGCAGACCTCTTTCCCCCAACATCGGTTTTTTGCTGAACTCTCGAATTCGGGGATCTCCTCAATATCCGATATCCAGATCTGGGGTTTAGTTATCAGTGAAAACGGGGATTTAATCGATGTCGTTGCTGAATGGTTGGGGGAGTATGTTGCCTATGGTGGATTAACCCAAAAGGGAGATATCCTTTATGGGGGCAACTCCAATTTCTATCAATTAGTGTCCTTATCAGGCTCAGGACGTTGTGTAGGGCCATCCTCGTCAAACGGAGTTGAAAGTGTAGAAATCTGGGCCACGTTTTTAGACAATGATGGTCAAAGCCACACAATAAACATCGACGTCCCTGTAGTGAAGTAGCGGGTTGATAGGAGAAATAAAGGCCTTTCAAAACGCCTAATTTAGGGAGAAGGTGGCGCTCCAATAGGGGTAACGGGTGAAAGGACTCCCTTGTCCAGCTACTGCACTGTTCACTTTAGAATGTCACACCGGCAGTTGGAGCGGGGGTCGCATATT
>JBBDXR010000008.1:36067-194612 GCA_040902205.1 Anaerolineales bacterium | reverse complement strand
TCGCATCTGCACAGTCTCTCACGGAGGTGTGACATTTCTAAGTGTACATTTCAGCGCCTGGACGCGCCAAGTCGTTTCGATACTGTATAATTTCAACGCCGCCCGCAAGGGCTTTTTCTTTTGATAAGCACTGCACCCACTCCCGCTCCATTGCCCTCGACGTTTATGTTCTGTCAAAGTGTATCGACCCCCCACCCTGTCAAAACGAAAAACAACTTGACAGCCCCTGTTGTCAAGTTGGTACGACCCCCCCTCCCCCGTAAAAGTGGCAATATCTTATTGGGCCTGCTGGCGCTGCTGCTGGCCGCCTGCGGTGGGCCCGCTTTGCCAACCTCCATTTCGACGGCAATTGGTCTGCCCACCGCCCAGGTGGTCGAGCCAACCCAGGCGCCGCCTGTGGCCCTGGTCAACGGAGAGGCCATCCTCAGCGATCTGTATAACATCCACCTGGCCCAGTACCGGGCGGCGCAAGCCACCGAGGCTGGCACGCTTCTGGCAACGGAAGGCATCGAACAGATCGTGCTGAACGATCTGATCGACCGGCAGCTGCTGGCCCAGGGCGCCCGCGCCGAGGGTTTCGTCCTCGACGAGGCTACCATCGACCAGCGCTTGAGCGCCGCGGCCGAACTGGCCGGCGGGCAGGCGGCCTTCGATGCCTGGCTGGCGGCGCAGGGCTACATGGCGGAGTTGTTCCGCCGGGAGCTGGCGCTGGAAATCGAAGCCGGCTGGATGCGCACCAAGATCACTGACGCGGTGCCCCTCGCCGCCGAGCAAGTGGAAGCGCGTCAGATCCTGCTCACCGATCTGTTCTCGGCGGAGCGGCTGCTGGGCCAACTGGAAGGCGGAACGCCTTTCCAGCAGGTGGTCGATAACAACGATGCGCAGGGATTGGGCTACCTGGGTTGGTTCCCGCGAGGGTACCTGCTGCAGCCGGAAGTGGAAGAGGCCGCCTTCGCCCTGCAGCCTGGGCAGTACAGCCAGGTGGTGGAGACCAGCTTGGGCTTCCACTTGATCGAAGTGCTGGACCGCAACTCGGACCGGCCGCTGGCGCCGCAAGCCCGTTTGGCGCTGCAGATGAAAGCGCTGATTGACTGGCTGGAGGGGCAGCGAGCGCAATCTACAATTGAGAATTTGCTGCCCTAGTTAAGCCTTGCGAAGGGTGGCGTTGCACAGGCTGATGTCGTAGCATTAACCTTCGCAAGGCTTTAACTGATGGAGCTGAACGATGGATGAATTCGATTTCAAAGAAGAGAAAACTAGGAAGCCCTCTCGCTTCGGCGCAGCTTTCTTGAACTGCGCCAGCCTGGCCTTCCTCATTTCCGCCTTGGCCCTGGGCGCCTTTTTCGCCTTCCTTTTCCTCAATCCGCAAAGCGAGCTGAACCCCTTCCCGCCCGCGGCAGTCACCGCAACGCAAGCGGCCACACCCATCCTCGAAGCAGCTTCCGCCACTGCCACTTCCACACCAACCTTCACCGCAACTCCTGAGCCGACCTTAACCGCCACTGCGCAGGAGCTGGGCCGTTCCTTTGGCTTTCAGGAAGGCAGCCCGGCCGCGCTCGACGCTTCCGTGTTCCATCCTGAACTGGGCTGTAACTTCATGGGCGTCGCGGGGCAGGTCTTCGGGCTGGATGGCGTGCCCATCGCGGATCTGGAAGTTGTCGTGAACGGCACTTTGAACGGCGAGGCGATCAACAAGACCGGCGTGACCGGCGCGGCCACGCAATATGGTTCCGGCGCCTACTACGAGGTCCAGCTCTCCAACCAGCCCATCGCCTCCGATGGCACCCTGCAGATCACGGTGAAGATGGCCGACGGCCAGCCGCTGTCGAATCCCTTCGCCTTCAACACAACGGCCAGCTGCGAGGAAAACCTGGTCATGATCAACTTCGCCGAGCAACAACCGTAAGGTCCGTTATCATTGCGAGGCCGCAGTCTCTCCCGTGCCATCCTGAGCAAGTAAGGCCGGCGAAGCCAGCCGCGACGACGCGAAGGATCATAAGAACCTCACTTCAGCTAGACCGTCCACTGAATTTGGGGATGAAAAAACAAACTAGGAATTAATAAAGGGAGAGGGGTGGAAAGACCTTATTCGTTTCTTGCCTTCGGCAACACCCGCTCAAGCTCTTTGCAAACTAGCTCGACCTGCTCTTCGCTCATCACGCTGGAAAAGGGCAACGCCAACCCGCGCCGGCCGAGGTCTTCGGCGATGGGGAAATCTCCGGGGCGATATCCAAAGCGTTGCATCATATAGGGCTGTAAATGGATGGGGGCAAAATAAGGGCGAGCGGGGATGCCTTCCTTATCCAGCAAACGGATCAAGCCATCGCGGTCCACTTGTGGTGCGAGGCGGACGACATACACAAACCAGCTTACCCGCGTCGTGGTGGCCGCAATTTTTAGTGTTTCTACTTCTTCCAACTTCTGCAGCCGCATTTTGTACCAGGCGGCCACTTGTTCGCGCTTGGCCAGCAATTCATTCAAGCGGCCGATCTGCACGCGGCCCAAGGCCGCCGAGAGTTCGGTGATGCGGTAGTTGTAGCCCAGGTGTGTGTGCTGCAGCCAGGTGTCCCCCGGAGCTCGGCCCTGGTTGCGCAAGGCGCGCATGAAGTCGGCGGCTTCAGCATCGTCCGTAATGATCACGCCGCCTTCGCCCGTGGTGATCTGCTTGTTGGGGTAGAAGCCGAAGACGCCCATCTGGCCCAGGCGTCCCGCTGGCCGGCCTTTGTACGTGGCGCCCAACGCTTCGCAGGAATCCTCGATCACCGCCAGGCCATGCACTTCGGCCACCGCATTGATCGCCTCGAAATCAGCTGGCTGCCCGAAAACATCCACCGGCAGGATGGCCTTGGCATTTTGGCCTTGCGCGCCTTTGCGCGGTAGCCAAGTCTTGGCGGCCTTGCCGCCCTTGGCAAGTTGTTCGGCAGCCTGTGCCAGGCGCGAAGGATCGATATTGCCCGTGTCCATATCGACATCCACAAAGACGGGCACAGCGTCCTCGTACAGCAGCACGTTGCTCGAAGCCACAAAAGAAAACGGCGAGGTCAACACCAGGTCGCCGGCCCCGATGCCGGCGGCGCGCACGCACAAGTGCAAGCCGCTGGTGCCGGAGTTCACCGCGATGGCATGCGCTGCGCCGGTGGCGGCGCGCACCGCTTCCTCGAAGCCCGCGGTCTGGCTGCCCATGCTCAACGTGGGGGTGTCGAGCACATCCATCACCGCGCCGCGTTCCGCCTCGCCGAGATCGGGGGAAGACATGGGCACGCGATAAGTTGTCATAGGCCTGGAAAAGCGCGGCGATTATCTCACAGGAAAAACGTGGCTGCGCCGGAGGCCAACAGGGCGCCCGCCGCAGAAGCAAGGAAGTTCACCCAATCGTTATCCAGCCAGGCCCAGCCGCGCCGCAAGGCAGTTTTGGTGCCGCAAGTATGCAGGGGGTGGCGCTCCGTTTCTTTCTTGCACTTAGGGCAGTAATAGATAGCCTGCACCATGGCGCCCAGGTAGGAGTCGAAAAAGCTGCCCAGCAGGCCGGCCAGAGAAATGATCAGTACAGCAGCGGCGGCGCTGGGCACCAGCAACCAGGCAAGCACGCCGATGAAGCCGGCGGCCAACAACGCCACTGCGCTGCCCAGGAACGAGACGCCGCCAGAAGTTCCACGTGGAACAGAAGCCCCGGTTGAGATCAAACGCGGCGGCTTGGCGCTCAACACGCCTAGTTCCGTAGCCCAGGTATCCGCGGTCACCGCGGCCAATGAGGCGGCGAAAGCGGTCCAGGCGACCACGGGCGCCAGCCACCCGGCAGCCCCCGCTCCGAGGGCCAAAAGCCCCACCCCGCCATTGGCAGCCACCTGGGCCCAATCGCGCCGGCTGCCCTTAGCGAAATTACTGGCGACCTTTTTTTTACGGCTGGCAAAGGCCCGCGATAGCGCGCTTGAAGAGGCGAAGAAGGCGATCAATAGGATGGCGGCCGGCAGGCCGCCCAAGCCAAAGGTGAGGCCGCCCAGGATGGACGCAGCCACCAACCCACTTTTCGACAGGGCGCCCAAGCCCCATGCGGCGGAAGCCGCCGCTGCAGCCAGGCCCAGACCGATAAAGAGCCGCCCTTCGGGCAGGCCAAGCGCTAACTCAAACATGGCACCTGTGGATAACTCGCATGCAACTGTGGATAACCGGCAGTATAAGGCGGCTAGAGGTCAAAGGATGAATAGAATGGCAGCCAGAAACAGGATACTGCATACCAAGCTGCTCCCCCATAGCAGGTAAGAGAAACGGATGCCTTGCTCCTCCCGGTATAAGATGAGGCCTAAAATGAAATTCCCTGCGTAGAAGAACAGGTTCAGGGCGGGCAGCAGGAAGAGTTGCACCCCGGCCACGGCCTCCAAGGGCTGCCCTTCGACACCGAAGCCCAAGGAGACCGAGTCCAGGCCGGGGGCCACAATGCCAACCAGGATCAGTAAGCCCAGGGCCAACGCCGCCCCCGCCCCCAGTAGAGCAGGCACGCGCGGCTGCGCCCAAACCTCAATGAGCACAAACGAAGGCGAAACGGAATAAGGCTCCAGCGGCCGCAGACTGCCGCGCTCGGATTCGCGCTTGTAGGCCGCGGCGAACTCCAGCGGATCTTGCGGCGAAATCACCAGGACCCCATCGCGGGTACCCAGAAGGACCAGCGCAGCCGGATCGGAAGCCAGGAATTCCACGTTGCCCAGATCAGCGTCCTGGCGCTTGCCCATCAGGATGCCCAAGGCGGCGCCCCGCGGCATTGCCAATGGCGTTTCCAATTCGTCGGCTCGGGCAACATCGACCACGGCGGAGAAGGGCAGGTCAATGAAGCGTAAACCCCACCTAAGGCGCAATCCATTGCGCCCCACCCAATATCCTGAGCGCATCAGGGCATACAGGCGATACAGCAAAACGGGGACCGGCAAGCTGAGCAAGAAGGCGCTTAGAAGCAAGAGGATCACAGGCAGACCGGGTCCCTGGGAAACCGCGGCCAGCAACAAAAGAATGATGAGGGTGACCGCGACAAGCAACAATCCCGCATGGATCAGCGCGCCTTTTCGGCGAGATGGGCGGAAAAGAGTCCAGTTTTCTTGCGGCGTATTCATTCGATCTCAAGCGTATCTTAATCCAGCTGGCATCATTCGTGCAAACAGGCTGCGTTGTTAGCCAAACCTGCTTTGGCTTGACCCTACCATAGTGCACATATACAATCTATCTGTGCTTCCCCCCCAAAAAGAACACGAGGACGAGAAAGAATTACAGGGTGACGACTTGCGCCCCCTGGCTCACAAGCTCCAACGCTGGAGGCTGGCTGGACTGGTCGCTGAATTGCTGGAGTCCGGTAGCGCCTTCGCAGCATTGGCCGCCCAAGGACTCTACATCGGCCAACCGCTGATGGAAACCTGGATCCCGAAGGCGCAGATAAGGCGCCTGGCCAGCATGCTCGAAGATCCTCAAGGCTCTGCCGAGTTCGTGCGCGCGTTGAGGGAGACAAGCCAATGAGCATCACCGCCGAACAGCTCATCGGGCTGGCGTTGGCCCTGCTGCTTTTGTTCTCGGTGATCGGGGTCAATAACCCGCGCAGGGCTTTGCGCTCGATCAAAGCCTTTCGCCAGCTGCGCCGCACCATCGAACTCTCGGTGGAAGATGGCTCACGGCTGCAGATCAGCCTGGGGCGCGGCGGCCTGCTGGGTCCGGAGAGCGCAGCGGCCTTCGCGGGGCTCACCTTGCTGCGCCAGGTAACGGAGATCGCCGCTGACAGCGACCAGGCGCCGGTCGCCACAACGGGGGATGGGACGCTGATGCTGCTGGCCCAGGATACGCTGCGCCATTCTTATCGACGCCTGAATATCTCCGACCAATACTATCTGCGCTTAGGCCGCGTGACCGGCCTAACGCCATTCTCTTACGCGGCCGGAACCATGCCGCTTATTCTGGACCGTTCCGTGCTGGCCAGCGCGCTGGTCGGCAGCGTTGGCGAAGAGGCCGGGTTGATCACCGCAGCCAGCCAGGCCAGTGACGCCTTCAGCCTGGGAGGCAGCAATACTTTGAACGGGCAGGCGGTGTTATTCGGCAGCGCGCAGGAACCGCTGATCGGCGAAGAACTGTACGCCACCGGCGCGTACATGAACGCGGGGGCCGCGCACCAGGCAAGCTTGCGCGCCCAAGATGTGTTCCGCTGGCTGATCATTCTCCTGCTGGCCATTATTGCCGTGGCCCCCCTTTTCCAGGGTCTGCAATGAACCTGCGCATACACACGCCGTTGGCGGCCGCGGTGGCTATTACCGGCGGTCTGCTCATCCTGCTCACCTTGTTCATCCCGGGCTACGACGATGTACGCACGCGCATATTGAATTGGGCAGTTCTCTTGGCCGCCATTGCATTATTGATCGGCCTGGTCAATCTATTCGCAGTCCACTTCGACCGGCTGCGCAACAAACAAAAACCGATTTACAGTGCAGTCCTCCTGATAGCCTTGCTTATCACTTTCGGGATCACCCTTTGGGAAGGCAGCGGGGGCCTGATCCCATCCTGGATCTTCAGCAATATCCAAATACCCATCGAGACCAGCCTGATGGCCGTGCTGGCGGTCACTTTGACTTTGGCCGCCGCCCGCTTGTTGCAGCGGCGCACCGATCTTATGAATATCGTGTTCGTGGTCACACTCTTCGTTTTATTGCTCGGCAGCGGCCCGCTATTCGGCATCGAGCTGCCCATCTTCACAACTTCGCTTGGGCCTTATATCACTAATTTCCTTTCCACCGGGGCGATGCGCGGGTTGCTCATCGGCGTGGGTCTGGGCACTCTGCTGACCGGCCTGCGCATTCTCATTGGGGCCGACCGGCCTTACGGGGGCTGATCCAGCCACTATCGCTATGTCCTACCATTCCGCAAAAGACCCGGAAGAAGAGCTGCCCGATTGGCTTAAGGCCCTGCGTAAACGCCAGAACCAGGAGAGCCCAGAGCCTGCAGAGCCAGCGCCAGAACCGGCCGCCGCACCTGATGCGGCAAGCGAGGCACCAGGAGAAGAAGAACCTGGCTGGCTGCAAGAGATTCGCAGCCGGTATGGCCGCGAAAAGGGGCCGATAGAAGAAGCGCCCATGTCAGAAGAGCCTGCACTTGGTGACACGCAGCCACATCGAGTAAGCAAACCGGAGGGCGAGGAACCGCAGCCGGAAAAAGAAGAAGTGGAATGGGTGCCGGAAGAATTCGATAGCGAGGGTGAAAGCACGCCAGAGCCGGAAGCCCTTAGCACGCCAGTCATTGAAGAGCCCGAAGACAGAGGCTATACGCCAGCCTTTACAACGAACGAAGAGCCAATAAGCCCGGGAGAACTCCCCAGCTGGCTGCAGGCTCTTCGACCTGGAGCATTTCCGAAGGAAGATACTCGCTCAGGCGAGATGCTGCCGGGCGGCGAGACATTGCCAGGTGAGATCGAGACAGGCGGTCCCTTGGCCGGGCTTAGCGACGTATTACCAGCCGAGCCGGACCTAGGCCTGAGCGGCAAGCCGCCGGTGTTCTCGGCGCGCTTGGACGTCACCCAAAACCAGCAGCTGCACGCCGCGGCACTCAAGCAGCTGGTAGACGAGGAAGCCAAGTCTATTGAAGATGAAAGCCGGCGCGTGGCCTTGCCCACCCGCGTGCTCAATATGGTCATGGGTGCCGCGCTGTTGGCGGCAGTTCTGTTTCCATTGCTGACCCAAAGCCGGACGGCCGTGCGCCCCGACGCTAACTCCGGTCTGTTCCCCGAAGTCCAAAGCCTGCATGATCTGATCGACGTGTTGCCCGCCGGCGCGCCTGTGTTGGTGGCCTTTGAAGTGCAGCCGGCCACCTTCGGCGAAATAACGCCGCTGGCCACCGCCGTACTGAATCATTTGCTGGACCGGCAGTCAGCGCTGGTCTTCATTTCTACGCTGCCTACCGGGCCTAGCCTGGCCGAAAAATTACTGCAGGATCAGTTAGGGGCGCTGCCGGCGGTCGCTACAGGCGACTACGTCAACCTCGGTTACCTGTCCGGCGGCATCGCTGCGCTGCGCAGTTTCATTGGCGACCCGCGCGGGGTAACTCTTTCTTCCTCCCAAGCCGATCCCTGGCAGGACCTTCAGGCCCTCGACCAGTTGAGCGATTTTGCCCTGATCGTCGTGGTCAGCAGCGGCGCCGAGGAACTGCGTGCCTGGATCGAGCAAAGCGGAGGGGACCTACCCAATGGTTTGTTAGCAGTAACCAGCCAGCAAGCGAACCCGCTACTGCGCGCCTACCTGCAAACCGATCCGCGCACGCTGCGCGGCCTGGTGAGCGGCGTGCAAGGCGCGGCGCTTTACGAGCGTATGCGCGCCCAGAACAGCCTGGGCAGCAGCTACTGGGACGCCTACAGCTACGGATTAGGCGCCATGGTTTTGCTTATTCTGCTGGGCGGCCTTTATGGGCGCCTGATTACCTTGAGACCGGAGAAGGTGAAACCGGCGGGGAGTTCGCGTGCTGCTTGATCCGCAACTCCTCACTCTAATCGGCTTGGCGGTCGCCGCGATACTGACGCTGATCACATTGTCCTATGCGGTCGGGGATCATCCGATTTTTCGTATCGTGCTTTATCTATTCGTCGGCGTGGCTTCGGGGTATGCCGCGGCCATAGCGGTGCAAGATGTCATCCTGCCGCAGCTGATCTATCCCATCATGGATGAAATTGCAGGCACGCCCAGCTTGGACCTGGTGGAATTAGGCGTCCGCGGCGCTTTGAGCCTGTTGCTGCTGACCAAGCTCTCGCCGCGCACCGCGCGCCTGGGAAATCCGGTGACCGCTTTGCTGGCCGGGGTGGGCGCCGCGCTGGCCATCGCTGGAGCGGTGCAAGGCACCATCCTGCCGCAGATCGGGGCGGCGGCCGGCACGTTCAACACCCAAAATTTCCAGTTGAGCTTGCAGGGCGGGCACTATGGGGAAACCATCCAGGTCATTTTGGATGGCGTGATCCTGCTGCTTGCGACCACCTCCACTCTGGCCTATTTCCATTTCGGCGCGGCTAGCCGCGGCAAACAGGAACCCCTGCGCAACATCTTTGTGGATGCAATAGCCTGGCTGGGTGCCATCTTCATCGCCGTTGCCTTGGCGGCCCTGTTTAGCGGTGTGCTCCTCACTGCGCTAGGCGCGCTGATCGAGCGCTTGTCCTTCCTGATCAAGGCTGCGGGTACGTTATTCGGGGCGCCATGATGAACGCCATGGACCAGACCGGTTTATCCCTACTCTCCATCGACGTGGGCAGCGTGAACACCCGCGCCTTGTTCTTCGATAGCGTGGAGGGACGCTATCGCTTCCTCGCCGCTGGCGAAGCGCCGACGACCACCGGCGCGCCCGCGTTCGATGTGAACGTAGGCGTACTGGAGGCTCTCGAGCAACTGCAGGATTTCCTTGGGCGCACGTTGATCTCGGAACAGGGTTTGCATATTTCGCCGGACAACGAAGCGGGTACCGGCGCCAACGCGGTCACGGCCACCTTTTCGGGCGGCCCAGCTGTCAAGGTAGTGATTGTGGGGCTGCTGGGCGAAGTTTCACTGGAGAGCGTGAACAAGCTGGTTTCCTCTACCTACTGCCGCGTGGTGGAAAGTTTGAGTCTCAATGACCGCCGCAAACCCGAGCACATCGTGGATGCCATTTGCCGCAAGCTGCCAGACCTGATCGTGCTGGCCGGCGGCACCAACCGCGGTGCATCACGGTCGGTGGTGCGCCTAGCCAATTACCTGGCCCTGGCGCTCAATCTGATCCCGCAAGGGCAAAGGCCGCCTGTGCTCTTCGTTGGGAATGAGAATCTCCATGAGGAGATCGACAATTTATTGGGCTCCCTGACCAAACTGCATCGCGCTCCAAATATCCGACCGAACCTGGACCAGGAGAACCTGGGCCCAGCGAAACAACAACTGGACGAGATCTACTTCAATATCCAGGCGCGCAAGCTGCGTGGGCTTCTGGAACTACGCAACCTGGCCGAAGGCCAGTTCTTGCCGTCGGCGACCGCATTGGGCCGCGTCGTTCGCTTCTTGAGCACGGTCATCGACGCGCCCAAGGGCATGCTAGGCATCGACCTGGGCGCGTCCAACACGACCGTGGCGGCCGCCTTCGGCGGCGTTCTTCAGCAACGCGTGTTCCCCCAGCTGGGCATGGGCGCCAGCCTGGGCGGCATGATCGCCGAGACGCACCTGACGCAGATCATGCGCTGGATTCCCCATGACCTCAGCGAGGATTTCGTTCTCGATTATTTGCATAACAAACCGCTATTCCCGCAAACGCTGCCCACCACGCCCGAAGAGCTGGCCGTGGAACAAGCCGCGGCGCGGCAGGTGATGCGCCTGGCGATCGGCAAGAGCCTACCGTTGTTCCCGCCGAGCGCTATCTATCCATTGCCGGGCACCGTGCCCTGGTTCGATCGCATCCTGGTGAGCGGCAGCGCCGTGGCGCGCGCCCCGCGGCTGGAGCAAAGCCTGCTGATGATCCTGGACGCCGTGCAGCCAGTGGGCATCGCCACCATCGTTTTGGACCAGAACAATCTGGTCGGCGCGGTGGGCGCCAGCGCCGAGATCGACCCTCTGCTGGCCGTGCACGTCCTCGAATCCAACGCGTTCATGAACCTGGGAACGGTGATCACACCGGTGGGCAAGAGCCGCGGCGGAACTCTGCTGCGCATCCAAATGGTAAGCGAAGGCCAAAAGCAACCCGTGGTGGATGTGAAAGAAGGCGGACTGCAGGTCATCCCTCTGCCGACAGGCAAGGTGGTGGACCTCTACGTGCAGCCATTGCAGAACGTGAATATAGGTCTTGGTTCCGGCCGCGGCGGCTGGGTGCGCCGCGTGGTCGGCGGCGCCTTTGGTCTCATCATCGATGCCCGCGGCCGGCCAGTGCAAGTACCCTCGTCCTTCAACAGCCGCAAAGAAGCTTTGCAGGCCTGGCAGGAGGCGTTAGGTGGAGGCTAGCCATGGCGCAAGATTTACAGGGCTAGGCAGGAAATGATCGCTCCAATCAGCTATATCCAACCTTTGACCACACTGCGGCGCAAGCGCGAGTTGCCCGCCGAAGGCGTGGTGTTGGTGAACATGGGTGATACCGTCCATTCTGGAGACGCGGTGGCGCGCGCCAACATCGACTCCAAACACGTCATTCTGGATGCGGGCCGGGCTCTGGGGCTATCTCCGGATCGCGCCACCCGCCTCATTCAGCGCCTGGTGGGAGAAAAGGTGGATGAAGGCGCCATTATCGCCGGCCGGCGCGGTGTGGGCGCCCGCCAATTGCGCGCCCCTGCAGCCGGAACCATCGCGGCGATCAGCGAAGGTCAGGTGCTGCTGGAGGTAAACGACGAAAGAACTTCACTGCGGGCCAGGGTGCCGGGCCGGGTGGTGGCCATGGAGCCCAACCTGGGGGTGACCATTGAATGCGTGTGCGCCTGGGTGCAAGGCGTGTGGGGCAACGGGGGATTGGCCGACGGCTTCCTGCAAATGGTGGGTGAATCGCCCAGCCAGGTGCTGACGGCTGACCAGATTGACATGAGCCTGCGCGGCACCATCCTGCTGGCGGGAAGCTGCAGCCAGCGACAGGCGCTGGACCTGGCCGCCCAGGTGCCGATCCGCGGCTTGGTGCTGGGCAGCCTGGCCATTCGCTTGCTGCCTGTTGCGCAGAAAATGCCCTACCCGATCGTAGTCATCGAGGGATTCGGCAAAACGGCAATGAACGAAGACGCCTTCAAGCTGTTTACCATTCACAACGGGAAACCTGCAACCCTGAATGCACAACAAAGCGATCCGGTGCGAGGCGATCGGCCCGAAATCATCATTCCGATCAAGGAAGCGGGGAGCCCGCCACAACCGGTAGCCGTGCAAAGCTTCCGCATCGGGCTCTCGGTGCGTATCCTTAACGGCCCGAACAAGGGCCGGATCGGGGAGATCACCGCCTTGCTGCCAGCTTCCACCGTGTACCCCAGCGGGCTGCGGGCGCTCAGCGCTGAAGTGGCGCTGCCCGGCGGACTGCAGGACTCTTGTCCGCTGGCGAACCTGGAACTTCTGGGGTAAAACTAGCCCCCAGGCTTAGGAGCTATTGAATGCTCGACGACAAAGACCTAGACATCCAAGAAGAAGCACCGCCCCCGCCGCCGCGCTCGGGGAACCGCAGCTTCCTGCTGGTAGCCGGGATCCTGGGCATCATCATGGTCCTCGGCCTGATCGCCATGGTCTATTACGCGCTGGTCATCCTGCCCGAACAGCGCGCTGCGGCGCCCAGCCCCAACGAGTTGCAAACTCAAACGGCGGTGGCCCGGGCTCTGCAGGTAACGGATACCCCCACACCCACCGCAACGCTTACGCGAACTCAAACGCCAGTACCGCCCTCTGCCACCAATACGCCGACAAACACGCCGGTGACGCCCTTATTTACGCCAACAGACACCGCCACGGAGAGCGGAGCCACGGCCACGGTGAACGCCTTGCTGACCCAGGCGGCCCTGGCTCAGACTCAAGTAGCGGTGCAACCTACCGCCACGACCTCCGGCACGGCGCCGACCAGTACGCCCACCACCACAGCCAGCGCGTTGCCGCAAAGCGGCTTCGCCGAGGATGTAGGCGCGCCGGGATTGCTTGTAGCGGCGCTGGCCCTGGTCATCATTATCTTCGCGGCGCGGCGGCTGCGGGCCGCTTGAACCTGCGGGCCGCCTAAGGCAGGGGTCACTAGGCTGTCAAGTTGTACTTGTACCGAGCGGCACACGGCATCGGTACAACTTGACAGGAAGGCAGGTGAGGGCCGACCAGGCAACTGGTCCATGCGTGGATCGGTGATCAGACAATTAGGAATCAAGCGTTCTTCCCCTCAACACTCTATTAATGCCACGGTAGCTGAAAATAAGGGCGGACCTAAATAGATGTCAAGCTTTGGATTCGAGCCGTTCGCTTTTTGAGTGAGCCGGATGGACCCTTCGCTTCGCTCAGGATGACAAAGAGCGTTAGATGAGCATGGCTATTGCGCTCTCTAGGATGAGGCGGGCGACTTCATCCTTGCTCATCAGCGGCAATTCTTCCTGATGGCCCGTTTTATCCAATAGCACGATGCGATTGGTATCCACTTCAAAGCCGGCATTCTCGGCGGTGATGTCGTTAGCCACGATCAGGTCCAGATTCTTCGCCGACAATTTTTGGGCGGCGTTCTTTAGCAGGTCTTTGCTCTCGGCGGCAAAGCCCACGATGACTTTAGGTTTCTTTGGTCCCAGTTTGCCAACTCCTAAAAGGATGTCGGGGTTGGCTTCCAGCTCCAGGTCCGGCACCCCAGCGGCGCGTTTGAGCTTATGCGCAGAGACCTTCTTCACCTTGAAATCGGCGACGGCAGCAGCCATGAGCAGTAGATCAGCATTCCTGGCATACGAAAGCACCGCGGATAACATTTCTTCTGCACTGGTTACGGAAATCAGATCGGCGCCGACGGGAGGAGTGAGCGCGGTGGGAGCCGAGATCAAAATCACTTCCGCCCCCTGGTCCAGGGCGGCCTGGGCCAGCGCGTAACCCTGCTTGCCCGAAGAGCGATTCGTGATGGCGCGCACCGGGTCGATGGGCTCTCGGGTACCGCCCGCGGTGACAACGACCTTGCGCCCAGCCAGCGGACCTTGGCGACCCAGTAGAAGCCGGACATGGCCCGCCAATTCCTCCGGCTCGGTCATGCGGCCCACGCCGCTAAGGCCGGAGGCCAGATGGCCGCTCTGCGGACCCACGATGATGGCGCCGCGCGCCTTGAGCGTTGCGAGATTGGCCTGCGTGGCAGGATGAGAGTACATGCCGCCGTCCATAGCTGGAGCGAGCAAGAGCGGCGCGGTGCTGGCCAAGGCGGCCAGGGTAAGTAGATTATCGGCTTGCCCAGCGGCTAGTTTAGCCAGAGTGTTGGCCGTAGCCGGCGCAATGACGATCAGATCGGCCTGCTTGCCGAGACTGACGTGCAAGACGTGGCCCTCGGGACCCCAAAGGTCGACGTCCACGTAGGCGCGGCGGCCAGTGACGGATTGGAAAGTGAGCGGGGCGACAAAGTTCGTTGCTGCGCTGGTCAGCACCACGTCCACAGCCGCGCCGAGCTGGGCCAGCTTGGAGGCCAGGTCGGCGGCTTTATAACAGGCGATGGAGCCGGTAACACCGAAGAGGATACGTTTCGAATCCAGTACGAGCATGTTACTCCTTGACTCCAAGGACTTCAACCAGCGCGTTTGCGAAGCGCTCCGCGGCCTCGGGATGATCGGGAAAGAAAAGATAGGGCTCGATAAGTTCCAATTCCATGAGGAGCAGGCGTCCATTGCGTTCGATAGCGTCCACACGGGCATATAGCAAATCCGTGTCTACCGCCTTCACCACGGAGCGCGCCTGCTCCACCAAAATCCGGGGTGGCTCCGCGGCCGCGTGTGTGCCGCCCAGATGCGGCTGCACGCGGAAATCCCCGGCCTTGGGTCGCTTCACCACCGCATGGCTGTATTCGCCACCGTAGAAAATGAGGGACCATTCCCCTTGGGATTCAATTTCGCCGGCAAATTCCTGGACGATGACGCCGCCCCTTTGCAGCAGCGTATCAAAATCCGCCTGATGCCGGCGTGCCTGGCTCGCCGAGACCAGCAGGGTGTTGTCCGCCGAGGCGGAAACCACGGGCTTGATGACGGCGCGGTCCCATTTCTTTTCGGCCAACAGGTGTTCGAGATGGATATGGGCACCCTGCGGCAGCCAAACCGAAGGGATGAGCTCGATCCCCTGATCCTGCAGATCGCCCAGGTAGGTTTTGTCCATGTTCCAGCGCAAGACATCGATAGGATTCCACACCGGCGCGCTCATCGATTCCAAGCGCGACAGCCAGGCGCCGAACTCCGCAGAACGGAGATGGTAGTCCCAACAAGAACGCAGGACGATGGCTTCATATTGGCCCCAATCCACGCTGGCATCGTCCCATACGCACGCGTCCACTGTGAAGCCGCGCCTTTCCAGCGCAGCAACAGCCAACCTGTCGCCTTCGATCAACTCCCGCAAGTCCGCGTAAGTTACAAAAGCCAATTTCGCCGGCATAGCTATCGATTCAATCCCCAGATGATGCGCAACCCATCCAGCGTGAGCCAGGGTGCCAGGATCTCGATCACCTTCGTCTCGCGGGCCACCAGTTCAGCCAGACCGCCGGTGCCGATCACCTTCATCTTGGGGCCAAGTTCCTGCCGAAAGCGCGCTACCAAGCCCTCCACCAGGCCGACGTAGCCGAACAGCAGGCCGGACTGCAGCGCGTGGGTGGTGTTGCGGCCAATGACGCTGGGCGGCCGCTGCAGGTCCACGCGCATCAACTTGGCGCCAGCGGAGAACAGCGCCTCGGCGGCGATGCCGATGCCAGGGGCAATGGCCCCACCCAGATAGTCGCCCTCGGCGGTGATGGCATCGAAGGTGGTGCCGGTGCCGAAATCCACTACACAGGCCGGGCCGCCGTATAGACTCTGCACAGCGGCGGCATCCACGATGCGGTCGGCGCCGACTGCCTTGGGATCCTCGTAGAGCACGCGCACGCCGGTCTTCACTCCGGCATCCACGACGAGGGGATCCACCTGCAGATAATTGCGGCAAGCCTCCACGATTTTGCCGGTGAGCGGCGGAACCACCGAGGCCAGACAAATGCCCTCGAGTTTATTCACGGGGATACCGGAGTGCGCTAACATGCCGGCGAATTGCAGCCCGTACTCGTCGGGCATGCTGTGGTGCACCGTGGCCAGGCGCCAACGGGGGCCCAGCGTTTCCCCTTCGTAAAGGCCGAGGGTGATATTGGTATTGCCGACGTCGATGGCTAGAAGCATAAGGACTCCTTGGTGATTAGTGAGCAGTGATTAGTGAATAGTGAACAGCGCATGGGTTTCCTAATCACCAATCACTATTCACCAATCACTAGATTGTCAATCAGCCGAGTCTTGCCGACGAAGACAGCCATAGAAAGCAGCGCCCCATCGATAATCGTGTCGAGTTCCTGCAAGGTGACACGATCGGCACAGGAGACGTATTGAAGCCTGGCCAAAGGCTCCGCCTGGATGGTTGCGCGCGTCAAACCGCGCAATTTCTCGGCCGAACGTTCGCCGGAGTTGTAGGCGGACCGGGCGGCATTGAGCGCCCTATAGAGGACCGTAGCGGCCAGGCGCTGGTTCGTGTTCAGGTACGCGTTGCGGCTGGACAGGGCCAGGCCGTCCGGCTCGCGCAGCGTGGGTCCGACCACGATCTCGATGGGAAAATTGAGATCGCGCGTCATTTGCCTGATGACAGCCACCTGCTGCGCGTCTTTCTGTCCAAAGTAGGCTTTATCGGGCCGCACCGCGTTGAATAATTTGGCTACCACTGTAGCCACGCCACGGAAATGCCCCGGCCGCGCCGCGCCTTCCAGAACGTTGGTGATGCCTTCAACGTCGACCCAGGTGTTGAATCCGCTCGGGTAGATCACCTTGGGGGTGGGCAGCCACACCAGGTCCACACCGGCGGCCTCCAGTTTTTGCAGATCGCCGGGGAGATCGCGCGGATAGGCGGCCAGATCTTCGTTGGGACCGAACTGGGCCGGGTTGACGAAGATGCTGGCGGCAACGGAAGCGCATTCTTTTTTTGCCAGCTCCACCAGCGAAATGTGGCCGGCATGCAAATAGCCCATGGTGGGCACGAAGCCCACGGGGCCGCGGAGTTGGCCGCGGGCGGCGCGCAGTTCCTCAAGCCTGACAACTTGGTTCATTTCACCTCAACGTGCCATTCTGAGCCAGCTAAGGCGGGCAAAGCCAGCCGTGCGTCGCGAAGAATCCATCGATACCGTGACTATGGTTGCTTCGCGGAGTTACATTGAGCGAAGTGAATATGCTCAGCTTGGCATCCCATGTAGGGGATTGCCACGTCGGGCAGCGCCGCTAAAGGCGGCGCTAAACGCCCTCCTCGCAATGACGGACTATTGTCGAATTGCTTCATTAGCTCCTCGCACGTCAATTAGGGCTTAAGGCGCTGACCAGCCTCCACATCGTCTCATTCACCGGTACCGGCACTCCGGCTTCGCGCCCGGCGCGCACCACCGCGCCGCAAATGGCGTCGATCTCCGTGGGCGCGCCGCGGCGCACGTCCTGCAGCATGGAGGATAGATTCGCCGCAGTCCGGCGCGCCACGTCCTCGACCGCCGCCGCCGGATCGCTGAAACTCAGCGCGATCCCTTTCGCCGCGGCCACAGCAGCCACCTCGCCGGCCAACGCCGCGCTCAGTTCGCGCGCCGCGGGCCGGGTGAGCAATTCGCCGTTGGGGACGTCGAGCAGCGCGGTCAGCGGATTGATGGCCGCGTTGATCACCAGTTTGCTCCAAGCTACCGAATTCACATCCTCCACCGTAACCACCTTGAAGCCCGCGGCGGCCAGCGCTTCGGCCACGGGGGCCAGGCGCGCATGGGCGCCCAAGGTGATCTGTCCCTCGCCAGCCCAGCGCACTTCTCCCGGGCCCAGCAAGGTAGCGCCGGTCGTAATGACGCCATAAGCCACGCGCTCGGCGCCCAGCTTCTCGACCAGCGTTTCGCGATTGCCTAGGCCGTTCTGCAGGGTCAGCGCCAGGCCATCCACCGCCAGGCTTTCGAACAAGCGAGCCGCGACGCGATCCGTCTGCCAGGCTTTGACCAGCACCAAGGCAAACTTGGAATCGGAAAAATCCGCGGGGTTGGCGCTGGCCCGCACTGGATAGGTTTTGCGGCTGCCATCGGGCAGAACCAAAGTGACGCCGCGCTCCTGCAACGCGGCCAGCCCCTCGGGCCAGCTGCCCAGCATGAGCACGGGGTAGCCCGCGCCCGCCAGCCGGGCGGCGAACAGACAAGCAAGGGCTCCAGTTCCAACGATTAGCATGGCAAAGGTCAATTACTATTTACGAATTACGAGTAAATCAGTCAATTCTCCAGTTCCTTCATAAGATCCTGCCACTGTTCTTCTTTCATCGTGACGGAATGCTCGTCTGTGGGGAAAGATTTCTTCTCCACATCCGCCTTGAAGCCGGCGAAAGCCCCGGCCATGACGCTGTGCATGCTGGCATATTGCTTGACGAACTTGGGCGTGAAGCGATCGAACAGGCCGAGCAGGTCATGCGTAACCAGCACCTGGCCGTCGCAACCCACGCCGGCGCCGATGCCAATGGTGGGGATGGCCAATTTGCGCGAGATCCATTCCGCCAGGCGGGCGGGCACCGATTCGAGCACCAGGCTGAAGGCGCCGGCCTCCTCCAACGCGAAAGCGTCATCGATGAGGCGTTTGGCGGCGGTGCTGGTGCGCGCCTGCGGGCGAAAGCCGCCCAGCGTGTTGACGCTTTGCGGCGTGAGGCCCAGGTGGCCCATCACCGGGATGCCGGCGGCCACGATCTGGCGGACGGCTTCGGCGCGCTCACGGCCGCCTTCCAGCTTCACGGCGTCCATGCCGGCCTCCTGCAGGAAGCGGCCGGCGTTGGCCACCGCCTGTTCCACGGAGACCTGGTAGGACATGAAGGGCATGTCGCCGATGAGCAAGGGGTAGTGCGCGCCGCGCGAAACGGCGCGGCAATGGTGCAGCATATCTTCCATGGTGACGGGCAGCGTGTTGGGGTAGCCCAGCACCACCATGCCCAGCGAGTCGCCCACCAGGATGCAATCGATTCCGGCGCGCTCAATGGCCAGGGCGGTGGGGTAATCGTAAGCGGTGAGCATCGTGATCGGCTCGCCGCTCTTTTTCTTCTGGCGGAAGTCGCGCACGGTGATCTTGGCGCGCTCGGCTTCGCTGGCTTTGACTTTAGGCGAAACGGTGGACATAGGTGCCTCCTTCAGAGGAGTGATTGGTGAGCAGTGAACAGTAAATTGGAAACAGCCTTTCCTAATCACTGTTCACTATTCACAACTCACTGCCTTTAAAAAACAAAAACCGCCTCTGCTTACAGAGACGGCCGACAGTCCGCGCCCTTATGCGCGGGTGAACCTCTTGCTTGCGGCAGTCTCGGCCCTTACGGGTCCAAGCAGCGAGATAATTATCCCGTAAACCCGCCAGATAGGCAAGCCCCCTTTCGCGGTGTACCATTAGGCAACTATGTGCCTGCGCTACGAGGTCTTCGGCCATCCTGACCTCCTGGATGCGGTCAGGGCGCTGTTCCCTGATCTCAACATCAAGGACTACCCGCCCTTCAGCGCCAACATCGCCCTCACCGAACAGGCGCCCATCATCTTCCACCAGAAGTTCCTGCGCATGCAGCCGGCCCGCTTCGGCCTGGTGCCCTCCTGGGCCAAGGCGCCCGACGCCCGCCTGGGCAACGCCCGCTCCGACACCATGGACAAGCTGCCCTCCTTCCGCGACCTGCTGCCCCGCCGCCGCTGCCTGGTGCCCGCCACCGCCTTCTACGAATGGCGCCTGGACCCCGGCGAAAAGAAGAAGACGCCCTATCGCATCAAGACCGACGACGAGGTCTTCTTCTTCGCCGGCCTCTGGGATTACTGGGCGGTAAAGGAGCTGGTCTCCTTCACCATCCTCACCACCGAACCCAACGAGCTGATCGCCCAGCTCCACGACCGCATGCCCGTCGTCCTGCAGCCGGCCACCTATGCCGCCTGGCTCGACCCCCAGAACCAAGACGTGAGCCAGCTAAAGAGCCTGCTGAAGCCCTACCCGGCCGAGAAGATGTCTTACCAGCCCTACGACCGCTACGTCAGCAACGCCGTGAACAAGGATCCCAAGCTCATTGTGCCGGCGGGAGAGGTGGTTCGCAAGAGCTAAAAACGCCCGCCATTCGGCGGACGTTTCTTTCGATTGCGGATTGCCGGCGCCATATGGGAACTGGTTTTCTCAACTAGCCACCCGGGCTGATTAGCCACAGTCGTTGCGCATGCTGCTTAGGCTATGGATGATTATAGTGCGGCGAAGGGGCGGAGATGGCAAGTGGGGTTGATTCTGCAGCTACCTATGCTGCTATAAGGCTGCAGGAAACTACGCCCAAGTGGCGAAGCGATAGAGTGGTGAGCAGTAAGCGGCCGGAGATGCTAAGGTCGGTTAGACCATGAATGCTATGAATTAGTGCACCATAATGACCTATTGATGAAACTGAATCATGCGAATCATATTGGTTTTGATTTTACATTTGCAGTATAAGGCAGTTCAACTCCTTCTCTAGAGAGTTGACGAACACTTTTTCATCAACAATTCATCGCCCGGATAAAATCTCCACGTATTCCCATTACTCGCCTCCTCGCATGGGAAAAGAGCATCCTAGTATCTTGACATAATGGAGTTCTTTCCAGCACAGCCTCGCCCGATTTATGCTTATCATAAGTGCATCCACTGTGGCATGCAAAGAACCAATCACATTCCTTGCATTTTCTAGCACTCTCAAGTATTTCTCGCTCAAATTCCCGGAGGGTTGGATTGTTAATTATTTCCCTCAACGATGACGATTCGATGTTCCCTAATCTGAAATTTTCGTTTCCAACGAATCTGCCACAAGGGTATACATCACCATTCGAATCAAATGCAATGTACTTTGCGCATTCTCCAGACAAAGAGCAAAGGTTTGGCGTCGCTCCCATAGCTGCAATAACCGCATTTTCAAGACACCTTATTCTAATGGACGGATCATCGAGCCGCCACCAAAAATCAAAAAACTCAGTGGCAAATCTACCGAATTCCTTTGGCTGTAAACAGAATACTGAATTGCTGTCAGTTGCTGTCGGATGTACTAGAGGCGAAATATCGAATCTTTTCGATAAACCCAGAAGAAAATAGAAGATTTCTTCGGAGTAGTTTATACTGTACCGTGTGATTACTGCATTTAATGTAAATTCCCCCCCTCGGCTTTTTATTCTGTCTATTCCTGTTTTTATCGCCGCAAAACTTCCTTTGTTAGTTCGGGTTTTCCGCAAATTATCGTGGATCATCTGCGGGCCATCTAAACTGATGCCTATACCCCATTTGTTGTTCAGTAGAAAATCAACGGATTTTTCCGTTAGTAAAGTTCCATTCGTTTGAATTGCATTTATATACCGCCTTCCAGTCCTAGCTGTTAGTAAACTCTGATAGTCCTGAATTTGCTGATAGTAGTCTATTCCAGCAAGTAAGGGTTCGCCACCATGCCATATAAGTTTTATAGGCCTCGTAGAGGTTGAGCTAACTTCGTCGATAATTCTTTTGGTTAGCTCAACACTCATTACCCCTTTGCTTTTTGTCTGGTTCTCTTGATGGATTCCATGGTAACAATAGGTGCAGTGCAAATTGCATTGAGTTGAAACCGGTTTAATAATGGGGGTGATTCCCATTGTTTGTCGCGAATTAATATTTATTGGATGAGTAGCCATGCGATTGCAGATTTGTTTTTTCCCGAATTTTCAGGTCACCCAACACTTCCTAAAAAATGATTGAGTATTAGCTGCTGTCGGCGTGATCAGACCAACCATAGTCCGCGTAATCCCCATAATCACCGTATTCCCATGCTATTTTTCGGAGTCTATCGTTATATGATGGTTCTATCGTTGCAACTGAATCGAGGTGAGTGTCTGTCGAATCGTTGTAATCACTCCATTCAAATCTGTGGTTTGTAATTCCCAGCAATCGTTTATGAATGGATTTAACTATTTGAAAGCCAGGCTGATTCAAATTGACCTCCTTACTGGGTGAATATCTACCTCCAATCAAGGGTATCGCAAGGCAATTAGGTTTGAAAGTGATAAATGACAGGTGCAAATGACCTATGCTATTGTGAATTCTAGGATTATCTTTTAATTGTAACGAGGCTCTCTTAGAGGCATTTGGACAAGGATAGGCCATTATGGCAACGTTCCGAATTTGGTCAAACGACTGATCACAGAGGGGAATATTCGAGGTGATGCAGGACCATGATTGAATCTGCAGTGTAGAAAGGCCTATCAGGGAGATAATCCATGATGCTTTTGTGGCGGGCGATGAATAAGAGCAACAATTATCCAGGCATTTTTCTTGAGAAGTACTATGAGATTTTCAGCTTTGTCCGATGGTCATACGCATCTCAATTAAATAAAATCAGAAGTGAGCAAGGGCATATAAATCCAAGTTTCGATTACGAATTGTACGCGGATTTAGCGGCGGCTTGTGTTGCTACTTTGTTTGAGAAAGAAAAATTCAAAAGAAAAGAATTAGTTTCGATCTGCCTCCAATGTTGTCGAGACTTACTGCTAGACACCGGTTTTGATGAAGCGGATATGGAGGAGGTGCTCCAAATAGGTGAGAAGAATGACGGGTACGTCATTTTGATTGCCGGGTGCCAAAGTCGTTTGTTGGTGCAATCGCGCGTGAAGGCTGCTGCCGAGATCGCACATCAAATAAGCGAAATGTACAAGGATGTTTCCTTGGTCTTTTCTGGCAATAATCCATCACACAAAGGTGGAGCAAATAACAAAGTGGAGATCCGAAATGAATGTAAATACATGTCAAAACTGTTCTATCAGCACATAAAGGGATTAAAGAAAACTGCCGTTGATTGGAAGAAGGTTCAGAAGATAGATGTCATCTCGGAATCAGATAGTTCGTCAAGTGAGGAAAATGTTGCCTTGTTTTTGCAAAAGATGAGACGCGAGCTTGAAGCCTCCCCCACTAACATTATTCTGATTAGCTCAAATTTTCACTTGCTTCGACTCTCGCACATTTTTCTTAATACGCTGCCTAATTTGACATTAAACAAGGTCAGAAATCTTATTTTGGTGGGATCGGAAGATTCGGAAGAGGCGAGATTTATTTCGATGCAAGATAGGTATGTCAAAAGTATGTTTTTTGAGTTAATTAAATGGCTGTTTCAGAGAGAGGATTTTTTGACCTATAGACGCCCCTTGAGAAATATCAGCAGAGAAACATCAGAAGTAATGAATGCCAGTGGCAAAATGCCATAGATGAGTTTGTTCGGAATAAGTTACCAATAATTACCCGAACGTTCTCTTCTGGTCCAGACTTAGAATCAGATGTCACTCTCTGCCGCATTTGGTACCCTAGTAATTTTCGTCTGCTGATTTCTCTAAAATAATTGTTTGCTATTCCTTCTGCAGTCAGCTATTAAAAATGAAGCGGTGATTTCAAAAAGCAATTTACACTTGCTTGACATCCGCCCCTCCTTCCCCACAACCCACGCCCTTCGTGCTACCTTAGGGGCCGGCGGCTTCCGGCAACCAGCTTTCCGCTAGCGGCTGCCCGCCGCCTAGGGCTGCTGGCTGCGCTATTCATCATTTGGGGGTCTATTGTCAAACAATGGCAAATGGAAAATTGAACTTTACACTTTCCGTTGGGCTTGCTAGTTCGGGGGTAAGGACATGCACCAATCAGCAGGGAGACTAACTTGGCCTCAATTCATCCTTCCGCCTTCATTATTCATCCTTGCCCTCCCCCTACCACATTTACCCCACTTACCTCAATTACCCCGTTTACCCCACCCCTCCCCTCTCGCGCAAATACAACTTCTCGCCCCACCAAGCACCGCCAATCAGCATTCAGCGATCAGCAATCAATCTGCCCTTGGTCTGTCAAGTCAAGTAATGTGGACCCCTCTGTATGTCTCGGAATAACAACATGTTATGCGGCGCTTTTCTTCGTCCTTCATCCCTCCCCCTTCATCCTTGCCTCTCCCCTCCTTTGTCCTTTCTCCTTTATCCTTTATCCTTCCTCCCTTATCCTTGCTTTTCAGGCCTGGTAGCCCATCTCGCCGAGGAAGGGCCCGAAGGCTTCGTTGGCGGCGGCCAGCTGCCCGGGGGTCAGCGTTTCGCGGAAACGCTCGGCCTCGCCGACCTGGAAATGCTGGCCCTTGGCGCCTTTCTCCGAGCGATAGAACTCGATGGCTTCCTTGACCGCAGCCTTGGCGGGGTCGGCCTTCAGGAAGGCGGCCAGCTTGGCGGCCTCGGCGTCGTAGTTGGCCAGCAGATCCTCGTAGCGCATGGCGTGTGCAGACGGAAGCGAGGTCCATTGCTTCCAGACCCGCAGATACAGCTTCACGAAGTCGATGGCCTGTTCGATGGTCTCCAGGCGGGCGAAGGCATTGCGCCGCCCGGCGGCGCGAGCGCGCTGGCCGTATTCGAAAGCCGAGAGCAGCGCGGCGCGCGGGTCGCGGTAGATATACGTGACGCGCATTCGCTTGCTTTGGATGAGGCGCAGCGCCATGGGCGTGGGCCCGGAATGGGTCTTGATGGCAAAGGTATTGCCCAGCATCGAGGGCACCAGCACCGGCGCCAGGCGCTTAGTGCTGAGGCTGCGGATATTGCAATTCACCTCGGTGAGAATGGGGCTAAGCAGGAAACGGCGCCGGATCAGGCGGGCGTCTTGCCCGCCGGAGGCCACGACGATATCGTGCACGAGGTTGTAGTGCCAGCCGGAGCCGGCGCGCGGCATGCCCGCAGCCAGGATGATCATGAATCGATCCGCGTTGCCCGAGAGAGAGTGCTGGGTGTTTTCATGGATAACAAACGGGCGGAGAGGCATGTTACCATAGGTTAAGGAGACCACCATGCGGCGATTGTTCAATTTTCTATTGGGAGCGGCCGGCGGCGCCCTATTCGGCGCCACACTGGCCATCCTGCTAGCCCCCGAATCCGGCGAGGACCTGCGCAGCGAGATTCGCAAACGGGCCAAGCGCTTCGGCGACGAGATCCAGCAAGCGGCTCAACAGCAGCGCGCCGAGTTGGAGCGCCAGCTGGATGTCCTGCGCCATCCCGGCGCGGAGATCCCGCTCGAAGAACGATAAACCGTAGGGGCGTGCTTGCAAAGCAAGCCCGCCCTACTGCTATTCGATGAATGTGAAGCTGTAGTCCGCGCGCAGGCGGGTAAAGCGCGAGGTACCCATCACCACCAGCGTCACGGAGTCGACCTCGCCGGTGAAGTCCAGAGGGATCTCCACCACGTTCGTGTCAGGGACCTCCAGGATCTGCACTGTGGTCTCGTCGCCAAAGGAGACTAACGCCAGGCGGAAAGTCTGCGGCAGGGGATTGCTGATGCGCGCAAAGCCCGCCGTCTGCCAGCCGCCGTCGCCGGTTTCGAAATCCGCGAAGTACCCCACCGCGGGAATGGCGACGTCATCCAGCAGGAACCCGCTCTTATTTACTCCTGAATCAGTGATGTATTCGAAACGCAGGACCACTTCCTGGCCGGCGTACTCGGAGAGATCAATCGCTTCGAGGGTCCAGTCGCCATATTCGCTGGAAGTGCCCGTGTAACCGAAGCCGTAATTGCTGTCGTTGGGGTCGGTGTCCGTGCCCGAAGCGGTGGTGATGAACTCCCAATCTTCGCCGCCGTTGGTGGAGGCCAGCAGGTACACGTAGTCAAAATCCTCCTCGAGGTCATACCAGGTCCGGAACGACATCTGGATGGGAGCCTCGACATTGCGGAGATCAAAAGCGCGCGTCAGCGTCATGTCCGAATCATCGCCCTGGTTGGACCAGAAGGCGTAGTCGCCGGAGAATGCGCTGGCCGGAAGCAGGGCGCCGTCCGTGGCGCCTTCGAAGCGCAGGGTGGCTTGCCCGCGACAGGCTATGCAAATGTAATCGATGCCGTACTGGTGGACCTGGCGTGCGTTCGAGCCTGCATCGCAATCCTCGACCAACTCGGTATCCGGCACCGGGAAGGTGATCAGATTCGGGTAGGCGGGATAGCCGTAGCGCCCATCGGCCAGCGCCGGGTCGTTCAGATAATTGGCCACCGCCCAATCAAGGATCACGGAGTCGGTGGTGATCTGTTCACCATTCAGCGGATCGTCGAGGGCCAGCTCGCTGAAGACCACATCAATGCTTTCCAAGCCGTTGGCGGGGTTGACCACCACAGCCTGGGTGGCCTCTTCCCCAAAGCGCTGCAGGAAGTATGCGAAAAAAGTCAGGCTGGACGCGTAATTCGAGAGCGGATTGCCTTTACTGGGCCAATCGTTCAACTGATGGTCGGGCTGGATGGTGTAGGCTTCCGTACGGGTTTGCGCGTGGTAGCCATTGACGATGATGGCCAGCTCAGAGAGGCCCTCGTTAATCCACAGGGCCTCATTCTTGTCCAGATACCAATGGATCATATGCTGCAACTCGTGGGCCAATACGGCGTAGGTGAACTCATCTCGAAAGCTCATATCAGCCGCAATGACGAACATCTCGGCTCCATTGGAATGTTCCTGGGCGGCCGGGTTGATCTCATCCCAAGGGGAGAAGTATCCCGCGATCCAGCCGCCAACCCTGGCAACCAGAATGTAAATATGCGGATCGTTATCCACGCCGGGATTCCATTCGCGTCCGAAGAATTCGCGGTCGGTGGGCAAAATGCTGTCCTCGAAGGTGGTCGCCAGGCGTACCAGATCCTCGTGAGCGTAATTGACCCCTCTTTCCACCCAAAAGTAGATCTCGTCACCCACGTAGCGGAGCACCGCCTCAATCTGTTTGGGCTCATCCGTTTCCGAATCAATATCGATGACCCAGAACATACGGCGATCGCCCACCCGGTAATACTCTTCGGGGGCCGGGAGGCTTTCAGGCACATCTTCGATATTCAGGAAGCGATTGGCTAGCTCGATCTCGTCTTTTTCCGGCACCACAATGCCCCGCAGCAGGCTCAACGAGTCTACGGGGTTAGGGTCCGGGGTTTCGAAAGGGGTTGGCGAAGCCGTGGCGGTCTCTGTGGTCGTCGCAGTAGGGAGTTCGGGTTGGGGCGTGGCTGAAGGGGCTGCCCCAAGGCCGCCATCTGTGGCCGTGCACGCTGAAGCAAAGATCAGCAAAAACGCGAGGGCCGCCAACTGCTTGGAACGATTCTTATTCATACCTGGTCTCCGTGTAAGCCGCCCTCATATTTGCTAAATCCCGCGGATGCCTGGAATTTTACACCAGCTAGTTTTGCAGTACAGGACCCGGGTCGGAGCTCCTACGGACTTCTTTCCAGAAAAGGGCCGAAAGGAGAAAGGTGGCCTTGTTCCCCCCTTGCTTCCTTCAGGGCCGCCCCTCCTATTCAGCGAATGTAAAGGCGTAGGACGCGGGCTGGCGGGTGAAGCGCATGCTGCCCACCACCACCAGGGTTACCTCGTCGACGCCGCCGGTGAAGTCAAGAGGAATATCCAGCACGTTATTCTCGGGAACTCCCAGGATCTGCACGCGAGTCTCATCGCCGAAAGAGATCAGCGCCAGGTGGAAGGTCTGCGGCAGCACATTCTTGACGCGGGCGAAGCCTGCGGCGATCCAGCCGCCATCGTCCTGCTCGAAATCCTCGAAGTAGCCGATCTGCGGAATGGAGATGTCATCCACCAAAAGGCCTTCTCCATTGACGGCCGGATCCGTGATGTACTCGAAGCGGATGAGCACTTCCTGTCCGGCATAATCTGAAAGATCGACGGACTCACTGATCCAATCTCCGGAGGCCCCCGTGTAACCGTAGCCATAGTTGTTGCCGATGGGATCGGTGTCCGTCCCGGAAGGCGTTGCGAGGAAATCCCAGTCGTCGCCGCCATTCACCGAGGCCAGGACATACACATAGTCCCAGTCCTCCTCAATATCGAACCAGGTCTGGTAGTTGAGGGTGATAGGGGCGCTTACGTCGCTGAAGTCGAAGGCGCGGGTAAGGGTGATATCTGATTCGTCACCCTTGTTCGACCAGAAAGAATAGTCACCGGAATAGGCCGAGGCGGGCAATAAAGCCGTGCCGGTGGAACCGATGAAGCGCAGGGTGGCCTGGCCATTGCAGGCGATGCGGATGTAATCAACGCCATATTGGCGCACCTCGCGCTCAGAGAGATCCTGACTGCAATCGTTGACAAATTCGGTATCCGGGACCCCGAATTGGATCAGATCCGGATATGTGTTGTAGGCATAGCGCCCATCCGCCACAGTGTTGTCGTTCAGATAATTGGCGATCACCCAATCCAGCACCAGGTCATCGGCCGTCAGCGGGTCATTTGTCTGTGGGTCATGAATGTCCAACTCGCCGAGCACGGCATCGATGCTTTCCAGGCCATTGGCAGGATGGACGACCACAGCCTGTGTGGCCTCTTCGCCAAATCGTTCCAGGAAATAACCGAAGAAGAGCAACCCGGCGGCGTAGTGCGGTCCGGTATCCCCGTCAGCCGGCCAGTCATTAAGTTGGCGGTCGGGATCGATGGTGTAGTAGATCGTATCGGCCCCTTCGGAATAGCCGTTCAAGATCATGGCTAGCTCCGACAGACCTTCGTTGATCCAACTGGTTTCGTTGGCATCCTGATACCAGTGGATCATGTGTTGGAACTCATGGGCCAGCACTGCGTAGGTAAACTCCGTGTTCAACGGGGTGTTATCCGCATTGAAGACGAACAATTCCGCGCCGTTGGAATGATCGTCGGCATCCGGGTGGATCTCATCCGAAGAGGAAAAGTAACCGGCCACGGTGCTCCCAAGGCCAGTTGTGTAAAGAATATAAATGTGGGGATCGTTATCCACGCCGGGGATCCATTCGTTACCAAAGAACTCGCGGTTGGTGGGCACAATGTGATCCTCGAAGGCGCGCGCCAAATCATCGAGATCGCGCTGGCTATAAGCCACCCCATCCTCCACCCAGAAATAGAGCTCATCGCCCACATAGCGCAGGATCCCTTCTGTCTGGGAAGAAATGAGCGTATCGTGGTTGGTGATCCAAAATGATCGGCGCGCACCCAATTGGTAAGACTCATCAGGCGCTGGCAACGTATCGGGAACACCTTCAATATTGAGCAGGCGGTCCGCCAGGTCGACCGCATCCTTTTCCGGGACGATGATCTCTGCCAGGATGCGCAAGGTCTCATCGGAGACCGGCTGCTGATCAAACGAGGGAATGGACGGTCCTGTGGAGGGGGCAGGCGTCTTGCTGTCAGGCGGCGCGGCGGTTCCCTCCGCGAACAGCGAAGTTATGGTGTTACAGGCGAGGGCGGCGGCGAGCAGGGCGAGCCCTGCGGGGAGCCAGCGTATCGGTTTCATTAAACTTTCTCCAAGGCGAATGGTTTTTGAGAAGGCCGGAGGCGGGGCCCGCCAGCATGCCCAAGGCTATCCACATGATTGGGAAGGTGAATGAATCCTGGGTGAGATTGCGTATGGCTATGCCCAGCCAGGCAAACAAACCGGCGACGGCTACGAAACGCAGGAAGGCATCACCCGAAATAACCATGCGGCGGATGAAGGCCAGAAAGGACAGAAAGAAGACCACAAAGAACCAGAAGCCCGGCAGACCCGTTTCCGCCAGCAAACGTACGTAAAGGCTTTTCACGTTAGGGATCAAGTTCGAGTCCGGGCTAAGCTGACGGGCCACCTCGGGGATCACAAAGGCCCAATCGGGGTAGTTGGGAAACAGGGAGAGGCTGGCCGCGCCCAAGCCAGCGCCGGTCAGCGGGGCGCCTTCATAGACCGCGAAACCCGCCTGCATATAGGCCAGCCGCTGGCCGGCGCTGATGTCCACCAAATAGTCCACCGCGCTCTCCCCTTCGCCAACGTCCCACAGGCGCGCAAAATAATCGTAGCGCGCCAGGAAGCCAGCGGTCGCCAACAGACCGGCCACCAGTACCGCGAAAAGCCCGAAGCGCAACAGGAGGCCGCTGGTCAGCGCCAGTTTTCGGCGGCGGAAGGGCTGCAGCAGCCAGGTCCAGGCGCGGCGCATCAGATCGCGGCCGGTGAGGATAAAGACCAGCGCGATGCATAAGAGCGCGCTAAGCAGACCGCTGCGGGAATAAGTGAAGACCAGGACGCCCAGAGAGAAAAGAACGAGGAGCGGCTCGACCCATTTTTGGCGCAGGAGGGGACGGCGCGCGAGGAGAGCGGCAAAGACCCAGGGCAGGAAGAAGATGATGAATTGGTCCGCGAGCCAGGAAGGTTCGTAAGCGAAGCCGCTGATGCGGCGGGGCAGCAAGGGCCGCGCCGAGAAAAGCGTCTGGATCTGGTTGATGAGACTGCGCGGGATCAGCGAGGTATTGAGGGCGAGGGCCTGTACCAGGCTCCACAGGATGGTGAGTGCCAGGCCGGCATAGATCCATTTGAGGGACGCCTTGATATCGCGTTCACTGCGATTCATCCAGAAGGCGGCAAAGAAAAAGGCCAGCCCGACGAGCAAGGAAAACCAGGCGCGCAGCACACGATCATCATAGGTCGCGACGCGCAGTGGGATGGGCGCGTACAGGATGCCGGCCAGCGAAGCGATGAGCGCAAAAAGCAGAAAGGCCAGCAACAGAGAAATATTGCCGGGGAGGGGCAGTCGCCGTTGGCGCCAGAACAAAACCAGCAGCAAGGGGATCAGAGGGGCAAGGGGGTAGAACGCCAGGGGCTGGATGAGCGTGCGCCCCATGAAATCGGGCATGTAGCGGAAACTGGTGACAGGAAGCGTTAGCAGGACCAAACCCCAAAGCAGACGGGCGGCACGCTCCAGGCGCGGGGTGGTGAGCAAGGCGGGCATTAGCGGCGCTTGGCGAGCACAACCCACAACGGCGCCGCCAGGGCGCCGGCCAAGGAACCAACGAAGAGATACGCCGATTGGCTAACGGCGCGATCCAGCGGCAAATCCGCGGCCTGGCTAACAGATAATTCCGTATAGGGAGAAATTCCCCGGGTGTGCTCGTAGAGCACAGAGAGCTGTTCTGTGAGTTCCCGCAAGCGTGTCTCGTCGGGATCGGGCGAGAGCAACTCCACATTCAGCGCTTCTCGAGCCGCCTGCAATTGAGGATCGGCAGCTACTGCGGCGCGGGCTGCTGCTACGAAGGCTTGCGCCCAAGCGGAGGCCATGGCCTGCGCGGCTGGCGCTTCTTGATGGTCTGCATAGAAGTGCCAGCCGCCATCCGCGGGCTGGCTTAGCTGCAGAACGCCACTGCGTAATTCCGTGACGGCGAGCCCTGTTTGAAATGAGACCGTTTGCATAACCTGATCAGACCAGGCTAGTTCCTCGAGGCGCTCGGTTTCGCGAGCCAGGAATTGGAAGAGCTGACGGTCGGGGAAATACACCCAGGCGGCTTCAAGGTTGTTGTCCACCACCACCGTCGCCCGGGCGCGGTAGGCCGGCGGCGCGAACTGGAACAGCGCCCAGGCGGCCAAGGCGCCGAGCAGCGCACCGAGCAGCCAGAGCCGCCAAGCGCCAAGGATCTCGGCGATGGGGTCCTCGGAGATTATTTGCCGGTTAGGCACCCTTTTTTTGACCATGAATTCCCTATTCGTCATGGGCGGGTCTTAGACCCGCCCCTACATTACTTAGCATGCGGCGGCGGCGAGCGTGGATGAGCGGGGCAACCAGGCGGCGCAGCCAATATTTGAAGACGATCACCGCGAGCCAGGAGCCGCCTTCGCGCCAATGCACGCGCAGCATCTCATCCCAGGCGCGGCGGTCGTTCTGGATGGTCTTGGAGCCAGCGTGTAAACGGAATTGCGCCCACTGGCGCGGCACATATTGCAGTTGGCTGATCTTAGCCAGGCGCACCCAAAGATCATAATCCATGGCGAAGGTGAAGCTTGGATCAAGGGGACCTACCCGCCCCCAGAGGTCGGCGCGCCAAAAGGTGGCCTGCTGGGGGATGTGTACGTAGCCGCGGCGCAGGCGAGGGTAATCGGTCTGCGCCGCGGGGAAACGACCCACCACGCGGCCGGTGGTGTCGATGTAGTCGGCGCCGCCATAAACCATGCCGACGTCGGGATGCGCCTCGAGGTATTCGACGGCCTCGCGCACCGCGTTCGGCTGCAGGCGATCGTCGGCGTTGAGCCAGGCCATATATTTGCCGGTCGCTTCGGCGAAGCCTTTGTTGATGGCATCCGTCTGGCCGCGGTCAGGTACCGAGATCCAATAGGCCAATTTTGGCGCGTTGCGTTTGATGAGCGCCGGGCTGCCATCCGTGGAGGCGCCATCGATCACGATGTATTCAATGGCCGAATAATCCTGTCCGAACACGGACTGCATGGCCGCCTCCAGGTAGGGCGCCTGGTTGTAGGACGGCGTGACGATGGAAACCAGCGGCGCGGCCATCTAGTTCCAATCCTGGTCGCCATAATAAGCGCCGGCCACATCTTCGGTGAGCGAACGGATGCGGGAGATCTCCTCTTTCGTCAGGCGCTGCTTCCAGTTCTCGAGGTTGGCGGCGCTATCCAGATTGGTGGAATAGATGGATTCGAGGGAGACTTCCTGCGGGTTCTTGGAGCTGGTGGCGCGCAAGATGCCAGACTTGACCGAACTGGTGAAGGGCAATTCCAACTGGGAATAGAGCTGCTCGAAGCCCTTGATCGGCTGCAATGAAAATTCCTCGTGGCGCACGACATGGAATTTCGGGTAGCGCTGGGACACCTTGTTGGTGGCATAGCAGATCATGCGCCACAGCAAGCTGCCCTGGCCGATCACATCTCGCGGTTGGGCCACGGCGGCTTCCATTTCAGTGCGGAACGGTTCCAGCCAATCGCGCATGAGCAGGGGCTGCGCCAGGATATCTTTGAAGTCGAAGGGCCAGTCGAGGCGTTTGAGGCTGCTGACGAAGGCCGCCGGATGGCGCAAGACGATAACCACATCGCAGCCCAGGCGTTCGGCAAACCAGGGCGCAGAGAAGACGGCGAAGGGATCTTTGAGCAGCACGCGGCGGTGCCCCAGGCGGCCAAAGGCGAAGATGCCCAGGTCACGGAACATGCGCCCCACGTCCTTGATCGAGCGCAAGGATTTGATCTCATTCCACAGGTGGTAGTCCAAGGACAAGGTCTGGCGGAAGGCATTCAAGTACTTGTCTTCATTGTCCTTGCAGATGTAGGTGTACCAATGCGCCACCGGCGCGCCGAAGACGCCGGGCCGGTGCCAGACGTTGAGCGGCTCGCTGACGTAGGCCACGTCATCATTCACGGCGAGCATGCGCCCCACCCAGGTGGTGCCGGAACGGTGCGGGCCGGTGACCAGGATAGGCCGGTCGTTGGAGATGCGGCGATAGAGCACGCGCGGGCGTAGCCAGCCGAGCCCCATGAGACTGAGCAACGCAAACAGCATGCGATGCCAGTGCTCGAAGGCGAAGCCCGGACGCAAGCCGAGCACACGTCCGTAGGCTTTGAGCGTCAGGCCCGGTTCGCCGCCGTCCAGCAAATAGCGGGCGTCCAGGCGGTGGGCGCCGGCGCGCACGGTGCGCGCATGCTTGCGCACGATATCGCCGAGCACCGCTTCGTTGGCGGCCCATTCCAAAATGCGGAAGGCTTCCTCGCCGAAGCGGGCCGCCTGGGCCACGTTCTTGGCGGAGGGATGGTGGCGGGCGGCGGCCCACACTACGGGCACATACTTGATCGGCGCCAGGCGCAGCATGCGCAGCCAGAGATGATGGTCGAGTAGATAATTGTAGGACGCGTCCAAGGGACCGGCGCGCTGCAGGACTTCGCGGCGCATGAACACGGTGGGCTGGCCGATGATACGAAATGAAAGCAGATCGAGCAGGTCGAACGGTTCGTAACTGATGGTGTTGAAGACCTCGCCGCCGCGATCGATGGAATGCAGCTTGCTGTACACGAAACCCACTTCGGGGTTGGCGAGAAGCGCCTCCACGGCCTGGCGCACCGCGCCGGGGCGGTAAACGTCGTCGGAATTCAGCCAGGCGACGATCTGGCCGCTGGCGCGGGCCAGGCCTTTGTTGAGCGCGTCGGCCTGGCCGCGGTCCGGCTCGGAGATCCACCAGGCCAGGCGATCGGCATATTTGCGGATGATATCGACGCTGCCGTCTTTGGAGCCGCCGTCGACGACCAGGTACTCGATATTGGGGTAATCCTGTTCCAGGACGGATCGTATGGTTTCTTCCAGATAATCGGCCTGGTTGTAGGAGGGAGTGATTATCGAAACGAGAGGAAGTGAAGACATGAGGGCTTAGAGAAGAGAAATTGGAGACGGGTTATTGGTAATTGGTAATTGATAAGTGAAGACCAGAGAATGGAGATTAGATACTAGCGCGTTTAGATCATAGATGAGGTAACCATCCCCCTCAGAGAAGACCGGGTAATGGGTTTCCAGATACTCGATCAACATCGGCTGTTGATCGGCCTGATTGAACGAGGTGATCAGGAAATAATCCATCCCCGCGGTCCGCTCCAGGAAGAAGGTCTCGAAATCGCCGGGTTCGTTGCCGCGCAGCCCCGCCAGGTAGAGTTCTCCGGTCACCGGCCACAATTCCACGCGGCGCCAGCCGTAGTAGGTGAGCAGGTTGCCGTAGGCCTGTACCAGGCCGATGGTCTCGCCGTCTGTCGGGATGGCGGCGCCCACGCTTTGCCAGAACGGCGGCTCATCGCGGTAATCGACGCCGAGCATGTCGGAGCGCGAAATCCAGACGGTGAAGAAAAGCGAGCCCAGCAGCACCGACACGAACAGCGCCTGCCAAAAACGGGCCTGTTGGGCGATCTTTTTTACGATGAGGTGAAAGATGGGGGCGATGGAGAGGGCTGCCAAGGGGACAAGGAACAGGTGATAGTAGTTATGCGTGGTGGTCTGGTGCGGGAGCGTGACGCCATAAATGGCGTAGCCCGCCCAGGCGCCCACCAGCAGCCAGCGGGCTCGCAACTCGGCGATCAGCACGCCGCTGAACGCGGCGGCCAGCCGGGCGGCGCCCAGCAGATCGGTCAGCATGTCGGCCCAGCGCACATAAAAGGCGGGCTCAAAGGCCAGCGGCAGCAGGGCCACGATCCAGTTCTGGACGTAGCCGCCCGAGGTGCCGCCTATGCTGAGGAGATAATAAAGGGCCGCCGGCAGAATGCAGATGGCCGCCATGGCCCAGACCTGCTTGTCGCGCAGCGCGGCGCGCAGCCCAAGCGTGTACAGCACCAGCGCGGCCAGGGCGCCCAGCACGAAATAAACGGCGAAAGCCTTGATCAGGATGGCCAGGCCGCTGCTTACGGCCGCCAGCAAAGCCCATTTCCATCCGCGCGTTTCGGACCAACGGTGCGCGGCGAACATGGTGACGATAAGCACGGCCACCATGAAGGGATCAGGCTGGAAGGATCGCGAGGCCAGCACGCCAAAAGGCAGGAATAGGTAATAGGCCACGGCCAACAGCGCAGCTGCGGGGGAAACAAAACGGCGCGCCAGGGCGTACAGAGGGATGCCCGCCAAGACCCACAGCAGCGAAGTGAGGATGCGGGCGACCCACAGGTACTCACCGCCCACCAGGAGGTAGACGAAGGCCACCAGGCTTTCGAGGATAGGCGGCTCAAGGTCGGAGACGGAATTGCGCATCGCAACCGCTTGCTGCTGGATGAAGGGATCGCTGGAAGGGGCGAGCTGGTAATAGAGGCTGCGTGCCACCACCGCGCCGCGGAACTGGCGCGTGGGGTGGAAATCGAGCGGCGGGTCGGTAAGGTCCACCATGCGCAGGCCAAAGCCAAGCAGCAACAGGGCGGCAAGGATGATCTCGGCCCAGCGTACACCGAGGCGCGCGGCGATCGGATTGGATGGCTTTGTCTTTTTGCGGGGACTCATTCGAGGTCGACTAGAACAAAGAATTATAGTCAACCTTGGGGAAGACTGTGAGCAGGCCGCCGATTGTGGCGTCCAGCACGCGGCGGCCGTCCGCCTCGAAGGACTGGCGCGCCATCCCGTAGGCGCGCTCGGACATCTCCAGGTCGGGGAGCTGCCAGCGAAAGCCCGAGCCAAAATAGCGCGCGTCGAAATGATCGCGGTCCGGCCCTTGCGAAACTACCGTCGTGTTCGGTTTTCCTTTGGAGGCGAAGCTATGGTCGACGCCGATCAGGATGACAGGATCAAAGCCCATGTGATAGGCAAGCTGCAAGGCCACATAGGTAACCGTGGCCCCTTCCCAGAGGCGGCCACGGGCATCGCCGGCGAAAGCCGGGCGCTCATAGGTGGAGTGCAGGAAGATGGTGTGCGG
Organism: Anaerolineales bacterium; assembly: GCA_040902205.1. GTDB lineage: Bacteria > Chloroflexota > Anaerolineae > Anaerolineales > UBA11579 > JAMCZK01. The sequence continues at coordinate 158,823 of JBBDXR010000008.1, read as the reverse complement.
GTCCAAATGAATAAAGCGGCGCGAGCGCCAGGAAAGAAACTTGGGGAGCTTCAAGGCCTGGATATCGGCAGCGGACTGCTCGATGACCAGGTCGTTCACGCAAACAAAGAAGCTGGTCTGAAAACCCCAATCCGGGAAGGCGAGATAGGCCCGGTTCATCCCGAAGGTCTGCTCACCGCGCAGCCTGGCTACGTCGGTGCGGGCCAGGCTGGGGCCATTGCCTAAGATGAAGGCGCGCTGCCCGCGATATTTATCTTTGAATTCAGCCAAACGTTGGATGCTGGCACGGCGCCAGGGATGGAACGTCGCCTGGGGCCACAAGGTGGCATGCTTGAGCGCCAGCCAGCTTTCCCGGCCCAGGCGCCAAAGCGGGGCCGGCGCCAGGCGCTTTAGGTTTTGGCGCACAGAACTCACTCGATGCTTAAGCGCGCCAAGGCGCCGCCATCGGCCACAATCGATTGGCCGGTGATGTAACCGGACTGATTGCCATCCGCCAGGAAATAGATCACCCGGGCGATCTCCACCGGCGCGGCCACACGCTTGAGCAGGATCTTTTTAGCCAAATCCCCCTTGCGCGATGCCAGATCGGCGCCGGCCACATGGCCGCGGTTGAGGCCGGCGATCAACATAGGCGTGTCGGTGGCGCCGGGCAGGACGACGTTGACGCGGATGCCATCGGGGGCAAATTCGATGGCCAGGGCGCGGGTGAGCGCCAGCAGCCCGCCTTTGCTGCTGGCGTAGGCGGCGATGTCGGCCGAGGTGGCCTGGGCGTGCACGGAGGAAATATTCACGATGGCGCCCTGCGCTTTTTTGAGTTCGCCGTGGAAGGCGCGCGCCAGCAGGAAGGGGGCACGCAGATTGACGGCATGCACGCGGTCCCATTCCTCGGCGGTTGTGTCGATGAGCGGTTTGGTGATCTGCACGGCGGCATTATTCACCAGGGCATGCAGTCCATCCTTGAGTTCCGGCGCCAGCTTCTTATGCAACGAATCCACTTCAGCCGGAACGGAAATGTCCAAGCTGAGGAAGACGACATCCTTGGGCAAGGCCGGTTGCGGCTGTTCCTTCACATCCACAGCCAGGACGCGCCAACCCAGCTGATGGAACAACTCGACGGTGGCGTGCCCGACTCCGCCCGCGGCGCCTGTGATCAAGATCGTTTGCTGTTTTGCCATAGAGGTATTGTATCTAAGGGTGAGTTTGCGGGTAATCCTCGGGGCGCAGGTCGCTGGCATCGACACCCAGTCCGTCCAGCAAATTGCGGATCGTGTTCCAGTGCACGCGTTCCCAGGCTGCCGGGCTGGCATTGGAATTGTGCGGCGCCAGCAGCACGTTATCCATTTTACGAAGGGGGCTGGAGGCCGGCAGCGGCTCATCCTCAAACACGTCCAGACCGGCCCCCGCCAGCTGGCCGGCCTTCAGGGCCGCCACCAGGGCCGGTTCATCGATGAGCGGGCCGCGGGCCGTGTTCACCAGGACGGCGCCGGCCTTCACCTTGGCCAGGGCCGGCGCGCCGATGATGTGCCGGCTGGTCGGGTTGAGGTCGCAATTCAGGCTGATGAAATCAGACTGGGCCAGCAACTCGTCGAGCGAGGTCATGCTTACATCCACCTCGGCCAGAAAATCCGGGGGCATTTCAATAATATCGTTGCCCAGCATCTGCACGCCAAAAGCTTGCGCGCGGCGCAGGACCGCCTTGCCGATGCGCCCCACCCCAATGATGCCGAGCGTACATTCCGCAAGGGAGCGGCCGACGTATTTCTCCCAGCGGCCTGCCTTCAAGGCCTTGTCCAGCCACGGCGTTTGGCGGGCAAAGGCGAGGACGTAGCTCATCACCGAATCGGCCACGGCGTCCACAAAGGCATCCGGCGTATTGCGCACGCTGATGCCCAGCTTTTTGGCCGCGGCCTGGTCGATCGAATCGATGCCGGTTCCCCACTTGGAGATCACCTTGAGGCGCGGGGCGCAAGCCGCCAGCACCTCCGCCGTATAGCAGTCATCGCCGCATACCGTCCCGTCGAAGAGCCCGGCGAATTGCATAAGATCTTCGGCGCTCAAGCGTTCGTTGACCTCCGGGACTATCAGGTCGAATCCGTAATGAGAAAAGACCGGCTGAAAGCGGTCGCGGCTGGGCAGCATATAGGGCGCCGAGAGCAGGACGACTTTGGGCATGGTGGGATTCTAGGCGCCTGAACGCTGGCGCATGAGGAAATCGGCCACCTGGAAATCAAACTCCTCGTCGATATCCAGGGCTTCGTCGCGCGGCACGGGAAACATAAGCGGAGAGGGGCCGATGCGGTGGCTGTACTTCTGCAGGTTTTGGCGCGTAAAAATGTACAGGCAGGAATTTTCCTCGTAGACCGGCGGCAGGTCCTGGGTGCGCAACAACTCGCGCGGATTATGGTTGAGCGCCCGGCCGGCCGCATCGTAGAGCCGTGTATGCAATTCGGTAACCCCGAATAACGAGTCTTTCTTTTCGCGATTTGCGAGGAAAGCCAGGGTGGCGGCACTGATCGTTTGGGGGCGCAGCAGCGGATTGGTGCTATGGGTCTGCAGGTAATAATCCGCGGGCACGATCTCCGTGTCGTGCAGCAGGATGATGTTCATGGCGATCTCGCCGGCGCGCAGCGCTTCGGGGCGGTTGATCACCAACACTCGTGGAAAATGTTCGGCCAATCCTTTTTTGATGCTGTCGCTATCGGTATCGACGGCAATATCGGCGATCTCCGGGCAGGCCTGCAAGGCCGACAGGATGTGATGGAACAGCGGCGTGCCCGCCAAGGGGCGGTAGTTCTTGCCAGGCACGCGCTCGGAATGCTCGCGCATGGGCACCAGGGCGACGATGCGGGGAGGAGTTGCCATTACGCCTTGGCCGACTTGCGGCTCTCTTTCAGAGGTTCCTCTGGGGCCGCGGCGGAGCGCTTGCGCCTCTCCAGCGAACCAGGCGGATAGTAGAACACGTGCTTGAGGCTGGCGCTCGGGTCGGCAGGGTCGTGGTAGCCGCGATAGGTGCCGTAATACTGCAGGAAGCGGAAAGCAAGGATGCCGGCAGCCTGGCGCCATAGGACGCGCTGGCGAAACGCAGCCCGAAAATCGGAGGCGATGCTGCGCAGGGTTTGGGCGGCGAGGTCCTTTAGCCTGAAACGGCTCTTGGGCAAGATGCGCCTGAGCGCGATCGCTTCTCGCCGGTGGCGATTGACGATCTGGGCAGCGGTCTCATTATGGAAATGGGCCACGCCGGCTTCGGCGACATAGGCGAGTTTGTAACCTTTCTGGCGCCAGTAAGAAGCCCAGGCCAGATCTTCAAGCCCGGTCAGTTTCTCGTCGAAGGCATGCTTCTTCCACAGCGAGAGGCGCAGGGCTAAGTTCGCGTTGTTGCAATAAGCATGTTGCTGGTCGAGATCGGAATGGTCGGGGAACCAGCGCAGAAAGTGCTGGACCTCGGAGAATTTGCCGCCGGCCCCGCCGCGCTGTTTCCCGTAAGCAAGGGCTACTTTGGCATCCTTGAACGGCGCGACGAGGCGGGCAAGCCAATCGTCGCGTAGAGGAAGTACGTGAGCGCTGGCCAGCACGGCCACTCGGCCGCGCGCGGCGCGCAAGCCCAGGTTCAGCGAGTGCCCAAAGGTGAATTGGCCCGGCTTGATGTGCAGGACCCTCACCGGATGGCGGGCCGCAATGGCCAGGGTGCGGTCCGTGGATCCCGAATCCACCAGGATGATCTCGTAGTCGCGGAAGGATTGCCGCCGGACGGCTTGCAGCAGCTCGCCAAGATGCTTTTCTTCGTTAAAGGCGCGGACCACGATAGAAACGCGCGGTTTTTTCGAAGATTTGGGACGCATGAAGGAATCTTACCAGTTCTGATCCTGTTCGTATCCGAGCCGCACCAAGAGGTCCCCACTCACATCCTTGAAGAGCTCCTTGTGTGCCGAGTTGAAGTGATTTTTCCAGCCGCCGGTTTGACCGCTGCGAAACGTAGGGGACTCTTCCGGCCGGATAGCCTGGCCCAGCATAGCCACCCCTTGAGCGCGCCCCTGGCTGGAGACAAAACCGCGCTGCACGGCATGATCGAAGATGCGGCCCAGTTGCGTTTGTGGGTCTGCGATCAAGTCCTCGTAACGCAATGCCAGGACCTCGGCGCGTTGCAACCAGGGCAGATACGGCTCGAAACGGGCGCGCACGTTGGGGAAGGGGTATTCCAATTCGGGGCGACCCTGGATGGAAACCATCAGGCGCTCATTGAAATCGGAAAGCTGATTGACATAGTAATCGTGATGGACATGGCGATTATTGAGATCGGTAACGTAGAATACGTGGGAAACAACCACGTCGCGGGGATCGCGGTATATGAAATGTGTCGCCACGCCCGGCCGGCACAAAGCGGCCTGCACTTCCGGGAAGGCATGCAAATGCCCGTAGGCGATGTCCCCGGAGAGCAGGCGGGCCAGGTCCGCCAGGATGATCTTGAGCGGGCGCGGCTGGCCGCTTTCCCCTTCGTAGGTCAGCACAGGCGGCAGGCCGCTGGGCACCACGGGTCCCAGTTCGGCGAAGCCAGCCAGGATCTGCGTGAGCAAGTGTGTGCCGCTCTTGGGGAACGAGTTCCCGAAGAGAATGGGCTGCTGGCTGATAGGGATGCCAGGGAATTTTTGCTGGGCGGTGCGGCGCCGCAGGTTACGGCGCACCAGCCGGGCGCGCAGGCTATGGTTCACCATGTATCGTTCTTTTCATAGCCCAGGCGCGACAGCAGGTCGCCGGCGGCGGCTTTGAAGATGCGCTTGTTCTCGGGTGTGAAGTGCTCTTGCCATTCGCCGGGCTGGCCGCGGCGGAAGGTGCCAGAGGTGCGCGGCGCGATAGCCGCTACCAGGGCAGCGATGGCTTCCCGGCACGGTGGCTGCGGCTGAAAGCCGCTCCCGGCCAGATGATCGAGGATGCGGCCAAGAGCAGTCTCGCGATCCAGGACGAGATCCTCGAAGCGAAGCGAAAGGACCGCCGATTGCTCCAGCCAGCCCATGTATTTTTCGTACTTTGCACGAATGGGCGAAAGAGGCGCCTCGGGTTTGCGCACTCCCTGTATGGCAGCATTGATGCGTTCTTCCATACTGTCGAGCTGTTCCGTGTAATAGTCATGCATCCCGTGACCTGGGTGTATATCCATGGCGTAGAAGATCTGCGAAACGATCACATCGCGCGGGTCACGATAGATGAAGAAGGCTGCTACACCAGGTCGGGTTAGAGCCGAAATGTACGGCTCGCGAGCGTGAAGATAACTGTAGGCAATGTCACCCGCCTGCAGGCGGCGAAGGGTGGCCAGCACTTGTGCGTCGGGCAAGTTGCGATTGCCCGCGGAACGGCTGAGAGGCGGCAAGCCGGGATCCACGAAGGGACCGATGTGCACCAAGCCGAGCAACACCTGAATGAGCAGATGGGAGCCGGACTTCGGCATGGCGTTGCCGATGACCACGGGCATGCGCGCCAGGGTCTCGCGGCCCCAGCGGCGAGCCGCCTGCGCACGGCGCAGGCGCCAACGCAGCGACTTTACGGGTTGCTTGATCTGCGTGACTAGTGACATAAGGCTAAAGGTGCGGGTCGGTGGGTTGCAGCACGTCGCTGAGGGAGATAAGTTTTTTCTCCAACAGTTTCTCAATCACTTCCCACACCGCCTGGAATGAAAGGTCCAACTCGCGGGCGATGTCCGCGGGGCGACGGATGCCGTCGCAGCGGTCCATGATCTCGAAACGGCGCTTGTGGCCGGCGGCGTCTGTCTTGTAATCCACCCACAGCTCGTACCTGGAAGCGAACACCTCGCCTTTGAATTGGTTCACGATATAGCGGTTCCTGTCGAAGGCCGCCAGCAGCTCCAACACCAACTTCACCGAATTCTCGAGCCGCTCTGCCGAAACTATCTCGGGCGTGTCCTGGCTGGAGTGATATTCGGGATAGGGGTGGAAACGCGATTCCGGCAGCTGCGGGTTGACCACGCGAGAGAGCGAAAGCATGGGCACGCGCACGCCGGGCGCGTTGAACTGGCGTTCGTCATTATCGACGACAGACCGGAAGCCGCCCACATGGGCGGCGGGCTCAACGCGCAAGGCAGTGACCAACGCCAGATCGGCGGGACTGTTGGCCTGGAAGGAGGTCTGCAGCGCGTGTGGCGCAGCATTGCCCAGCATCTCAAGGAATAAGCCACCCAACATGCTCGGGATCAGCGACTCGTGCTGGCTGAGATAAGCAATGGACCCCAGCGTTTCGGGGAAGAAGAGGAAGCGATAGCTGAAATGCGGCTTAGGGCCTGCCAGCAAGCGCCGCGCTGCCTCCAGGCCAACCACCACGCCGGTGAGGTCATCGTTGACCATGGCAGGGTGATCGAGATGGGCGGCGACCACAAAGCATTCCTCTCGTTCGCCAGGGACGAGGATCTCGCCGATCTTGAGGGCACCAGGCGAGAATTCGCTGCGGATGACGACGCGATAATGCTCATCGGTCAGCGAGTCGCGCAAGGTCTGCGCCGCGCACAAACCCCAATCGCGCTGGTAATACTTGAATACGTAAGGGATCGCATCCGGCAAATGGGGATGGACATGCAGATGTGGCAGCAATTCGGCGCGGGTCACCTGGCCCTCGAAGGGCAGCGAATAGGAGACCACGTGCAACGGATTTTCGGTGTAATCCAGCAGGCGCTTGCCATCCATGGTTTCCAAGTAGGCTTCGCGGCAGGTCCATTTGTCGGGGACTGTCCAGGTCCACACTTTGGTGCCGGTGGGAAACTCGTGGACCGTCATGGGCACTTCTTTGGCTAGGCGGGCCAGGGCGCGGTCGTAATCATCCGAGATGAGATCGCGGCGCAGGAACCAGAGTTCCTCGATGAGCTGCATCATGCTGGTCATGCTAGCGCGTAACCTTCTCCGGTTTGTTGGCCACCAGCGCCCAGGGATCGGCCGCCAGCAATTCATCGGCGGCGGTGACGAAATCAGCCAGCGTGCAACAGGCCAGCTGGCCGAAATTTAGATCCGTTGCCTGCCAGAGCCCACGGGCTTCCAAGGCACGTTGAACAGGGGCTAGCTTTAGCTGTGGGTCCAGTGCCAGATCTCGCACGAACATGCGATAAGTTCGGGTATGCCACTTGCCACTTTGTTTTACGCGCCCGGTGAAATCTTTCCAATAGCGGTAGGGTGCGTTGGCGCGCTGCTCGCTGTAATGCACGATCGAGGCCGCCTGGATATCCGCACCCAGCAGCAGCAACTTGAAATCCAGGCGCAACATGCGCTCGAAGACCGAACCATCGTCGAAGGCAGAACAAGTATCCAGGCCGGTGAACTCCACGGCGCGCGGCCCCAGCACCGCCACCGATTGCATGGGATGCGTGGTGCGCAGCACCTTCGGCTGCTGGCGCACGAATTCCGAAAAAGCGCCCATCCCCTGCGAAGGGGTCGAATAAGGATCGTAGTCCTCGCCGCGGGCGAAGCCGAAGTTGAAGGCCGGCACCACGATGTTGCCTTCGGCATCGATAAGCTCCCGCATCGCATCCAACACCATCTCCAGGCCGCCTTCGGGTTGCCCCAACATGTGCAAGGCAGAATGCACCAGCAACCCGTCGCCGGGCCTCACGCCTATGGCGTGCAGGGCCTCATCCAATTGAGCACGGGTAAGGATGGGCAGCGGCATCAGAGCACCTTGCGCACCAGCGTCAGATCCGGTTTGAAACCCTGCTTGATCCAGAAGTCAAGCCCGGCCTCGTTCCCGGCCTGTATCTGCACTTCGACAGAATGCACGCCCAGTTCTTGTAATTTGCGCATCGCGGCTTCGACCAGCTGCGTTCCAGCGCCGGAGCCGCGCAGGCTTTCGTCGACATACAGGTCGCTGATCTCACCGACTTGCATGCCGCCCAGGAAAGCCGGGCTTTGCTTTACGCGCGCCAGCAGGAAGGCAACGGGCTTGCCGGCTTCGCCAACCACCCACAGGAAGCTGAAGCGACCGAGCGTCCGTTGGAAGGAGGCCAGCCATTTTTCGCTATCTACCGGAAAGGCGAGGCCCAAACCTTGATGGAATTCCTGCAGATGGCTCCAGGCAGTGCCAACCGCGGGCAGATCGGCGGGCGTAGCTTCCCGCACCTGCAGGTCAGCCATTCCAGGCCTCGCGGATGGGCGCCGGCCAGGCGGCCGGTTCCAAACCGAACTGGCACAAGAACGCGTAGGCCAGGCGCTCGAGGCCAAAGGCCACGCAGCCGGTGTGTGCCGGCTTGCCGTCGGGGAGGGTGATATTGAGATGGCGGCCGAAGAAGTCCTGATGATAGTTGTACGAACCGACGGCCAACGTGCCATCCTTGAATGGCAATTTGGCGCGAATTTCATACTTGAGCTGGAAGGCGTTCTGGAAAGCGGCCTGCTTACGGAATTCGCCGACAAAGAAGGGATCGTTGGCGCTCTCCACTTTGTAGGCCAAGCCGATACTTTCCAGGAAGCTGGCCATCTGTTTCCGGCCGCGTTCCCGATTCTGCAGCACGAAATCCGCCGGGCCGACGAAGATGATCTCGCGCATGGTGAAATCCCACATGCGCTCGAGGGTGTTTAAGTTATTGGACTCATAGCGGAAGCAGTGGCCGACCGCGGTAGCCGCCAGCCGGCCGCCGGACAGCGGCCTATCTGCCAGGGAAAAGTAGAGGTGATAACAAACGGCCGGCGAAAGCAAGGCCTGGATCTTTGAGAACGACTCGCGCGGCGCATTCAATCCACCCTCTTCGTACTTGGCATGCTCGGCGAAGTCGTTAATGACGTGCAGGTCTTCGCGCAAATGAGTGGCGAAGGTGAGCGAATGGGGGAAGGCGCGGAAGTAATCCACGCGGCCGAGCTTTTCGGCGGAAATCAGCGTCGGAAACCGCTGTGGCTGCGCGCCGAAATCGGCGGCCAGCTCAAGAAAATGATCTTCGAAGATCGCAATGAGGCGGGCGAGCAAGGGGCCAAGCGTATAGAGACCCGTGTGTTCCTGGCTCACCTCACCGCGGGCCAATAGCTCGGGCATGGGGTCCGCAGAGAAGGGGACTGCTCGCCCAATATGGTCTTCGAGAACTTCCACCTTCGGCTGCATGGCGCCCTTGGCCATATCGGCCACGACGCTTTGGACTTTAGACTCCAGGTCGGAAGGCGCGGCTTTGGAATTGCGCAGCCGCAACTGGATCGTCTTGCCGTCGGCGGAAATAGCCACCGCAGCAATGGCCTCATCCACATAGGCCAGCTTGGATTGCACCTGGCCGATCAGGTGAGGCGGAATGGTCACTTGCGCCGTGATCTCTAGGCGGTCAGGCATGTGACTTCGCTTCGATATGCGCCAGGATCGCCGGAATGCTGGTGAGCTGGCTGATCGTTTCGGCGTTGAGCTCGACCCCAAAACGAGTTTCAAGACCGACCATCAGGTCCATGTGCCCCATCGAATCCCATTGAGGGAACTCGCCAAGTTGCGCTTCGGGTCCGATCGCTGCCGCTTCCACCTTGAATGTCTCCGCCATCAGACCGCGAAGGTCTTCGAATAATGCCTGCCGGGTGGCTTCTGATGACATCGCAGTCTTATACCAGAAAAGGTTTGTCGTTTACAACGCCGGCGTAAATGACCCGGATAGCAGGTGAATTCTCGCGCAACAAAGCCTCTGAGGGAAATGGTTTGAGGTGAACGTAGCCCATGCGGCTATGGGAGGCCAGGAACTCGCCAAATGGCAGGGCCGTGCGGAATAGTTGGAAGTAGAGGACGCGCCGGGCTTCTGCCGCAAACGAGGCGGGGTGCTCGACCTTGGGGGCGGCTAAGAATGTTTCGACCTGTGCAAGATAGTCCCGGGCGGACTCGGGATAAAAGACCGTGGGAAATTGCGTGTAGCGCGCGGCCCCGGCACACAGCACCGGCTTGCCCATGATGGAAGCTTCCAAGCCGATCGAAGAGTTGTAAACCATCACGAAATGGGCGCGCTGGATAAGGGTGTAAGAGCTTAAGTACTCACCGGAGTCGACAAAGACCACATTAGCCAATTTGGCGACACCATTAGCTTGCACCCACTGGCGCACATTCTCGCGGCTTTGCTTGCGCGTGCCGGGACGCATCTCGTCCGGGTGGGCGCGAATAACAAAGAGCGTATCGGGGCGCATCTTGATCAGCCCTAATATCTCATCCAGCCAGGCAAACATATGGGGGAATAAGCTGTTGGCATGTACCTGGCTGGTATCGAAGATGACATTGGTAAAAATCGGGACCACCTTTTTGAATTGGGCGGCCTTCGCCTGTAAGCTCTCGCTAAGCTGCTGCATATGCGGCCAAAATTGAATGCCCGCCATGCTGAATTTACCCTGGAGGCGTTGGCTTAAGTACTCGTCCAATTGCCGATCCTGCTCAGCGGTCAATTGGAAATCAGCGGGGATGTCCATGGGATAGGCGGTAGCCTGCCCCTCGGTGAAGAAGGCCGTGAAGGGCAGCAGCCCGACTTCGTGGGTGATGGCGCGGATGCCGCGCTTCTTGGCCAGCCAGCGCGCCATGGCCTCGGGGTACATGATGCCGTTGAAGAGCACCGCCGCCTGCGGTTTGAGCTCATCGAGAAGCTGATCGAATTCGCGTCCCAGGCTGTAAGCCGAAAGGATGTATTGCCGGCAAAGGAAGCGCGTGGCCTCATCATCCACCAGGTGATGGCGGCGTAAGGCCCAGCGGAGGCCTGGCAACACCAGTTCGCCCAACGGCCAACCGGCATAAGAAAACTTCTCTAGATCGGCTATGCCCAGATCGACCAGCTTAGCGGTTAATCCTTCATCTTCACGGTAGCGAAACCAACGCACATCAGCGTCTGCATACAACCGCTGGGATTGCGCGATGCAGGCCGCACAGGGCGGGGGTTGTGAGGCGTTATCGGGATTGGTGCCGAGGACGCAGCGACTCATGCCGCTGTGGCACACGAAATGAACAATACGCACGCCGGCCAACCGCAGCCCCCAGGCTGCCAGCAGTGAAAAGCCGGCGTTCTGGCTCAGGTAACCGAGGCGGGCGGACGCGTTGAAGAAGATGACCGGCGCGGATTGCAGATCGGGACGGGCGCGGCGCGCCACGGCGCGCGCCGTGCGGGCAATGTTGCGATTGCTGAACCAGGAACGGATTTTGTCGGAAATGCGCCTGAACAAGAGAGCCGCGCTCCAGGAGCGCATGGTCCTACTGAACGCGCCGCAGTTTCTTAAGCGAGGGCTGTTCGCTTTCGTACACGCGTTTTTCCCCGTCGCCCAGGGACTGCTCGGTGACGCGGATATACTTCACCAGCCTTTGCAGGCCGCCGGGTTCCACCGAAGCGGCCTGGTCGCTGCCCCACATGGCGCGGTCGAGGGTGATGTGGCGCTCCACCAGGCAGGCGCCCATAGCTACGGCCACGGCGGAGATCACCAGGCCCACTTCATGGCCCGAATAGCCCACAGGCACCGGGAATGCTTCGCGCAAAGTATGGATCATGCGCAAGTTCAGCTCTTCCGGTTCGCAGGGGTAGGTACTGGTGGTGTGGGTCAGCATCAGGTTCTGCGTGCCGGCCACATTCACCGCCGCCTTGATCTGATCCATCGTCGACATGCCGGTGGACAGGATCATAGGCTTGCCGGTCTTCTTCACCTGCTTGAGCAAGTTATGATCCGTGAGGGAAGCCGAAGGAATTTTGTAGCAGGGGGTATCGAAGCCCTCCATGAAATCCACGGAGCCTTCATCCCAAACGGAAACGAACCAATCCAGACCCTTCTGCTTGCAGTGGGCATCGATCTGGCGGTATTGCTCTTCGCTGAATTCCACTTTGTAGCGGTAATCCAAATAGCTGATGTAGCCCCAAGGCGTCTCGCGCATCTTATCGCGCTGGTCGGCCGGCACGGCGAGCTCGGGGGTGCGCTTCTGGAACTTCACCGCGTCGGCGCCGGCCCACTTGGCCAAATCGATCAATTGTTTGGCAACCTCGATGTCTCCATTGTGGTTGATGCCAATTTCGCCCACGATGTAAGTAGGATGCCCTTCCCCCACCATGCGCTTGCCGATCTTTAGCTCACGCTTCATTTGCTCTCCTTGGGTCGTTCGCCAGGATTAAATCACACAACTCGCGCACCGCGCCGCGGCCGCCGGGTTTGCTGAGTATCAGGTCAGCCTGGCGCAGCACCTCAGGGTGCGAGTCGGCCACGGCCACGCCGCAGGCCACCAACGGGAAACACGGCAGGTCATTGGTGTCATTGCCAAGGAAGATCACCTCATTGGCATTCAGTTTACGCTCGGCCAGGATAGAACTCAACAGTCCGCCTTTGTCCTGGATTCCCTTCATATACGGGATGCCCAACTTTTCGCAGCGTTTGGACACAATGGGATTCTCTTCCATCGAGATCACCATGGCATCCACGCCGGCTTGGAGAAGCATGCGGATGCCAAGTCCATCGCTGCGATTGGCTGCGGCTTGCTCTATTCCCTCTTCGCTGACCCAGACGCGGTTGTCCGTCATCACCCCGTCGAAATCCATCACCAACAGCGTTACCTTCCTGGGCAGCGGTCGCGGAGCCTTGCCCGGCCAGACCAAGTCGAGTTCGCCCGAAGCCGCCAGCCATTCAGCGCGGCGCCAATCGTTCAGCGTGTCGATGTCAACTGTGTAGCGCGGGTCGATCAGCACGGGCCAGATGACCTCGCCGCTCATGGATTTTTTCTTGAGGATCGTTGAAGCGCGAATGGCATCCACATGGCCGGTTTGCCAATAGGTGGCTGGCAGTTGTTGGCGCGGCGTGTTATAGGCTTCGCGATTGCCCTTGACCTTTAACAATGGCTGCATGGAGCCATCATCGGCGATCTTCCACATTTTGTACGGGTTCTGCCCCGCAGGCACCACGCCGCGCACCGAATCGGCGGCCTTATGCTTAATCAGCGTCTCGACGGCGCGGTCTACCAGATCCTTTGGCCGCAGGGGTGAGGTCGGGCGCAATTGCACGACGATGTCCGGCCGGTAACTTTCATTCTTCGCCAGCCAGTTCAATGCGTGCTGGAAGACGGGTAAGTCCAGGGTGTCGTCCTGCGCGTACTCAGTGGGCCGCAAGAAGGGCGCTTCGGCGCCGTATTGGCGCCCAATAGCCGCAATCTCCTCATCGTCGGTCGAAACGATGGTACGGGTAACGGATTTCGCCTGCAAACCGGCGGTGACGCTATAGGCCAGCAAGGGATGCCCGAGGAAGGGCTGGATATTTTTACGCGGAATGCTCTTGGAGCCGCCGCGGGCTGGGATGAGGGCCAGGACCTCAGGCACCTTTCCGCTCACCACGCCGTCCAGCCTCCATCGACGACCAAATTGGCGCCGGTCATATAACTGGATGCATCAGAGGCGAGGAACAGAAGCGCCCCGTTCATCTCATCCGGGCGCGCCATGCGGCCGAGGACAGTGCGCGCCGAATAGGCTTTGGTGAATTCATCGTCGTGCGCATTGAACACGCCGCCGGGCGTGAGGGCATTCACGCGGATATTCTTTTCCCCATAATAGGTAGCCAGATATTTGGTGAGGCCCAAAATGCCGGCCTTGGTCACGGTGTAGTCCACGGGTTTGTACTGGGCCGGCTTACCCGCCTTTTGATAGATGCGCTGGTCCGGGCCGCCCAGGCCATACGTGGAACAGATATTGACGATGACTCCGCCGCCTTGCTTGAGCATGGGCGCAACGGCCGCCTGTGAGCAAAGGAAGGCGCCCGTTAGGTTGACGCGCAGGGCGGCCTCCCACGCCTTCAATGGATAGACTTCGAAGGCGCTGCTGTGTTTGTCTTTGCCGGTGGCGTCAAATTTCGGATCGAGGGCCGCGCTGTTGACCAGGATATCCAGGCGGCCAAACCGGCTTACGGCTGCAGCCACCATCGTTTTTACGGATTGGGCATCCCCCACATCCACCACATGGGCTTCGGCTTTGGGCAGGCCATCGGCGGCCTGGCTGGCCGCTTCTTTATTCACATCCGCAACCAGGACCACTGCGCCCGCCCCTGCCAGCGTATGGCAGAACTGGCGGCCCAGTAGGCCAGCGCCGCCGGTGACAACGGCGACGCGGCCGGTCAAATCAAAGGTTGAGGGGAGGTTGGACATTTACTCGGCAGGTCTTTCTAACACCGCCAGCCCGAACCCTTATTATGCTACTTTGTTGGCGCCATTGCTGGCGGCAGCCAGCAGCAAGCCGCGCTCTTCCAGAAATTCAATGATGAGCCGCGCGTTCCGTTCGGGGGCGTACTTCACAGTATCCAGGGCGATCTCCGGATTGGGCGGCGCCTCGTAGGGGTCATCCACTCCGGTGAAGCCCTTGATCTCGCCGCGGCGCGCTTTGGCGTACAGGCCTTTCACGTCGCGCTGCTCGCACACCTCGATAGGGGTATCGACAAAGACCTCAATGAAGTGATCATCGCCCACCATCTTGCGGCATTCGTTGCGCGCAGCGCGAAACGGGCTGATGGCAGCGCAGATCACGGCGCCATGCTGCCTTACCAATTCGCCGGCCACAAAGCCGATGCGCAGGATGTTGGTGTCGCGGTCCTCGCGGCTGAAGCCGAGGCCCTTGGAGAGATGCGTGCGCACCACGTCGCCATCCAGCACCGTGACCTGGCGCCCATGCTCCATGATCATCGAAGTCACCAGTTGGGCGATGGTGGATTTGCCCGCGCCGCTCAAACCAGTGAACCACAAACAGAAGCCCTGTTTGTGGCGCGGTGGGTACATTTCCAGCAGGATCTCGGAGGTCTCGCGGCGCGTGAACCACTCGGGCAGATAGAGTCCCTTCGCCAAATAATCGTCGCGCACCTGGGTGCCGGAGATGTTCAGGATCCTGGCGCCCTTGGGTTCCTGGCCGGCTTCCACGTAGCACTCTTCCCCGGCCAGATAAACCAATTCTTTAAAGGGCAGCATCTTCACGCCCACTTCTGCTTGGTGTTTGGCCAGCATCTCCTGGGCATCGTAAGGTCCGTAGAAGGGCTTGCCGGAGGCATCCTTGCCGGGACCGGCATGGTCGCGGCCGACGATGAAATGCGTGGCGCCGTAATTGCGGCGGATAACAGCGTGCCACACCGCTTCGCGCGGGCCGCCCATGCGCATGGCCAGCGGCAGCAAACTCAACAGCGTTTTGCTCTTGTCGTAATAATTCTCGACCAGCGTACGATAGACGCGCACCCGCGTGTAATGGTCCACATCCCCGGGCTTGGTCATGCCGACCACGGGATGGATCACTAGGCTGCCGGAAACTTTTTCGGCGGCGCGCTTGGTGAGCTCTTCGTGGATGCGGTGCATGGGATTGCGCGTCTGGAAGAAGACCACGTTCTCGTTACCCATTTCCTCCAGCAGCGCGCGCACTTCCAGCGGAGTCCGACGCAATTCGATGAAGTCGCTGTAGATGGGCAGGTCGAAGACCTGCAACTTGCCCGAAACGCACAGATCGCCCCAGCGGATCATTTCTGACACGAGCGGATGGCGGGGGTCGATGGTGCCGAGAACCTTCTGGGCTTCGATCTGCGGGTCCCAGCCAAAGATCTCCTCGAGGTCCATGACGGCGAATGCGTTGTTGCGTTGATCGCGCAGGACCACTTGGGAGGCCCGGTCCGGCAGTTCCTCTTTTTTGACGGTGAGTGTGATGGGCATGGGGAAGAGTGTCCCGTTGGCCAGGCGCATCTCCTCCATCACGCGTTCGTAATCAGCCTTGCCCATGAAGCGGTCCAGCGGTGAAAAGGCGCCCACCGCCAGCAGCTCCAGGTCGTGCAGGGAGCGCTGCGAAATACGCAGATCCGGCAGGCGGTTGGCCAACTCGATCAGGGCCTCGCGTTCCGCGCCGGTCTTGACTAGGTTGACTAAGGAGCCGCCATACGGGGTATTCAGTTTTGCTTTTTGTTTTTCGAGGACTGCCATTCAGACTCCAGCTATTTGATTTGAGCCCGGCAAAAAACAGCCTGCGCAGTAGGCAGGCTGTCAAGCGGGCGATGCAAGTAGAATGATACCACGGGGAAAAGGAAATGGGAATGAAGCCCGATGGTTATAATCCAAGGCTGAATGCTTAAAGCCCCCGAAATACAGCCAAAAACCGCAAAACTGCTTGCCCTGCTGGGGTTTTTACTCATCCTAGCCGTCTTTCTGGGCTACTCGTACCGCTTAATCGAACGCACCAGCTTCGAGATCGATGGCCAGCGCTACTATGCGTTGTTCGACGACGCCATGATCTCGATGCAATATGCCCGCAATCTGGCGGAGGGTAACGGGTTGGTGTGGAATGCAGGCGGCGAGCGGGTGGAGGGTTTCAGCAACCCGCTTTGGGTCTTTTTCATGGCCCTGCTCCATTTGTTGCCGGTCTCCAGCTCGCAGATCAGCTTGTGGGTGCAGATCAGCGGGGCTGGATTTCTGCTCGCCAACCTGGTTGTTGTTTGGCGCCTGGCGAGTGAATATCTGGATGGGCTGTGGCCTCCTCTGCTGGCTGTATTCCTGACTGCGTTCTACTTCCACCTTAACAACTGGAGCCTGCAGGGCATGGAAGTTGGATTGCTGGCTCTGCTGCTTAGCGCTTCCGCATGGCTGGCCCTGCGCGCCTGGAGGACGAAACGTTTCTCCGTTTGGCCGTACGCCTTGCTAACCGTGGGAACGCTGGTGCGCATCGATATGGTGGTGCCGCTGGTTGCGCTCACTGCGTTCTTCGCTTGGAAAGATGAAAAGAATCGTAGACGTCACCTGGGCTGGGGTCTGGGTCTGCTAGCCGGCTCACTGATCGTGCAAACCGGGCTGCGGCTTTGGTACTACGGCGAATGGCTGCCCAACACCTATTACCTTAAAGTGATCGGTATTCCCCTGGCAGACCGGGTACAGCGCGGGCTTTCCGTGTTCGGCGATTTCGTTTGGGGTTCCGGCTGGTTCCTGATCGTGCTGCCTTTGCTGCTGTTGGTGTTGTGGCCGGAGCCGCCTACTCTGCTGTTCTTTGCCTTGCTCCTCGGCCAGATCGCCTACAGCATTTTCGTGGGCGGGGACGCCTGGGAACACAAGGGTGGCGCCAACCGCTTCATTGCGCTGGCCATGCCATTATTCTTCCTTCTCTTTGTGCAAACCCTGGATAAGGTGCGGCGTGCCCTCCTCCAGAAAAAACGCGGCGAATGGACCCAGCTCCTGGGCCACGCCGTGCTGGCCGCGCTGGTACTCACCAGCTTGTTCAGTCTCAATATCATCAACGAAAATGACGCGGTGGCCAAGTGGACCACGCTCAAGCGTCCCCCCTTTGTGGCCGGCACCCAGCGTTACGTCACACTGGGATTGCTGATCCAGGAGATCACCGACCCGCAGGCCAGGATTGCCGTGGCGACGGCTGGCAATATCATCTATTTTGCCGAACGCACCGGCATCGATATGCTGGGCAAAAGCGATAAGGTGATCGCCCGCAGCCAGCCGCACGAAAGCAGTGGCTCCTTCAACAATGTGGACGAGATCTTCCGGCCGGGCCACAACAAGTGGGATTACCAGCGCTCCATCGTGGAACTGGCGCCTGACATCGTGGCGCAGATCTGGGGCAGCAGCCGCGAGATGGCGCCCTACCTGGAAGCCGGGGGCTACGAATACTTTGAGATCGACGGTTTCCCGCTGTACATCCGCGTGGATTCCGAGTACGTACTTTGGGATCTGGTAAACAGTCGCCTTACGCCGGCCAGCGAATGAACCCGCGCCTCTATACCGTCGCTTTTGTTGTGCTGTTGGTCCTCTACGCCGCTTATGGCTTGGCTTTTATTCAGCGCACTGCGGTCACCGTGGACGGCCAGCCCATGCACGCCCTGTTCGACGATGCCATGATCTCGATGCAGTACGCCAAAAACCTGGCACACGGGGACGGCTTGGTTTGGAACCCGGGCGAAGCCCCTGTGGAGGGTTACAGCAATCCGCTGTGGGTCTTTTTGATGGCCGGCATCCACCTCTTCCCCATTGCCCTCACCCAGACCAGCTTCTACGTGAAATTGCTGAGTCTGGTGTTTTTGCTGCTCAACCTCGTAGCCGTCAAATTGCTGGCCGAGCAACTCACCGAGCATCGACTAGTCCCGCTGATAGCGGCCTTTCTGACCGCGTTCTACTTCCCACTCAACAATTGGAGCCTGCAAGGGATGGAAGTAGGCCTAGAAGCCCTGCTGCTAACCTCGGCGTTGCTGTTCGGCGTAATGGGGCTGAAGCGGAAGGGGTTTTCGCCCTGGCCCTACGTGCTACTTGGCCTGGCGATGTTGTTGCGCATGGATGCCGCCGCGCCGGCGCTGGCTGCCACCGCGGCCTTCGCCTGGCTGGACGCGAAACACCGCAAGCAGCACCTCGCCTGGGGCCTGGGCGCCATGGCTGTCACGTTGGGGGGAATGACGCTATTCCGCGTGATCTATTACGGAGATTGGCTGCCGAACACGTACTACCTGAAGCTGGGGGGCATATCCACCATCCTGCGCATCAGCCTGGGCTTGCGCCGCTTCTGGGATTTCGTGTGGTCCTCCAATTGGGTGCTGTTCGCCATCCCCTTGGCGTTGCCTGCTCTGGATAAGCGTAAGCTGCTCTGGCCTCTATACGGCGTGCTGCTCAGCCAAATTGCCTACAGCATCTATGTGGGCGGGGACGCCTGGGAGCATGTGGGCGGCGCTAATCGCTTCATCGCCGCCGTGATGCCGGTCTTCTTCATTCTATTTTCGCATACGTTGGGAGGGTTGCAGAGATTGGTGTTGGCGAACCTCAAGTCCAAGGCCAGGTGGATCGCACCGGCAACGCAGGCCTTCCTGGTCTTGTTCGCTGTCTTCAGCCTTTTCAGTTTCAACACGCTCTTGGTGCAAGATGGCATTGCCAAATGGACTTTGCGTGAAAAGCCGGTATTCACCGAGAGCGTAGAACGTTATGCGCTAATGGGCCTGTCTTTACGCTCGGTGACAACCGAGGATGCCACCATCGCTGTGGTGACGGCGGGCAATATTCCCTATTTCTCGGAGCGCCCCGCTATCGATCTGCTCGGCAAGAACGACCCGGTGATCGCCCACGGACCCGCGCGCATCAATTCAAGTCTGTTCGAGCCCGGCAATTACAGACCTGGACATAACAAGTGGGATTACGCCTACTCCATCGGCGTGCTGCAACCGGACGTTGTGGCGCAGATCTGGGAAGGCACCGACGAGGAAGCGGCTCCTTATCTGGCTAACTACGAACTCTACGTAATCGACGGCATCCCTTACTATTTCCGCCTGGATTCCCCCAACATCCTCTGGGGCCAGCTCCCGCCGCAACAGTAGGGGCGGGTCCAAGCTTGCCCTCGAGCGAAGCGAAGGGACCCGCCCTAAAGTCTTTTGTCATTCCGATGAGGCGGAACGCCGAAGAGGAATCCCTTTTGTGTATTCGATCCCGTGTACAAAGGGATTTCTCCTCGCGGCTTCCCCCGCTCGTCGAAATGACACGAACCGCAGGAGCCGGCTCTGCACGATAAACGGCGGATTCGCCGTTTATCGTCATTGTGAGCGACAGCGAGCGTGGCAATCTAGTCGATCTTATGGCGAATGCCCCTTCAAGTAATCGGCCTGCCGATATCAAGTATCAGATTGCCACGTCGGGCATAGCCGTTAAAAACGGCCATGAACGCCCTCCTCGCAATGACGAATCAATATAGCACCGGTGCCTCCACCCAGTGCCACTCTGAGCCGTTGTCCTTAAATGTAGGGGCGGGTCTTAGACCCGCCCATTTTGCTTTGCATTAAAAAGTTTGGGTGTCCTATCGCTGTCCAACCCCTTGATCACGAAGCCCAGTTTTCCTCCACCTCACTCGCCGCTCCTATAATGTTCCCCATGGGGAGATGCACCATGTCAACCTTTAATCATTTAACCAGTCCTTGCCCCTCGTCATGATGATGATTAATACTCCCCGGAGTTACTAGGGTGCTGTGTGCCGTCCCATCTTGTCAAGTAATGCGGACCTCTATGCGTGTGGCGCGACGTTAATACTTGACAAGGAGGAAGGGGCCTTACGGAATGAGGGAACAAGATGTAACGGCCCTGTGTGGAGTCGTTACATTACAACTTAATACTTCGCCCCTCTGCCGCCGAAGTATGGACGGCCAGGGCGATCCCCAGCGCCTTGCGCCCATCCTCCAGTGTGCATTGCGCTTCAGCTTTCCCAGCCGCTACGTCAATGAAATGTCGCGCTTGCGCAAGAAACAGCTCGTTGCGCTCGAAACCGGCCGGAACGGGAAACTCCTGCTCGCTTCCCTTGGCCCGGGTGACCCTAAGCAACCCGGTGCCCGCGTCCCAATGCAAGTTGCCTTTCGTACAGATCACTTCAAGCCAGTGCGCGCCCGGCTTCTGCAGGTAATCCAGATGGATCGAACCCAGGGCTCCCGACCTGAAGACCAATCCGATCTCGGCTTGGTCTTCGACCCCGATCTCGAGCTCGCCGCTCTGTTTCGTGGAAGCCCAAATCGCATCCACCTCGCCGAGCAGCCAGCGCAAATAATCAAAAGGGTGGCTCAACGTGAGCACCACACCGCCGCCCAGGTCGCCGCGGGCGCTGTAGCTTCGGCGGTAGTCTTCCCAGGGGTGCCAATCGGGGAGGTATTCGCCCCAATGGGTGCGCGCGGAAAGCGGTCTGCCCAGCTCGCCGGACGCCAAAATCTCAACGGCCTTTTGCAGGCCGGGATGAAAGCGATACTGAAAGCCAACCAGAACGCGGCTGCCGCTCTTGGCCGCGGCGGCCTGCAGTTCATCCACGCGGTCGAGGGAATGCGAGATCGGCTTCTCCAGCAAGATGTGACAGCCGGCGCGCGCCGCAGGGATGGCAACCTCCAGGTGCAAGGCCGTGGGGTTGGCCACGATGACCGCGTCGGGCTTATGCGCCAGGGCAGCCCCCAATTCGCGCTCCACGGCGTGCCCGGCCAATTCCTGGTCGGCGATCTGGCTATGCCCGCTGCGATAGAACAGGATGTCCTTCTGGCCCAGCGATTTGAGATTGCGAAAATGCCGGCGGCCAATGGACCCAAAGCCGGCGATCAGAAAGCGCATATCACCAGTCGGGGCTTTGTTCATAGCCCCAGGTCAGCAACACAGAGCCGGCGATGGCTTTGAAGGCCTGCCGGTCACGCGCCGTAAAGAGTTGCTTCCAGGACCCGCGTTTTCCCTTTTCCAGGGCGGAGGCTAGTTCGGGAGCTTTCTCGCTTTGCCACTCGGCGTCGGGGTTCTGCGCCATCTCCTGCGTCACGCGAGGTTCCAGGGTATCCGGATTGGCGCCCAGAAAGGTCCAAACTTTGGAGAGCATTTCGTAAGGGCGCGCCAGCAGGTCTTCGTAGCGCAGGGAGAAGTACCTATCGCCATATAAGTTGTGGCCCAGCCGGTCTGTCTCAGTGACATTGTCCACCCAGCTGTTGGCCATGCTCTTCAACGCCTGGGGGGTAAAGACCGAACGTTTGCCGGAGAGGAAAGCATCCGGGTCTTTGGCGAACGCGTCGCGCAATTTTAGATCGGCGGCAGAAAGGAATTGCGCACCATCGATGAAGTTCTGGAAACGATGGGACACTAGAACGTCCCGGCCATCGCGCACGATGTAGATTAGCGCGGCATCCGGATAGATGCGATGCATTTCACGCACAGCCTGGCCGCCCAAGATCACGTTGGGGCTCTTGTCGCCGACGATCGATTTGCCTTCTTTTACAGCGTCGCGCTCCAGAATGTAGTCGCTCATTGCGCGCAAGGCTACTGGGGAGAGATCGCGGCCGCGGTTCCAGCGATTGCTGGGCCGCGCCAGCCAGGCTTCGAACTTCTTGTCGGCCAGAATGCCGCTCAGGAGCGGCGGGCGGGTGAAAAAGTGTGCCTGCCAGTTGCAGTGCACGTCGGGGTGCAGGCGGATCAGGCGCGCCAGCAGCGTGGTCCCGGAGCGGGCGTGCCCGAAGACGAAGAATTTGGGCATGGGGAAGAAGAGCTTGAGCTCGGCCAGATCGTCCGGGTGGATGGGCGGGACCTCACGGGTACTCGCCTGTTCGGTTTGCCTCGTGGAAAGTAAGCGCCAGGCGCGAGTAAGCCGGTTCATGCCCGTTTCCCCATGCGCGACAGGAGGTACTCCGCCGTCCGCTGCCCAGCCGAGCCGTCGGCAAAGGTGCATTCGCGTGAGATGAAGGCGCGCCGCTCGAGCATGTCCGCCTGCGGATCCTTCAAATAGAAATTGATGACATCGCGAAGTTCATCCTTGTTAAACGCCACCCGGCCGGCGGATGAGTTGCGGAAGCGGGAATGCGTGGGCCATTCGCCGATCCTGGAGAGCGGTAGGGTGAACTTGCCCGGCCAACCCACCGCCGAATCGATGCAGGCGCTGACCACCGGCCGCTCATGGATGGACGCCTCCACCACCATGGTCGAGTACACGGTCACGAACACATCCGAATAGGCCATCATCGAAGATTTCTCCGGCATATCCTCGCCGGAATAATAGCCCAAAGAGCCGCCCAGGGGCACCGGTTCGACCACATGAACGTGCGGGCGAGCGGCCGCCAGGGCGCGGATCTGTTCACGCTCGGCGGCAAAGCGCTCCACTTCCATGAAGTGATTGGGGTGCAGGCGCACCAATAACTGGCAGGGTTCAGCCAATTGGCTGCCCGCAACCAGCTCCGCCAATGCCTCGATATTTTGGATATTGGGGGAGAAGGTTATGAAACTGCTGGCATAGGAGATCAGTTTCCTCTTTGGATCCAAGCCATGCAGCTTGAAATATTCTCTGCGCGGCAGCAACCATTCTTTCCGGAAGTAGCCGTCATAGGAAGGGATCCCGCCGATGTTGACCCGCTCTGGCGTCCAATCTGAACCTTTCACCAATTCTTCTCGTTGGATCTCCGACCAGCAGGTGATCCAATCGACCGGCGCGCCGGGCAGGCTGTAACTGCTGCTGTTATCCCACCCGACGATTACCGAGACAGTGGGGATGTTGCGGGCGGAGGCTTCGCGCAGCAGGTAGCGATCGTGGCGCCAACCGGGGGTGCTGGCGACGACAAGTTGCGGTTGATACTTGTCGAACAGATCGGCGTAAAGGCGCGGGTTGAAGCGCGCCTGGGCGCGCTGCAACCACCGGCGCGCCCAGGGCGAACGGCGCAGAATGGCCACGGCCAGCTGCATGAACGGAAACAGGATCTTGCGGCGCGGGTTGGCTTCGGCTTTTACCTGCGAAACATAGCTTTCCACCGCTTCCAGGTTTATGCGCCGCGAGGCGCCGGCGCGGCGCAGGAAATCCAACCACCACTGCCGCGAAGGCGAAACGTTTTTGAAATAAGCCTGTGCCTGGGCGAGACGCAGACCCTCGACGATCAATCCAGGCCTGCCAAACTGCTGGCGAATGCGCTCGACCAAGGCGTCGTCGGTGAGCAAGACAACTTCGACCTTGGCCTTAAGAAAGGTAGCAAGCACATCGCTCTGCAGAAAATACACGATGGCCAGGCCGTGATCGGCGCCGATGAAAACACGTTGGGGTGCCATGGCTTATTGGCCGCGGTGCAGGCGGGCGAAACTCCATCCGTAAATCCATTGCAGGACTTTACGCAATGGAGCCCAACGCCAGATGCCGCCCGCGCGTCTAGCAGGCCTGGTGGCCCGCCGTATACCGCTGGGGGCGATCACGAAGTCAGAGGCCTGGGGCAACACATTGCCGAGGTGTTGTACATACCAGCGATCGGTGCACAGCCGGAGATAACCGGCGGCATTCATGGCTTCATCCAGCAAGCGCACGCGGCCCATGGGGCGCTCGGCGGGGATGGGCAACACGGCCTGCAACGCGGCTTTGCGCGCTGTAAACTGGAAATGCGCGGCGCCCACGAAATAGCGTTTGCCCTTGAGTGTGAGACGAATGGCCGGGTTGCCGGCGTAAAAACTGCGGGCACGGTCCTCGTCATCGCCCAGGCTGCGTGCGTGCCGCCAGAAATCCTCCCAGGGCAACAGCTCCCCGCGTTCCACTTTGACGCCGAGCTGCTTCTTAGCCCACTTCACAGTAGCCGTGGAATATTTTTCGGGGACCAGCATAGGCATGGCGGTGACCATGCCGGCTTTGGGAAAGGCCTTCAACGCCTCCAGGCTGGCGGGCAGCCAACCCCGGTAGAAATACACATCGCTATCCGCGTAAGCCACGAACTCGCCGGGAGCCGCGGCCAGGGCCGAATTCCATGCGGCCGGCTTGCCCAGGTTGCGCTCGGAGAGCAGCAAATATTGGATGCGCTTCTTCCTTTGCTCCGCCAATAAATAATTCCGGACCTCGGCACAACTCCCGTTGTCGAACACCATCAGGTCATAGTCGCCTTCGGTGTTGGCTTGCAGGCTGGCCAAACAGAGCTTGAGGATCTCCAGGCTTTGCGCGTAATAACCGCTAAGGAACGGGATATGGGTGATGATCACCACGGTGACCGGAGCCGGTGGCGCGATCTTTTCCACGGCTTTGATGGGATTCTGGCCGACGCGCATTATTTAGCCTCCGTTAGGACGCGGCGCAGCTTACGCACATGGCGCAGCGCCCACCAACGCGGACCGCGGCCCACGAGCTCATCCGGCTGCAACCAGCGCTCCAGGCCGCGCAGGAAACGAGGCAAACTCCAACGCGCCCGCCGTATCTTGCCACCATTTAATTCATGGGTGGTATCCAGCAGCATATACATGTGGCGCATGCCGCCCGCAAGCTCGGTGTTTTCGGATGTTTCCGGATGCCGCTGATGGCTTTGCTCACCAGGCAGATGAGCGTAATCATGATTCTGATGAATGACGGTCAATGTGGGAGTGGCATCCACAACGGTCCATCCTTGGGTAACCGCATGGTAGATCATCCAGTTATCCCAGCCGGCGCGCCCGATGGCGAACTCCGGGATTGCGGGGAATAAGCCGCGCGGAAAAATGAAGTAATCGCTGCCACCCATGGGATGCAAACGGCCGCGCGCGAGCATCTGATCGCGCAGACGATCCGCCCAGCCTGCAGAGAAATCTAAGGCCTCACGCACATCGAGGTCCTGGCGCTGGCCTAACAAAACGAAATCGCCAACCTGCTGTTTTGCATTCAGGGCAAGCTCCAGCGTTTCAGGGAAGAAGAGCATATCGGTATTAGTAAACAATAATAGATCGGCTTGCGCAGCTTCGCGGGCCATTTGGAAGATGGAACTGACTAGCGGCGTACTGTGCCCGTTGCGCCGCACGCCCTTCAAATGGGCCACGCCCAAGTCGGCGGCTGCCTCCGCCATGCCAGTCTCATCGCCAATGAGCAGGATCTCCACGTCGGGTCCCATTTGCAGCCAGGAGCGGATGGCATTACGCTGGATGGTGGTAATATGCGCATCCACAAATGGCTTGGGCGTAGTGAAGATGGTGAGCTTCTTCTTCATTGACGCGAGTCCACATCGTGCTGGCTCTTATGCTGCACGGCGGCGTTGATTTGAGCCAGTTCCGGCTTCCTCTCGAATAAGGCCAGCACGTCCTTCCATGAAAATTCATCGTCCTTGAAATGCCGAACCACCTGGCGCAATAACTCAAGATCCTCTGGGGTATCTAGCGTCCAGCGGTAATGGCCGTAACTCGGGCTGTGCTTGATATGCAGGATGCGAAAACGTTCCGGGTGCTCGTAGAAGAAAGGCATCACATGTTCGCGCTGATGGGGTTCCTGCGTTTCGCGCCAGGCGATCTCCAGGGCCGCCATGGTGCAGAATTCGGCGTCCAGGCCGATTGGGATGGTGCGGTCACCCGGCAGCCGGTTGGCCGCAAAATCCAGCGGCGGCTGCGCCTCAAGGAAAGCGCGCAGGTTATCCGCCAGCATCTCGGGGTCGATCAGGGGGCAATCCCCGGTGAGGCGCACGACCACCTCGGCGTCAAATTCGCGGGCCGCCTGCACATAACGGTCAAGCACATCGTGCAGGTTGCCGCGACTACAAGCAAAGCCTTGCTCCTTGCAAAAAGCGGCGATCACATCGTCCTTTGCGGCCACTGAAGTAGCCACCACCACTTGATGGATGCCAACAGCCCGGCTGGCGCGGCGCACAACCCAGGCCAATACAGGCCGGCCGCCTAAGTCGGCGAGCACTTTGCCAGGCAGCCGGCTGGAGGCCATGCGGGCCTGAATAATGGCCACCACTCGCGGAGGCATCTAGCTTGCTGCCTCCAAAGCTAAGCTATAAGCGCGGAAAAGACCCTGCTTGTTTATATTCCAGTCAGCCCGGGCTTCAGCAACCTGGCGGGCCTGGGCGCGCATTTCTTCTCGCTGGCTGCTTTCTGCCGCCTGCAGCATCAGATCGGCCAAAGCGGTCTCGTCTTTCACAGGAAACAGCCAGCCCTGTTTACCTGATCGCACCCACTCGCGGTTGCCGGGAATATCGGAGACCAGCGCCGGCCGCCCACTGGCCAGAGCTTCCATCAGTGACACCGAAGACCCATCGCTTTGCGAAGCGCTGATGTACGCGTCTGCGGCGCGGTAGTAATTGGGCAGATCCTCCTGCGAGATCTGGCCGGGCAGGTGGACGCGGTCCAATACGCCGGCACGCTCAAAGACGCGGCGCAGCTTCGCTGCCAGGCTGCCATCGCCGGGCATCAGCAAACGCAGGGAGGTATTCCGCCGGGCTGCCCCCACGAAGCCGCGCGCCACGGTCAGCGGATCGTAGAGTGGCTCCCAAGAGCGGGTGTGCAAGATGACAAAACTGTTCTGCCAACCAAGCCGGGCGCGCAAACCTCCATCCCCTCTCTTGGGGTTGAATAGGTCCAAATCGATCCCCCAGGGAAAGATGACGATGCGCTCATCCGGGACGCCAAGTGCGCCGGCCGCCTGGCGCACCGCCTCACAGTCGCCGATCACTGCGTTCGCCCGCCCGAGCGCGTATCGAACGCGACGGCTGGTAAGTGGGTTGCGGCGTGCGTCCCACAAGATGTCGGAGCCCCAGGACATGAGCACCAGCGGATGGAAGCTGCATTTGGCCGCTAGGTAACCGGGTCCGGGCAGCGGGCCGGCATGGATCAGGTCGGGTTTCACGTCCGCGAGAACATCTTTCAAATCTCCGGAAAGGTCTCGCGCTCCTTTTGGCAGGGGACGCGTTTCGGAGGCGGCGCGGCTTTGGCGCAAAAAGAGCGCTTCATACCCCGCCTCGGCGATCGCGGAAAGAAAGCGGTGGTCGTGAGGGGTGTAGCCGCGGCTGAAATACAAGATTTTCATTCAAGGAAGAGGGCTACATTAAGTCTTCGCCGCGTAATTCCTTGCCAAAAGGCAGGTCCGCCTTGGCCTTCTTGCCCACCACGTAGGGGAGATCCCAGGCCATCAATGCTCCCGGAGTCGCCGGGCGCAACACCTCTATCATGTCTTCGGCAAAGACTTCTCCTGCTTTTATGTTGCGCGCGGCGCGCAGGCAGTGCCGCTGAACGATATAGGTTTCTTTTTCATTCTCGGCTACGGATTTTTCGGCAGAGCCCAGGGCACGTTCGAGGATGCGTACCTCCTCCACCATGTGTGCCCAGTTGCCGGGATTGAGGGCGAATTTATGGTCCGGGCCTTCGCGTTCGTTGCTGTCGGTGAAGTGGCGTTCGATGACCCGCGCCCCCAGGGCCACTGCGCCGACCACGGGCGCCGGGCTCTGCGTGTGGTCGGAGAGGCCCAGGATCACATCCGGCCAAAGGCTGGCGAAGGTCTTCAGTACATTAACGTGCAGATGGTCGTAATTATCTTCGCCAGCCGTGTAATTCGTATTGCACTGCATTAGAACGATTTGCCTATTCACGGGCAAGACCATTTCCATTACCCGCGTCACGTCATGGATATCGGAGTCACCGGTGGCGATCATGATCGGTTTGCCGAATTGAGCCATGCGCACGGTGGCTTGCGGCCACGAAATTAGGCTGGAGCCGGCTTTGTAGGCGGGCACGTAGGGGTCGAGCATATCGATGGCTTCGTAATCGTACGGCGACGATAGATAATGGATGTCGAATTCATCGCAGGCTTCCTTTAGTGTCGGCGTCCATTCGAATGGGATCGAGGCATCCTCGTAGACTTCGAACACACTCTTTTTCCATTTCGCCTGGTGGGAAAGCTGGCCGCCCAGCGACTTGAACCCATAATCCGAAACGATCTTGGGGGCGCGGAAATTTTGAAACTTGGCGGCATCGGCGCCGGCCTGCTTGGCCAGGCGGATCAATTCAATGGCGCGCTTCAGGTCGCCATCGTGGTTGGCGGCGATATCGGCGATGAAATAGGTGGGATGCCCAAGGCCGACCCTGCGTCCCTGGATTTCGATCTCCATGGCCTATCCTTTCACCGGCTCCGGCGCGGCCACCAAAGCTTGCAGATTGGCGCGGTAGCCGGATCGGTGTTGTTCAAAGAGCCGCTCGATCCCTTCAACGACCGTAGGCGGCCGGCGCCCAAGCGCCTTTGCTACCCGCGCGGTTCGCAGGGTCAGGTCGAGAGCGCGCGGTGCGGTGACTTCCATCTCGGAGGTGGTGACAGGCCGGATCAAACCGGCATCCAATCCAAAGCGGTTGGCAATCACAACGCCGAAATCATATTTGCTCAAATGGTCGGGGCTCACCGCGTGGTAAATGCCGCGCAGGTTTTTCTCCAATAGCTCCAGCAGGATCGCGGCCAAGTCAGTCACCAGCAAGGGGCAAAAGGTGCGGTCGGTGAAACCTGAAACCGATTTGCCCGCAGACAGCTGGTTGTAAAAGAACTCGGCCAGGCTGCGGTTGCCGCTCACGCTCCAGCCAAAGAAATTGGGGCGCACGATGAGCGCGTGCGGATGGGCGGCCTTCACCGCCAATTCGGCCAATCGCTTGGTACGCCCATAAACGCTCACCGGGGCTGGAGCATCCTCTTCATCGTAATCGCCCTTCACGCCATCGAAGACCGCGTCCGTGGAGACCTGCAGAAAGCGCAAGCCACGCTTGGCGGATTCGGAAGCCAGGCGTCCGGGCAGTTCGGCGTTCAGACGCTGGGCCAGTTCGGGTCGCTGTTCGCAGGTATCCAGGTTAGCCAACGCGGCGCAATTGATCACCCAATCGGCCTTGGCCATATCCAGCATGCGGGCGATGGCACCCGGCGCCAGCAAGTCCACCTGCAGGGTTTCGAAATCGGGATGGCGCAGGGATTGCGCGTGCACTACGCCGGCGACCGCGTAACGCCTGCCGGCCTCGAGGGCTAGGTTAATCCCCAGCAAACCGCTGGCGCCGGTGATCAAGATGCGGGTCACGCCAGTTTGCCTGCCTTCAGTTCGGTCTCGATAGGGGCTACCAGCTCGCGAATCTGGGCGGGGGTCAACACCTCTGGATTCTCATTGCTGGCGTAATTAAAACCTTCCGGCAAAGCCTTCCCCTTACCATCCCAGGAGCGCACAAAGTGCGGACCCAGGGCGGGTTGGATCACATACATGTCCTTAAGCTCCACCGCGGTACGCGCCTCGTCTTCAGAAATAAGCACTTCGTGTAACTTCTCTCCCGGCCGGATGCCGACCATCTCAAGCTCAGCTTGCGGCGCGATGGCCTTGGCCAAATCCATGAGCGAAGTGCTGGGCAGTTTGGGCACAAAGACCTCGCCGCCTTGCATCACCTCAATGCAATGAAGCACGAAACGCACGCCCTGTTCAAGGGAAAGCCAAAACCGGGTCATGCGTGCGTCGGTGATCTGCAACTTGCCGTTCTGCCGTTGGCGCAGGAAAATGGGCACCACGGAGCCGCGGCTGCCGATGACATTCCCGTAGCGCACGCAGCTGAAGCGCGTCGGGCGCTCGCCGGAATAGGCGTTGCTTTGTACGGTGAGTTTCTCGGCGGCCAACTTGGTGGCCCCGTACAGATTGACGGGGCTGACCGCCTTGTCGGTGCTGAGCGCCAGTACTTTGCTGACGCCGGTTTCCAGGGCGGCCTCCACCACATTGGCCGTGCCCAAAATATTGGTCTTGATGGCTTCCATGGGGTTGTACTCGCAAGCCGGCACTTGCTTTAGCGCCGCGGCGTGGATGACGACGCTTACGCCATCCATGGCGCGCTTGAGGCGCCCCAGGTCGCGCACGTCACCGATGAAGTAGCGCAGGTTAGGCTGGGAGAACCCGGCCTCGCGCATCTCATGCTGTTTGAGCTCATCCCGGCTGAAGACGATCAGCTTAGCGGGCTTGTATTCCTCAAGGAGAATGCGGATGCATTCCTTGCCAAAGGACCCGGTCCCGCCAGTGACCAACACAACCTGTTTCTTCCAATCCATAATTCTCTCCAGTCTATTTGCTGATCACAACCAGGGGATACAGACCTTTTTCGCCAAAGAAACGCGGGAACCATTCTTCCATGCGGTAGAGGACACGAAGCCAGAAGCGGCCAAGCCATTCCTCGCGGATGAAGAAGCGCAACACGTTGGTGCTGGCGCTGCGCCACACCAGGATCTTGAAGTCCATCTTGCCCTGCAAGAACCCCTTTAGCCAGCGCGCGTCACGTTTGTCAACGAAGGTCCCCTTGCCCAGTTCCAGCTCTTCAGGCGAAGTGCCATTCACCGGTCCTACCCCCTTGCGGCCCTTGAGCCAGGCTTTGATGCGGTCGAAGAATTCGTTCAAGACCGAATGGCCCCAGCCGTTCACCACCACCGCGCGGCGGCCGGGGGCGAGCACACGGTGCAATTCCATATAGGCCTGCCCATGCTGGCTGGATGGCAGGTGGTGGATGGTGTGAAGGGACACCACGGCGCCAAAGGCGTGGGAAACAAAGGGGAGGTGAGCCACATCGGTCACCACGAAAGAACCCTGGGGACCGATGCGCTCCCGCGCGGCTTTCAATGCGGTGATGGAAATATCGGCGCAGACGCGTTTCTGGTAGCCCTTCGAATAGTCCAGATACTCTGGGTACTGGACAGGGCCGGAGCCCGCGTCCAAAAACATGTGGCCGTCGGGCATTAGATGGCGCCCCACCCGCAAATGGCAGCGGTGGATATATTCCTGGGAGACGGGGCGCAGATCCTCATAGCGCGCGTTCTGGTAAAGGCCATCGGAAACTTCCTTCCAGCCCACCCGGTCATAGAACTCGCGCACCTGGCGCTTGATCTCGCGTTCCGAATCGATCATTTCGTTATGTCCCAATCAAAAACCCGGCCTAATAAATGATCGAAGGTGCGAGCGTATTGCGCCTGGCCATCGTCGGAGAAAATCGCGCTCAAGGGCGTGGTCTCTACATCTTTCCAGAAATGCAGCAGGTGCCAGGGAAACGGCTGGGGGTAGTCAAAAAAGAAACGGTAGGCATAATGCCAGGCCGTTTCCACCTGTTGAGGGTTGAGCCGCGCCCCGGCTAGATCCCGGAGGCAAGAGTCCAGCGCGGAAAAATATGCATCCCAGGTTTCGGGGTCCTGCGTAAATCCCTTGCCGCGGTAATGCGTGCGGCCAGCCACGATCACCGGCAGGCCGCTCATCGCCATCTCGAGGCCCACCGTCGTGGTGTACACCAGGCCCAGGTCGGCGATCTCGACCAGATCATAGGTGTTCACCGCATCCTCGGCGACTACCACGCGCATGTGCCCGGGTAATTCGGGCAATTGTTGGCTGACGATCTCGGTCACCGAAGGGCCATCCAGGTTTCGCTCCCCGGGATGGGCGCGCAGCACGAACTGCACGTCTTCGCGCCCGGCAAAATAAGCCAAGGTCCTGCGCAGCCAGGTGCTCATATCTCCTGTGAAAGCCGCCCGGCCCAGGGTAAGGCTATCGCCGATCACGTTGGCAGCCAATAACACGATCGGGCGGCGGTCCAGCCCCAGCTTGGCGCGCACCCGCTCGCCGCCTTCCGCGGGCAGATTCTGCCAGCGGCGATAGAAGTTGCGGAACAGGCCGGCGGATTGACGAGTAGCGAACAGGTCCTGCACTTCGGCGCGCTGCGCTTCGCCAAAAGGCTCGCTCGCCTTTGCCCGCCACAGCGCCACGGTCTCTTGCAGCATCACCGGTGTGTTGCGCGAGAGCCAGATGCGGTCGCGTTGTTCGCCGAATTCATAACTGACCACGGGGATGTCCACATGACGAGCGGCATGGTACACAGCGCCGAATTCCATGATCAGCCCGTTAGGCAGAACTACCACATCCGGGCGTTCTTTTTGCAGCCAGGCCAAGGCCGCTACAGCCGCGGCCTGGTTGCGCTGCAAGCGCAATCGGAAGAGATCACTATCTTTGTCGATCTCCTCTACCTGCAACGTGTACTGCGTATCCATGACGGAAACATGCTCTATTTCCTCCGCCAAAGCAGAGGGAAGCGAGCCGGCATTTGCAGTCGAAAAAGATCTAATATCGATCAGGGCTTCCGTGGGTTTGAAGACGTTACGCGTGTAGGCTTCGCGGCGGCGTAGATCGAATTTTGAGAGCGGCCTTTTCCAGGTGGCATAGGGCAAATAGGCCAACGTGGCCCGGTGGCCCATGCCGGCCAGTGCCAGGGATAACAACGCGGCGTGCCCGATCCAGTAATGCAGCGTTGCGAAGAGGAGCACCTTACGACCCTTGCGGCCGCTCAACGGAGAAGCCTCCACTTGACGGCACCAATCTGGCAGAGCGGCTTTCAGTTCCTCCAGCTTGAAGCCGCCAATAGGTGCGCGCCGGCCGCGCAGCGCCCAATCCAGTTCGGCCGCCAGCGGCAGTTCGCCGAGCACGCGCTTGAGCTTCGTTCCGCTCAACATCAGGCCTTCACCGCTTCGACCTGTTCGATGCGCCAATCCAGCAGCGGGCGCGCCAAACCCTGGCGCGGTTCTGGCCATTGCATGCCAGGGGCGCCCATCGCATCCACCGCAAAGGCTAAGGCGCGTTCCTCCTGGAAGTAGCGGCGCACACGGAAGGAACTGGCGTTCAGGCCCAGCACATATTGGCCTTCATTCAACGTGTTTGCGGGTATGGCCGCCCGGCTGAGGTAGCGCCCGGCCTGGCGGGTGGCATAGTTGTCGTATTGCTCCGGAGCGTCGGTATCGAAAGAGGTAAACAGCACTTCGCCGCGAATGGTTTGCAGGTACACGCCAACGCGCAACCCTTGAATTGGCTTCTCTACTTCGTATTCGATCTCGATCTCGAGCGGCTGCCGGGATTGGACCGTTTCGACCACTTTGCCCTGTGGGTCGCGCACGCGCATAGCGACGGGCTTAAACGGCGCGGCATCCGCCGGAACCTCGTCCTGCGTCCAAATGCGCTCCCCGCTTTGCGACAACCCTGAGGCCATGTAATAATCCACCGCCTGGCGAGTGGGCGCGCTGTAGACCAGCTCGCCCTTCTCCAGCACGATCGATTTTTCCGTGAGGCGCAGGATGGCGGACATGTTGTGGCTGACGAACAGCACGGTGCGGCCGGCCTGGGCCACGTCGCTCATCTTGCCCAGGCACTTGCGTTGGAACTCGGCGTCGCCCACGGCGAGTACCTCATCCACGACGAGGATCTCCGGCTCCAGGTGAGCGGCCACCGAGAAAGCCAAACGCAGATACATGCCGCTGGAATAATGCTTGACGGGCGTATCGATGAATTTGGCCACGCCCGAAAAGTCGACGATCTCGTCGAACTTGGCGGCGATCTCGCGGCGTTTCATGCCCAGCACCGCGCCGTTCAAGTAGATGTTTTCGCGCCCGGTCAGTTCGGGATGGAAGCCGGTGCCCACTTCGAGCAGCGACCCGACGCGCCCGCGGATCTCGACATAGCCGGTGGTCGGGTCGGTCACGCGCGACAGGATCTTCAGCAAGGTACTCTTCCCCGCGCCGTTGCGGCCAATGACGCCCAGCACCTGCCCCTGCTGTAACTCAAAGGAGATATCCCGCAGCGCCCAGATCTTTTCGGCGTGCTGGCGAAGCTCGCCCTTCAACATGCGCACCGGCCAGGTGAAGGCGCTGCTCAGCGTATCGCGCAAAGTGCGATAGCGCTGCTCGCTCTTCCCGCCCAGGGTGTATTGCTTACCAAGACCTTCAACTTTGACGGCGTAAGTCATCTCGTTCTACACAATGTCCGCGAAGGTGCGTTCCATGCGTCGGAAATAAATGAGGCCGGTGACCAGCAACACGAATGATGTGATGATGGAGACCCACAACAACCCGGTGGAGTAAATGGGAGTGCCCACCAAAGCATTGCGGAACCCTTCGATCACGCCGACCATGGGGTTGAGCGCATAGAGCCAATCGAGCCCCTGCGGCAAGCGGTCGAAGATTTCATTGGCCTCATACGCGATCGGCGTGGCCAGCATCCAGAATTGGGTCAGGAACGGAATGATATGGCGCACGTCACGATAGTGCACATTCAGCGCTGAAAGCCAGAGCCCCACGCCCAGCGCAGTCACCAGGGACAGGGCCAAATACAAAGGCAGGCCCCAGATGCCCGAGGTGGGCGCCATACCGTAGTACACCATCATGCCAATGAGGACCAGAAAGGCGATGGCAAAGTCCACCACACCACTTAAGACCGAAGACAGAGGGATGACAATACGGGGGAAATAGACCTTCGTGATCATGTTGCGATTGGTCACCAAGGAGCGGCCGGCTTCGCCGATGGCGGTGGAGAACAGATTCCAGGGCAACAAGGCCGCATAGGTGAATAGCGGACGCGGGATGCCGCCGCTGGCCAGCCCGGCAATATCACCGAACAACACATTGAAGATGAGCATCTGCAGCAAGGGTTGGATGACGGCCCAGGTGCCACCGAGTAGGGTCTGCTTATAGCGCACCAGGATGTCGCGCCAGGTCAGGAAGAAGATCAGTTCGCGGAAGCGGAACAACTCGCGCAGGTCCACCCCTACCAGGCCGCGCTGCGGCTTGATCACGACTACTGGGGCGGTTTGGCCCTTGACTACGCTCACTTCACGGCCTCTTTGCGGTGGGCGCGGAACCAGTCGATGCTCTTGCGCAGCCCCTCTTCGAAATCCGTCCCGGCGCGGAACCCAAAATACTCTTCGGCGCGGCTGACGTCCAGAAGGCGGCGCGGCTGGCCATTGGGTTTATCGGTATCCCAAACGTAATCCCCGCTGTACCCGGTCAGCCTGCCAATGGTCTCGGCGAGATTCTGGATGCTGATCTCGTGCCCCGAGCCCAGGTTCACCGGCTCCGGGCCATCGTAGCGTTCAGCAGCCAGGACCACTCCTTCTGCGGCATCGTCCACATAGAGGAATTCGCGCGTCGGCGACCCGTCGCCCCACAGCACCACCTGCTTATCGCCGCGCTCTTCGGCCTCGATGAACTTGCGTATCAGGGCCGGGATCACGTGCGAGGTCTCCAGGTCAAAGTTGTCGCCTGGGCCGTAGAGGTTCACCGGCAGCAAGAAGATGGCGTTGAAGCCATACTGTTGGCGATACGCCTGCGCCTGCACCAGCAGCATCTTCTTGGCCAAGCCGTAGGGGGCGTTCGTTTCTTCAGGATAGCCATCCCACAAGTTTTCCTCGCGGAAGGGCGTAGGAGCAAACTTGGGGTACGAACAAATCGTTCCCAAAGCGACGAATTTCTTTACGCCGCGCTCCCAGGCCTGGTGCATGAGAGGCACGCCCATCATCAGATTGGTGTAAAAGAATTCGGCGGGCCGCGCCCGGTTCACGCCGATACCGCCAGCCAGGGCGGCCACGTGGATGACCAGATCCGGCTTTGCCTCGTCCAACATGCGCGCACTATCCGCCGGCTGGGCAAGGTCATACTCCTTTTTGCGCGGCACGAAGATATCCGTGGC
Source organism: Anaerolineales bacterium (assembly GCA_040902205.1). Taxonomy (GTDB): domain Bacteria; phylum Chloroflexota; class Anaerolineae; order Anaerolineales; family UBA11579; genus JAMCZK01. Next base: position 123,211 of record JBBDXR010000008.1, on the reverse strand, counting down.
GCCGCGGGCGCGCAACTTGGCGACGATCACCGACCCCAGGAAGCCCGCCCCACCGGTCACCGTCACTCGCTTGCCTTGCCAGAATTTTGGATCCATCTTCACCTGTGTCACTGCACGATAAATTGAGCGTTGCGAAAACGCTCGTCTTGCGGATTCTTGATCAAACCGTCCTGCAGCGCATGCAGGACTTCGCGTACGCCATCATCTACGTCGAGCACCGCCTGGTAGCCCAGGTCACGACGAACCTTTTCGAAGGACACGCTGATATCACGCATGTCGCCGCCAAAAGTCAGATCCTTGTACCGCACGGTGGTCTCGGGCAGGCGCTTCAGGACGAATTCAACGATCTGGTCCTTGCGATAGTTACCCTTTTCCGTGCCCAGGTTGAAAACCTGGCCGCGTACTTTGGCTTCCGGCGCCTCAAGGCCCAGCCGAAAACCGCTGACGATATCGCGGACGTGTACGAACGAGCGCGAGTAGCCGCGCTGGTAGATCAGCAGCTCGCGCTTGGCATAGGCATCCAGCACGAATTGATTCACGATCAGGTCAAAGCGAGTGCGCGGAGAGATGCCGTACAAGGTGGCCAGGCGGAAGATCAGCGGCGCACAGTCAGCATCTTTCTGCTTGAGCAGGTATTCTTCCGCAGCGATCTTGGTCTCGGCGTACAAGGATTGCGGATTGAGTGGAGTCTCCTCGGTGACGAGGCCGCCGCTCAAAGACAGGCCGTAATTGCTATAGGTGGAGGCGAATAGGAAGCGTTTGACGCCGAGCTCCGCGGCCTGGTCGAAGACTTGCTGGGTGGCTTCCACGTTGTAGCGCCAAGCCACTTGGCGCCCGACCGCCTGACAGGCCGGGAAGCCCACGATGGCCGCCAGGTGGATCACCGCGTCCGGCACACCCTGACCCTTCAACATTTCGCGTAAGGCGCGCGGCTCCCAGACGTCCACCTTGGCAAAGGAAAAGTTTGGGTGCGCCAGATAGTTAACCAGCGAATCGCCGCCGAACAGCAATTTATCTAATACCGTCACACGGTAGCCTTGGCGCAGCAGTTCGCCAGTCATTAACGAACCGATATAGCCGGCCCCCCCGGTGATCACCACATGCCTTTCGGCAGTCTGCTTGCCGTTTCGCTTAGCGCCCATTGGCGTTCTCCCACTCCAGTTGCACCTTGTGGCCATGCACGCGCAAGGTTGGGCCGGGTTCTTCGTCTTTCAGCAACAGCATGCCCTGTTCGAGGCAAGTAAGTTTGCAGATATCCGTAATATCTTCCGGATCGCCATTCAGTTTGCCGATGTGGACGCCGCTATAACCGTGGGTTCGCACCTGCACAAGAAGCTCCTGCACCCGCCGGCGGGTCTTGCGATAGAGCTGCATGGAATGCTCGACGTAGTTGACCGTCAGGCGAGCCCGGCGGCTGATACCCTGCGGCGTGATGATGTAGCGCAGCTTGCGGCGTTGGGCGCGCTTGACCTTCACATAGCCCTTGGCCACCAACCGCTTCAGGTGCCAATTCACCGTCCCCACGGCCACGCCCAATTGGGAGGCCAAAGTGGCCTGGCTAATATCAGGGTCGCTCTCGATCTGCTCCAGGAGCAGCATATCCCGCGCGGTGTCGGCGCTAGAGTCCATAGTTTTCATAATTCAATGGTTGAATTATAACAACGATTTGAACGGGTTGCGGCTAATCTTTGCGCATCCAGTCCCAGAGAACGAACAGGGCGGCGCTCACTAAACCCAGGCCGATCACCTGATACAGGTTGACGATGGGCCAATCGAAAACCGTATATCGACGCAGGTACCAGGGGATGAACCAAGCGGTCATCAGCGTTGCCGCGCTGATAGCACGCCGCAACCAGGGGTCGCGTGTTTGGCGGTAGTGCACCCAGGCCCAGGCGGCCACCGCGATCTGGATGGCGGCGAAGGCGCTGCGGTAACGTGGGTTATCCCACAGGTCGCCGCCACCGCGATAAGAGGCCGTGAGGCTCACCACCCAACCAGAGAGCAGCATGGCTCCGGGCAGGTCCTTCCAGGCCTTGGAGCGCAAGGCTAGGAAGGTGGCATAGAGCAAAAGGGCGAGCAGAGCGGTCCAGCCCACCGCGCGCCAGATACCAATGGCCGTCCATATCGGTGGCCCGCTGGCCACCAGGGCTGCTGGCAACAAGGGCCGCACCAGCCCATAGACGACCAGGAACGGGATCTGGCCGAAGAGGGGTAAACGCTCGAATTGGCGCGCGATCCAGCCCGAGGCGTTTTCGCTGACGAAGGCCTGCCAGCGGGCTGATTGGACCAGCCAGAGACCCTGTTCGTCCGCCAGTAAGAAGAAGGCTACCAGAGCAACCCCGGCAAGGATGGCTAGACCTATCCATACTTTGGGTGAACGCAGCCAGCGCCAGCGATCCAAGGCCAGGGCCGCAACGGCCAGAATGAAAATCAGCGAAGGGGTGAAAGCCCAGGTAAGCGGAATGGACAACAAGATCGGGGCCACAAGCAGAGCCAGGCTGCCGGGCGTGCGTTTTTCGCGGAAGCGCAATAATCCATAGAGCGCCAGCGGTACCAGGAACACCGTGAAGGCCTCGCGCATTTGCGAAGACCCCAGCAGCACAGCCTCGGGATAAAGCGCCAGGCCCCAGGCAGCCAAGTGCGCCACCTGCTCGCCCCACACTCGCCGCGAGAAGGCCCAGGTGAAAGCCACCGCCAGTCCGGAAACCGCGGCCGCTAGCGTGAGCACCAACAGCGGTTGATGAGTTGGGCCGCCTACGTAGCGGTAGATAGCTGCACTGATGAAGAGCAGGCCGCCATATTGATCGGTTGAACTGGCTCCTTGAAATGAGGAAAGCAACGGCTGATCAGACCGCGCCAGATCCCAAGCTGCCACGTCGCGGTTGTAGGCATCTTCCATCACATAGCCGGCTTGCTGTACGTCCGTGTCATAGCCCGCGGAAGGCAAAGCAAGCAACCACACAACGCCTAGCGCGAGACGCAGCAGAGCCGCCCCGATCACCAACCCCAGCAGCCAGGTGGGAGGTTCTTCGCTGCGAAAAATCCGCCAGGTTACCCAAAATAAAACTGCCGCCAAGGATAAGACAGCTAGAAAAGAAAGCCAGCTATTGACGTCAGCAAAGCCAGAAGAAACCCAGGACAGGAGGAGGGACAAAACCAAAATCGCGCCCCCAGAGGCAATGAGCCACTTTGATGAGTCTTTATTTATACGGCGGCGCGATTTTCGTTTCGGCATAGGAAGTTTAAGACTCGGGGCCAGAGCAGTTCTCTAGTCTAGCCGAAATGAGCAGCCGAAGCGAACTATCCTCCTCGCGAACGATCACCGCAGCGGCGTCCAGCGTATTGCCGCAATGGAAAACAAAAACATCGGAGCTGGCGGGAAATGAAACCGGAGTTTCATCGACGGGCAGGATAACCCCTCCCGGTTCCGGGCCTACCAGGTAAAAGGAGATGCGCTCAAAATCCATGATGGCCACAAGGGCGAAATCTCGATCCGGCAAGCCATCCCCGGCGCGGTAATAGCGCGGATGCAAGGCGCGGCCACTGATCGCTTCCAACCTGCCTGCAGTAAACAAATCCATCAAGCGGTCCACCTCGGCTACCGAGGACCCCTCCGCATGCGCAGCCGTGATTGCAGCCAGCGCTTGCTGCGCGGAAACCGGCGTATAGCGAGGACTGTTAAAAAACTCGATGAGAATAAATGCGAAACCCGCCACGACCAGCAGGGCGACGCTGGCGGCTATCTTCCTTATAGGAAGGGGATGCGAAGTGCGCTTTGTTTTCTCCTGGTGCGCGGGCTTCAGGCGGGCCAAGAACCGGTTTACTCCAGGCGCCTTGCGCAATAGCAACAAGGACCACACCACCGCCTGCCCCATACCTATCGCGTAATAAAGCAGCACGGTCCAATCCATGGGCAGGTTGTAACGCCAGCCGGAAACACGCGCCAAGGCCAGATTGACGGTGAAGCCCAGGCTGATGAACAGCGGAACGAGGCCGGCCCATCTGGCCTGTCTCCAGGTCGCGGCCAGCCCCAGCCCAACAAAGAACAGGTTGGCCGCTATGGGCAGGATCGTTTCCAGGGGCAGGTCGCCTTCCCACCCGGGCCAGAAAGGTAATTCACGCGCGTGCGACTCCATATCTCGGAGTTGGAACGAGAGGGGCAGCGCTATGACATTGAGAAGCTGATTGCGCGCGTAGTTATCGGCCACAAAGCTAGCTACGTAAGCGGGGTTCTGCAAGGTGAAGTCGCGCACGTGGCCCATTTGGCGGGCGTAGTACTCGCCCTCGCTTTCCCCCGGTAGAAACGGCAGGACGAAAGTGCCGGGAGTAAAGCTATAGCGGTTGGCCAGAAACCCCGAGACCACCGCATCTTCGATGGCCCATTGGCCCATCACGACGCGGTTGCGTACGATCCAGGGGCTGGCCACGAGCACAACGCCCAGCACAAACAGGGCTGCCGGGCGCCACGCGGACCTCCACCCCCAGGTTAGCAAAACGAGCAGGAGCACAAAGGGGATCAGTGTGAGGCTTTGGGAACGCAGCAGAATGGACAAACCCAGTAAACCGCCCACCAGCAAGGCGCGTACCCAATGGCGCGGCGAACCGCGCAACCAACCGACAACCGCCAGAGCCAGGGAAGCCAACAGCAAGGCGGTGGGCAAGTCGGCCATAAGTAATTTTGCGTGTGACGTGTTAATCACATCGCCTAGAGCGATCGAGTTCACCTCGCGAACCATGACCAAGCCGGCGATCAGGAGGCCTGAAAAACGGTTGTGCAGCGCAGTGCCGAGCAAATAGAGGAAGGCGGGGAAGAGGGCCAGGACGAATACCTGGCCTGCGATCACTGCATCGTAATTTCCGCCGAATAATGCCTCGGCCCCGGCTAGGAAGAGCGCATAGGCCGGGCGGCGAATGGCGAGTTGCCCGCCGGATCGAAACCCTTCGCCAATGAGTACGTTGTTGGCGATGACATCATGGTTATAGGCATCCGATAGTGGATAACTTTGGTAGTTGGGGGCTACCGGCGGCGAGCTGTAATACGTTGTGGAGGCCGGCTGCGCCAGCCACAAGGTGGCCGCCAGCAGCCAGACCAGGCCAGCCAATCCGATGTCAAGCCGTCGGTCGGCGGGCTTCTTTCCAGCAGAAAGCCGACGCCAGAGGCCCAAAGCTACGGCCAGGATCAATGCAGTCGCCAGCAAACATAGAAAGACCTGGCTGCTTAAGATCGGGGTTCCGGGCGCGTTCCAAATAGTGGCATCGAAACCCAATCCAAGGCCGGTGAGGGCGATGAGCGCTGCGCCCAGCAAGAGTAGACCGAAGATCAACAGGCCGAGTCGCAGCTTGCCTTTCTCGTGTTCCCCTTCCAGGTCGGCGATGCCATATCGAACCGCAAGCAAAGTTGGCAACCAGGAAACGCAAAAAAGGACTGCAAAGAGCAGCAGGGGCTTGATCCGTGCAAGGTATAACGCGGCCGGACCCAGGAGACCTATGGCCCTCTCGGCCGGCAGAAAGAATAAAGTCCATGCCACCAGCAGGATTGCGCAACCGAAAGAAAACGCAAGCCAAAATCTGCCAGGGCTGGCCAGCCACTGGCTTAGGCGCCTGCCAAGGTATTCGGCCCCGTTGGCGTCTCTGGCTCCTATCGCTGCCGCGGAAAAAACCAGCGCAGCAAGGAGGAGCAAGGCCGCCAACAGGAGGCGTTCCCAGGAGTAACCCAGAAAGGCCGCGCTGGCGGCTTCGCTGCGCTCACTGAGCGACCAGGCCAGGCAAAGCCATCCAGCAACCGCGGAAGAGGCTAAGGGAAGTCGGAGGTAAGCAAAGGTCTTGGCTGGCATAGCCGCTAGGAAATTAATCTACGATCTTGTAATCAGCTACTCGTTGTTCCAGGGCGCGCCAGATCTCGGGCGGCGCCTCCCCTGCCGCCAAGTGATCGGCGATAAAGCGGCCCATGTCCGCGCAATGATCTGAATTGTTGTAGTTGTACATGCCAATGCGACCGGTGGTCAGCAGGTTTGGCACTTTTCGCAGTTTGTCGCTGACCAATTTCATCTTCTCTGCATAAGCCAGATCGTAGCGCGGGTAGAAATTCTTCTTGCGGATCACAAAACTATCCATTACCTCATCCCGGCTGATGAAGCCGATCTTCACCAATCCCTCAATGACGCGCTCGATCAGGGCCTCATCGCCGGCCTGCCATAACTCGCTGCCTTCGGCCGCGGTGAAATCTGCCGTGATCACCGAGCGATCCGCAGGGCCGAGCTCGGGATTCATTTGTTTCTGCTCAAAAAGCCGGCTGAAAACAACATTGCGCTGGGGAAAGAAGATCCACTGATCTTCGAACACGAGGGGGCGCTTGAGCTGAATGTAGACCAAAACGAGATGGCGGAACTGCAGCCCGGTCACAGCCTGATTGAACTCGGCGTCCGAGTCTCCAAAGACCATGCGGCCCAGGAGCGGCAGCGGAAGCGAGGAGACGAGGGTATCGCATATATATTGCTTCTGCTGGCCTTCAACACCTGCCAATACCTGGCTTACTTTGCCTGCTTTCATTTCCAAACCGCGCACGTCGACCGACGTTAGTACCTGGCCGCCGTGAGCCTTAATGCCTTCCGCCAGCGCTTGGGGCCAATCGCCGAATCCGGCGCGCGGATAAAAGAAGAATTCGGCATTGGTGTCGGCGGTCTCTTTCTTCAGACCCAGCAGCTTCAGGATGAGTTCCAGGCCGCCGGACGCGGGCAGCCTGGTGCGTGCCATTTCGGGATGCAGGCTGGCCGGGTCCCCCCACACCTTATCGGCCAACGGCTCAAAGACCAGTTCGTAAGTAGGACGGCCGAAACGACGGATGATGTATTCGGCGTAGTTCCGCGGTGCGCGTCGATTGACGAGGCCTTTGAGCACCTCGACGCCGTATCCGAAGCCCAGTTTGAGGAATCGCGCGGGGCCGAGCACCTTGGCTAGATTACCCAGCTTCAAGGGATAGTCGACCAGATGACCGTCGATATACAGGCGATTCTTCTTGGGAAGTTTCAACAAGCGGTCCCCCATCAGGCTGGTGATCTCATCGAGAACACCGGGGATGACCGAATAGAGCTTATGGGCGCCATAATCGAGCACGAAGCCGCCGCGCTCAAAGCTAGCGCATAATCCGCCGATGACGGATTCTTTCTCCAGGAGCGTCACCTGGTACTTGCCGGTGCGGGCAAGGAAGTAGCCGGCGGCCAGGCCCCCAACCCCGGCGCCGAGGATGACGATCTGCTTTTTATCTGTCAATCTAGCTCCAGAAAGAGGGCAGCCGCGTGGCCGCCCATGGAATTTGCTCTCGAATGATAACTGGGATTATTGCTTTTCGGCGATCACTAAGACCTGACCCATCCAATAAGGGATCTGCAGGTGCGAGAGCCCTAAGCGCTTGACCAGCCAGCCGCCAGCTCTGGCTACCGGCTTCAAGTAAGCCTCCATGCGGAAGAGGATATAACCCAGTTCGAGGCTTTGCCAATGACGGCGCGTCTGCGCCATAGTGAAGCCCAGTTCCCCCAGCATGCGCGCCAGGGTTTGGCGCGTGAAATAATAAAGGTGCACGGATAGCAGGAACACCCAGCGCCGGCCCATCAGACGTGCAACAAAGGAGCGGATATCCGGATAGTTGACCACCAGCAATCCGCCCGGTTTCAGCACGCGATTGCACTCGCGCAAGGTGGCCTTGGGATCCGGGGTGTGCTCGAGCACATCCCATAACGTAACGACATCAAACGAAGCCGAGGGCAACTTCATGTCGAAGATGGTGCCAGGCACGATTTGCAGTCCATAGTTGCGGTTGCCCCACTCACACAACCAACGATTGGGTTCACAGCCCGCCACATCCCAGCCCGCGCTCTTGGCCACTGTCAAAAAGGACCCACCCGCGGTGCCGACATCGAGCAGGCGGCCGCGTGCGGGACGCAAGCGCTCAATGATCTTCAGGGATTTGGCGAAGGTGCGTTCGCGCCCGGCCGCCTGGGAAACGAACAGCTCATCGCTGCCCGCGCTGTAGCCTTCGAGCACGATATCGCTGCGCAAGCGCGGGTTGAGGTACATGAGCCCGCAGCGCTTGCAGCGCACAAGCTGATCCAGCAATACTTCATCCCCCGAGGAGCGGAACGTGTTGCTGATCTCCTCGGGCTTGGCCAGCTCATAGCGCGGCGGAATCAAGACCTCATAATCGTCCGCTCCGCACAAGTTGCATGGGACCGATTCGAGTAGGTTTTTATATTGTTGGGCGTTGGTCATTGATTACGGCTGCGGCGCAGGAAATTTTTTACTTCCTGGAAGCGAGTATTGATCGCGTTGAGGGAAAGTCCGATACCCAGAGCAATCAGCCCGGTGGGGATGCTTAAGAGCACAATGCCGCCCAGTACGCTGTTCGGCAGGCCTTCCTGCCCAAACAGATTCATCAAGCGCAGTATGCCGGCAACCAGGGCCAGCAGCCAGAAGCCCACAGCGATGGCACCGAACAAGCGCAACGGGCGATGGTCGCGCAAGAGAATGGCCGCCGTCAGGACAATTCGGTACCCGTCGGCGAAGGGGCGCAACTTCGAATGGCTGTCTTCGGGGCGGCTGCGATAGCGCACGGGTACCTCCACCACGCGCAATCCCTCGGCCAGCGCCGCCAAAGTGACCTCGGTTTCTACTTCGAATCCGGAAGTCAACACCGGCACGCTCTCTACGAACCGGCGGTTGACCGCCCGGTAACCGGAAAGGACATCGCTGAATTTGGTGCCGAAGAGGCGATTGATGTAGCCCACGATCAACCGGTTCCCGAACTGGTTGACACGCTTCATGTTGGCCGGGGATGCAGCCGCCAGGCGTTCGCCCACGGTCATATCCGCTTCTCCTGCCAGCACCGGCGCGATCAACGCGTGCACGTCATCCGCAAAATAGGTGTCATCCGCATCCACCACGATAATAAGATCTTCTTCCAGCTCATCAAAGACAGCGCGCATCGCATGGCCTTTACCCAGAGCCGCCACGCGGCGTACATCGGCACCTGCCTTGCGGGCCAACTGCGCACTCGCGTCGGTGGAAGCATTGTCGAAGACGTAGATCGTGGCTTTCGGCAGAGCCTTGCGAAATGCCTGCACCACGGCAGAAACAGTGGTCGCCTCATTGTGGCAAGGAATTGCAACCGCCAGCTTCAGATTGCGAGGGGGAACTCTGCGCCGGGCCATGCCTACATCTTCCTCAATAACATCCACTGATTCAACCACAGCGAGAATTCTCGATATTGCTCGACAGTAAATCCGGCTCCGTTGGCTAGTGCTTCCAGGCCTGTGCGCGTGAGGTAAAGCTTGTGGTCGCTGATCTCCTCACGGTCGAAAATTCCCAAACGCGCCAAGGTGCTCAACACGAAGTGCGCTTGCGGCGCAGGCGTGGTCAGGCCGGCTAATCCGCCCTGCAGAAGGCACTTTGCGATCAAGGCAAAGTGCGTCTGCGGGTCGAGAAGATGCTCGGCCACGGCCAACGAAAGGACGCCATCATAGGTTTTCTGGGGGGCCCACGTGGTCAGGTCTGCCTCGATAAGCTCAAACCCGCTGGCCTCTTTGGAAACGGACAGATCCACTCCGCTGAACTCGATTCCCGGATAATCCCGGCTTAGCGCAACTAGGTTGCGCCCCCAATACCCGCAGCCCAGTTCGAGGCAATGAAGTTGCTTGCCAGGGTTTTGTACAACCAAAAGGTCGAGAAATAAACGGGCGCGTAATAAGCGGCGGCGGATGGCAAAATTCTCCAGCCCGCGGAAGGTGCGCTGCTCTCCATATGAATGAGCCCGCTTTGTCGAAGCAGCTTGTCTGGCCATCATCGGCTTAGCCAGCGCAGCACCAACGCTCGGTAAGGCACCATTTCCATCTTGGTCTCAAAGCGGCGCCTCAAGAAATTCAAGGGCTGGCGCAGCAATTTGAGGGGATGATAACGCAGTTTCCACCACAGGAAGTGCGCATACAAACGTACTCGGAAACGATTAAGCCCGGCGTAGTCGCCGCGCCAGGTGGGGCTGAAGTTCAGTTCCGATAGAGTCGTATATCCGGAAAACTTTTCGTGGATCGAGGAGCCAGGCACTGGGGTGACGATGAACAGGGCGATCTCGTCCACGCCCACGCGGGTAAGGTCGCGCACCAGGTTCCAAGTCATCTGCAGATCCTCTTCCGTCTCCCCGGGATAGCCCAGGACGAAGCAGGCCTGGGAGCGGATGCCGACCTGGTCCATGCGCTTCACCAGGCGAACCGCATGCTCCAAATTGAAGGGCTTACGCATTAACTTCAGCAGGCGCGCCGACCCGGTCTCCGGAGAGATGGAAATGTAGCGGCATCCCGCCCTGGCCATCAGGTCGATCGTCTCCTCGTCGCGCATCGTTTCCACTTTCGTGCCCGCGGCGATCTTCCAGGTTACCTTCAAACCCCGGCGGATGATATCGCCGCAAATGCCCCGAATGCGCTCGTCGGATATCGTGGGGTCCAGGTCCTCGATGTGGAATTCGCGGACAGCCAGTGTGGTGACGAAATGTTCGAGTTCATCGACCACGTTGCCCACCGAGCGCGGACGCCACTTCTGATTGTTGGTGGCCGGCACTACGCAAAAACCGCACGGGTAGGGGCAGCCGCGCGAAGTAAGCAGGGGCAAATAACGCCGTGCCGAAAGCGGCCCATGGGCGAAACGCAGCGACCAGTAGTTCTCGAGAGGGAACAGATCCCAGGCGGGAAACGGCAGCGTATTGAGCTCTTCCTCAGAAAGAACTCTGCTTGGCGGATTATAAAAAGCAGGCGAACCCAGCCCGTCGATTTTCCGCAAATCGGCCTCGTTCGCCTGGCCAACTAGTGCTTCGAGTATTTGGATCGCCCGTCGTTCAGGTTCACCGGTCAGAATGTAATCGGCACCCGCCGCGTAGAACTCTTCGGCGACCTGGGAAAGAGCATAGGCCGTCACGGCTTGGGTGTTCTCGACCACGATAACGGGCACGGCGGGAAAGGCCTGTTTGACCGCGCTGACAATCGACACCGTCGAAAGATGGTTGGTCAGGTTGATGGCATACACGAAGACCGCCCGCAGCTCGCTGGGCAATTGCCCAACGATCTCGGCTTCGGTCAGGCCGAAGAACTGGAACTTGCCTTCGGCGCGGCTCCGGCGCGGCGCGGCCGCATATGCATCGATCACCTGGAGCGCATGGCCGCCTTGGCGCAGGGCGGCCGCCAGATACGCCAGGCTGATCGGCATATACACGATCCCGGTTGTAAATGGATCGCTGCGCTGCACCACGAGATTGGGATTGATCAGGGCAATGGACATAAACAAGAACGCCTCAGACGAGGCGCGCCAAAGGATTATACCTACTGAAAGTTTTCACTATCCGCACAAATGAATGCGTCGGAATTATCCGCCAGCAGATCCTGTCCTTCGTAATTCAAAAAGACAACCGCGGCCGCTCGAAAATAGGTTTCCTCCGAACAACCCAGGACCAGTACATCCACGGCATTGGGGAAAAATCCCGGAGGCGCAGCCAACGGCAGGGCCACCTGGTCTCTCATAGGACCCACGACCCGAAAAGCCATCCTGGAGAAGGGCAGGGGATTGGATGCGGATTCGCCTCCCGATTCGCCGACCCCGGTGGCATAGAAGCGAGGATAGAGCGCCCGCCCCCAGATGGCCTTGGCCCCCGGCTGCCCGAGGAAGCCTTGCAGGTTCAGGCCGGTCATCTGCGCCAGATCGGAAGTTTCCCATTGGGCTTGCGCCGTGGCCGCGTCCAAGACCGGGAAGCGGGCGGGAACCGCTAGCTCCGCCACTGGAAGCAGCAGGCCGGCAAGCAAGATAGCCGCGGCCCACTGCGGCAACCGCTGTTGCCGCCGGCTCGTTGGCCTGGGCCGCGCGCGCTTTTCGGCTTTGGCCTGCCTGGATTCAAATAGGTAGGACCAGCCCCACAACGTCAGTTGAGCTAACCCCGCGCAATAAAAAAGGGTCAGTACCCAGTCCACAGGCAGGATCAGGCGCCAGCCCGACACGCGGGCCACCGCCGTGCTCAAGTTGTACAGAACGTGCACTCCGAGCGGCACCAGGACCAGCCAGCCCGTTTTCCTCCACGCGGCGCCTACCCCAATAGCGACGACAGTCAGGTTGAACGCCAACGGCAGCCACGCATCGTTGGGGATCTGCCCATCCCAGTTCTGCCAATAGGGCGTATCACTGACATAGGTATCCAGCGAACAACATTCGCTCCACAAACGATCCTCAGCTCCCAGCCAATAAGGCCGCAAGTTATAGAACGTGACGATCTTGTCAGTCAGATCAAAACGCATCGGCAGCGCCAACAATGCGGAGACTTCATTGTGGAAAAAGTGGGCGACGACAAAGCGCGCCACCTCACCGGGATATGTAAGAGTGAACTGGGCCACCTTGGAGAAGCCCAACGACACGTAATCCGACACGGGTGTCCCCTCAGGGAAACCCGGATCACCCAATTCAGGGGTCAGGCTGTATTGCTTGGCCAGGTACAAGGCCTGTAGCGGCTGCGAATATCCAAATTGCCCTGTGTATTGATAATTCCTGAACATCCACGGGAGTGCGGCCAACAGAAAGCCGAGCAAAAGCAGCCCCGCATATTGCAGTCGGATGCGCAGGATCTTGCCCGCCTGGCAAAAGGCAAGGATCAGGGCGACCGGCAAGAAGATGAGCGTCTGCGAGCGCAGCAGCAGCAACAAGCCGAGTGCACCGCCCACCCACAGCGGCCATCGTAAATCGCGCCGGTCCGCTTGGAACCAACGCAACACGAGCAGCGTCAGGAGAGCCATGCCCAACGCCGCCGGGAGGTCGGTCATCAGCAGTTTGGAATGCGAAACGTTGATATCCCCGGAGAGCGCGATGGCATTTTGCTCGCGCAGGATGACGGCCAGCGCCAAAAGCAAACCCGTGAGGCGGTGGTGCAGCTGGCTGCCCAGCAAGAAGAGTATTGCGGGGAAGAGCGCCAGCACCACGATCTGGACGGCGACCACGTTCAGATAGCCCTGCCCTGCCAGCGTGTGCAGGATGGCTAAGAAAAAACTGTAAAGCGGTTTTTCGATTACGTCGTTGAATCCCTCTCCGACCAACAGGCTTTGGGCCGAAAGGTCGTGCGTGGCTGCGTCCGATTGTGGATAGTATTCGAAATTCGGCGCCCGCGGAGTTGGTGAAAAGAAGGTGGGCGTAAGGGATTGAGCCTGCCAGATCCAAATGGCAAGCACCCACAAGACAAAGGCGGCGATCAGGTCCACACGAGAAAGTTGCCAGCCGAATCGTCGTTCGATAAATATCAAAAGCAGATAGAGCAGCCCAGCCCCAAACGAGGCCAACAAGACCTGCGTGGCCAAAAGTGGAACACCTGGCGTGTCCCAGCCCGCCCGGTCCGGTTGCAAACCCAGGCCCGTGCCCCACATGAAGAGGGCAACGGCCGCGATGACGACTAAGGCATATCCGCCAGGCAGCCAGGCCTTGATATTAAAAGCCTCGCTCTTGGAGGCGCGCAGCAAAGGCGCAAAGACCAGGGTTTGCAAGCTGAACAGAAGGAGCCAGGCCAATGCTGGAAATAGGCGCAGAAGCCAGGCGTGGACGAACTCGTCAGTGAATTTATAGGTGAGGATGCAGAGGTAAAAAGAAAGGACCGATAAAAGCAAAGCCGCGCCGATGATCACTGCATAAAGAACCGGGTGCGCAACCGCGGCTAGGATTCTCTTTTCAATGCTCTGCCAAACTTTGTGGCCCTTCAAATTCAGCCAGTATAGGACCGCGAACGACGCCGCAATAACCAGCAGGGCGGCCAGCAATAACCAACGCGCCGGTGACAGGCCGAGCAGCCAGGCCGAACTCCCCTCGCTGGGCGCGCTGAATATCAGGCCGATCGCCCCCATGGCCTCCAGGGCCGCCAGGAGCGTAAAGGCGCGCAGCCGCTGGGCCGCGCCGCTCTTCGGGTTCTTAAGCAATTTTGATTTATGGGCAGTCAAAACTGCGCTCTTTGGGCAAGAACAGTTCTATCGCCGCATCTTTGAAATCGGCCACCGATTCATAATACGCCAAGAGCGGCGTGGTTACCCACGTAACCCAGGCATTGTTTTCTTCGATTAGATCGTCCCCAATGCTTTCGATGTCTGGCTCTTTATATAGAAGCGCCTCGCGCTCGGTGACGATGAGCGAAAAGCGTCCCGACGCCAGATCGGAACGGAATTCCGCAAAATAAGCCTCGTTGGCGGCCAGGGCCTGGTCCATGACGAATTTCTTTTCGTACTCCACCACCAACGGCACATCCCCAACCAGGCCGAAGGTAATGAGCTGGCGTTGGTCCATGAATAGCACGTCGCCATACTGGCGGGCGCAGGCCACATAATCCTGAATCCGACCGAGGACGAATTCTGTGCGCTCGGCTGACGGCAGCTCAAGCGGCCTGCCCGCCACCATGGGCATAAAGGCTGGGATGATGATCGTCGCCGCCAGCAGCCAGCGGACAGCGGCGGAGGTCTTGAACAGTCCAGCCAGCCTTGAGGCCAGTCCGCCCTCCCACGCCAAGCCAGCCACCAGCACCAGGCCAACAAGGAACATGTCCATGTTATGCAGGTCGGTCCCCCCACCCACTTTGGCGCTGGCGATCACGCCCACGAGCAGCATGGACCCCAAGCCAGCTATCGTGACAAGTTGCTCTAAAAACGTAGTTTTCCACTTCCCGGTTCTTGCCAGGTAATAAAGCAACAAAATCAGCGGGAGCGTGGCTAGCGAAAGCCCCAATAAAATTCCCGGCGGATAGATACCGTTGGGAAACAAACGGTCCCAAAGGAAGGGTTGCCGGGTAGTTACGGCCTGTAGACCCTCTAACGTTTCAACAGATTGCGATGGCAGGCTGGGCGCGCCTGCATCGCCCGCAACCAAAAAGGGGAAGAAGCCAATCGCTACCCCAATAAGGATCGGCAAACCTCTGCTCCAGATGCCAGCTAACCCCAACGCGGCGCTGCGCAGCCAATCGCGCCAGATCAGTTTCCCATGCTCCAGCACGGCATCTCCCAGGCTCAAAACGACCGCCCAGATGCCAACGGCGAAACTCCATGTATAACGGCTGATGCTGGCATAGATGCCGCTCAGGTAGACCAGCGGCAGGGCCAGCCACCACGGACCGCGGCGGGCCAGCGCCACAATGATCGCTGCCAGCACGAGCGGGGTGTAGATAGGTCCCTGGTTCAGGAAGATGAGCGCCCAGAATCCGGCCAGTATCCATGGGCCGCGATACTTGATCCCCGGCCAAAACGCGGCCCAACCCAACAGCGCGTACGGGATGGTAACCAGGACGGCGCCCCATAGGCGGGTCGCCCAGATAGGCAACTGTGGGATAAGAAAGGGCAATCCCCACAACCACTGGCGCGTGGGATTGATGCGGGCGAGGATTGGCCCCTCCCCCGAATAGTTGTATCGATCGCGGCCGAAGAGTACCGAGTAGTCCCACAAACGATTCCCCTCAGACCAGTGCAGCGCGAACGGATAATCTGTAACCAGCACAAAGGATTCAGCCAAAACTAGAAACGTCCCAACCGCCAGACCGGATAGCAGAAAAGTCTGCCAGGTGATCAGTTTGGTTTCGCTGCGCGCAAGGAAATAGGCGACAAGTAATACGGCGATGCCGAAAACCAGGATGCGGAAAAATAACCCCACGAACAACGCCCCCCAGGGCGAGTAATACACGAACCAGGCCGGGGTGAGCGCGGCAAGCACCGCGGGCAACCAGCGCCACTGGCACAGCGATTTGCGCGCGCCTATGATGCGCTTCTCCAACCCCGTCCATTGCGGAGAAAACAGCCAGGCATACGCAAGTGCGAACAATCCCGCAAAAAAGACATAGAAGGCAAATAAGGTAACAGCCCATTTAGCCGACAATCTGCCCAGCCAGGATCCGGAGCCCCAGCCAAGATTAAAGATCTCGGCGCCGGCCAATAGCAGCAAGAAGGCAAGTGCAACCAGCAGCGCTATCTTAGCTAGCCTTGCGTTTCTCGAGGATCTCTTAGCTGGCATCCAATACCTTGCGCATGAGAGCCTCGTATGCAATGCACATGCCTTCCAGGCTGTGCTGTGCCTTCGCTTTCTCCTGCCCGGCGCGGGCCAGGCGCTTGCGTAGCTCGGCATCCCCAACCATGCGTTCCATCGCCTTCGCCAGCGCGGGGACGTCTCCCGCGGGAATGAGCAAGGCGCTCTTTCCATCTTCAACCACGTCGGTTACCCCTTCCACGTTGGTGGACAAGACCGGCAAACCGACAAAAAGCGCCTCCAACAGCGCTCGCGACAATCCTTCCCAAAGCGAGGGTTGCACAAATACGTCTGCAGCGGAAAGCAGATCCCCGATGTCCTCCCGAATCCCCAGCCATAATATGCTCTTGGAAATTCCCAGCTGCTGTGCTTTGGCCTCCAGTTCGGCGCGCAGGGGGCCTTCTCCCGCGAAGGCGAAGCGAAGTTCGGGATGCCGGGGAGCCATTTGCGCGATCGCATCGAGCAAATAGGTGTGTCCCTTCTGGATGGTCAAGCGGCCCACGGTTATCAGCAGCAGTCCACTCTCCGGTACCCCCAGTTGCGTACGTGTGGCATCCCGTTTTCCCGCCTTGAAGGCCGGGGGATCGATGCCATTCGGGATCACCACGACGCGTTCTGGCCGCGCGCCTTCCTCATGGATGGCATTCTCTCTTACTTGTGAGGAGACCGCCACCATGGCGCCGCACAGGCGCGAATTTGTCAGGCGGCCGTGCAGCCGCTGCATAAACTTTGAGGAACCTTCGATATAACCGCGGTGCGACCCAATGCGGCCCGGTACCCCCGCCAGCCATGCCAGGGGAAGCCCCAGCAAATTGCTGTGCGGCGTGAAGGCGACGATCACGTCCACGTCATCCCTAAGCAATCGAAATAGCCTGAGGAGAGCTGGTCCCAGCCTTAGGTAATTGCGGAAGCCCGATGATCCCGATTTCCAACCATTCAATGAGACGACGGGGAAGGCGGATTCGGCCTGCCACTTCTCGTGCAGACCTTGCTTATCGTAGAAAAAAACGGCTTTGACTCGATGCCCTTGTAGGTGAAACCACCGGGCCTGGGCGAGCAGATTGCGCTGCGAGCCAGCCACTTCCATTTGCGTGCCCAGCAGGACGATAGATAGCGTCCCTTCTTTTGGTGCCATGTGAAAGCGGGTCGATTATAGCTATTCGCTGCTCATCTTCGGATAGCGCAGACGCCGCAGCCAGGCCGCAAAACCGTGCCGCACTTCCCGTGGTAAGAAGGAGGAGAATAGCGTGACTAGCGCTCCTGCCTGGAAGGGCCAGGCCGCCAATGCTTTCAGACTGTGCTGGCGGGCCTGCCTCATTTCCGCGGCGCCGCCTTCGCCCAGAAGATTTTGGCCAAGCTTCTCATGCATGCGCGCCAGGGCATAGCGTTTGAACCTTGGGCTAAGACCGGGGTCCTCGGCGAAGGCCTTTTCCATGTAATTCTCAAACCAGCGTGCGCCGCCGCCCCGCGAATAAGAAGCGCTGGCGGCATGCACGCGAACCTTCACCAGGGACTCGGGAACCACGCCGATGGAGTAATGGCGCGCAATGCGCCGCCACAGGTCGAGGTCTTCAGCCCAGGGAATGCTCTCGTCAAATCCTCCGACCTCTTTCATCACCGCCGTCTTTACCAGGATACACGGCATGGCCATCAACACAGACCACTCCAGGAGGATATGAGGATAGAGCCGGCCTTGGAAGCGGGTCGTATCCCGCATGCCGAGATCGTTGCCTTGATCGTCGAATTTGGAAAACGAGCAGTGCACGAAGCCGAGATCGGGGTTCTGTTCAAACACCGCCATCTGCTTTTCCAACTTGGTGGGCAGAAACAGATCGTCCGAATCAAGAAAAGCAATGTACGGGGCGTGCGCCAGGCGGACCCCGTGATTCCTGGCGGCGGATACGCCCTTGTGCTCCTGGAACGCATAGCGGATCCTTCTATCTTCGATCAGCGGCGCCAACACCTTCTTGGTCTCATCCGTGGATCCATCGTCGATAATCACGATCTCGTAATCCTTGAACGTCTGCGCAAAAACGCTCTCGATCGATTCGAGGATATAGCCAGCCCTGTTACGGGCGGGTATGACCACGCTGATAGCGGGGGTTGGCGTCATTAGATTTCCCGCTTTAAGTACTTATCTTGAGCCTTATGCAGCGCCGGAAGAAGCCCCAGCCGCTGCAACAGGCGCCGCATCGCATTACGCATAGATCCCAGCATCCAAAGCGGCCGCCTGATCCGTAGGTAGGCTTCGTGCTCGGGAAGGTAGCTGGTCAGTGGGATCCAGTCCCCCGAGATTTTGATGGCATCCAGGCGATACGCCGAGGCAGGATTCAGGAATTCTCTGCGCACCTTGTCAAAAACTCCGTAGCGCAGTTGAATGGCCGTTCGCTCGGGGGCGGAGGCTTGAACTCCGTCGCGCGTACTCAAGCCTTGCGCTGCATTGGTAAAAAACCCCAGCAATCCTTGGGCCCTGACCATAGGCAGGCCCTTCGCCGCTAGGCGAAAAGAGAATTCCATATCGGCCGCGATGCGAAACTGCTCATCGAAATAACCGATCCGCTCTGAAACATTTCGGCGCAATAACCAGAACGCCCCGCCTTGGGCCAAGGCGCGCCGGAAATGACCCACGCCATAAGGCGGAGTATGGCGGCGCGGTCCTTCTTCTTCGCCGTATCGCCCGACTGACACGTAATCCCCGTAGCACAGCATCGCCTCCGGGTTTTCCTCCAATGCCGCCAACTGGCGCTGAAGCGAATCGATAACCCGCCGGTCATCCACGTTCCAGATGGCTAAGTAAGGAGCCCTCGCCGCCAGCCAGGCGCGGTTCCACGAAGCCCCGAGAGTCTCGAGTTTGGGAGAAAAAAGTATCTGCACCTGGTCCGGGTGCCTGGCCGTGAAATCCCTCGCCAGAGTTTTCTCGCGTGGGCTCGGGTCGTTGAGCACCAGGACCAATTCGAGCTCGGGGAACACGGTTTGAGCGCCCAGGTTCTCGAAGAAACCGGGCAGGTATTCTTCGCCCCGGTATACCGAGGCCAGGACGCTTAGGGAAGGAGCAAAGGCCATCAGCAGGGATTATGCCGCGGGGCAAGGAAAAGCATCAGCTTTTCCAGGTACGCCGGATAGGCTCGAAGCGGTCCAGGATTTCGAAAACGCCGCGCACGAAATCTTCGGCAGTCCATTCCCCGGCCCGCTTTTTACCCCGGGCGGTCAATTTGGCGCGCAGCCCCTTATCTTCATACATGTTCCGGGTAGCAGCGGCTATTTCTTCCGGGCTAGCCGGGTCCACCAGCAGCGCCGCATCTCCGAATTGCTCTTCGGCGCCGTCTACCTTTGCGGCGATCACAGGGCAGCCCAGGGCAAAAGCCTCGAGCGGCGGCAGATTTTCGGGCCCGAAAAAGCTCACATAGGTCAATGCCAGCGCGTTTTGATACAGAGCAACCAGTTGCGTTGCGTCGACGAAACCCAACAGCCGTACCTGATCAGTCAATTTCAGCCCAGTGATCATGTTTTCGACATGCTCTTTGTTTCCGTAATCGGATCCGGCCAGGACCAACGGGATCTGTAAACCCTTGTCACGCAATTGCTTCAGCGCCAGCAGCAGATTGGCGTGGTTTTTATGTGCCCAAAACTGGGCCGGGTAGAAGAGGTAACCTGGCTGCAATCCGGCAATATTCAGCTTGGACGGCTTTGCTTCCAGGGCGTATGACGGTGTGGGATGGGGCAGGATATGGATGCGCTCGGCGGGCACTTGGAGAAACTGGATCACCTCTTCTTTCCCGGCTTGCGTGCCGGCGATAATGGCCGCGGCCCGCCTCAAGAAAGGCGTCAGCCGTCGTTCGCGGGTATCCCACTCAATGTTTTCGCTCACTTCGGGGAACCAAGGCTGTTTGCGGTGCTGTAGATCCAGCACGATAGTCAGGTAGGGGAGGTCTATTTCCAAGGGCCGCGGGCCCAGGAACCACACAAATTCCACGCCAACTTTGCGAAGCTGGAACTCGATTGCGCTTTGCCTGCGCAGGCGGCCCCGCAGGCTGGGGAAGCCGCGCACCAATGAGCCCCTGATCTTCTCGCCCAAGTTCAGCCCACGATAAGGCAACCAGCTCAATCCCGCGTTCCTGACCTGCGTCTCTATCTCTTTGTCTGGAGCAGACACAAGTACAAAAGTGTGAGAGCTCTTGTCAGCAAGTTTGCAGAGGGCGCCAAGGATGTCGGCCTGCATGGTGTAGGCGCCGCCATCCTCCGGCCGATAGCTATCCAGGTATACGCCGATCTTCATGGGTTATGGCCGCCTTGCGATCGCCAGGATGTGCCAGGTATTTTCAGTGATCTCTGCTTTCCCCTCATAGGCAGGCAGGAACTCCAGAGGTTCGAAATCGCAACTCTCCAAAAACGCAGCCATTTCCTGAACCAGGAAATAACGATTGACCTGCGTTTCCTGCAAATGCGCGGAATGTCCGTTGCTGGTGACCTCATCGATATCGTACGTGACTTCGGCCAATTGTCTAGCCACATCCAGGCGCGTGCTGGATTTGCGGATCAATTCGCCGTCCACTGTATTCCAGCGCTTCATTCGAGAGGACTCAAAGCTCCTTAACATGGCCGCGGCGTGCCAGAATTCGAACAGGAACAGCCCGCCGGCACGCAGATTGGCGTGCACGCCATTCAGCACCGCCCGGATCGCTGCGTTCGTTTGCACGTACCCGATCGAATCAAACAAACAATAAACAGCATCGAAAGGTCCATCGGGTATCGAAAGGCTTCGCATGTCCTGGAGACGGAAATCTACGGCCGATTTCCTTTCCTTCGCCTTGCGCCTCGCCACTTTTAAGAGATCTTCGGAATAATCCGTAGCCACGATCTCGTACCCCAACTTCTCTAACTCGAAGGCGTGCGCCCCGGTGCCGCAGGCTAGCTCCAGCAGGCGCTGGTAGTTCCCGTTCGCATGTTTCTGGAGGGCTTGGTGAACGAAGGCTGCCTCCTTGGCATAAGGCTTATCTTGATAGAAGACATCATAATACTCGGCATGCTTGCCGGTGTAGGAGCTCATCCGCGGTCACTTCTCCCAGTTTGGTGCCTGGCGAATGGCGTCCGCTATGAATGTGATCTTCTCCTCTTCCAGGTTCCAGGTGGAAGGTAGGTAGAGCCCGGTTTCCCAGAGCGAATCGGCAACGGGACAGGGTACTTCTCGAAATCCCTCCACTTTTTGTAGTACAGGCTGCTGGTTCATAGGGCAGAAGAAGGTGCGCGTCTGGATACCTCTTTCCCCCAGAGCTTCGGTGAGCTTGTCTCTGCTGGTGCCAAACTCCGGCTTCAGCGCAATACCGTACATCCAATAAACATTCTTGGCCCAATCCAATTCGGCCGGCAGCTGCAGGCCCGGCACATCTTTCAACTTCTGGCTGTAGCTGTGAGCCACGCGCCGTTTCTCTTCGACAATCTTGTCGATCTTCCGGAATTGAGCCAGGCCCAGGGCGGCCACAAAACCAGGCATGCGAAAATTGAAGCCGGCCATCTCGTGGCGGAAGCGCGGCTCGGTGAAAGCCAAGTTGCGCAGCAAACGCAGGCGCTCGGCAAAGGCCGCGTCGTTCGTCGTGATCATGCCGCCTTCACCGGTGGTGATCACTTTGTTGGCGTAAAAACTAAAACAGGCCATGTGGCCGAAGCCGCCTGTCATGCGGCCGCGCACTGTGGCTCCATGCGATTCGGCGCAATCCTCGATAACGATCAGTTTGTGCCTATCCGCGATGTCCATCAAACGGTCCATGTCCACGGGGTGGCCATACAAATGGACGGGGATGATCGCCTTTGTCCTGGGTGTTACCAGACCATCGATCAGGTCGAGATCCAGGTTCCATGTGACTGGCTCGGAATCGACTGGGACGGGGATAGCGCCGTTGTGCAGCGCGGCCAGTGCCGTAGCAATATTGGTGCTGGCGCTAACCAAAACCTCGTCGCCGCGTTGCAGCTCCAGCGCGGCCACCGCCAAGTGCAGTGCCGAGCTGCCGCTATTCACCGCAACGCCGAATTTGCAGCCTACATAGGCTGCAAATTCACTCTCAAAGTCCTCGATATAGTTGCCATAGGTGCCCGAAACCTGTCCCGTGCGCAGGGCATCGACCACCATGGCGATCTCGTCTTCGCTGATGACGGGTTCAAATACAGGGATCATTTCTTCACATCCACAAAGACCTTATCTTGTTCCTCGCCCAGGTATGGACCCTGTTTGACGCTGATGCATTGCATGTCCTCAAGCACACGGATGGCGTGCACGCCGTGGATAAGCACGATAGCATCACCCGAATGCATCTCGATCTCCCGCAGCAAATCACCCGAGTCGCTGTATAGATCAACGACCACTACGCCCCGCTGCACCATGAACATCTGCTGCAAGTCACTGATCGGGCGCGTCACCGGCTTGTGGTAGTGCGGCGGCTCCACAAAGCCAGCTGTATGGGCCAATAGGCCAAATTGGAATGAAGAATCGGGCGGTGAAAAGAAGGTGGTTTTCTCCACCTTCGTGTCCGCCCAGATGATCTCAGCGTATTTGATGCCGTTATATTCAATTACTTCGATGGACATCCGTACCTACAAGGGTTTCCTAAGCATAATGCCATGCTGGCCACCAAAACTGCCAAATCCGTCAGGGACTTTCTTATATGAAACAGTAAATCCTAGAACTTTATACCCTATGGATTGCGCTAGTCTTTTAGCATAGGCCCGTGTGACTATCAGATTCGTATGATTCACTTCGGCCGAAAATTCTAGATAGCCTTCTGGCAGCCAAATTCCCTCCAGTATTGAGTCAAGCTTAAAAAGCAATGGCGACTTCTTGTTGGCCGAGTATTTGACCTTTCGCCCGAAGTATAGAATCCCGACTCCTCCAGGTTTCAGCAGGCGCAATGAATCTGCCAGATATGATCTAAAAACCTCAATTTTCCCCACATGCTGAAGGACAATAAAGGAATAAACGAAATCTATGCTTGAATCAGGCAGCGGAAATGTCATACCATCGGACGAAAACAACTCAACATTTTTGACGCCCCTCGCGGCCAATTCCTTCTTTACTAATTCATTGTTCTCGTGAATATCTATACCAATAGCTTTCCCAAAGCTCTGGGCTGCCGCAGCCAACAATCTCCCTCCTCCGTGCCCAATTTCAAGACAGACCAGGCGGTCGGGTACCTTGAGATATTTCGCCATCGGGTAAGCGATATGCACACCAAAATCCCACATTCCTGAAACGAAAGAGGCATCCGCATTGGCCGCGGCGTTAAACCATGTGAAAAATGTATTCCTAGAGGTCTCGGCTGCTTCGCTGATTTCGCGCTTGAAATCGCCCAATTGGCTCATTGTTTTGATACTTTCTATAATTATTTGAGCTTATCGCACTATATAGTATCGGGTTTTCTGCCCAGCATCCCAATGAAAACTCCACCTAAATAGCTCATCTCCGCCTGGATTTCCAGTCCGGCGGAGGCTAACAGCTTCCGCAAATCAGGGCGGCTATACACCCGCCCTAGCCAGGCTCTCGTCCTTCGGTTGGGGATAAGCCGCAACCATGCGGCTGGCCCGTATTTATTCGGCACCCCCACAAACACCCAGCCGCCAGGTCTGGCAAGTCGAGTCATAGCTGCAACAGCCTGCTGCGGGTTGTCTAGTTCCTCGATGGATGAGCTGTTCCAGACCAGGTCCAGTGATCCGCTTGCCAGGGCCGGACGAAAGAGATCCAGAAGTACGAAAGATGCCTGGTACGCCTGAATATTGGCCTGGGAATAATCCTCAAGATTGAGATCGGCGGCGAGGCTCAACGCCACGCTTTCCTCTTGTGCCAATAAATGGGCGCCGTAGCCGCTGCCACAAGCCATTTCGGCCACCCGCAGGCCCGAACGAGCGGCAAAAACATTCCGCCTAAAGAAGGCCACCAAGCCGCGGTTCATCGCGTAGCGCAACCGCTGATACAGTCGGGTGGCTTCCAGGCGATCCAGCCAGGTTAATTCAGCCATCCTTTTTCACCAATACAGCTACTGAAGAGCCGATGGGCATGTTTAACCGAGACAGGAGCTGGGCTTCCAGCCAGCATATACCGTATAGCGGCCCATTAACAACTGCGGGAGGGATCTTGACATCGGACACCGGGTTCCGGTTGTCCTCTTTCCGGCTGGGGTTGATCAGCTTGCGCAGCGCAACTAACGGAAACACCAGGAAAAATAAGTAGGTAGCTCGCAGGATCCGGGCGCCCGATGCGCTGAACAGCGATCTCATCTGGCTCAGGTTATATCTTCGCACAGAATTAACCGCACGGTCATGTTCGCTAAGCAGCCATTGGTGTGCAGCCATCACAAACAAGCCGTGGCCGCCAGGCTTTAGCGCCCTCAACGCGCCGGCTGCTAATTTTTCCGGGTCCACGCTGCCCACTTCCAGAACATCCACGGAGATCACCAGGTCAAATGCAGATTTGAATGGGATGTGGTTGGCGGAAGCGCGCACCAAGCCACGGTTGGTTTTTTCGCCGGCATAACCCAGCGCCACAGCGGAGAAGTCAAGCCCTATGGGTCGATATGCCGAGGAGGAAAGTGACGCCAACAATCCGCCAGTGCCGCACCCAATATCGAGGACCGATGCGCCGCCATGCGGCTGCGGCGGCAGTAGGCGCGCCAAAAAAAGGCGCATGGCGCGGAACCACCATAGGCGATTCTCGGCTTTGGACAAATGCTCGTATTCTTCAGATCGCATCTAGATTTGGGTTAGCTCTGGCAGTTGGTTGCCAGTTCCGCTTCAACCGGCACGATCTCCACGTTGGTTACCGTGTACAGAAAGGCATCCAGCTGACCTGGGTTGAGCAGCCAGCGCATCACCTATCGCGTCCTGTCAAAAAACGTAGCCGTAGGCTAAAGATGCGCAGTACATAGCGCAGGCCGGTAAGAAAGAAACGGAAGACCGAAGGCGCAGATTTGGAAATCCCCACACTGCGATCCCGAAAGGCGTAACCGACTTCCTTGATCTTTAGGCCTGCCCGCTTGGCGTCATAGATGAACTCAATGAAGTAATCGCCGTAGCCAAACGGGATCAGCGTGACATAGTCGAAAACTTCTCTGCGAATGGCGATGAAGCCGCTATCGTAGTCTCGGATATTCCCACCCAGTACCATGCGCGCCAACCAATTGATGGCCCGGCTGGCCAGCGTGCGTAGCGGGTGGCGGTTATCGCTTCCCCCTTCTACGTAACGCGAACCTACGGCAATGTGGTATTCGTCAAGCTGAGCGATAAGCTTATTCATCACCTCGGGAGGCATCGTTGCATCGGCGTCCATCCAGCCAATGATGTCGCCACTGGCCTCCAGGATGCCACGATGGAACGCCGCCGCAAGGCCGCGCGCTTTGCGGCGGATCAGTTGCAGATTTGGATGGTTAAGGCCGGCCACCACATCGGCCGTCCCATCTGGGGAGGCGTCATCCACTACGATCACTTCGAGGGGCGCGGCGATCTTGGTATACAGGTCGCCAATCAGCGCGGCGATATGTTCCTTTTCATTGTAGGTTGGGACAACAATGGAGACTTCACTTCCTTCAGGGCGCATGGCTGGGAAGTTTACCTTAGGCAGAGGGCCGCATCACTAACCCACGGAGTCTTTTCCATGCCGATCGCAAGGGCCAATAGACAGCCAGGAAGACGCGCGCTAATCTCTTCTCCATCGCGTAAACGGGCGACCTTAGGAGCCGCTCGATGTCCTTAGTGTCGCGCGTCGGCTCGGCGATCTTGCCCGACGCCAGATCTTCTTGCAGGGCCATGATGGCCTCGGGGTGTTCGCCGCGATAAGGCTCTAGCCATTGCAGGTTTGGCCAGCCCTTTTCGCCCAAGAACATCGGCTTTTTCAGACGCTGATAGCTTTCCTCCATCCATTGCTCATTTTTGCGAAAAACCGAGGTCCAGTGGACATTCGAATAGTAGCCAACTTTTTGATGCGCCTGCTTGGGAAAAATATAAGAATAGTGAAACATATAAATAGGCTTGGCTCCATTTTGCGGATACGAAACCCAATGGCCCTTGCGCAGATCTTTGCCGTCCGCGTCGGTAACGGTGGGCGGGCGATGCGCCGAGTAGCGATAGCCTTCTCCCCAGCGGAAGATACGATGGCATAGGGTTTGTTGGTGCAAATGCCAGGAGCCGGTTATGGTGCTGCTGAACCCGCCGAAGAGTTCAAAATAGGGAAATGAGATTGTCGAAATTCCAGGCTCGGCTTCCAAAAGGGACAAAACAGCTGCCATGTCAGCCTCCAAATAGAATTCGTCGCTATCCACCTGCCACAACCATTGGCCGGAAATTCGCCGGGCATATGCCCCCGACATTTCCTCTTTTTCCGGCCAAAACCCGTCCGCATAACCTTCGTCCGCCGCGGTGATCACTTGAATCTTCTTGTCTGGGTCTTGCCCCCGTTTAAATTCATGCAGCATCTCCAGCGTGCCATCCGTGGAATGGCCTCCCGCAGTTGCCAGTGATTTCGCCGCCCGGGTTGCGCCCTCGACAACGATGATCTCGTGCGCAAATGGATAGAGGGCGCGCAGGTTGTACTCCAAAAAGGGACGCGCGTTGAGCGCGATGATCCCAAAGCTTACGCGGGGCATATTACCTTCGCCTCCAGCCCAGCTCGCGGATCAATGCCTTGACCCAAAAACGCGCGGCTGCCGGGTGCCCGGCACCCCCGGCCAGGGGCGAACCGGCATACAGCCGCCAAGCGCCAAGTCCCATGCCTACATTTGACCTGCAGGCAGCCCACCAGCGCCGTTGTAGAGTCTGGTCCAGGGTGGCCATTTCGAAATATCGCGAGCCTTTATTGGCGGCGCATAGCTTCAAAAACCATCGTTCCAATGCCTGTAATCCGGCGCGCGAGGACGGGAATCCCCACCGCGCTGCCCCGTTATGGAGGTTCAGCTCTTTCCTGCTAATCGTGATCCCAAGTTTTCGGATTTCTCTCAGCCGAACCATGTCGGCAACCGCTTGCTGCTCGCTTCCGTGGATGCGCCCAACTTGCCCCGCATGAAGCCGGTAATTCAACAGTACATATGGCAAATTGGCAAACTGGACGCTCGGTGCCGCTCGCGTCCATAGCTCATAATCCTGGGCGCGTTTCACCTTCTCATCATATCGAAGGTGATGACGATTGAATGTGGATCTGCGCAGCATAACCGAGCTATGCACCAGGGGCGAATTAAAGACCAATTCGCTGCGGATCTCGCTATCCCGGATCGGGTACCGCCAGATCTGCTTCCGCTGCGGACCAAATGTTCTCGCCCAAGTTCCCAGCACGGCGATTTGCGGGTTGGCATCCAGGAACGCTTTTTGCCTTCCAAGCCGATCCGGAAGGCTGATGTCGTCGTGGTCCATCCTGGCCACATATTTTGCGCTCGCCAGGTCGAGACCTTTATTGAGCGACTTGGACAACCCAAGATGATGGCGGTTAAAAACCAAACGAATGCGGGTATCTTGGCGTGAAAGGAGAAAAGTTTTGCTGCCGTCGGTTGACGCGTCGTCAATAATCAGGAATTCGAAATCGTTGAAGGTTTGGCGCAGAATGCTGTCCACAGCCTCGGGCAAGTAAGGCATTCCGTTATGCACGGCCATCAATACAGTGATCTTTGGCATCGCTTACGAGATAAGTTCCCGATACAACGAGAGTTCCAGGTCTACGACTCGCTCGAGAGAAAAGTTCTTCTCAATGTATGTGCGGGCCCGCTTTCCCATTTTAAGGCGCAAAGCCGGGTCATTCATTGCCCGCTGGATGACCTCACGAAGGCTATTCGCGTCCGTGTCGCACAGCAATCCGTTTTCGCCATCGGCGATCAACTCCCGGATCCCCGGCACGCGTGTCCCGATCACCGGCAGCCCGCAGGCCATGGCCTCCAGCAGCGATTTGGGATGGCCTTCGTATAGCGAAGGTAGAACAAATAGATCGCATGTGTTCAGGAATTTCGGCAATTCTGCGTTAGGCATCTTACCCTTGAAATGCACCTTGGCTCTGCCGTGCTTGGCGGCAGCCACAAGGACATCCAGCTGCGGTCCCTGTCCCACCAACAAAAGCTCGATATCCAAGTCTGAAGTTGCCTCGATCAGGGCCATCAGGTTCTTTTGCTCATCCATACGGCCAACAAATCCGATGCGGAATCCTGGGGATGGCTCCTTGGCCATTGGCTTGAACCTTTTCGTCTCCACGTAATTGGGGAGGATCTTCACCTTTTCTCGCCCGATTCCATATTGATCGATAACGGCTCTAGACATGGCTTCAGTGGTGACGGCAACGCGGTCTGCAGAGGCGAACACCTTTAGTTCTAGTTGCCTTGCTCTTTCCGCCTCTGACGAGCCTGCCCCATGTTTGTGTGCCTCGAATTCTGACAGTAAATAGCCGCAACGGGCGATGAATTTAGCGCCTCGGCGGCGCGCGGCCGTCAGCGCAACATCGGCTCCCGCTACCTGGTTGCTTTTGAATATATTGCCCCGGGGTGGGAGAAGCTTCAATGCTTTCTGGTATAGGCGCAGGGACAGACCCATTCGATTCGCCAGCACTTGAATTCCGGCCAATTCGGTCGCAAACCGCACCTCCTCCCTGCGCCCATAGGTTACGAAGGTGACTTCAACACCGCTGCGATGCAAGGCTTGATACAGGGCTATTTCCCTCGAAAACATGCCCGCTTCATCCCAGGTTCCGAGGGAGACCCCCTCCGTGAAAAATAGAGCGAGTTCTATCTGCTCGGTCGGTGGTTCGTTAAGGTTTCCCACGGCGCCTTATTTGGCCGACTGCTCCAAGATCGGCTTATAGATCTCGGCGTAGTAGCGGGCGGCAATAGATGACCAATCATAGTCGGTGATGGTTTTTAGCCCATTCACTGCGAATCGCGTGCGCAGTCCGGGACTCTCGATCAGGTCCATGACATGGCCCACCAAGGATGGCACATCTTCACTATCGGCCAGGAGCCCATTCTCTCCCGGTCTGATCACGTCTGGCGCCAACCCAACCCGCGTCGCCACGATCGGGATCCCACTCGCCAGCGATTCAAGCACTCCTTTCGGCCCACCCTCTTCGCGCGAGGTGAGCAGATAGAGGTCGATCGCCCGATAAAGCCGGGGCATCTGCAAATAATCGTCAAGGACAACATGCGCGTATGGAACGCCCAGGCGCTCCAATCCCGCCTTCACATAGCCGCGGGCAGGGGCGCTTAGCAGCACAAAAACGGGATGCTGCCGGCTTACGCCTTCCACAACCTTCAGGAGGATATCGGGACCTTTAATGGGCTTGGGTTCATCTCCGGCATCCATACCGACTCCGTCTTTATGAAAAGACCCGATGCAAAATGCCTTCTCGGGTATACCCAACTCGCGACGCCTTTCGCTTTTTTGCTGTTCGGTAGCGGGTATGAACGCTTTTAGGTCGACGCCTAGCGGAATGCGAACCAATCTCTGCGCTGAGACGCCCCAGGCTAATAAACGCTGCTGCATGATCGAGCTTGCAGTATGGATCTTGGCAAATTTCGCTTCAGATGAAAGCACCTTATCGAAAGCTTCTTTGAACAATGGGTCGTCTTTTATTCCATGAAATATGGTTCCTACAGGAGTATTTCGGTCGTTATGCGGAGCGCCCGCATTAGCCGCCATATCCCATAAGGAGCCATAATGAATGATCTGCCCAGAGAGGTGTTTTGCGCTCTGTGCAACCTGCGCCTTCAAGCCAAATTGTTTCTCTACCTCGCGGGTGATGTAGTATCCATCCCAATCCAGCGACCAGTTAATACCCGGGGAAATGTAATGAAGGCGAGGGGGTTGCCGCCAAGCCAAAGATATTATCTTTTC
Organism: Anaerolineales bacterium; assembly: GCA_040902205.1. Lineage (GTDB taxonomy): Bacteria > Chloroflexota > Anaerolineae > Anaerolineales > UBA11579 > JAMCZK01. The sequence goes on along the minus strand of JBBDXR010000008.1, from coordinate 93,316 downwards.
AAGGAATGAACGGATCATGCCAGGCCCAAACCTTGTCGCGCCGGATAGCTCCAAGCCAACAGGCTTCGCCAAACGGACGCCACACGTGGACGCCTATCCAACGCGCCCTTTATGGCCTCAACATACTGGCCGAACTTCTTCTGTGGCGCAAAAAGATCTCGCGCGCGCTGGCGGGCTGCCTTGGACAATCCAGCCAGATTTGGTCTTAGCGCTTCCACTTGCCGCGCGAAGCTATCCACCGTCACCGGCAAACCGCAGTCCCCGATCACCTCGCGCATGGCTCCGCTATCCTCAAAGAGCACCGGGAGCCCGCAGGCCAGCGCCTCCAACACGTGATTGGGGCAGGCTTCATTCCTCGAAAACGTTAGCATGAATTGGCACGAGCGAAGAGCGCTTGCCAGGTCGGCTCGATCCAGAACCCCCAGCCTCAATATATTCTTCAACCTTGGTGCATCCTCAAAGCTGCCGCAGAGCACGAAATCAATGGCCGGATTCCTCTCGGCAACCTCGTAAACATGCTTCTTACCTTTGTACGGGTTCGTGCTCCAAGTAACACAGGCGACTCGGGTTTTTCCATGGAATTCCTGCCGGTCCCCTTCAGGAGAAAACATCTTTAGGTCGACGGGGTTATGAATGACAGGCCCGTCCTGGCTTATGACCGGGAACAGCTCGCGCGTGCTGTAACGCGCATACTCGCTCTGAAAGATCGTCAAATCGGCTATCCGGTTGACCCTGCCCTGCCGCAAGTCGGCCTCTGCATCCCGCCCGTAATTCTGTGCCGCGCCGTCGATGCGCTGCACGATCCGTACTGACGGGTTTCGCCTAATGGCCTGCATGATGTTCCGATAGGGGGTCATCCAATGATTGGTGAATAACACCTGGTATTCGCCCTTAAGGTCGGCAGTCACGTCCCAGCCAATCTCGCCAAGGTAACTGGCGAAATGGTCAAGGAAGTAGAAGCCGCCTCCCTCCGGACGAAACTCAATAGGAATGCAAATACGCATGCTTACTTTCCTGGCCCAGCGGCCAACTCGGACCAGATCTCTCCCCAATGCACTTCAAGGTGCTTGATGCGTAAACTCGCTTCGCTAATTTCGCTTTCAAAGCTGTCCAGCGTGTATTCGGTCTTATGGTCTTCGTCCAGGCGCCATTCGACACCGAGTTCCTTTTTCAAAGGCACACGCCAATCGCGCTCGAAAAGCGGGACACGAACAAAGACACGTCCTGCGCCGGTCAGACGAACGATCTCCCGCAGGAACTGTGGTCTGCCGTTCAGGTGCTCCAGCACGTTCGAGAGCAAGACCACGTCATAGGGTTTTTCGGGTTTCACTTCCTTGGCATCTCCAACTGCAAAGCGGAGATTGGGGTGCGTATATCTCTTCTTGGCTTCGGCGATACTCGCCGGATTAAGATCCACCCCATCAACGATAGCATTCGATTTTGTGACTAGGTCGTAGGCAACGTCCCCGGTGCCACAGCCAATGTCGAGTACACGCTCCCCGGCGCCAACGCGCGCCACAAAGAAGTCGTGATACGACGTGTGGCGATGTTTCGTATGCTTGCCGCCTCCGTAGGCCACGGCCAGCGGCCCCTGCAGGGCATACAGCGCCGCGTCCAGGCGAAATAGGAACCGCAGGCTTTCATCGGGCGGCAAAGAGCTCGCCCGCTTCTGGATCAAACGAAGGATAAGTTCTTCCAACCGAGCCTGGGGGAAACGCTTAGCCAGCAAGAGCATGGCTCTTGAGATCAGTTTTGTCATTGGCTAACCTTTTTGCTCCGTACGCGGGCGCGTTGCGTATAGCTGTTCAAGCGAATTGAGAATCCGTTCGCTGCTTGGCTCCCGCTTGATGCCGAGAAACAACCTGGCATACTCTCGGGCCGCTTGAGGATCCACGAAGGCCTCGGTCAGGCTCTTTCTGCGCAGCACGCCGAGGACTCGCTTTGGATCGATATTGGTTACGCAGTCCCGGTAGTTGAACGGGCCTTCCTTGTCGCGCCCCATCACGGCGCGGAAGTATTGCCTCCCATGTGATTCCCTCGCGGCCGGCGCTTCATATTCCGAATAAGGGATATAGATGTTCCATACTGGGACTCCGGTAGCAACGCCTTCCAACGCGGACATGCTCATCGCCGTAATACAAAGGTCGGCGGAGGCCAGCAGCTTATAGCTGGTGAAAACGGGATAATAACTGTCATTTTCTCCGGTCATATACCGGTCAGCGATTTGGTCGAAGATGTCATTCCCGGTTTGTTTGGCCCGCGATTTGATGATCAGGTACGCGTTGTTGCGATCACAGAATTCCCGAATGGCCTGGGCGATTTCCAGCAGATCCGGCGAGGTAAGGGCGGCCCAAACATATCTCCACTTGCCCGCTTTAAGCACTCGCTTGATCCTCTCGATCCTGGAGGAGTGCCGCAGGATCAGGTGCCGCCAGCGTGTTTCGCGGACGATCACCGGCGCGAAAAAGACCACCACGCGCTTTCCCTCCGGGATGCCCAGTTCTCGCCGCGCCTCGTCACGTTTCAGCCCCATGAGCTGATCAAACATAGGAGATCCGCTCGCCTCGTAAAGGCCGGCAAATTCTTCTCTCCTTTTCCCGCCATTGGCGATCGCAAAATGCGTGTCCACGCTGAAGTCACTGAGGTAATAGGTCTTATCAAAGTAAAGCAATGATTCCAAAGGATGGCGGATGTTCTCATAGAAATGGGAGAGGGAAACCGCCAGGACACCTTCTCTTCTGGACATGCCCAGATCCTTGAGATGCCCGGTTAAAAAGTAATAGCCCTCATGGGTTACCAGCACATCCAGCTGGAACTTTTCCTTGAGCTGGGCGAGTTCACTTAGCTGAAACGGCGTGCCCTTCCCGCCCAGCTTTGCGAAAGGCGCCAATTTCTCCTTCGTGACTTGTTGATACGCTTTTGGCCCACCAGCCGTCTCTTCGGAATAGAGCAGCAAAGCAGTATGTCCTCGTTCTACGCTAGCCTCGATCAGCTCTCCCATGGTCTTGAAAAAAGTGTCGCGCAACAACAAGAACCCGATCCTCATCGCATCCACTACGCCGGACACAGGATCTTGGCGATCCGCCCAGCCGTATTCCCGTCCCATAGGTCGATGACCGCAGGCTTTGGCTGGGCGCTTATGGTAGCCTTAACACCGGCCGCGATTCGCGCCGGGTCGTTGCCCACCAATTGGTTCGTCCCCTCGCTGATGGTAATGGGCCTCTCCGTATTTTCCCGCAGCGTCAGGCACCGCACGCCGAGCACCGTGGTCTCCTCCTGGATCCCGCCCGAGTCGGTTAGCACCAGCCTTGCATTCATCATCAGATTCAAAAAGTCTAGATAGCCCAAGGGCTCGGTAAGTTGTGTGCGCCCCTTTTTGCCCGCCTGAAGGCCGGCGATCCGCTGGCGGGTGCGCGGGTGCACCGGAAACAGCACCGGCAATTCCTTTGCCACCTCTTCCAGTGTTCCGAGAATTCCCTGTAACGCGACGGGGTCGTCCACATTGGATGGGCGATGCAGGGTAACCAGGGCATAATCTTGCTTCTTCAGCCCGAATTGAGAAACGGTATTCAGTTTCTCGGCGCGCGGCTTGAAGGCCATGAGGCTATCCACCATGATGTTGCCAACCCTATGAATGCGTTCAAGCGGGATCCCCTCTTTCTGAAGGTTCTTGTCGGCTTCCGGGGATGGCGTAAAGAGCAGGTCGGAGAGCTGATCCGTAACAACGCGGTTATGTTCCTCCGGCATGGAGCGGTCGTAACTGCGCAAGCCTGCCTCGACATGAGCCAGTGGCAGCTCCATCTTGTTAGCTGCAATGGCTGCAGCCAGCGTGGAATTGACGTCACCAAAAACAACCACCATTCGAGGCCGATAGCCCGTAAATTCGTCGCCTAAAGCCGTGATGACTTGCGCGACCTGATTGGCCGGTGTGCCTGTATGAATATTCAGGTCGGCATCCGGTTTCGGCAGACCCAGCTGATCGAAGAACACCTTCGACATGTTTTCGTCGAAGTGCTGCCCGGTATGGATCAGTCTCACTGTCACCCGGCCATCATTCTGCAGGGCGCGCCACAGCGGAGCCGCCTTCATGAAGTTGGGCCGCGCGCCAACGATCAAAGTAATAACACTGGCCGCTCTCATGTTCCTAACCTTGCTCCCACAAAGCAATACAAGTTGAATTTCCTCACGAGGGGGTAGAAATACTTGGCGCCAAAGGCGATGATTTCAAATCCATCCGCCCTGAAGTCTGCCAAGGAAAACACATTCTCCTGCGGCAGTAAGGCGTGCAATTGCTCGCCCAGATTGGCGCTCGTAAGATCTTTTAGGGCGCCCACGTCCCGAAGGTAATACCGGCCAGCCTTGCGCAAATAGCTGATCCTTGTACTCAACGGCCAACGCCGAGAGTGGCGGCAAAAGGGCTCCACATCGTCAGCAAACTCCTGCACCAAACGATCGTCATAGAAAGATGTTTGAAAGAAGGCGGGATGATCTTTGTCATAGGCAAACGCAGCCTGCACATCGCCATAGCGGAAATCCAAGACAGGCAGATCCGAAGAACCGATTAGGAAATCCATGAAGAGGTAGCCGCCGGGCGCCATGATTTTCTTGATCTGATCAAAGAAGTCGTGTTTATTTCGGATGAAATAGGAAGAACGGAATAAGCAAACAACATCCGCCCGAATACGGCCAAACAGGGGGGAAAGATCGTTCATGTCGCAGGCAATCACCTCCGCGGAGCGAGGGAATAGATCGCAAGCATGGTAGTCGAACTCCTTGGCCTCCAAAAGGTGCTCTATGAACGGGCTGGGTTTTTGCTCGCCCAATCCCAGCACCTGCGGCCTCTCCGGGATCGACGCGCGAACTTGCTCGCGAATTGGCTCGCTCGCCGTATTCAGCCAGGCGAAGTGAGGAGCATCGCTAACGCCCATTTACCTTCACCATCTCCGTGCCGAGTTCGCGAACAAAGGAAAAGTCCTCTCCTCGATGGGCCTCCAGCTGCTCCTCAAGCCATTTGATGCCATGCAAAACAATATCACGATCGTGGAACGCGATCGTATGTTCATTACCTAGCACCCTGGGTACCCCGCCTGGCTTGGCTGGTGCATCGCAAGAAACAAAGCGCAGGCCATGACGAGCCGCCAAATCCAGGGTCTCTTCGGTGAACAAGTTCCCAGGCGGGACAAACGTGATCACCTCAGCGCCAAGCCACTCCTGTAAGATCTCCTGGGACCGTCGCAAGTGCTCATCCTGGATTTCAGCGTTTATTTGCGGGCCGAACTCACGATGCGATTCCCGGTTCCCCGCAAAGAGTCTGGGCTTAAAGGCGTTATTGGCCAGCACGCAATGCGTCAGCCCATGGTTGGCTATCTCCAGCAATCCACCTTCCCGGCCTGCTTTTAAGACTTTGGCTTGAGCTGGAAAACGCTGTGGGAACGGGATCAGGTAGTCCTCCTCCTCTACCCACACAGCGGTGACGGCCACTGTGAGTTTGGCTTTGTAACGCGCCAGCAGGTCAAGCACTTGTTCCCATTCAGAGGCACTCATCTCGCGATAAGGTCCCCAGGCCCTAAAAGGAGAAAGGTATTTGAGGAAGAGCCAATTGGCCGAAACTCGCAAAGGGCCAGCCCGCCACTCGCTCTGCGAATACACCTCATATTTCTTGGTACTGGCGCCCACGTCATCGAGCCGCAGGGCCAGGCGTTGCCCTCGTTTATTCATTGCAGCTGGAAGCATATTTCCTTGTAGCCCACTTCATTCCAAGTTTCGCTGCAAAAAATCACCGGAGACTTCCAAAGATCCATGATCTCCGCAAGCTCCATGCCCCCGAACGGATCACTCGGGGTAGGGGAATAATTAGCAGCATACGCCAAAATAACATAAGCCCCTGGGGCTGCCACTCGTTTCCATTCCGCTACCGTCCGCATGGGATCCTGCGAATGATCAAAGGAATTTGAATAGAGCAGCCGGAAGCGGCCTACCCATTCGGCTGGTAAGTCGTCGAAGCTGCCTATCCAGATATCTGGCCGCGGCGTCTCAGGAGCCAACTCAACACCAATTACTCTTCCATCTTGTACACCTCCACTTCCTACGCCGAAGTAACGAGCCAGGTGAATTTTGCTGCTGCCCAGATTGGTTGTGTCTCGGCGAATCGCAATAGCCCTGATAGCTGCAAACTTCATTAGTGGTCCAAAAAAGGTGGAGCGAAACAGATTCACTTCGGCTCCCGTGCGCACACCCAGGCACAGAATAGGATCGAACGTTTCCGCATGTTTCTGCCCCATTTTGAGCAGTTGGCGATAACGAATTACGTCGCGAAAAAAGACTTTGCAGTAAGCGCTCTTTTTACGACTCCGACTGATCTGTGCCCTAAGATATTCTTCTCGACTCTCATATTTGTACAAACTCATGGATTATTTTAGTCTTTCGCTTCAGAATGATCTGCTTCGCCGAGCGCTACACCTTGCGTGCGCTCACGCGGTCCGGAGACATCTACTTGGGAATTGAATTGGAGAGAGGCCAGGGTTTTATACAGTTTGCTACGACTCATAAGCTCTTGATGTGTACCCTTATCCACCACTCGACCTTCATCAATCACAATAATCTGATCGGCCCGTACGACTGTTGACAGCCGATGAGCGATCACGATGGCAGTTGTAGACTGTATAGCGCGGTCAACCGCCAATTGAACCTTTTGTTCCGCCTCAGTATCCAGGGAGCTTGTCGCTTCATCCAAAATGAGTATTTTTGGACGATGAGCAATCGCCCTGGCTATAGCAATTCGTTGGCGTTGTCCGCCCGAAAGGCGAACACCGCGGTCCCCAACCAACGTATCGTATCCTTCCGGCAGATCTCCAATAAATTCGTGCGCATAGGCAATACGCGCGGCTTCTTGAATTTCTTCTTTAGTTAAGTCGGGATATCCGTAAGCTATGTTTGCCGAAATGGATGCGTTAAACAAGATGCTCTCTTGCGCCACTACTCCATAAAGCCTGCGGTACTGCGAGAGGTTAAGTGCCCGCAAATCTACACCATCTACTAGGACCTTTCCTAAATGCGGGTCGTAAAAACGCAATAACAAATCGGTGATTGTAGACTTTCCTCCGCCACTGGGCCCCACCAGCGCCGTCGTCTTCCCTTTTTCGATTTCGAAACTAATCTCATGGAGAACGGGGAAATCCTTATAGCTAAAAAATACATTATCGAAGCGAATGGAGTCGTTGAACTCACGGATGGATTCGGTCCCGGAGCGTACTGATGGTTCGATATCAAACAATTGGCGCACCCGCACACCTATCGCCAAGGTAGACTGGATAGAATTGTATGATTGAGTCAGCGTAGTTAGCGGAGTTAAGATTGATCGCCCGATAAAAAGATAAAGGAGAAAGCCGGTTACTGTTAACCTTCCGCTGAATAGTTCGTTTATCGAAAACAGCAATATACCGACGTTGATAACCGCATTTATCGAGGCGGTAACAGGGTCATCCAGATGCTTAAAGAATCCGAACTTAATGTTGGCTTGCCTAAATTGGTTTATCAAATTGCGGAGGTTATTTGTCTCAATAGTTTCCGCGACAAATGTCTTTACCACTCGGGCACTGGCCAATTTTTCCTGCAGATATGCCGTGACCTCGGCCCCGATGTTGACCTGCTCTTGAGTCCGTCGGCGGATAGGTCTGCGCAAAGCCCGGGTCAACAAGTAATGCATTAGGGCCGCGGCCACAACAAATATCGTTAATGTGATATTTGTGATCAGCATAAGATATCCGTAATAAAGGATCAACAAAGGGGAGATCAGCATGTTACGCAATGAGACTTCCAGGCTAGCCATTGCATTCCGTGTGTCTTGATCGAGACGGGCAATAATCTCCCCGGTGCGCTCGTTGTTAAAGAAATCCAGCGACAGGGAAAACAGATGGCTGAATAAATCGAGTTGGATATCGCGGCCTGCCGTCGCTCTGATCCGAATTGACAGAAGATAATTGAGAAAATTAAGTCCCGCGGTCCCAATGGACACTCCCAGGTAAGCGATGGCCAGGATCAGGACAACTTGAAGCGGGGATTCCTCATTCAGCCCAAGTACACCTAAAATATACTGGCCGATGTTATTCAAATCCACGTCGCCAAGGCTTACGCCTTGACTTGTTCCTTGGGGCAAACCTTTGTTAATGGCGATGTCAAGAATTGGGGCTAGGATCACCGGCTGTATAGCCGTTAGCACGGTAAAGCTGGCATATACCAGCAGCAGCAACAATACGGACCCCGTGTATGGTCGTAAATATTTAATGACCATCTGGAGAAATCTTCTTTGTTCAGAGGAGGTAGCAGCCTTTTCTTCTAGTTTCATTCTTACCGCCACCGAGACCCTTTTAGATCACCGTCGCCTTCAATTGCCTCTTCCGCTCGCCGCCAGTCATCCACCGTATCCAGGCTCATCGCCTCCTCGCGGGAAACCACGAGAGGCAGGCACCTATCGCCATACAGGCTGCCTTTTTCCATCAGCACGTCCCGTCTGCAGGCATACACGGTTCCCTCGCGGGCGTAAGCTGGCTGCACTTGCTGCCGGCGCGTGACCGCCTTCCCGTTATCCGTCCAAAATTTCAGGAAGCCGCCTTCGAGTCTCATTGCCTTTTGCGGAGAATACAGATCCGGGATCTCCACAACGCTGGCCACCGAATCGCAATCGTTGCCCTTTAATAACTCCACAGCCTCGCGTATGCGCTCCCCGCGCCGCAATGGCGATGTGGGCTGCAGGAGCACAATGATATCGGGCCGCCAGCCCAGCCGTTCCAGTTCGACGACTGCGTGTTGCACCACGCCCAGCATCGGGCTCTCATCCCCGGCCAGTTCCTCTGGCCGCATGAACGGCACCTCCATGCCCAGGCTGCGCCCCAGGTCAGCAATGGCCGGCGACTCGGTGCTCAACACCAACCGGTCGATGACGCCCGAACTCCGGGCGGCTTCCAGCGTATAGGCCAGCAACGGTTTTCCGGCCAGCTCGCGCAGATTCTTATTAGGAATACCCTTTGAGCCGCCCCGCGCCGGAACCATCCCAAGCACCTTCATGGCGCCATGCCCCGCGGCGCATTTTGCACTGTGCGGATCTCGCGCAGCAGCCCTTCAACACTTTCAGTCCCGGGCAGCTGGCCTGCGTCCGCTTTGCCCGCTGTGCAAATGTAGCTGATATGCAGTCGGTCAGCCGCATATCCTTTGCGTAAAATTCTGAATCCCTTCTGCCCCAGGTAACCTTCTATCGTCTCCTGGGTCAAATAGTAAGGATGGTCGATCTTTATCGCTTCACTGACGCTCCAATTGCGCAAGTAAGCCGCCCGGAAATCGACGATATCGATGAAGAAGATCCCGTCCTTCGTCAAGCACTCCCGCACTTTCGCCAGGGTTAGGGCAATGTCCAGCAGATGGTCGACGGTCTGGCACAACAACACCAGCTCGAATTTTTCGCCGCCAAAATCGGCTTCTTCGAACAGCCCCTGGACGGTGGCCAGGCCGCGTTTCTTTGCCTCACCGAGCTCCTCGGCGGAGGGGTCCAGCACCACGCCCGAATAGTTGAAGCGCTCGGCGAAATGTTGCGCCACGACTCCCGTGGAGCCACCGATATCCAAGAACCGCCTACCGGGTCGTTGATCGAAAAACGGGGCGGCGAACACGGCGCGTTCATTTGCGTAGTCGCCCTGCTCTCTTTGAATGCTCTTAGCGTCAATGAGCCGGCCGTGATACGCGCTCACCAGAGGGCGATAGATGGTCGCGTAGAAATCGCCATAGCCCGCGCGAGTCAAGCGCGGGTTCAGGAACACGAGTCCACAACGGGCGCATGCTAATGCGCTGGCCTCGAACCCGTATCGGTCATGGTCGCACAATTGCACAAAATAATTACCCCCGCACAAGTTGCAGCGCTCGGTCCATTCCTTGGGTTGGTCGGCATAGCGGTACGCCAGCGCGGCGATGCGCTGCGTGCGATCCGTTTGGGCTTGGTGGCTTACCATGGCTAATAAGTGATCTGCTTGGTGATGCCCAGTTTGGTCGTCGCCAATAGGTCGGCGATCCATTTTCCGGCCTGGCCGTCGCCGTAGATCGATTCGGAGGGATAGCGGCCATTGGCCACGTGGCGATCCAGCGCCTGCCTGATCCTCGCCGCCTCGTACGGGACGTCCATCACGTTTCGCCCGCGTTCCCGCCCGGCCTGTCTCTCGCCGATGTTCACTGCCGGCACTCCAAGGAAGGAACATTCGCGGATCCCTACGCTCGAATTGCCCACAATGGCCTTGCTGTTGTAGATCAAACGCAGGAAATCTTCAGGCTCCATGTTCTTGAAATAATGGAACTTCTTGCCCCGCCCCTGTTCGCGGAAGATACGAATGCCGCGTGAGATGCCATCGGAGCCGGCATCCACGTTGGGCCAGAACCAGAGCGCCGGCAGATCCAACGCTTCCACGGCTTCGAGTGTCTGGGTGATCTGGGCGCGCGATTCGGCGATCTGCGTGGTGACCGGGTGCTGCATCACGACCACGTACCCATCCGAGAGATCGTTGACCGAGCCCACCCCGCCGTATTTCCGGAAGGGATCGAAGCCCAGTTCCGGTTGCCGCAACACATCCGCGGCCAGATCGATCGAGGGGCAACCGGTGACAAACACGCTCTTGGCATCCTCCCCCATGCGGATCAACCGCTCGGCCGCTCCCTGGGTGGAGGCGAAATGCAGATCGGCCAGTTTGCTTACCGCGTGGCGCACCTTCTCATCGATAGAGCCGGTGACCTCCCCGCCCTGCACATGGGCCAGGGGAATATTCATATAAGAGGCCGCTACCGCGGTAGCCAGGGTTTCGTAGCGATCCGCCACCGTGACCACCACATCGGGCCGCAGATTGTCAAAAATAGTGGCCAGTTCCATGATCCCCAAGCCTGTAGACTTGGCCGAGGTGATCAGGCTCTCGCCTTCCAGCACGATGAAGACCCGCGCCGCGATCTCAAACCCGTCTCGCTCGATGTATTCCACGATGCTTCCGTAGCGGTCGAGCAAGGCCGAAGCTGCTACGATCAGCTGCAGCTCGAGATCGCCATGTTGCTTAATGGCGCGCAGCGCGGTCTTGATGCGTGCATAGCTGGGCCGCGCCGTAACCACCAATCCAACCTTACGCGTCATCGGGCAAGGTCCTTTTCGGCCAGTAGTTGATCGCGCTTCACATCCCGCGCCAATGTGCGGCCGACCAATTCCGCCATACGCTCGGGGGCCATGCCGGTCCCCGGCTTTTTGGTCGTCAGATGCTCTCTGGCCAGCACGGTCCCGGCCGGCAGGTCCTGCTTCGCCACGATGCTATGGAAGAATAGCCGGCGCGATTCGGCGCTTCGCCCGGCGGCTTTGTCTTTATTCACAGGGGCGGCCAGCGCAGCTTCAATGAAGCGCACGCCTTCCACCAGTTGCCCCAGTTCGGTCGGCATTAGCGAGGCAGGCACATCCGGGCCGAACATCTCCCTGCTCAAGGTCACGTGCACTTCGATTAGGTTAGCCCCCAAACTGGCCGCCGCCAGCCCCGCATAAATCTTGCCCGAATGGTCCGAAAGTCCGACAGGAACGGCATAACGCGCCCGCATTTCCTCCATGACATTCAAGCCGATTTCCCCCGGCGGGCAAGGGTAGGCCGTTGTGCATTGAAAGATCGCCAACGGCGACTTTCCTTTAATGAGGGCCACCACTCTGTCTAATTCCTCCCACGGGCTCATCCCTGCTGAAAGCAGCACGGGCTTCCGCGTGGCCACGATTTTTTCCAGCATCGGCGTATTCGACACTTCACCCGAGGCCACCTTCCAGGCCGGCACCCCCACGCCCTCCAGCAGTTCGGCTGCCTCGACCGAAAACGGCGAGCTCAAAAACAGCAGCTTGCTCTCCCTGGCGTGCTGCGCCAGTCCGCGCCACTGTTCCTCGCTGAACTCCATCCGCTTCCAATAATCAAAGCGCGTTACATCCTGCTTGCTGAAAGCGACCCGGAACTTTTCTTGCGGCGTACTCTCGGCTTCGGCGATATGCGTTTGAAACTTGACCGCGTCGGCTCCCGCCGCAGCGATCGCATCGATGAAGGCGTGCGCCGTCCCCAGGCTGCCATCATGCGCCTGCGCCACCTCGCCGATGATCAAGGCCGGATGGCCAGGTCCGACCTTGCGCTTACCGATGGCGATCTCAGTGTGCGTCACGCCTGGGACTCTTTCACAAAATAGGCCGTGGGGCTCTTCGCCCAGGGAAAAGCAAGCATCATTGGTTTTCGTCCACCAAAGAACTCATCCACTGCTTCCGTTTCCCCAAAGCCTGGCAGCCCATACTCGTCCAGCACCACAACTCCACCCGGGATCACGCGATCGTACAGGTGCTGCAAGCTGGCCATCGTCGGCTCGTACAAAACAAAGTCCAGGTCCAGCAACGCCACCCTGAACCCGGGGTGTTCCTTCACATACTTGGCCATGCTGTCTTCAGCTTTGCCCTTAACTAATTCGATCCGCTTCCCTAGGCCCTGTTGCTTGGCGGCCTCGGCAATGGTTTCCGCGGTGACGTCGTCGCTCTTTTGGATTTGTATCTGTTTGAAGTCTTTGGCTGTCTTGCGATCATGTTCCTTAGCCCCATCTTCTGGGTAGCCTTCGAATGTATCAAAGCCGATTGCCTTGCGCTGCGATTGGGGATCGAAGATCTCGATCAGCTTGGCCCAGTACAACAGCCCGGCTCCCTTCAGCACGCCCCCTTCAACAATATCGCCCGGTTTGCCTGCGATCAGCTTGTAGAGTTCATAGCGGGCCAGCAGCTTGGTGAATCGATCCAGGTCTCCCCACAAGGAGAACTGGTTGTAAAGGTCCCAGCGTTTTTGTTCTTCCATGGGCCTACCGGGTATTTTCCTTCAATTCGTAGCCGCGGCCATTGGCTTTAACTGACCACTTTCCCGGTTTGTCTTCCAAGCGGATCCCGGCCTCGATGCAGGTGAGACGCAGGATATCCATCACGTCATCGCTGCCTTGCAAATACACTTCCTGGATCCCCCTGTGGCGTAATTGCTCGGTCATGGCCTGCGCCTTGGACCGCAAGGAGCGATAGACCTCCAACGATCCTTTTACATATTGGAGCGCATTGCGCGTAAAGGCCGACATCCCCGCCGGTGTAAGGTTGTAGCGCAGCCGGGTGCGGTCCATGCGCGTGGCCTTCAAGTAGCCGCGCCCGATGAGCCGCTTGATGTACCAGTTCACGCTGCCCACGGCGATGCCCAGGTGCGTGGCCAGCCCGGCTTGCGTCACCTGTTCATCCGCAGAAATGGCTTCCAGGAGCCTGTATTCTCGCTCTTTCATATCAGCATTCAGAATGTGAATTCTGACATACAGGAGACCGAATGTCAACACTGGGGGAAATGGCGCCGGAAAAGATACAACGTCGTTACTTTTGGGCCTCCAGGAAGAGGCCGACTTCGGGTTGGCGAGCTTCAAGCAATTGCGTATCCCGCAGCACCGGGCATCGGCTTTGCCCATACCCAGATCGATACACCTGCGTAAAGCCAGCCTTGCTTACCATGCCCCCCAGCTTAGAGGCATTGAACCAATTGATGTGATTCTCGGGATGGCGTTGCTGTGTCTGCACTGAACATTTCGCCGTGCAGTAGTTCAGGGCCTCTTCAAAACTTAACTCTGCCAGCACCTTGCGCAATTCCACGTCCGATACCCTAATGGCTCCCTCGGGGTGCAACTCGCTGGCGCTACTCGCGAAATTCCATAGAAATTTCTGCTCGAAAGACGCCTCGTTGATATTGGAAAGGAAATTCTCGTTCGGAAAAGTGTTTAGGTCATGTTTGGGCCGATAATAAAACGCCTCGTCCTTCAGGCGGTAAGCCGCGTAATAAATATCGATATCCGGCACGATCAAGCGCAAAAAGCCATCCTCGGCTAAGGCACGATAAGCTTCAGCCAGAAAGTGCTGCACCATCTCATCAGTAATATGCTCAAGTGTATACCGCGAGAAGATTACTTTCGCTTTTCCATCTTCAACCGGAAAGCGAGTCCTAGCCATTAAATCCATATGAATATCGATATTCTCGCTGCCATAGTGCTCGCTTGGGTGATTGATCCTCGTCCACGCGGGATGGCTGAATTGTGCTTCCGCACCCACATTGTAGAAACGCCTTTCGCGCAAGGCCTCCTCGCCAAACCAGGCGCGATAGACTTCTAGGTTTTCGCTCCCCAATTTGACTATTGGTGGCGGGGATGGCAAAGGAGCTGAAACCTTTGGCCTCCTAAGCGGGACGATGTCATAGCCAAATGGATAGAAGAAGGCCTTACGAATCAGATCTTTGAACACCTTAATCATTAAGGGAAATATAACCTCAAAAACTTGACTCTGTCCATTCCATCCCGTACAATACGCCCTACAGCTTAGCATTGCATTTGGGTGGCCGCTTCAAATAGCGGCAACTGCGAAGCCGGTGAGACTCCGGCGCTGTCCCGCAACTGTGATCCGCCTCGAGCGGCAAGCCAGGTCGCCGGCCCAGATGCCTACGCGCACCAGCGCAGCATCGCACAACCTCGCGGAAGGGGGGTGCGGCGGCCGCAACAAGTTGCGGCTTGCCTCTCCCCTGCCATCGAGCAGGGGATTTTCTTTAACCCTGCGTATTTAAGGAGTAACCATGAAGCCTATGAAATTTCCCGTATTGTTTCTTATCGCTTTGCTCGCGGCCGCTTGCGCCGCCCCTACGCCCACCCCTACCCTGCCGGCCCCCGAAGTAAGCGTCGCCCAGGCCACGGCTACCCCCATCCCCGCTGTGGTCTTTCCGTTGACTGTCACGGATGGCCTGGGCCGCACCATCACCTTGGAGTCCCCGGCCCAACACATTATTTCGTTAGCGCCTTCGAACACTGAGATCCTCTTTGCCCTCGGTGCCGAATCCCAATTGGTCGGCCGCGACGCCTCCTCGGATTATCCCGAAGCGGCCCTGCAGATCGCGGATATCGGCGACACCTTCCTGGAGCTCAACACCGAATTGATTATCAGCGCTGAGCCTGACCTGGTGCTTGCCGCCGAGATCACGCCCATTGAACAGGTATCGCAGCTGGAACAGCTGGGCATTAACGTGTTTTGGTTGGCCAACCCTGTCGATTTCGCTGGCTTGTACGCCAATCTAGCTACTGTAGGTCAAATGATCGGCCGCGAACATGAAGCGGCTGAACTTTCGATTTCATTGCAGGCGCGCGTCGCCGCCGTCGAAACGACCTTGGCGGGCGTGACCGAAAAGCCCACCGTGTTCTACGAGATCGATGCCAGCGACCCGGCCGCACCGTGGACCTCGGGTACGGGAACTTTTATCGATCTTCTGATCACCGGCGCTGGCGGCGTGAATGCGGCTGCAGGCTTGCAGGGCGCTTACGCCCAAATGAGCATCGAAGCCCTGTTGGTCCAGGATCCGGATTTCATCCTGCTGGGCGACGCGCTGTACGGCGTCACTGTCGAGTCTGTTGGCCAGCGCGCCGGTTGGAGCGAACTATCCGCCGTACAGAACGGATCGGTCATTCCCTTCGATCCCAATAAGGCCACCCGGCCAGGCCCGCGCCTAGTCGATGCCCTCGAAGAATTAGCCCGCTTGCTGCATCCGGATCTCTTCAATTGATCTAACCGCGGCGACCCAACTGCCGTTCAGTGAGGCGTTTTGCGCAAGCATCCGTTCCTGGTCAACTCTCTACTGCTGGCTCTGGCCGCCTTGCTAAGCGTGGCCATCGGCTCCGTGTTCATCCCACCCGCGGACCTGCTGCGCGCTTTGCTCGGCGGCGCCGCGGAGCGCACTCAGGCCACCATCCTCTTCGATATCCGTCTGCCGCACATGTTGCTGATCGCCATCACTGGCGCTGCTTTGGCCGGCAGCGGCGCCGCTTACCAAGGTCTCTTCCGCAATCCGCTGGCTGATCCCTACCTGATCGGCGTCGCCTCGGGTGCCGGGTTGGGCGCCGTGGCCGTAATGGCAGGCGCCTGGCCCAAGACCCTGTTGGGCTTTTACACCATCCCGGCAGCCGCCTTCCTGGGCGCCCTGATTGCGGTGGCCGTCGTCATGGCCATTGCGCGCCTGGGCAAAACGATCCCGGTCACCACGCTCCTCCTGGCTGGCGTGGCCGTCAGCTCTTTCACCACCGCCCTGAGTTCATTCCTGATGCTGCATTCCCAAAATGAATTGCGCCGCGCCATCGGCTGGCTGCTGGGCGGCTCAACGTTGAGCGGCTGGCAGCCGGTTGTGGCCATCCTTCCCTACGTGGCCGTCGGCCTCGGCATCCTCTTGTTTTCCGGTCACCAGTTGAACGTGCTTCAACTGGGAGAAGAGCAGGCGCAGCAATTGGGCCTGCCTGTCGAGCGCCTAAAGGTGCTGCTGATCGTGGCGGCCTCCCTGGCCGCCGCCGCTGCGGTGGCCTTCTCCGGCATGATCGGATTCATAGGCCTCATCGTTCCCCACGCCTTGCGTATTATCTGGGGGGCGGATCACCGCCGCTTGCTTCCGCTCTCCGTCCTGGGCGGCGCTACCGCGCTGCTCCTGGCCGATCTCTTGGCGCGCTCGCTCTTTGCCCCCGAAGTGTTGCCCGTCGGCATCCTCACCGCCCTGGCAGGAGTGCCGTTCTTCTTGTGGTTGCTGCGCCGCGCCAGGAACCAGATGATCTGGTAACCATGCTGTCCACCCGCGCCCTGCATGTCTCCTATGGTCCCACCGAGGCTCTACACAGTCTCGACCTTGATCTCGCCCGCGGCGAATTGCTGGCAGTCATTGGTCCCAATGGTTCAGGAAAGACCAGCTTGATTCGGGCATTGAGCGGCGTGGTCGAGAAAGGATCGGGCCATATCCAATTGGACGGCAGGGATCTTTCGCAACTCTCGGAGCAAGAACGCGCCCGCCAAATTGCCGTCGTCCCTCAATCCGCGCTCTTGCCCCCCGCCTTCACCGTCTTCGAATGTGTAGCGCTGGGTCGCACGCCTCATCTAAGTTGGCTCGGCAAGCTCGGCTCGCGTGACCTCGATCTGATCGCTCGCGCTCTGGACGCCTGCGAGATCAGTCCGCTGGCCGAGCGCCGCACCGCAGAACTTTCCGGCGGCGAACAGCAACGCGTATTGCTGGCCCGCGCCCTCGCCCAGGATTGCCCCATCTTGCTGCTCGACGAGCCCACCGCCCACCTCGATCTGCATCACCAGGTCGCCCTGCTTGACCTCGTGCGCCGTACCGCCAAGGAGAACAGCATCGCTGTTCTCGTCGCCATGCATGATCTCAATCTGGCCGCCCTCTACGCCGACCGCCTGCTTCTCCTGGTCGGCGGCCGGCTGCGCGCCTCGGGTACCCCCGCCGAAGTTCTGACCGCCGAGATCCTCCAGGAAGCCTACCGCGTCCCCCTGCAAGTTCACCGCAATCCCCGGCACGGAACACCCTGGATCGTGCTGTAGTCTGGCAGAATTCGCAGCCCTCCTTTACCGCCCTTCGCGGCTCTTGATGCTAGAATGCCCGCACCATGCCCAAACGGATTCTGCTTGTTGAGGACCAGAAAGAAAGCGCTGAAGTATTTCGCGCCGGCTTGGAAAGCCTCGAGCACGGCTTCGAAGTGGTCACCGTCGCCTCCGCCGAAGCCGCCCTCAAAGCCCTCGATTCCTCCAACTTCGACCTGCTGATGGCCGACGTCCTGCTGCCTGGCATCTCCGGCCTGGAGCTGATGGCGCGTTTCCGCCGCCGCAACCCGGATACCAAAGCCATCCTGGTTAGCGGCGTGCACGATCTAGAGATCCGCAAACAGGTCGCCCGCTCCGGGGCGGATGCTTTCTTCTTCAAACCGGTGGAGTTGGCCGATCTGCTTGACGCCGTGGAGCGCTTGTTTGGGCTGGCTTCCAGCTTCTTGCCCTCCGAACTCTCGGCCATCCAGGATGAGGGCGCGCGGTCGGACCGCTCGGCCAAACACGTTTCCGAGCAGCTAGCCGAATTGCGCTTCAACCTACAGGCGATTTGCGTTGCACTCATCAACGAACGCGGCCAGGTCCTGGCGCGCGCCGGCGCCTTCCCGGACCAGGAAATCGAAACCTCGCTCATGCCCCATCTCATGTCCGCCTTCTTTGCCGCCGGCCGCATTGCCGCCTTTACCAAATCAACTCACCCGGATGACTTCCAGCTTTTCCGCGGCAAGGGCTATCACCTGCACTTGTGCAGCGTGAGCCCGACCTATGGCTTGCTAGTGGCCACCAAACCGCTGGCCCCGGCGCGCATGGCGGCCCACGCCGAAGCGCTGCAGAAGGCCATCCCCCGCGTCAGCCTGGAGTTGAGCAAACTCGAGGTAGTAGCCGCGGCAGCTCCGCACGCTAGCCGCAAACCGCACAAGAAAATGGGCGACACGGATCCGCAGCTTGAACATCTTTTGGATAGAGCCGAGACCAAACCGCTGAGCCGCAGCCAGACCGACAAATACTGGAAGAAAAAAGAAACGGAACCCCAACCGGTCCCGCGCCCCGGCGCGCTCACCTATGAGCAAGCCGTTCAGCTTGGGCTGGCTCCACAGGACTCTTAGCCTAACTTTGCCTGTCTAGCGGATAAGCTCAGTAGCCCTGAATCGGGCTCGTGTTTCGGCATGTTACAATTTTGCCCCCGTTGCCTGCCAGCGCAGGTAAGCTGGGGCGTGGTGCAATGGTAGCACACCGGCCTTTGAAGCCGTGGATCCTGGTTCGAGCCCAGGCGCCCCGACCTGGTTCACTGAACGAATGCCGATCCCTCTTCTCGAAGAACCACCTCTAGTAAACATATTTCGATTCTCTGCTCTGGCGGATAAGGCAGTCTCCTTGCCTCTTTGCCAGTTTTGCTATCTGGATCTTCGTCAATGAAAGCCCGAATGGTCTTACTGGCTGCCGGCAAGGGCACCCGCATGCGCTCGCGGATCCCTAAGCTGTTGCATCCCTTAGGTGGCCTGCCCATGGTCCTGCATGCCGTGCAGGCCGCCGAAGCCCTCCGCTCCGGTTTGCCAGTTCTGGTAGTCGGCCATGGTTCGCAGGCCGTCCGGTCCGCAGTTGGCCCCAGGGCTGATTTCGTCGAACAGGCCGAGCAATTGGGCACCGGCCATGCCCTTCTGCAAGCCAAAAACCTACTGCGGGGCAAGGCGGACCTGATCCTTGTAAGCAACGCCGACCTTCCGCTCCTCAAAACCGAAACGCTTCAAATGCTGCTGGACGCGCAGCAAAAGAACAAGGGGCCCTTCACCATGCTGGTGCTTAAGCAGAAGGAAGCCCGCGGCTTTGGGCGCGTCAAGCGCAACAAATCCGGCCGCGTCCTTGCCATAATCGAAGAAGCCGAAGCGACTCCCAGACAACTGGCCATCGATGAGCTGAATGTCGGGGCCTATTGCTTCCGGGCGGAGTGGCTGTGGCCCGCCCTCGAAAAACTCAAGCCATCTCCAAAGAAGAAAGAGTACTACCTGACCGATCTCTTGGAGCTTGCAGCCAAGTCCGCCAAACGCGTGGCCACAGTGGTTCTGGACGACCCCGAAGAGGCCATCGGCATCAACACCCGCGAACACCTGGCCGAGGCCGAAACCGCTCTGCGCCGGCGCATCAACCGGCACTGGATGCTGGAAGGCGTCACCCTGCTGGACCCCCGGTCAACCTATATCGAACAAAACGTGACCATCGGCCAGGACACGGTGCTTTGGCCCAACACCATGCTGCTGGGCGACACGCACGTTGGGCAGCAATGTACGGTGGGGCCTAACACCGTGGTGCGCGACAGTCGCATCGGCGATGCCTGCAAGATCGAGGCTGCCGTGGTCGAAAGCGCCATCATCGAGAACCACGTCGATATCGGCCCCTTCGCCCATCTGCGCAAAGGCGCCAAGCTGGCAGACCGCGTGCACATGGGCAACTTCGGTGAAGTGAAGAATTCCACAATGGGTCCTGGCGTCAAAATGGGCCACTTCTCTTACATCGGGGATGCCACCATCGGCGCCAACGTGAATATCGGCGCCGGCACGATCACCGCGAATTTCGATGGCACCACCAAGAATCCGACGGTGATCGAGGACGATGTGTTCATTGGCAGCGACACCATGCTTGTGGCTCCGTTGCACATCGGCAAAGGCGCTCGCACCGGCGCCGGCGCCGTCGTCACCAAGGACGTGCCCGCCCACACGGTGGTTGTCGGCGTGCCGGCCCGCGCCATCCGCAAGCTGGAGGAATCCGATTAGTACCTTAGTAATTCTTCTCGTCCTCTTACTGGCAATTGATTTGGTGATCACCGCGGCCCGCGCCGGCATCTTAAACGCCCGCTATGCCCGCCTGGTCTCCTTGAGCGAAGAACAGGGTCAAAAAGCAGATCAGGCGCTTGAGCTGTTGAAGCGGCGCGCCAGCCTGCGTGATGGATTGCGTCTTTCGCTCGCCTTGCTGCGCTTCATGATCGCCGGGCTGGCTCTGGCCCTCCTCATCCCGCTCGAAACCGCTGCCCTTCCTCTCCGGGATCTGGCCCTCTTTCTGCTATTGGTTGGCATCTCCATTTGGTTATTTGAATACGTTGTCGAGCGCCGTATAGCTCGCAACCCAGAGGCCTGGGCTTTGCGGCTCACTCCCTTGGCCCGCGCCGTGGCTTTCATCACCCGCCCCCTACTGGCCTTTCCCGCCCGGCTTACCGCGCGCCGCGGCGGGGAACCACAGCAATTGGTCACCATCACCGAAGAAGAACTGCGCTCCTTTGTCGACGCCAGCCAGGTACAGGGTGTCCTGGAAAAGGATGAGCGCAAGATGATTTTCTCCATCTTCGAGTTCGGCGATACCTTGGTCCGCGAGATCATGGTGCCGCGCATTGACATCTTTGCCCTGGATGTCGACACACCTATTAGTGAAGCCGGGGCTTCCCTGCTGGAATCCGGTTATTCGCGCGTCCCGGTGTACAAAGAGACCATCGACAACATCGTGGGTTTGCTGTATGCCAAAGACCTGCTGAAGGTCTGGCGCTCCCCGCAGGAGATTACGTCGCTGCGCGAATTATTGCGCCCAGCCAATTTTGTGCCGGAATCTAAAAAACTGGATGACTTGCTGGCCGAAATGCAGCGCGGCCGCATCCATATTGCCATCATCGTGGATGAGTACGGCGGGGTGGCTGGTTTGGTCACCATGGAGGATATGGTTGAAGAGATCGTCGGAGAGATCCAGGATGAATATGATCATGGCGAGGAGTCCTTATATGAAAAGGTCGCCGAGGATGAATTCCTGTTTGACGGCCATATCCACCTGGACGATTTCAATGAAGTGATGGGCAGCGAACTAAGCAGCGAAGATGCCGACACTCTGGGCGGCTATCTCTTTGGCCGCATTGGCCGCCTCCCAAAGGTAGGCGACAAGTGGCAGGAGGCAGGTCTCGTGCTCACCATCGACCAGCTGACCGGCCGCCGCATTCGCCGCGTGCGGGCTCAACATGCCGAGGCGATCCATCCTCCCGGAGAAAAGGAAACGAATGCTAAATAAAACCCAGCAAGCGGATTTGCTGGCAGCCGCCCAGCGCGCCCGCGGCCAGGCCTACGCCCCTTACTCCCACTACCCAGTGGGCGCTGCCTTGCTCACCGCATCCGGCAAGATCTACTCCGGAGCCAACGTGGAAAATGCCGCCTACCCGGATTCGATTTGCGCCGAGCGCGTGGCTGTGTTCAAGGCCGTAACCGAGGGTGAACGCGAATTCCTGGCCATAGCCGTGGTTACAGAAGATGGCGGCACTCCCTGCGGCTCCTGCCGTCAGGTGCTGGCCGAATTCGCCCTGGCGGCCACCGTGATCATTGCCAATGATAAGGGGGAGGTGCTTCGCCAAGATACCGTTTCGGATTTGCTGCCTGGCGCCTTTGGTCCCCAGAATCTGAAAGCGGCTCTCTAGTCCCGCTGCCTCTTTTATGCGCACGCTCATCCTAAGTGACATTCACGCCAACGCGTCTGCGCTGGACCAGGTCTTGGATAGCGCTGGCCAGGTCGATGCCATTTGGTGCCTGGGTGACGTGGTAGGTTACGGCCCCGATCCAAACGAGTGCATCGCCCGCCTGAAACAGCTGACCGGCCTGGTTTGCCTGCAGGGCAACCATGACGCGGCCGCTGTCGGGAACCTAAGCCTGGAGGGGTTCAATCTCGACGCGCGCAGTTCTATCGAGTGGCTGCGGGGGTGCCTCTCCACAGAGTCCCTGGCCTTCCTGCAAAACCTGCAGCCGCGCCTTGAGGTGAACGGGGTAACTCTGGCCCACGCCAGCCCGCGCCAACCCATGCTGGAGTATTTGCTCGACGCCTATTCTGCCAGGGAGAACTTCGAATATTTCAGCACCGATTTCTGCTTCGTGGGCCACACGCACGTTCCTGTCATCTTTTTCCTCCACACCAAACTGGTTGACTTGCAAGTGCCGGGTACCAATACCCGGGTGGTGCTGAAGCCGCGCTGTATTGCCAACCCCGGTTCGGTGGGCCAGCCCCGCGACCGCGATCCGCGGGCTGCCTTTGCCATTTTTGACGACGAAACCGCCACCTGGGATTCTCGCCGCGTGGAATACGACGTCGCCGGGGTGCAGGCGCGCATGCGCTCGGCAGGTTTGCCGGATAAGCACATCGCCCGGCTAACCTCCGGCTGGTAGACCACGAAGTGTATTCACCTGTTGCATCTAGATGATTTCTCATGGGAACTTAAGCCCCGTTGCCTTCGTCTTATGTCCAATCGCATAATGAGGAGCGAGCCATGAAGAAGACCGTTTCATCCCCCCTGTTCTACGCTTTCCTTGCCCTATCCATTTTGATTTCCGCCTGTGGGGCGGCGGCAACCTCCATGCCCAACGATGGGCTGGAGTATCCCCAGGCTCAACCCCTGGGGGCGCCTGATGTCATGTTTTCGGACGCCGAAGAGAGTATGCGGGCAGGATCCGCAGCCGAAGCGCCTGCGGCTCAGGCGCCCGATCGCCTGGTGATCAAGACCGCCAACCTTTCCATTGTCGTTGACGTCCCCGAACAGCGCTTGAACGAGATCGGCGCCCTGGCTGAACGCTTGGGCGGCTTCGTGGTCTCCTCTAGCATTTACAAAACCGGCTATGAACGCGGTATCGAGGTTCCCGGCGCCTATATAACCATTCGCGTACCTAGCGCCACCTTCCAACAGGCCCTGGATGAGATCCGCGCCGGCGCCATCGACGTTCCTACCGACACCCAATCCGGGCAGGATGTGACCGCAGAATACACCGACCTGCAATCCCGTCTGCGCAACCTGGAAGGCGCTGAAGTCATGCTACGCCAGATCATGGAAGAGGCCACCGATACGGAGGATGTGCTGAATGCCTTCAATCAGCTCAACTACATTACCGAGCAGATCGAAGTGCTCAAGGGCCAGATCAAGTATTACGAGGAATCGGCCGCCTTCTCCGCCATCTCCGTAGAATTGATCGCCAATGAGGCCGTGCAGCCCATCAAGGTCGACCCGTGGGACCTTAGCGGAGTTGCCAAGCAAGCCATCGAAGCCCTGGTGAAGTCCCTGCAAGGCCTGGCAGAGGCGCTGGTCTGGTTCTTACTGTACGTCCTGCCGGTGATCCTGGTAGTCGGGCTCCCCATCCTGTTGATCGGCCTTGGCCTGCGAGCTTGGCGATTGAAGCGCTTGCTTCCCAAAAAAGGCAGCACAAAGCGATAAGTACAATCCGTCCAAAGCGGGCCAGCGAATACGCCGGCCCGCTTTTTATTTGAGGCCTGAAGCTGTGGTTAACTTTTTATGAGGTATTAAGACGGGATCGTCTCTAGGTCAATCAAACTGGCAATGTTTCATCTATCAGGAAACAAAACCTTAGCTCGCTCGAGCAAATGCAGGTAAAAGTCGCTTGGGGGTGGGATTTCCCTGGTCACTATCCTCCCGAAATCCGTCTGCATTGGTTCAGTGCTTTCCCAGGTGATGAACAGATTAAAGTCGCCAGGCTTCAACTCATCCACCACACTGGGGAAATTGTTGGTCACGATGAGAAAAATGGAATTCTCTGTATTCACGTCTTTGCCGAACGCCTCTAACTCAGTAGCACGGCGAATACCGTTTTGTTCAAAATCTGGGTAGACGACAAGGCAATCTAAATCGTCTTTGTTGTAGAGCATCTGTAAACTGGGGGCGCAACCCTGATTACCTACAGGGCCATCAATAAATATAAAGACTGTTCCCTGCCTTACATATGGAACGGCGCCCTTCAAGCCTCGATAGAAGACATTTAGCGGAGCCTCCCATTGGTTAAAGAGTACCGACTCGTTTCTCACCATAAGGAGGCCAAATACAGCAAACATCAGCAAAAGGAAAACTCCTATGCTGCGAAGGAATTGACTTCGGGCGGTTTGATACACCATTAGCACTAATGGGAAAACGCCGAAAACCGCCGATGAATAAACGCGGCCACCAACGTCATAACCGAGCAAGACATAAGGCATCGGTCCGAAGATCAGTAACCAGAGCGAAGCCATGTAGATGGGCAACCAATATGATCTCGTTTCGGTTGTATATGTAAGATCGCGATTAGAGTATGTGCGAACAATCCATAGAGAGGATAGAACCAGTGTCAATAACAGGCCAATGGCGATTAGCGAATTCACCGGAAATGTGTTGGAGTTAATAATCTGGCCAAACTGCAAATAGACTGAGGGGGCTTTTTCAATCAGTCGAATGGGTAGATCGCCTAATTTCAGATCCAATGCAGGTGTGGCGACAGGGCGAAAGACGTAGTTATACAGCCAGCGCGTAATCACTAAAATAAGGCCGCTTGCCGCACTCAGTCCAGCAAACAAAACCAATCTGAAGCGTACTGGGTTCGTTTGAGGAGCAGGCAGCAGCGGCATTGCTAGGAGCACTAGCGCAGGGAACAAGAAAGCCGCGTTCTCGTAGGTAAGCACCGAGATCAGGAACAAAGCCAAGCTCAAAATCAACCAGCGGGTGCGCTGATGGACCGCCCAACGCTGCAATGCCAGCCCGGCAAGAAAAAAGAAGATCAGAGAAATTCGTCCGTTGTCGTACGACAGCCTTAATATGCTCGAGGTAGAGACCCAATTAATAAACAACGAAAACACAAAAACATAAGGCAGAAACTTGCTGCGCTTGCTTGGAGGCCAGGCATTAAGGAAGCAAGCCGAAGCCAGTATGGAGATGCTGAGAAGCTGAACAAAAGAAAGGGTGTGGTTGAGCAATGGGTTGAAGCCAATCAATTTGTATTGATAAGTCCAATAAATAGCTTCGATCGGCCTCCCGAATCTATGGAAAAAGGCCAGCCAGGCTTGGTCATGTGGAAAGTTGTTGGCGTAGCTATAAATAAGGAATTCTTCACTATTGAGAAAGTTCTGGATCAGTCCACTAAAAGCAGCAATTAGGATGAAAAGCAACCCTACGGCTGCGATTATCCACCAGTCTGACTTTGCGTTTCTTCCTAGCCGTGCAAGCCTTTGCACGAGCGACTCCTGAGTAAGACTAATCGTAACCGACTCTTTGGTGCGAAATTGCATGACTTTGCATCACGTACATGGTCGGGATAGTGAAAGATAAACGGCTATATTCTATCAGGGCTTATGGAGCCCCGTAACTAACCTGGACAAAGAAGCCGCTCATAATGAATCAGATCTGGCAATCTCGTACCCTGGCTCCTAGCTGATTATCCGCCGCGCGCCAGCACGCGCTGCGCGGCCTTCACAATAGGCAGATCGACCATCTTGCCGTCCAGCGCAAAGGCGCCGCGGCCTTCCTTCAGATTGCGCTCATAGGCATCCACGACACGCCGGGCAGCGGCTAATTCCTCTGCGTTGGGCGTAAAGGCTCGCTGCGCCGGAGCGATCTGGTCCGGATGGATCACCTGGATGCCACTATAGCCCAACACGGCGCCCTGCCGCGCCACACGTTCCAGCCCGGCGACGTCTTTGAAATCCGTCCACAGCATGTCGATGGCCTGCAACCCGAAGGCGGCGGCGTGCGCTACCACTGCGCTGCGCGCGTAAAAAACCTCATCGCCTGCGGCTGTGCGCTTGGCGCCTACGTCGCTGGCGAAATCTTCCGCGCCGAAGATCAATGCGTCCAGCCGCGGGTCTGCGCTGGCGATCTCTTTGATGTTGGCCAGGCCCATGGCGCTCTCGATCTGCGCGATCAGCCGCACCGTCCCTGTCCGCCAGCCTTGCTTCTCTTCGTGCAACACAATGGCTTCACTGATGTTGCGTACTTGCTCCGCGTAGCTCACCTTGGGCGCCACGATCCCATCCGGCCGTTCAGGGACTACGGCATCCAGGTCAGCCTCACCCAGGTCGCCCGCATTGATGCGCACCAGCCGTTCGCTGCGCCCAAAATCCAGTTCCTTCAGGGCGCGGATGGCTTGTTGGCGGGCCTCGATCTTTTTCTCAGGCGCAACTCCGTCTTCCAGGTCGATGCACACGCAATCCGCGCCTAGGCCGGCGGCTTTCTCCACCTTGTGCCAGTCGCTGCCGGGGACGTATAACAACGCGCGTCTGGCTCGCATCATGCCGCCTTCCCCGGTCGCATCAGGAACATCACCGTGCGTTCGAGCTCGATGACCACTTCGCCTTTTTGATTCCGGCCTACGTGCCGCAAATGGACAACGCCGCGATCCTTCTTACTCTCCGAAGGCCGTTTTTCCAGGATTTCAGTTTCCACCGAGAGGGTGTCTCCGGGATAGACCGGGTTGGGATGCTGGATGTTCGCGTAACCCAAATTGGCCACGATGGTGCCCTCGGTCAGATCCGGCACAGTCATCCCCACCACCAAGCCCAGGGTGAGGATGCCGTTCACGATGCGTCCGCTGAAGCCCGCCTGGCGGGCGAATCCATCGTCCAGGTGCAGGGGCTGCGTGTTCTGGGTCAGGCCGCAAAACAGCAGGTTGTCTGTCTCCGTCACCGTGCGGCCGCGGCCATGCACAATGCGCTCCCCCACCTGCAGGTCGTCATAATAGCGGCCGCTCATGCTTCCAATTCTACAAGGGTTTGCTCTTTGTCAACGCTGCTTCCTTGCGAAACGGCGACCCGCGCCACTTTTCCAGCCTGCGGCGCCTGAATGCGGATCTCCATTTTCATGGCCTCCAGCAGCACCAGCACCTGTCCGGCCTCGACCTGCTGCCCCTCGCTCACCAGCACCTGGCGCACCTGCCCGGGCATAGGTGCCCGCAAAATGCGTTCACTGTGCCCTCCTTGCTCCCGTTCGCCCAGGGCCGCGGTCTTCTCGATGGCAAAGCTCCTGCCCTCCCAGTGCACCCAAACCGCGCGGCCCTGCCGGGCAACGGTTGCGCCGCCCGGCTCAATGTCAATATTCTTACCGTCTGCAATGGCCATATAGCCGCCATTCTTCGGCAGCAGTTCGATGCGATGCACCTTGCCTTGATACTTGTAATGGAAGATCATCGCTCCCCCATGCGGAACCCGCTGCCGGCTGCCCAGGGCGAATAGCGGTCCCCGCCCTCCGCCTCGCCCTCCTGCGCAGTCCCCACCTCGGCGAGGGCCGCAGCGGCCAGCACCTCGGCCGGCAATTTGCCAGAGCCAGACCAGTCGGAGAATTCGCGCTCGATAAAGCGCGTATCGTAGTTCCCTGCTTGCACATCCTTATGGGCCAACACATCCTGCAGGAATTCGATATTGGTGGTCAGCCCAAGAAAGGCGGTTTTCTTCAGCGCCTGTTGCATGCGGGTAAACGCGTCTGCGCGGTCCTTGCCATGTACGATCAGTTTGGCCAGCAGCGGGTCGTAATAGGAGCCAACCTCATCGCCTTCCGCCACACCCGCATCGACTCGTACGAGGTTGCCAGGAAGCAGAAGCTTCAGCACGCGTCCCGCTTGCGGCAGGAAACCCGCAGCCGCATCCTCGGCGTAGATCCGGCTCTCGATGGCATGTCCGCTGCTCTTCACATCGCTCTGATCGAATGTTAGTTTTTCACCGGCCGCTAGTCGTAGCTGCCATTGCACGATATCGATGCCAGTGATCATTTCCGTCACGGGATGCTCCACTTGCACGCGCGTATTCATCTCAAGGAAATAGAACTGCCGCGACTCCGGGTCAACCAGGAACTCGACCGTGCCCGCATTCACGTAGTCCACCGCGGCCGCCGCGGCTACGGCCGCCGCGCCCATCTCGTCGCGCAGCTTCTCGTCCAACAGCGGCGATGGACTCTCCTCTACGACCTTCTGTCGGCGGCGCTGCAGCGAACATTCGCGCTCGAACAAGTGCAGCAGCTCTCCGTGCTGGTCGCCCAGCACCTGGAACTCCACGTGGCGCGCCCGTGGCAAATATTTCTCAAGGATCAGGCGCTCATCGCCGAAGGCGTGCTTGGCCTCGCGGCGCGCACTATCGATGGCTTCGGCCAGCTCACCGGCCGCATTCACCACGCGCTGCCCCATGCCGCCGCCCCCCGCAGCTGCTTTCACCAGCAGCGGGTAACCGATCTCGCCCGCGGCCTTCTTCAGCGAGGCCGCGTCATCGTTACCGTGATAACCGGGCAACACGGGAACGCCGGCCTTTTGCATCAGCGCCCGCGCGCCCGCCTTATCTCCCATGGCGCGCATTGCCGCCGCCGGCGGCCCGACCCAGGTCAGCCCGGCAGCCAACACAGCGTCTGCAAAGTCCGCGTTCTCCGCCAGGAACCCGTAACCGGGATGGACAGCCCGCGCGCCGCTGCGCTTGGCTGCATTCAGCACGCGCTCGATATTCAAATAGGAAAGCCCGGCTTCCGCCGGGCCGATCTCGATGGCTTCATCCGCCAACCGGGTGTGCATTGCGCCCGCATCGGCCTGTGAGTACATCGCCACACAGCGGATGCCCAGCGCGCGGCAGGCGCGGATGACACGGACGGCGATCTCCCCGCGGTTGGCGATGAGCAGAGGCGAAATGATTTTGGAAAGCATCTATTCCTGATTACAGACTAATAGCGAATTTACTTCCTCAACCGCCGCCTGCATCCCCTCGCCCGCATCCAGATCGGCCACCTGCGCCCAGGTCGCGCACAGCATCGGCTGCATCAGCGGGTTGATCTCCAGCGCCTCCGCGGTCAGGCGCACCGCCTTGTCCCATTCGCCCACCATGGCGTAGCCCTGAATGAACGGGATGCGCTCTGCCGGGTGATTGGGCGCGTCCTCCAGCACAAAGGCCAGGTCGCCCAGCTCGGCCACTTGCTGCCAGTCGCCTTGCTGCCGCGCCAGCTCGGCGCGCTCAAAATAATAGCACCAGGAGCCGTCCGGGTTGGCGTCCCAATAAGGGATGGTGTTGGCCTCGCCTACGGGCAGGATGCGGCTTAGATTCGAACGCGCCGCAGAATCTGCCAGCGGCCCGGGCAGTTGTGGAAAATACGGGTCCAGCTGCGGGTCCAAAATACGCAAGCAGGCCGGCGGCGCATACAGGAAGAGCAGCACGTCCCCGCTCTCGCTCACGAATTGGCTATCGCGATATTTCTTGCGGATCACGCCGCTGCCCTGGCCGAATAGCTCGGCGTCTTCGCGCAGATCCAGATAAGCCAGGTAATACGGCAAGGTCGTCGAAGTGTCCCCGCTCGCATAGATCCAGTTCAGCGGCGCGGTCAGCGAATTATCAGTGTAATGTTCCAAGGGCAGCTCCACGGTCAGCAGCGCCGTGGCCGGCCGCAGGCCGGGAACCCGCCACTGCAATTGCCTGAACAGGGTTTGCTGCCGGTCCCATTCCTCGCGATACAAGTTGCCGTTGAAAAAGTGGTAGCCGGCCGTCAGCCCGATCACTGCGGCCAACAGCAAGGTTTTGGCCATGGGATGGACGCGCAACGCTTGCCAGCCCGCGGCGGCTAACAGCGCAATGCCGAAGGCCATCGGCAGCGTGAAGCGGTCGAACGGGAAGTTGAGCCGCAGCGGTAGCTCCGCCAGCCAGAACGAAAGCCCGGAGACCAGTAGGGCCACCAGCCCCAGGAAAGCGGCCTGCCGCAGCCAACTCGCCTCGGCTGCTTCCTTCTTCTTATTCGGCCAGAAGGCGAACGCGGCGATGCCGCCGCCGAGCAGGGCGACGGAGGCATAACCGATCAGCGCTGCCGAGGGGAACCGCAGTTGGCCCCAGATCGCGACCAGCCGCGTCCAGGCCAGCACGCCCGCCTCGACGAAATCTCCGAGCATGGTAGCGATCAGCGCGAAGATCGTCGCGAGGGGCTGTGCGATGAAGTGTGAGACCAGGAACGGCTGGTATAGCGATTCGGCGGCGTAGGCGGCGGTGTAACGCCAGCCAAATAGGCCTACTGCCACCAGCAAATACGGCAGCCAGCGCATAAAAACAGTGCGCGCACGCTCCTTTTTTGCATCGTTATAGGCAAGCCAAAGCAAGACCGGCCGCAAGAGTTCGAGACCGTAGAAGTACTCGGTGGATAGCATCACGATCGCTGAAAGCGCCAGCGCGGCCAGGGTCAGCGGAAGCTTGCGAGCCGTGGAACGCTGCGCCAGCACCATCAGCACCAGCGAGGCTAGGAACAAGGTGTAATACAGGAAATACAGGCTGTACGTGACCGCGATGGGTTGCTGGCTGAAGCCCGGGTACACAAGGAAAATAAGCGCGGCAGCTTCCGCAACGCGGCCTACCCGCGGCCAAAGCAATTTCAGCAGCCACCAGAACGCCAGCGCGCTGGCCCAATGCCACAGCACCGCGTAGATCTGCCAGGCGAAGACGGACTCGCCTAACAGCGAGAACGAGAAATAATACAGCCACCCTGAAGCGGGGCGATAAGGCGCAAAGTTGATGAAATAGGAAGGGCCGTATTCGTGGGAGAACCAGGTCAGCGCCCAATCGTCCCAATACAAACCCAGCCACGGGATCAGCAGGCCATAAGCCAGCACGCAAAACGTTAGGCTTACAAGCGGAAATTGATACCGAATGACGAAATTCCATATCCGATTCACCCGCGAATCAAAAAGGGGTTTCCGCTTACTTTGATGATTTGTCATTTTCGCGTATATTAATGGTAATTCATTTGCCAGCCCAGGAGCGCCCTATGGACTTGTCATTCCTGCAACGCCAGTTTAACGATAACCCTCAGCGCATCCGCCCCTTGGTGGAAGGCCTCAGCCAGGAGGAGGCTCGTTTCCGGCCCGCCGCCGATTCCTGGTCCGTGCTGGAGGTTGTCAACCATCTACTTGACGAAGAGATCCACGATTTCCGCTCCCACCTCGGCTTCATTCTGCACCCGCAAGGCAAAGAATGGGAACCTATCGATCCGGTTGGCTGGGTTACCCAGCGAAATTACAACCAGCGCGATCTAGCCGAATCCCTGGAGTCTTTCCTCCGCGAACGCCGCGTCTCGATTGAATGGCTGGCCTCCCTGGACCCGGTGGACTGGGACATCGCGTATACGTCTGAATTCGGGACCATGCGCGCCGGGGACATGTTCGCCGCCTGGGTCACCCACGACCACCACCATCTGCGCCAACTCGTGGAACTCCACCGCGCGCTCACCGCTCGCGCCGCTCAGCCGTACGACTTCGGCTACGCCGGGGACTGGTAAACCGGCCTTACTATTCCCGCTTCCTCACAAACCACTCGCGGAAATCTTTGCAGCGCCCGTCCTTGGCGAAGCGCATTAGCCAGATGTTGCTGAAGGTGCCTGCACTCTTGTACACCGTGGTGCCCTGCATCACGCCCAGGTCGTCATCCGCGGTCAGCACTTCGTACTCGAAGGTCCAATCGGTCGGCTGGTCGCCCAAAGCGATCCAGCCATCGATGATGGCCTCCTGCCCGATCCACGGCTCGTCGAAAGGCCCAGTGGAGTAGTATGCATCCTCGGTGAACAGCTTGGCGATCTCGCGCGGGCTATTGCTCTTCCAGGCCTTCACGTAAGATTCCAGCCAGGCTTGGACCTCTTTCTTTGTTGTCATGCTTTCACCTATTGGCCCAGAGGCGCAAGGTCGCCTAATCCGGTCCGAGGCAAGGCTTCAAGTTGCGCTGGCACAGTGGTGATCAGCGGATTGCCGTAAATGCTGAACATCAGCAATTGGGTCAGATTGGTCCATTCATCCGGGACTGGTCCGCTGAAATTATTGGTGCTCAACAGCAGACCCTGCAGCTTGGTGAGGCTGCCTAGTTCTTCCGGCAGTGGTCCGCTAAGCTGGTTGCCGCGCAAGTTCAACATCTCCAACTCGCTCAGGGTTCCCAATTCCGCGGGCAGTTCGCCTGTCAAGCAGCTGTGTTCTAGGTCCAGTTTTCGCAAGTTTCGCAGTCCGCCAAATTCCGCGGGAATGCCGCCTTCAAAGCAATTGTTGTGCAGGATCAGCGTCTCCAATTTGGTAAGCCTGCCCAACTCAGCCGGCAGCGGCCCTTCCAATCCGTTGAAGTACAGCACCAGTGCACGCAGTTTGTTCAAGTCACCCAATTCCGGCGGCAGCTCGCCGCGCAGATTGTTCCAATTCATGGTCAAGCTAACCACGTGCCCGCCTTCGCACATCACGCCGTACCAGGTGCAGGGCGGCTCCGCGCTCATCCAGCCCCGCTGGTCCCACCACCCTTCGCCGCCCGTGCTCTGATAGAAGGCGAGCAGCGCGTCGTATTCACCTTGCGGAATGCCAAGGGCTGGGCCGCAGGCCGCCAGAACCCAGGCCATCAGCAGCAACCCTGCTATCCGTTTTCCCAGCGTCACCCCGCCCTCATCGGCGTATACCAGGGCACGACCTCATACACTAGCAGGCCGGTCTTCACTGCCGGGTCGGCCGCGGCGAAAGCCTCGATCTCCTCGCGGCTCACTTCCGCCTTTGCCACCATCATCCCCCCGCGGTCTGCTTCCAGGAAGGGGCCTCCCGCAGCCAGCTTGCCTTCGGCGTGCAGCTTGGCGTAATGTTGCACATGTTCCATCACCCCCGGCTGCTCGCGGAAATCGACGCCCGGCTGCCACTTCGGCCCCGGGCGATGGAACACCACGAACTGCACCTTTTCGTTCTGTTCAGCCATGCATTCTTACATCCTAAATACCCCGAAGCCGCCATCCGCCCGCGGCGCCTTCAGCACCACGGAGAGCGCCAGCCCCAGCACCGTGCGCGTTTCGGCCGGATCCAGCACGCCGTCGTCCCACAGTCGCGCCGTGGAATAGTAAGGATTGCCTTCGTGCTCGTACTTGTCCAGGATAGGCTGCTTGAGTTCGGCGGCCTGCGCGGTGCTCAACGCCTTCTTGCCTTCGCGTTCCAGTTGCTCTTGTTTGATGGTCAGCATCACGTTGGCGGCTTGCTCGCCGCCCATCACACTGATGCGCGCGTTCGGCCACATCCACAGGAAGCGCGGATCGTAAGCCCGCCCCGCCATGCCGTAGTTGCCCGCACCGAACGACCCGCCGATGATCACGGTCAGTTTGGGCACCGTCGCCGTGGCCACCGCGTGCACCATCTTGGCGCCGTCCTTGGCGATGCCGCCCGCCTCGTACTCCCGCCCCACCATGAAGCCGGTGATGTTCTGCAGGAACAGCAGCAGGATGCCGCGCTGTTCGCACAATTCAATGAAGTGCGTGCCCTTCAGTGCGCTTTCGCTGAAGAGCACGCCGTTATTGCCCAGGATGCCTACCGGATACCCGTGGATGCGCGCAAAACCGCACACCAGCGTCTCGCCGTAGCGCGCCTTGAACTCGCGGAAACGGCTGCCGTCCACGATCCGGGCGATCACCTCGCGGGCGTCATAGGCCTCGCGAAAGCTGCGCGGCAGCACGCCATACAGTTCCTCGGCCGCATACAACGGCTCTTCGGGCAGGGTACTCTCCACCCTTAATCTCGGCCCCGTATTCAGGCCCTCGACGATCTCCCGCAAGATGGCGATCGCGTGCTGGTCGTTCTCGGCATAATGGTCCGCCACACCCGAGAGCCGCGTGTGCACATCTGCCCCGCCCAGGTCTTCGGCGCTCACATCCTCGCCGGTCGCTGCCTTTACCAGGGGCGGACCGCCCAGGAAGATGGTGCCCGTGCCTTTGACGATGATGGCTTCGTCGCTCATTGCCGGCACATACGCCCCACCCGCCGTGCACGAGCCCATCACCGCCGCGATCTGCGGGATGCCCCGCGCACTCATCTGCGCCTGGTTATAGAAGATGCGCCCGAAATGCTGCTCATCGGGGAACACCTGGTCCTGCATCGGCAGGAAGGCCCCGCCCGAATCGACCAGATAGATGCAAGGCAAATAGTTTTGCAGCGCGATCTGTTGGGCGCGCAGATGCTTCTTGACCGTCAGCGGGTAGTACGAGCCACCTTTCACGGTGGCATCATTCGCAACGATCATTACTTCCCGACCGCTCACCCGCCCGATGCCGGCGACCAGCCCTGCCCCCGGAGCTTCTTCCTCGTACACGCCGATTGCCGCCAGCGGCGACAGTTCCAAAAATGGCGCGCCGGGGTCCAGCAGTCGTTCGATGCGCTGGCGCACGAACAGCTTGCCGCGCTCCTCGTGGCGCTTGCGCGCCTCCGCTCCGCCGCCTTCGCGCGCCGCGGTTAACTTGGCACGCAACTCTTCAGCTAAGGCGCGGTGAAATTTGGTATTGGCCTCAAATTCAGGGCTCCTGGTATCCAGGCGGCTGGCGATAGGTTCCATTTCGTAATTATAAGTCGACTACTCCGTTACAATCTACGAAGCTTCGCCTGGAGGAATACTATGCTTGCGCTCTTGCCCTACCTCAAATGGCTGCACATCCTGGGAGCCATCGCCGCCTTGGGCGCCAATTTCACTTACCCCATCTGGCTGCGCCTGGCCCGCCGCGATCCCGTCGCCACTCGATTCACCTTGCACGGCATTGAGTCTGTAGAGAAGGTTGCCAACCTCGGCTATGCGCTTCTGTTCCTAACCGGCGTCGCCATGCTGCTCGTCGGCAACATCCCCTGGTCCACCCCTTGGGTGCTTTCCAGCCTCGTCCTTTTTGCCGTGGTTGGCTTCATCGCCGGCGTCCTCTACATTCCCGTTCAAAAGAAGCAGAACGCGCTGGCCGATAAGGCCACCAGCCCTGAATACCTGGCCGCCGAGGAACGCACAAATCGGATCGGTATTCTGGTGATCCTTTTGGTGGTTCTGATCGAATTCCTGATGACGGTGAAGCCCAGGCTGTGGGGTTAGATCAACAATCTAGTTCTCTTTGAAGTAAGCCACCGTCACGCCTTCGCCGCCTTCATGGGGCATGGCAGTGTCATATCGATCGATGTATTTGCGCTTCTTCAACTCGCTGCGCACCATCTCGCGCAGCACGCCCGTGCCCTTGCCGTGGATGATACGCGCCGAACGCAATCCTGCCGCGTAAGCCTCGTCCAGATAATGGTCCAGCGAATTCACCGCATCCTCGAAACGTTGGCCGCGCAATGAAAGCTCCACGCCCGGCGATTCGGCAAATATCTGCACTCCGCTCCACTGTTCGCGGCCTTCATCGCCATTTTCGCCCTTCGGCAATAGCTCCAGGTCCCCCAGTCGCGCCCGCGCCCGCAGCGCACCGATCTGCACCTCGGCTTCGGCCTCACCCAGCGCGGTGACAATGCCGCGATGGCCCAGGCTGCGTACGTGCACTTCGTCTCCCAGCCGCAAGGGCCGGTCCGGGGCTGACTCGGCCACGGCCTTACGCCGTACCGGTTCTTCTACCTTTTCTTCCAGCTCTTCAGCCGTCTCCTGCACCTGGCGCACAGGATCCAGGGACTGCCCGGCGCGCGCCAGGTCCACGCGCAATTTGCCGATCTCATCGCGCAATCCATCCAGTTCGCCTTGCGCCTGCACCCGCGCCTTTTCCAACACATCGAGGCGCTCGTCCTCGATCTTCTCCAAACGCCCTGCGAGCTCTGCTTTCAGCGCCTGCGCCGTATGCTGCGCTTCCTCGGCGCGGCCGCGCGCTTGGCGCGTGCGTTCCCGCTCACGATGGATCTCGTCCAGCAGGTCTTCAGCCTGCAATTCGCTGGGGTCGATGGTGCTGCGCGCCGCTTCGATCACCTCTGTAGGCAAGCCCAATCGCGTGGCGATTGCCAAAGCATTCGACCTTCCGGGCAAGCCCACCACCAGGTGGTAGGTCGGCGCTAGCGTCTTGAGGTCGAACTCCACACTGGCGTTCACCACGCCTTTGGTGGCATGCGCGTAGGATTTCAGTTCCGGGTAATGGGTGGCCACCAGCGTGGTAATGCCGCGCTTCACCAAATGATCCAGCAGGGAGCGGGCCAGCGCCGCACCCTCCTGCGGGTCGGTGCCTGCGCCCAGTTCATCCAGGACTACCAGGGAGCGTTGATCGGCCGCCTTCAGAATGCGAACGATATTAGTGATATGGCCGGAAAACGTGGATAGAGATTGCTCGATCGACTGCTCATCGCCAATATCTGCGTATATGTTCTCAAAAAACGACAACTGGCTGCCGGTGTCGGTTGGGATGTGCAGCCCGCTCTGGCCCATCAAGGCCATCAGGCCCACGGTCTTCAAGGTCACGGTTTTGCCGCCCGTATTGGGTCCGGTGATCACCAGGCAGTAATTCCCCGGGAATAGCTCGATATCCAGGGCCACCACGCTGATGGCGTCCAGCAGCGGGTGCCTGGCCCCCAACAATCGCATGGCCACGCCCGGGTGCAGTTCGTCTTTCGCCGGTCGCATCGCCACCAGCTCTGGGGAGTTGGCGCCAAGTTCTTCCGCGTATCTGGCCCGGGCGAAGGCCAGGTCCAGAGCAGCCAACCCCTGTAGCACGGCGTTGATCTCCTCGGCGTGCTCCGAAACCAGGGCGCTCAATTCCATCAAAATGCGCTGTTCCTCATCCCGTTCCGCCAGTTGCAGTTCGCGCCAGCGGTTATTGAGCTCCACTACGGCTAATGGCTCCACGAACAAGGTGGCCCCGGAGGCGGATTGGTCGTGCACCACGGCTTTCACCCGCGAACGGGCTTCGGCTTTGATAGGCAGTACGTAGCGGCCATCGCGCTGCGTGACGATGGCTTCTTGCAGCGCTTTGGCGAAGGGTTCGCTGGTCAGCAGTTTGTTCATGCGCGCCAGCAAGCGCTCGTGCGCCACGCCCAGTTCGCCGCGGATCGAGGCTAGTTTTGGCGAGGCTGAATCGAGGATCTCCGCGCGGGCCGAAATGGCCTTGCTGATGGCATCCACCACGCCGCTTGGGTTCGGCATGGCGGCTGCCATCCCCGCCAGCAGAGGAAGCTCCGCCTGCCCATCCGATAACTTGCGCGCCAGGTTGCGCCCGGCGATCAAGGTGCCTTTTACATCCAAGAGTTCGGTAGGGATCAGCGCCTGTCCCCGATTGGCTGTTTCCAGATAGCCGCGCAGGTCGCGAGCGCCGCCCACTCCCGTTTGCGGCTGCTCCTTTAGCAGTGCACGCGCCTCGGAGGTGATGCGCAGCTGGCGTTGCGCCTCTTCCAGGGTTGCGTGCGGGCGCAGGTCGTGCGCCAACTCGGCCGACAAGGAAAATGCCGTGTGGCGCGCCAATCGCTCCAGGACTTTATGGAATTCCAGCGTCTTCAGCGCTTTTTCGTCCATCGCGTCCAGTCTATCACAGGGGTAAAACAGGCGCTTTGGCGCTCTCGTTTGCGCCAGAATTCACGCATACGATTCGCGTATTCTTGCTTCCCCGGCGCAAACCCTGTATTATTTCTGCAAATTGATGTCTGGCCAGGCGGGTCGGAGTGGATCACTGCCGATCCGTCCCTTTGGTAGAGGACCTACGTGGACATCATCAAGGTTTCGGGTTCCTCTCGTACCTCCGCTGTCGCCGGCGCCATAGCCGGCGTTTTCCGCGAAAATAAGCGCGCTGAAGTCCAGGCCATCGGGGCCGGGGCCGTGAACCAGGCGGTCAAGGCGCTGATCCTGGCGCGTGGCTACTTGAAAGAGGATGGCTACGATGTGATCTGCGCCCCCGAATTCGCCGATGTGGAGATCGATGGCAAAGTGCGCACCGCCATCAAACTCGTCGTCGAATTGCGCGGGCCAGCTCCGGCCACCCCATCGGAACCACCCGCTCTTGAAAAACCTGCTGAATAGCAAAGGCGCAGTGGTATTATCTCCGTCACTTTTCGTCTAAGGAGTACACATGCCCCGTTTTCTGATCGAAGTCCCGCACGAGAATACCGAAGAAGCCTGTAACCGCGCCATCCAGACCTTTATGGCCACGGGCTCTCACTTTGTAACCAATGCTGAATGGGGCTGCCACGACAACGAGCACAAGGCGTGGATCCTGCTTGAGATCGGCAGCCGGCAAGAGGCGCTGACCATTTTGCCACCGGCATTTCGGGCCGTGGCGAAGGTTACCGAGGTCGAAAGATTCGGGCCTGAAGAAATGAAAACGGCCGCCCAGGATCACAAAAACTAACCTTAGCCTGGCTCTTTTCCTCA
This sequence comes from Anaerolineales bacterium, assembly GCA_040902205.1. GTDB lineage: Bacteria > Chloroflexota > Anaerolineae > Anaerolineales > UBA11579 > JAMCZK01. The sequence continues at coordinate 55,026 of JBBDXR010000008.1, read as the reverse complement.
AAAAGAACAATGAAGGCCAGCCCTGATTACGATGTGATCATTGTGGGAGCTCGCGTCGCAGGATCGCTGCTCGCCATCCTGCTGGGCGAGCAGAAGCACCGCGTACTCTTACTGGACCGCACCAAATTCCCCAGCGATACGCTCTCCACTCATTTCTTTCGCGCCCCGGCGCTGCGCGCTTTCAAGCAGGCCGGGATTCTCGACGAAGTGCTGGCCAGTGCGCCTCACCTCAAAGTGAATTTCAATGTAATCGATGGCATTGTTTTTCCGGAACCCGTGGACCGCCCCGAGGAATTCCCGTTCTATATGTGCGTGCGCAGGATCACGCTGGATCAGATCCCGGTGCGTCGCGTTCGACACATCCCTGCCGTCGATTTCCGCGAAGGCGCCAAGGTCGATGCGCTACTGCGAGAAAGTGGGCGGGTTATCGGCGTCTCGTGGCAAGCCGAGGATGAAAAGCATCAGGCCACGGGGAAAGTGATTGTCGGCGCGGACGGCATCCGCTCTTCGGTGGCCAAATGGGTGGACGCTAAAGCCGAACAAGAAGAACCTGTCAACCGGGCCATGTACTACTCCTATTACCGCGGGCTGGCTCCGAACGAAGGGCCTGCCGCTGAATTCCATTATCGCGGTAACCATTTAGTCTACTGCTTCCCTTGCGACGATGGCTTGACCCTGTTGGCGGCCTCTGTCCCCATTGGCGAATTCGCTGAGTTCAAGAGCGACCCGCAAGGGCGGCTGGAACGCGAGTTGCACGCCATGATCGAAATCTCTCCGCGCCTCTCGGCAGCTGTGCGCGAAGGGCCGGTGCGCGGCACCGGCAGCATCCCCGGCTACCTGCGTATACCATACGGCGACGGCTGGGCGCTGGTGGGCGATGCCGCCATGGCCATGGACCCCTGGTCCGGCCAGGGGATCGACCAGGGGTCAACTCACGCCGTGATCTTGGCTCAGCGACTCAATGAGTATTTGCAGGGGAAGAAAGATTGGGACACGGCGATGCGCTCATATCACCGTGAGCGCAACGAATTCAGCCTGAAGACCTTTACTCGCACCTGCACGTTTGGCCGGGATTTCCGCCCAATGACCCAGGCAGCCTTAGAGACTCGCGGGCTTCGGCATTAGAAGATCTTTGCTATAAATCGCTGAAACTGCGCACTTCTTCCGGCGAAAACACCACTTCCTCTTTCCCCATCAGCTTCTCACCCATTTTCTGGGTGATCAATTCCAAATGCCCGTTATGCGCCACAAAGTCCATTTCATCCGTAGGCACGGTCAGCACTGGGCATAGCGAAAAATTCGCGATCCATTGCTCATAGAGATCATTCAGTCGTTGCAGGTACTCCGGCTCGATGCCGCTCTCGAAATCGCGGCCGCGCGCCGCGATGCGCCGCTGCAACGTGGGCACCGAAGCCCGCAGGTAGATGACCAGGTCCGGCGGGTGCAGCATGTCGCACAGCAGCTTGTACAGCTTGCGGTAGGTCGTGTAATCCCGTTCGCTGATCTCCCCTTGACGGAACAGGTTGGTGGCGAAGACTTCAGCGTCCTCGTACACCGAGCGGTCCTGCACCACGGATTTTGCATCTTCGAGCAGCGAGAGGTGCATGCGCAGCCGGTGTGAAAGGAAGAACACCTGGGATTGAAAGGCCCAGGCCTTCATGTTCTCGTAGAAATCTTCCAGGTAGGGGTTTTCGGCGACCGGTTCGTAATAGGGTTGCCATTCCAGGCGGGCGCACAATTTCCCCACCAGCGTGGATTTGCCCACGCCGATGTTGCCTGCCACCGCCACGAAATGCTTCATGCGTCCTGGTCCTCCGGTTTTAGAAACGCTACCGCGCGCCCCGCATCTGAATCCATTATAAGCTCCATCACATGCCCGCGCGTAACTTCATCAACGGAGATCAGGCGCAATGTGTTCTGCAGGCTTTCCAACTCGGGGAGCCACTTGGTCAGGCTGTTCGCGCTATCATAAAAGAACCCCCGGTTGAACGCCGAGTCGCGGTCATCCAGATGCACCGCCACCGGAAAGATGTTCGACTCGATCAAGTCCTGGAAGAAATGGGTGCCATAGGAGGGTTCCGGGGCGGACCCGACGCCTTTGCCTGAGATCTCCACCAGGGCGCGGGTGTTATAGATGTCCGCGTAGGACACGCTCACTCCCAGGTCCGCGTTTACCGTGCCCCAGCGCCCCGGCCCCACACAGATGAAGCTCTCGCCCTTCAGCACGCTGTTCAGGCGGCCGATGGCGCGGCTCAACTCGTGGCGCGCCTCGGCAGTGGGCAAGGCGTAATAGCCCTCGTGCGGGACGAACAGGACGTAGCGGATGCCTGTCACCTTGCCGTGCGGCGCCATCTTGCTGGTCGCGAAGATCACCTGCTTTTGGTCCAGGCGCTCCGGCAGCTTCACGGCCTCCTCTTGCAGGTGGCTTTGCGGCCTGCACTGCAAAATGAAGAGCCGCGTCTCGGTTTTGCTGCCCTTGCCCGCCTGCAATTGCACCGTGAACTCCATGTCGACCGGCGACTTGTAGTACTTCTCCAGATGTTTGAGCGCCCGGCGCATGCGCTCGGCCAGCGGCGTGGAGCGCAGTACGCCGTCCAACGTGAGCACCAGCCGTCCCCCTTCGCTATCCGACCCCAAACGAATGGGACGCAGCTCGCCGTCCTTGTACACCGAGGCCAGCAGCCTCAAATGGGGATGCTTCGCATCCAGGACCTCTCCGATAGGCAAGGTCTTGAAGCTGTTCTCTTGCAGGTCGACCACGTCCATGCTGTGTTGCGAATAGCCGAGCAGGGAATCCACGTCGGCGGTGGCGCGCAATTCAGGGTGACTCAGGGCCACCAGGCGCGGGTAATCGTTGCCTACGTGCTCCACGGCGCGGGTGCCCAGCCCGGTCACCAGCCGCAGAAAGCCATCCTCGCGTTTGATCTTGGGCGACCAGCGGAACAGGTTGCGGCTGAAGGCCACGCCGGCCAGGTGCGGGAAGTAATAGCGGCCGTACGCTTCCCCTTGCACCACTTGAATGAGCACGGCCAGCCGCTCATCGTAGTCCTGCAAACCGTGCGCCCGGCGGTAGAGCAGCGCGTCGGGGTTCAGCCCGCTGGCGTACACCGCGGCGATGGCGCGCATGGTGGCGTTCAGGTTCTCTTCGGGCGTGCCTTGGTTGGGGCAGAAGTAGCTGGCGTATTTGCCGGCGAACGAGGAACCGAAGTTATCTTCGAGCAAACTCGAAGAGCGGACGATGATCGGCGCGCTGCCCACCCGCTCCAACAACTGCGCCAGTTCGCTTTTGACCTCATCGGGGAAGGTGCCGGCGGCGTATTCCTTTTGGATGATGGGGTATTCGTCGCGGATCTGCTCGACTTCTTTGTATTTCTGGTCGGCCCAGTGGATCATGCCGTTGTGCGCCATGAATGCGTACATCACGTCCGCGCCCACGAAATAAGATTCGGGGATGGTGACGTTCAGCGCGATGTCCTTCTCGGCCACCTTGCGCAGGATGCGCAGGGCCAGCAGCATGCCGGCCGCCTTGCCTCCTATCTTGCCCTTGCCGATCTTGTGCCGCCGGATGGCCAGCAAATCGTCCAGCGAGAACCATTCTTTGGCGATGTTGAGGTAGGCCAGCTGGTCCGAGATCATCGAGCGGATCAGTACGACTTTGATCTCGCGTTCGCGGGCTTCGTGGCGGGCGCGCTCTTTGGGCGGCAGGTTGGCGATCACCCCGGCCTGATCGAACAGCGCCTCCTGCGGCGCCAATTCCGGGTTGAAGGTGCGCTGCAGGTCTTCGCTTTCGGCGCCGCGCTCGGCCAGCACCTGTTTGACCAGGTCTTCGAAGATGTCGTAGGGGAGATTGTTGGCGAAGTGCAGGTCGGTGAGGTGTTCGCGCACCGTGTCGAGGCGCTGCTTCCAATCGTCGCTGGCTTCTTCGTTCGCCCCGCCGGTGATGCCTTCGCGTACCTGTGAATCGGCGGCCTGCTGGTTGACCAGCTCCTCCAGGGCTTCGGCGGAAAGGATGCCGCGCTTGAACAGTTCCTGGCGCATCTTGCTGCGGATGCGCCGCCGCAGCAGCGGGTACTGCGCCAGAGTCAGGTAGATGCGGTAGGTGGGATCGAGGGAAGTGAGCGGGAGCGTCATGCAGATTTCAAAGCATTGTAATCCGCGTGCCGCATGAGTGACACCCCAGGCTAGTACTCAATAGCAATTCGTGTTTGAGATTGCCACGTCGGGCAGCTTCGCTAAAGGCGAAGCTGGGCGCCCTCCTCGCAATGACGAAAGGTGCCGCCTCAGGATGGCACGATAAGAACGGGGACTATTTGCCCAAGTGCATGGGCATGATGACGTGCAGGAAATCGTCTTTGCCCACGGGGCGCATGACGCCGGGCGCGGCGGCCGCGCTGGTCTCGATGGCCACGTCGGCGGTCTTCATCACGTCCAGCGCTTCGCGCAGGAAGCGCACGTTGAAGGCGATGACCACGGGCACGCCATCTACGATGGCGTCCATCTTGCTGTCGTTGGAGCCGGTCTCCTCAGATTGGGCGGAGATCTCCACGGTGCCGGGGCTCTTGCCCTCGCCGGGCTTGATGTCCAGCCGGGCGATGTGGGAACTTTCGCGGGCGAAGATCTCGGATTGCTTGGCGGCCTTGAGGAAGGCTTCGGTGGAAACGACGGTGCGCGTTTTGTGCCCGCCGGGAATGATCTGTTGGTAATCGGGGAAGGCGCCTTCGACCAACTGGCAGCGCAGTTCGGCGTTCTTCAGGCTGAAGATGACCTGGCCGCGGCCGGTGGGCAGCATCATGCGCACTTGCTCTTTGTCGTCGGTGGCGATGCGGGCCAGCTCGTGCAGGGCTTTGGCCGGCACGATGGCGCGCATGGGTTTATCCACCGCGGCGGGCAGTTCGGCGGTGCGCACGGAGAGGCGGAAGCCGTCGGCGGCCGCCATGGTGATGGTCTTGCCTTCGACGGTGACCAGCACGCCGGTGAGCACGGGGCGGGCGTCATCTTTGGAAGCGGCGAAGGCCACTTGCCCGATCATCTCTTTAAGGTCGCCGGCGGTCATTTCGATGCCGCCGGCCTTGTCGGGCTCGGGCATGGGCGGAAATTCCTGGGCGTCGATGCCTTTGATCTCGGCGTTGGAGCGGCCGGCTTTGAGCTGCAGGGTTTGCGTGCGCACTACGAGGTCCATGTGGATGGTGTCGCTGGGGAAGGTGGAGACCAGGTCGACCAGGGTGCGGGCGGGGACGGTGGTGGCGCCGGGTTCTTCGATCTTGGCGCCGATCCAGGCGGTGATGCCCAGTTCGCGGTCGGTGGCGGAGAGTTTGAGGCGGCCTTCCTCGGCAGAAATGAGCACGTTCGCCAGAATTGGGTAGGTGGAGCGCGGTGAAACGGCGCGCGAGACGATGTTGAGGCCCTGGGCGAGGTTTTCCTGGAGGACGGAGACTTTCATGGGAATACCAACTCCGGAGAGGAGGTTGCGCGAAGTATACACCGAAAAGAAGGAAAAACGGGCGCACTGCAGTGCGCCCCTACGGAAGACGGGGCAGGTTGCATAACTGGCTCTATTGTCATTTCGAGTGAGCGGTGCCTGCCGGGAGGCAAGCTAAGCGACGAGAAATTCCTAATGAGTTGCTTTGTCATAGGGGTTCCACTGGTCTGGTGATCGTTCCGTATTTTCTTTTCGTGGGGCCGCTGGCCCCAGCACCCCTGCATGCAAACGGCGCATGCTTTGGGGCAATTGCATGTGCCCCCAGACCCCTGGCGTAAAAACCACGCCTTCGCATAGAGGATTGGCGCGCGGCAGAACAATCCTGTCCTGCGACACGCGCCGCAGGGGGTAAGGCCGTGCCAAGTGATGACGAATGGACCGAGCCCTTTTCGTCATTGCGAGCGAACGCAAGTGAGCGTGGCAATCTTCTGGTTGGGACGCCAAGATTGCCCTCGCAATGACGGAGAAAGGCAGGGCGTAGCATGCTACGCCCGTACGCACTGATGTGCGCTTTTTGTTCCAGTTCGAAATGACAAGAAAGACGGGCGCACTGCAGTGCGCCCCTACGGAAGACGGGGCAGTTTGCATAACTGGTGAGTGGGAATGCCGGGGCATGGGTGGATGCTTCCCCTTCGCTGACTTCTCGCTTCGCTCGAAGCCATGGCTCAGGGCTTCGGCCGCTCAGCATGGCAGAGATTTCATGCTCGTCATTGCGAGCGAACGCAAGTGAGCGTGGCAATCTTCTGGTTGGGATGCCAAGATTGCCACGTCGGGCAGCGTTACTGAATGTAGCGCTAAGCGCCCTCCTCGCAATGACGGATAAAGGCAGGTGGGTTGCTAAGTTGCTAGTTGCTAACGCGAGACACAGCTCGTTAGCAACTTGACAGGATAGGAATAGCCCCACCCCGTATGCTGCGCATACGACCCTCCCCTTACCAAGGGGAGGGTGGGCGGGTTTTAAACCCGCCCCTACAAAAACCTCAATCTGAGAGGGCATAGGAAGCCTTGGTGCCTTTGCTGCCGGGGTTGGTCCTCTTGATCTGACCCGAAGAGAGTAACTCGAACAAGGTTATACGAATGCTATTCTCGCTGAAGCCATTCAGGTGAGAGGTCACCTGCTCACGGGTTGCCCCAGGATGGGTGGATAAGAACTCCAGGATGCCGATGGTCAACGATCGTTGCGGGCCTGAGACTACTGGATCCATGGCCGGCGCGGGGATCTCGCCGGTGGGCTCGAGGTGGAAGAGCGGCTGGCCTGCGGGTGTGGTTCCAAAGAAGGCGCGGGCGCAGAAAGTCGGCGGGGCGAAGAAGCGAGCTTTGAGGGAGCGCAGTTGGATAAGATCGCTGTCGGGGGCGGAGGAAAGGGAGAGCATGAGGTCCATGGCGGCGGAGATGGAGGAGGAGCCGCGAAAGACGCCGTGCCGGTTGGTGTGGTGGATGACGACGACGGCGGCGCGGCAATAATCGGCCAGGCGGCGGAGGTTGAAAAGCACGGGCTGGACGGAGGCGAGGTTGTTCTCGCTGGAGCGCATGAGGTTGGCGAGAGCGTCGATGACGATGAGGCCGGCATTCAGGGATTGGGCGCGCTCGGTGAGGGCGTCGGCATCGCGCGGGTTACGCAGGTCGTAGCCGCCGAGGGAGACGTAGCTGAATGGCGCGTCGCTCTGGACCTGGTGGGCGCGGAAGGCGGCGTTGAGACGACCCCAAATCTGGTAGAGGCCAGACTCTTCGTCGATGAAGAGCACGGGGCAGGGCTTGACGGGGTGGCCCAGCCAGGGCTTGCCGGTTGCCACGCAAACGGCCAGATCGATGGCGAGGTAGGTTTTCTTGGCGCCGGGGTCGCCCACCAGGAGGTTGAGGCTGGGGCGGACAAAGAGGCGGTCGACACACCATTCGAGGGCAGGCGGATCCTGGAGGGCATCGACGGTCTTGTAGAGGATGCGGTCTTTGAAGCTGCGGTCGAGGGCGTGTTCGGCGGCGGCGTTGACTTCGAGGATCATGTCGACGGGGAAGCCGTGGACGGCCTCGACGAAGGCTTGCCAGCGCTTGACCTGATCGGTGGCGGCGACATCCATGACGGCAGCGTAGGCGTAGACCCATTCGGGCGGCAGGCCGTCGGGTAGAGGAGAAGGCGCGAGGCCGGTCTCGATGAGGCGGGAGAGGATGCGGGCAGCGACGGGGTTGGGAACGTAACCCGGATGCTGGGGCTCGGCGGCGCGGATCAGGTCGGCGAAAGGATTCTCGAACATGTGTACCCCCAAGGGCAAGGATGATGGCGGAGGGGTGAACCCCCACCCTGCCCTCCCCCTAGAAAGGGGGAGGAACTACTACTTACATAGCATGAAAGGCGCGGGTTGTGGGGAAAGAGGCAAGGATGTCAAGGAAATGCACTATAAATCGAAGGTGTAAAATGATTATGGCGAAAAATAGATGAGCGCACCCAAAATAATAAGAGAGCTAGTTCTCCGTTACGAAAATAATCGCTCTCAATATCACTCAGGTAAATACAATGAAGCCCAGCTTAGGAGGGAGTTTCTGGATCCCCTGCTTGAATCATTGGGGTGGGATGTGTTTAATAAGAGGGGGTACTCAGAGGTTTATAAGGAAGTTATTCACGAAGATAGTATGGAAATTGCTGGAGAAAACAAGGCCCCAGACTACGCCTTTCGAATCGGTGGGGTGCGGAAATTTCTTGTTGAGGCAAAAAGACCGGCCGTTAGCATAGAGACTAGTGTCCAATCAGCATTTCAGCTCCGTCGCTACGCATGGTCAGCCAAGTTGCCCCTTGGGATTTTGACTGATTTTGAGGAGTTCGCCGTATACGATTGCCGAATCAAGCCAGATAAGGCCGACAAAGTGTCCAAGGGTCGGATATTGCTTCTGAACTATACGGACTACTTAGCGAGGTGGGACGAGATAGAGGCAATCTTCTCCCGAGAAGCTGTACTCAAGGGCTCGTTTGACAAGTATGCCGAGGGATTAAAGGGAAAAAGGGGGACCACCGAGGTTGATGAAGCCTTTTTAATTGAAATTGAGCGCTGGCGAGAGTTGCTTGCCAAGAACATAGCCTTACGGAACGGCCGCATCAGTGTCCGCGAGTTGAACTATGCGGTTCAGATGACTATCGACCGCATTGTCTTTCTTCGGATATGCGAGGACCGCGGAATAGAGAGAGAACAGCATCTCAAAGAAATCGCTGACCAACCGAATATTTATTTTAATCTATGTGCTTTGTTTAAAATCTCCGACACTCGATACAACTCTGGTTTGTTCCATTTTACTGATGATAAGGATCAGGCTAGCGAGTCCGATTCCCTTACCTTAAGTTTGAAAATTGATGATAAGGCTCTAAAGGAGATACTTCTAAATCTTTATTATCCAGAAAGTCCGTATGTTTTCAAAGAAATCCCGTCAGATATTTTGGGGCAGGTTTATGAGCGTTTCCTAGGAAAGGTGATTAGACTAACTTCGGGACATCAGGCGAAAGTAGAAGAAAAGCCGGAAGTAAGAAAGGCGGGTGGTGTTTATTACACACCAACCTACATTGTTGATTACATAGTACGGAACACTATTGAAGACGTATTGAATGGAAAGAGACCTGCAGATGTGTCACGTCTGAAGATCTTAGATCCGGCCTGTGGCTCAGGCACATTCTTAATTGGAGCTTATCAGTATTTATTGGATTGGCACTTAAGGCAGTATTCTGAAAACAACCCGGAGAAATTTGCTCAAGGAAGGCATCCTTCGATATATAGCGCCGGGGGTAACGAATGGAGACTAACATCATCCGAGAAGAAGCGTATATTGCTCAATAATATCCACGGAGTGGACATTGACCCTCAGGCCGTTGAGGTAACAAAATTGTCCTTGTTACTAAAAGTGCTTGAAGGAGAGAGTCAGGAAACCATAGGGTCTCAGCTAGCCCTTTTGCACGAACGCGTATTACCAGATTTAGGGAAAAATATTCAGTGTGGCAATTCGCTAATAGGGTCGGATTATTATGCCGGCAAACAATTAACCATGCTGGTCGACGAAGAAGAACGCTATAGGGTTAATGTATTTGACTGGCAGGTCGCGTTCCCAGAGATTTTTGTCCAAGGGGGATTTGGCGTGGTTATTGGAAATCCACCATATATCCAGTTGTCAATGGCAGAATATTACAATAAAGACACAAGTGCCTACTTCCTGAGCAAATATTCCTCAACCATGGGGAGAATGAATACCTTTGGGCTTTTTATAGAAAAGAGCCTGACAACCTTGTTGTCGCGGGGAGGCTCCCTTAGTTTTATTGTTCCCAATACTATACTCACCCAAGAAGGCTATCAGGCTCTTCGCCGGCAACTACTGAAAAATACAGTTAGGGTATTAACTAATTTTAGATATCCTGTTTTTAGGGATGCCGTGGTTGAAACAATAGTTTTTGTTGTTGCAAAGGGAAGCACCAAGGAAAACCGTGTACAGGTAGTAGACTTTAATAACAAACAAATGTCATTGATAGCCCGTAGTGTTGAACAGAAGGTGTTCGAAAAGACCTATAAGAATTCCTTTTTATCAAGCGCGAGCACAGCCGAATTAGAGATTAAGCAAAAAATTGACGCTATTGGTTCGCCCTTAAAATCGCTTACGCTGATTAATCAGGCAATCGCCCTAAAACACGATAGGAGCAAATCTCTTTACCCCAAGCGTCTCGCCGCTAATTACAAGTCTGTGCTTGATGGCAGAAACATCAATCGCTATGTGATCTCCTGGGATGGAACGTATCTAGCCTATGACATTAAAAACATACACTCATGTAAACGAACCGATATTTTTGAATCGAATGAAAAGATCTTCTTTCGCAGGGTTGGAGACCGACTCGTTGCAGCTTATGATAATGAGAAGTTCTATGCCCTTAATACACTTGTTGTAATTAACCTTAAACCTCATGCCGCCATTTCTACAAAGTATTTGCTAGGTTTAATAAACTCAAAATTGCTAAACTTTTATTATGTCAAATATCTTAAGTCTACTAAGAGAGTGTTTTCTGAAATTCAAGCGCGGCAGCTATCACAGCTTCCCATTAAGACAGTCGACTTTGATGATCAGGATGATGCATCCCGGCATGGGAAGATGGTTGCCCTTGTGGATCGCATGTTGTTATTGAATAAGGAAGATCCTAGAACACCTCAGGCGAAGGAGAAATTAAAGAGGGAATTAGATGCAACCGATAAGTCCATTGATGAGCTCGTTTATGAATTGTACGGATTGACTGATAGAGAAGTCAAGTTGGTTGAATTAGGCGATGAGATAAAGGAAGTAACCCGAATATCCTCTTAGGGTAGAAGGCGGGCTGAGACCCGTAAGCAGCTTTGCTGCGCAGGAGAAGCGGATTCTGCTTCGCAGAATCCGCTTCTCCATTTATTTCATGGCGGGCTACAGCCAGCCGCGGTGCTGCATAGCTTCGACCACGGAGCCGATGGCCACCATGTAGGCGGCGTCGCGCATGTAGACGCCTTCGCCGGCGGCCAGCTTGAGCACCTTGGCGAAGGCTTCGGTGATCTTGGTGTCCAGGCGCTGCAGCACGGCTTCGTGCGTCCAATAATAGTTCATGTCGTTCTGCACGCTCTCGAAATAGGAGACGGTGACGCCGCCGGCGTTGCACAGGAAATCAGGGATGACGAAGACGCCGCGGCGCTTGAACTCCTCGTCGGCCTCCGGCGTGGTGGGGCCGTTGGCGCCCTCGGCCACCAGCTTCACCTTCCCGCTGATCTTCTTGACCGTTTCGCCGGTGAGCTGGCTTTCCAGGGCGGCGGGGATGAGCACGTCCACGTCCTGCTCCAGCCAGGCGTCGCCGCTCTCGATGGCGTAGCCGGCTTCGCGGGCCTTGTCCTTGTTGATCGCGCCGTACTCGTCGGTGATGTTCTGCAGGAAGGGGATGTCCAGGCCCTTCTTGGCGATGACGCTGTAGGCGGCCTTGTCCTTGCGGTCCCAGTAGGAGACGCAGACCACTTTGCCGCCCAGCTGCTCGGCGAAGCCGCGTGCGGCGAACTGCGAGACATTGCCGAAGCCCTGCAGCGAGGCGCTGGCCTTGCTGCCGTCCATCTTAAGGTGCTGCATGGCTTCGCGCAGGTTGTAGATGACGCCGTAGCCGGTGGCTTCCTTGCGTCCCTTGGAGCCGCCGCCGCCCACCGGTTTGCCGGTGATCACGCCGGGGGTGAACTGGCCGGCCAATTTGGAATACTCGTCCATCATCCAGCCCATCATCTGCGGCGTGGTGCCCACGTCGGGGGCGGGCACGTCGACGCGGGGGCCCAGGTTCTTGTAGATGGCGTCCACCCAGCCGCGGCACAGCTTCTCCTTCTCGCCCAGCGAGAGGGTGGCGGAGTCGACGGCCACGCCGCCCTTGGCGCCGCCGAGGGGGATGTCGGCCACGGCGCATTTCCAGGTCATCCACATGGCCAGGGCGCGCACGGTGTCCATGGTCTCGGAGGGGTGGAAGCGGATGCCGCCCTTCGTGGGACCGCGCGAATCGTTGTGCTGCACGCGGTAGCCGAAGAAGACCTTCATCTCGCCGTCTTGCATGCGCACGGGGATCTGGAACTTGAATTCGCGGCGCGGCCAGCGCAAGATCTCCCGCACGTAAGGCTCCAAGTGGAGCAGTTCGGCGACTTTGTCGAACTGCTGCTGGGCGATCTTGAACGCGTTGGTATTTTCAGCCATCATGCCTCCAGGGACGTCTTTGGCCCTTTAAACAATTACGCGGGTACCTCGGAGAAGTACCCGCATGTTCAGCGCAGGGGTGGCTTGGTTAGCCTGGTTCTCGTTCACAGGGTTCCCAAACTGGGGCTTAAGGTTAACTGATGGCGGCAGGGTAGTCAAGCCAAGGATGTCCTCAGGGGGCTGGGGCAAAAGCCCCTGCGTTGGGCGCGGCGCGGCAGAAACAGAACGCGAGCAGGGCTCGCGTTCTGTTTGTGCTATTGGGAACAATGAGGTCGGATGTCACGTTTGCATCTATTTTGCTGCAATCCTACGCACATTGAGAAAATCTTCACGGGTACCAATGACACTTTTTCGGCCGGGCGCCCCAACATATAGTTGCGAAAGTTTAAGAATATCAACCCAACCGAGGAGCCCCCCTACATGACCCATCGATACCGAGCAATGAGCATCTTGCCCCTGGCCATCGCTTTTCTGCTGGCCGCCTGCGGCAGCCAGCCCACCCCGGCGACAAGCACAGCAGCGCCGCGGGCTACGGCCACGAAACGACCTGCGCCAACAAGCACGCCAACGGATGTCCCCTTACCTTCTCTTTCGATCGTCTTGGGGGAGCGAAATACATCCCAGGGCATCACCATGGGCTCGGGCGGGGACATCGACACGCAAGTGGTGACGGTAGGCGATCCGGCCGAGGAAGCGCGCGCCAGCGGTAACGGCGCGGCACTGCCCTCGGTGGATGGGAACGGGGTCGGAGATTCGTACCTTCAATTCAATGTGGACGACAACCAGCTTGTCGGCGGGAGCCCTACGTCCCGCATCCTGCTGGAGGTGGACTACTTTGATGTGGGCACCGATTCGTTCTCGCTGCAATACGACGCACTGCCTTCCGGTGGCTCAGACGGGAAATTCGCCGGAGGCGGCGGGATAAGCAAAGGCGACACGCAAACCCTGCAGACCGCCAAGTTCTTCTTGTGCGACGCCAATTTCGCAAATCGCGATAACGGCGCCGACTTCCGCCTCACGGACAACGGCGACGGCGCGGAAATCGTTCAGGCGGTACGTGTTATCGGTCTGGCGCCCGAAGCCGCTCAAAGCATCCAGGTAGACGACTTCGGGGCGAATCCTTTCGACGATCAGCCGGACAGCGAGGCCATTCAGGCGGTGCTGGATTCGGCGTGCAGCGGGGACACGATCGTTTTCACCTCAGGGGTAAACGACACCTCGTACCAGGGCTACCTGATCGACCAGACGCTATTCCTAACGGGCATGACCGCCAAGCATGACCTGACCTTCACGGCCAGCGATCCGGACAACCACGCGTTGCTGCAGGCCACCGCCGAGCTAAAAGGTTTCGTGGTGAAGTTGTATGCCCGCACGCGCTTCAACAACGCCGGCGCCATCGATGACCTCGATTTTGGCTATATCGACATTGACGGCAACCGCGAAATGCGCAATGTATTTGGGCCGGACGGAAAAGCCGACGGACAAGGAGACAACTGGGGATCCTGGCTTTCAGCGGAATGCACCATTCCCGGCGATCCCTGGTGCAATCCGGGCAATATGGATTTTAGCGGGGCGACCGGGGATTGGAGCAATCCGGCCATCACGTACCAGGCCTATCCTGGAAGCTGGACGACCGGCGTTGTGGTTCACGACCTGATCAATCGCCAAACCGAAGCCGGCACTGCGCTGGGCTTTGGCGGCGCAGCCGGCACGATCCGGAACGTGACCGTCGACATCGCAGGCGATCATGTTCATGACAACCCTAGTTGTGTCTCGACCGATGCTGACACCGATGGGGTGGGTGACTGGGCCGACGGGATTACCTTGTTTGGCCCCGCTAACACAGTCATCAATAACCTAGTGATCAACCCTTCTGATGTCGGGATCGTGTTCTTTGGCGGCAAAGACACGGTGATTTCCAACAATACCGTACGAGTAACTCAAGGGAACTATGGCGCCTTTGCCGGGATCGCTATTCACCCGTGGATCTCGGGAGATATATCAGGCCTGGAGCTCAACGGCAATGAAGTCGTCAGCGAAGGGGATACAAACTGCGGCGGTCTGCACGCCGGGATCAACGTGGGCACGCACATGTGGAATGTAGGCTTTACCAACCCGGCCTACAAGTCGGCGTATGGCAACAGCGGCCCGATCTCCAGCTTTTCGCATGAACCTTTAGAAGCAGAGGTTGCCTTATGCGATGGCGGTGCCTGCCTTATTTGGGCCTACCTGCCTGCCGGAGGAACATTGACCATGAAAGACAATACCGTCACGGGGGCACAGATCAACTATGCAGTGGTGGGTATTGTTTTGCTGGGCCAATTTATCGACCAGAACAACGCCAGCTTGACCCCTCAACTCTCTGACTGGGATGCCGCCCGGAAGGGATGCGAAGGAGTTACCTGGGGAGCGCTCGACAAGGTGGCATACCATCCCTCCTTGCCGGATTACAGTGAAGTGCGTGTTCACTGCGCGCGCTAGGCGCCCAGCGGGAGATGATGAATTGAAAATCAAATGGATGATCCTTTTGCTGCCCGCTCTGCTGCTGGCGGCATGCGGCACCAAGCCGAGCATACCGACAAGCACAGTCGCGCCGGCTACGGCGATCGAGGAGCCGACAGCGGCTGCCACCGAGATCCCGCTGCCGCCGGTGGTGGGGCCTGATCCGTCCTACAAAGTGGCCGCTTTCTACTATGCGTGGTATGGCAATGTGGACCTAGACCCGGAGTGGTACCACTGGGACGATCCCCAGGATATCTCCGCAGACTACTATCCCGAACTTGGCCCCTACTCATCCAACGACCCGTTGGTGGTGGCGCAACATATGGCCTGGCTGCGGGAGGCCGGGGTCGGGGTCATCATTGTTTCATGGTGGGGAAGGGGCGGGTACGAAGAAAGGCCATTTCCATTGATCATGGAAATGGCCGAACGATACGGCATCAAGGTGGCTTTCCACATCGAGCCTTACCGGCAGCGCACGGCAGACCAGTTGGTGGAAGACGTCCAGTATCTTTACCGGCGCTACGGGGATTCACCGGCTTTCTTTCGTTCAACGGCATCCAGCCGCTACAGCCCGGGCGCGGAGCCCAAGGGCATGTTCTTTGTATGGTGCAGCCAATTCGCGAGTGGTTGCGGCGACCAGGGGTCAGCCGTAGAGGCTGACTACTGGCAAGAAGCCCTGGATGAGATCCACGCCCTGCCCGGCGGCACGCTGCTCATCGCTCAACCGGCGCAGAGCAGTTGGGTCACCGAAGGGCATTTTGACGGTCTGTATAACTACGCCACCCTGCATTTGGAGCAAGAAGGCGGATTCGCGTGGGCGGGCAGCCTGCCCCCCGATTCGCTGTATATCCCCAGTGTACTCCCCGGTTTTTCGGCTGAACGCATCGGAGACCCACCCGAGACGCTGGTCTTGCGCGAGGACGGCCAGACCTACGACGACCAGTGGACGGCCGCATTGGGCGCCGGGGTGGAGCCCGCGCTGATGACAATCACTTCATTCAACGAGTGGCATGAGGGGACGATGATCGAGCCGCCAGCCCTGGGGGCCAGGGACGGAAGCGGAAGTGCTTACTATGACTTCGGCGCGCTGCCGGCGGATGGGTATTTGACGCTTACGCGCCAATGGATCGGCCAGTATCTGGCCGCCACCTGGCCGGACACAATCCGTGTGCGCATCCAGATCAAGACCACTTCGGACTGGACGACGCTTAATGTGGTCAGCGGAGGGCAATGGATCCGCCCTGAATTGATCTCGATGAGTGAGGGCGCTGCCCAGGCGGCGATGGAATCGGGCGGAAATTTCGCGCTGCAACAATCGCTGGACAATGCGAATTTGGGCCGAGAGGTTGAAATGACCTGGGATGTCCTGTTGACCGGCCTCGAGCCGGGGCAGAACCTGGTGCTTAGTATCGACCGCGGCGGCATCGGGAGAACACAAGTCACGATCTTTAACTACCTAGGCGATGCTCCCGTTGAAATCCAGACCTTCACCTGGGGCGGGTCTACAACGGACCGGAACAGCTACGAGATCAGCATTGCTGCGGACGCGCTGCTGGTGGCGCAACCGTAAACGCGGATAACCTTCGGAGGAGAAGGGTGCTGTAAAGAAAAAGGAGCGCATGCTGCGCTCCTTTTTCTGTTGCCGCTTTGAAAGGGTTAACTTTGCACATCCTCGGCCAAACGGACGAGGACGCTTTCGCCTTTGCGGATGACGCCGGGCATCTCCACCCAGGCCACCAGGCCGCGCTTGCCCAGCGCCTTCTTGGGGAAGGCGGTGGTGATGTCCTGGCGGTCCGGGAAGGCGGATTGCAGGCTGCCGCCGGCCGTGGTGCAGGGCAGGTTGTCGCCCTCGACGGCGATGCCCACGCCGTTCTCGAAGTATAGGCGGCTGCCCTTGGGAAGCTGGGTGAGAGCGGGGATGCCGGAGAGCAGGATGTTGGCGCCCACCCAGGCGGGTTCGATGGCCGGCAGATCCAGATTGCGGGCCACTTCGCTCAATTCTTCGACCGAGACGATGGAAATCTGGCGCACGTTGCGCACCTGCGAGCCCTTGGGATACTGTTTTTGATAGCTGTTGGATCTCATCGTCATCCCAAAATGTTTGTCGCCGACGAAACCTTCCAGGGCCACTTCCACTTCGTCCACCGGGCTGCCCGGCATTGACTTGGGGGTGACCAGCAGCGCTTCCACTTTCCCTTGAAGATCAGGCATGTCAGTGCGTCTCCATTTCCATGTTGTGTTTGGCGAGTTGGGATTCTAATTCCTGGCGCAGGAGGCTGGGGTCGGCTTTGCCCTGCGACAACTTCGTCGCTTGGCCGAACAGCCAGTTCAGCACGGGGGCGTTGCCGCCCAGGTACTCAGCCACTTGCGCGGGATTCTCTTTGAGCACCCGGGTTACCCAGGCGCGCAACTGCTTGGGATCCAAAACCTGCTTGAGCCCGCGGGCCTTCACGATGCGGGCGGCCTTGCCGCCTTTGGCGAACAGCTCGCCGAGCACGAGTCGAGCCGCGCTGGGGTTGACCTGGCCGGCGGCGAGCATGTCGAGCAGCGCGGCCAGTTCGCCGGGGCCGAAGAGCAGGTCGCCGATCTCGGCGCCGGCTTCGTTCAGCAGGCCAAAGAGCTGGCCGCTGACCCAGTTGGCGGCCAGCTTGGCATCCGCCTGCTTGGCGGCCAGCACGGTGGCCTCGTAGAAGTGGGCCACTTCGCGCTCGGCGGCCAGCACGCTGGCGTCATACGGATTGAGGCCGTAGTCGCGGATGAAGCGCGCCCGCTTGGTCTGCGGCAATTCGGGCAACGCGGCCTGGATCTCATCTACCCAACTTTGATCGATCACTAAGGGGGGTAGATCGGGTTCGGGGAAATAGCGGTAGTCCTCGGCGACCTCTTTGGAGCGCTGCGGCACGGTGACGCCGCGGGCATCATCCCAGCCGAGGGTTTGCTGCTGCACGGCGCCGCCTTTTTCGAGCAGCACTTCCTGGCGCTCTAGCTCGTAGGCGGTGGAGCGTTCCAGCGAGCGGAAGCTGTTGAGGTTCTTGACCTCGACGCGAGTACCGTACTCAATACTGCCTAAAGGCCGTATTGAGATGTTGGGCTCGATGCGCAGGAGGCCCTTTTCCAGGTTGCCGGAGTTGACGCCAACGTAGCGCAGGACGCTGCGCAGCGCATAGGCGCAGTTGCGCACGGCTTCCACCGAATGCAGTTGCGGTTCGGTGACGATCTCGAGCAAGGGGACGCCGGAGCGATTGAGGTCCACCAGGGAAAAGCGCTGGCCGTCCCGGGTGGCGTGGGTGAGTTTGCCGGTGTCCTCTTCCATGTGGACGCGGCGGATGGCGACGCGCTGCTCGCCGTCTTTGGTATCGAAGAGCAGGAAGCCATCCGTGGCCAGCGGCTGCTCGTACTGCGAGATCTGGAACCCCTTTGGCAGGTCGGGGTAGAAGTAGCTTTTGCGGGCGAAGATGCTGGTGGTGTGCACGGTGCAGTTGAGCGCCAGGGCGACGCGCAAGGCATATTCCACGGCGCGGCGATTGATGACCGGCAGCATGCCGGGCATGCCGGCGCACACCGGGCAGACGGCCACGTTGGGCTCGCCGAGGGTCGAGTCGACCACGGGGCAATCGCAGAACATTTTGGAGCGCGTCTCGAGGACGGCGTGGACTTCGAGGCCGATGACGGGTTGATAGCGGGTGCTCATGGTTGAAGAGGGATTATAACCATGCGCTTGATTTCATTAGAATAGTGACCATGTATCGTTTCTATGTCTACATCCTTGCAAGTGACTCGGGGACGCTCTATGTAGGGATCACAAACGACATCGAGGGGAGGGTGTATCAACATAAGTTCGGACTGGTCAGGGGATTTACCAAGAAATATGCCGTTAAGAAGTTATTGTATTTTGAGGAGTTTGGGGATGTGTATTTAGCCATTGCGAGAGAGAAGGAAATAAAGCGGTGGCGCAGGGAAAAGAAGATCGCTCTGTTTGAAAAGTCCAATCCAGGTTGGGTTGACCTGAGCAAAGATTGGTATAAGGACTAAGGTTTTAGGTTTGTCATTCCGAGGAGGCCAAGGGCCGACGAGGAATCCCTTTGGGGTCGGATTCCGGGTGGCCAAGGTGGTTTCTCATTCGGGTATCGTCTCCGTCGAAATGACCGAATCTGGATTCCGGTTGGCAAAGGGATTTCTCCATCGGCTTCGCCTCAGTCGAAATGACAAGGCGGAGAGGGATCCGGATTCCGGTTGGCAAAGGGATTTCTCCATCGGCTTCGCCTCAGTCGAAATGACA
>JBBDXR010000008.1:0-35967 GCA_040902205.1 Anaerolineales bacterium | reverse complement strand
AGGCGGACGAGGATCCGGATTGCGGTTAGCAAAGGGATTTCTCCTTCGGCTTCGCCTCGGTCGAAATGACAAGCAGGCTAGCGGAGGGGGAGATTGCTTCGTCGCCTTCGCTACGCTCAAGCTCCTCGCAATGACGGAATAACTAGTACTCGATGACCTCGAAGTTATCGAAGGAGACGATGAGACCGCCGAGGTTGTAGGTGCCGGCAGTGAGCCCAATATAACCGAAGCTAAGATCGGTATCGGTGACCGTGGCCAGCAATTCGCCGTCGATGCCCACCGAGAGCTGGGACCCGCCGCAAGCGGCCAGGAGGACGAAGGGGCTGCCATCGGTGGGGATCAGATCAGAAGGGGTCCACTCCACCAGGTAAACCTTTTCGCCATTTACTACTTTCCATATTGTGTAATAACCATCTTCAGATACTTCCAAGGCGTAGAAATTATTTGCATCAACGAACCGACACAGTATCCCGATGTCACCATCGCCCGCGGCCCGCTCGATGTTGACGTCAACGCTGATCACCACGTCGGCAAAATCTTGCACAAGAAAGTCCGCCGTACCAGAATTGGGCGGGTTGATCTCCATAAAGTAGCGCCCATTGAGGTAATACCTGTCGGCCTCGTTCACCCAGCCACTGGCGGGGTCGGAAAAATCGTCGAACAGCGCCGGGGCGCCTACCCCGGCTTGCGCGCTACCCAGCGCGGTAGACGAGAAGTTATCGAAGGCGGCCAGGAAGGCAGCACCATCAGCGTGAGCGTAGGCACCCAAGCCGACATCGCCGGAGACAAAGGTATCGTCAAAGGTCTCGGCCACGGTCTGGCCGTCGACGCTCAAGCCCAGGTAGTTTCCGTCGCAGGTAATGTTGGCTTGATGCATGGAATCGCCGTATACGGCGCCAGTCGGCTGCAGTTCGAGCAACATAATGTATTCACTACCAAGCCACTTGGCTATACCCACCCGGCCATCGTTCAGGATGCGGAACTCGTAATAGTTATAGAGATCCGAATAGCGGCAGACAAGGTTAACCTCGGTGACATCTTCGGCATTTTCGCTCTGGTCGAAACGAAAATCGACGGACAGATCCACGTTGTCGAAGTTCAGGTAGGGCTCAGCCACAAGCGACGGGCCGCCGCCAATATGGCCGACGTAATACTCCCCGTCTGAATAGAAGGCAGTCGAAGTATCGGTTTCGTATATATCCCAGCCGCTGTTCTCGTTGGAAAAGTCGTCGGTAAAGGTGCCGGAGGCGGCGGGAACGTCTGCTACCTCAGGCTCCGGAACGCCGATGATGCTGACTTCGCCGCGCTGGGCGGCTTCGATGAGGGGCAGCGCCAGGGTGAGGGGGCGCAGGGCGTTGATGAAGCCGCCGGTGGGCACGCAGCTATCCCCATCGTCCACGAAGCCGTCGCGGTTGGTGTCGGCCAGGACGCGGCAATCGACGTACTGATCGTCGCCGCCGTAGCCCAATTGAGTGGGGATGCCGATGAGATTGCCATCGGCATCCGCGGCCAGGCCGCCGCTGTTGCCGCCGGCGATGGTGGCGGAGGTCTTGATGAAGGCGCGCTGGCCGTAGTCGGGCTGGCTGGTGAAGCCGCTCACCTCGCCGCGGGTCAGGGTGACGGTGTCGCCGCCGATGCCCGGGTAGCCGAGGATGGTGACGGCGTCGCCAAGATTAAGTTGGTCGGAATTGCCCAGAGGGACGAAGGGCAGGTGCAGGGCGGCGCGGTCCACTTCGACGCCGTCGTAATCGTGCGTGACGCGCAGCACGGCGATATCCAGTGTGGCATCGGCCTGCAGCACTTCGGCGTAGAAGCTGGGCACCGGCTCCTGGTCCTGGCTCACGGTGAGGGCCACGACCAGCTCGTCCACGGGGAAGTAGCGGTCCGGCAGGACCACATGGGCGTTGGAGAGGATATAGCCATCCGGGCTGATGATGGTGCCCGAACCCGTCCAGCCGAGTTGGGATTCGCCGTTCTCGTCGTAGTACAAAGCCCAGATCTGCACCACGGCCTCGAAGGGCACGCTGACGTTGGCGAAGGCGCTCTGGGTGGGCGTGGCGCTGGGCGCCTCGGTGGGAGGCACGGCGGTGGCTGTGGGGGTTGGGGCGCTGCCGCAGGCAGCGAGGAGCAGAGAAACCAGGGCTAGGAGAAGAAAGGCGCTGCCTTTTCGTGGCGACATATACGTCCTCAGGCGTTCAGGTTGGATGACTGAGGCGGATTATAGTCCCGCGGAAGGCGGGCGAGGCAACTCTTTGGTACCGGCTAGGCGCCGTCCACGCGCGAATCGTCGCCGACGTTGACCACGCCGCGCACGCGGCGCACCTGGCTGCGCTCGCCAAGCAAGGAGGCGTGCAAGGTGCTGTCTTCGACGGTGACGTGGCTTTCCAGGATGGAGTCCTCGATGGTGCTGTTGCGCACGGCGCTCTCGCGGCCGATGGAAACGAAGGGGCCGAGGGTGGAGTTCTCCACGGTGGCGGTGGGGTGGACGAAGACGGGCGGCTTGATGACCACGCCCGCCCGCCGGCCGGCTTCGGCCGAATTGTCGCGACCCCTGGCCAGCAATTTGCGATTGGTCTCCAGCACGGTCTCGGGCAGGCCGGCATCCAGCCACTCGTCGACGACATGGGTGCGCATGCGCAGCCCCTGCTTGAGCATGATATCGATGGCGTCGGCGAGGAAGAATTCGTTCTTGAGCTGCACGCCGGTTTGCATCTGGCGGTCGATGGCAGCCATCAGGTCCTGGCCGCGCTTGAAGTAGTAGATGCCCACCACGGCCAGGTTGTTGCTCATGTCGCTGGGCTTCTCGATCAGGCCGGTGACCCAGCCCTGGGCGTCCACGGCGGCCACGCCGAAGCGGCGCGGGTCCTCGACAGGCTTCACCCAGGCGACGGCATCAGCCTCTTCCTTGTCGAGGCCGGAGAAATCCGTCTCCACCACGGTGTCGACGAAGATAACGAGGGTGGGACCGTGCAAATACCGGCGCGCCTGCGCCAGAGCGTGGGACTGGCCCAGCAATTCTTTCTGCTCGACGAAAT
Source organism: Anaerolineales bacterium (assembly GCA_040902205.1). GTDB lineage: Bacteria > Chloroflexota > Anaerolineae > Anaerolineales > UBA11579 > JAMCZK01. The sequence goes on along the minus strand of JBBDXR010000008.1, from coordinate 32,932 downwards.
GAGCTTTCACCTGGGCATGTTCGGCCTGCATGTAGCGCTGGACCTGGTCCCCCAGGTGGCCGATGATGAAGACGAACTCGGCGTTCTCTGCGCCGGGCGCGGTGCCCAGCAGCTTGAGCACGTGGCCGAGCACGGTATCTCCCGCGGCGCTCAACAGCGGCTTGGGGCGGCTCCACGTGTGCGGGCGCAGGCGGGTTCCAAAACCGGCCATGGGGATGACGATCTTTAGGCGTTCCGCCTCGGCTTTGGCCATCAGCTCTCCAGTTTGGTGCAGACCAGCAGGCCCAGGCCCACGGGCAGCACGGCGGCGTCTACGCTCTTATCCTGGCGCGCCGTGTCGAGGAAGGCGGCCAGGTCATCCTGGTGGCTGATGACGTTATCGGCCACCAGCAGGCCGCCGGGCAGCAGGCGCGGGACGACCAGCGGGTAGATCTCGGCGTACATTTCTTTCTCGCAATCCAGGAAACAGAAAGCGAGCTCGTCGTAATCTTTGAGGTGGGAGCGAGCGTCGCCGTTGACCAATTCGATGTACTCCTCGACCTTGGCTTTCGCAAAGGTCTCGCGCGCCAGGTCGGCTTTATCGTGCAGGAGCTCGAAGGTGACGAGCTTGTCGCCGCGCTGTTTGCAGGCCAGCGAAAGCCACATCGAAGAATAGCCGGCGCTGGTGCCGATCTCCAGGAGCTGGCCGCGGGGCGCGGCGGCGGCCAACAGTGCGAGCAGCATGCCGGTCTCCGGCGGAACCTGGCGCAGGCGCTTGAGGTTGGAGGTGCCGTCCTGGCGGTCGCGGGCGTCGCGTTCCTCGAGGACCGCCATGCGATCGAGTATGGGCTTGGGGATATCGGTGAAGAGCGTTTTCATTTAACGGGGTTACCGGCCCTGCAGAACAGGGCTATGCGGAAGACGGCGCAACAGGGATCCCTCACTGGTCGACCTCTTTATTGGGTAAAGATCTACAAACCCGTTCGGGATGACAAGGAGGGAGTGAAGGACTAAAGGCGCAGGAAACATACACGTTGTAAACAGTATAAGCGAGGCATATTCCTGTATGCCTTTACGCATGCCGGAAGCCTATCGGGGTGGCTGTGTGCCAATCGGTCACTTGCTGATAGGCGTGGCCGACCTGCAGCAAGCGTCCTTCGGAGAAATGCGGCCCGAGTAATTGCAGGCTCAACGGCAACCCCTGGCTGTCGAAACCAGCGGGCAGCGCAAGCCCGGGGACGCCGGCCAGGTTGGCCGGCAGGGTGAAGACATCCTCCAGGTACATCTCCAGCGGATTCTCTGTGTGGGCGCCGATGCGGAAGGCGCTGCCAGGGGTGATGGGCGCGGCCACCAAGTCGACCTGGCGGAAGGCTTCCTCGAAATCGCGGCGGATGAGTGTGCGCACTTTTTGCGCCTGGCCGTAGTATGCATCGTAGTAGCCCGCCGAGAGTGCGTAGGTGCCGATCATGATGCGGCGCTTCACTTCGGGGCCGAAGCCCTGGCCGCGGCTATGGGTGAACATATCGAAGAGATTGGCCTCGGGCACGCGCAGGCCGTAGCGCACGCCGTCGAAGCGCGCCAGGTTGGCGGAGGCCTCGGCGGGGGCGATGATGTAATAGACCGGCAGGGCGTATGCGGTGTGCGGGAGGCTGACCTGGCGCACCTGCGCGCCAAGTTTTTCAAGTTGAGCCACGGCGGCGCGCACTGCCTTTTCGACTTCGGCCTGCAGGCCTTGGATGAAATATTCGCTGGGCACACCGACCTTGAGACCTTTTAGGCCCTGCTTGCCGTTCAGTTTTATCTTGGGCGCGGCGCTTTCCTGCGTAGTGGCATCGCGCGGGTCGTAGCCGGCCATCACGTTCAGAATGAGGGCGGCATCCTGGGCGGTGCGCGCCAGCACCCCCACGGTGTCCAGCGAGGAACCGAAGGCGATGAGCCCGTAGCGCGAGACGCGGCCGTAGGTGGTCTTGAGGCCGGTGAGGCCGCACAGGGCGGCGGGTTGGCGCACGGAACCGCCGGTGTCGGTGCCCAGGGCGACAGGCGCCAGGCCAGCGGCCACGGCGGCAGCGCTGCCGCCGCTGGAGCCGCCGGGCACGCGTTCCTCGTCCCAGGGATTGCGCACCACGCCATAAGCCGAGTTCTCGGTGGAGGAGCCCATGGCGAATTCGTCTGTGTTGGTCTTGCCCAGGATGACGACGCCAGCGTCCAGCAGGCGCTGAACGGAGGTGGCGTTGTAGGTCGGGACGAAACTTTCGAGGATGCGCGAGCCCGCGGTGGCGGGCAACCCAGCCACGGTCAGCACATCCTTGATGGCGATGGGCAGGCCCAGCAAAGGCGGCGTCTTGGCCTTGGACTTGCGCGCCCTGGCCAGCTTGCGGTCAGCGGCCGCGGCAGCCTTCAGCGCGCTCTCGGCGGCGATATGCAGGAAGGCATTGAGGCGCGGGTTGTGTTTCTCGATGCGGTCGAGATAGGCGCGGGTCAATTCCTTGCTGGAGTAAGTCCCCGAGCGCAGGCCTTTGAGGATCTGCGCCACGGTGAGGGCATGAAGTTCGCTCACGGCGCGTGATCCAGCACCGGCGGGACGCGGAATTGCTCGTCGGCCACCTCGGGCGCGTTGCTCAACAAATCCGGGCGGGGCATAGCGGGGCCAGGTTCGTCCTGGCGCAGGCGGCTTTGCTGCACGACGACGCTGCTCATGGGCTGCACGGCGCGGGTATCCAGCTCCTGCAGCTTGCCGATATGGTCGAGAATGTTGGAAAGCTGCTGGCGGTAGCGCTCTTTCTCTTCCTCGGTCAGATGCAGGCGGGCGAGGAGCGCGATGTGTTCGACGTCTTGGCGAGTGAGCGGCATAGCAGAATTATAACGACGAACGCCTCACCACTCCGCAGCGTACCAACGCAGGTACAGCTCCACGTGGCGGCTCCAATAATCTTCGCTGTGGTCGCCGGTGAACAGGGACCATTCGTGGGGGAGATCGCGTTCGTCCAGCAAGCCCTCGAACCAGACGGCGGAGTCGAGGATGGCACGCTGGTCGCGCTCGCCGATGTCCAGCCAGATGCGCGGCGCCGTCTCGGCGGTCAGGGCGTCCAGCCAACCGCGGACCTTGGAGGCGTCCTCCTGGAAGACGGGCGGGCTATGGCCACCCAGGGCGCCAAAGAGTTCAGGATGGGTGAGCGCCAGGTGGATGGCCCACGAGGCGCCGCGCGACAGGCCACCCACGGAGCGATGCTGGCGATCGGGGATGGTGCGATAGTGCGAATCGATCCAGGGAAGCAGGTCCGCGGCCACGGCCTCATCGAAGCCATTGGCGGAGGGCTGCGTGTAGTGCGAGGCGTCGGCGGGCAGCACGATAATGAAAGGGGGCAGCTCGCCAGCGGCAACCAGGGCATCGGCAGCCTCGCCGGCGCCCAGGCGGTCCCACTGGTCATCGGTGTAGGTTTGGCCATGGATGAGGTAAAGAACCGGGTAGCTCTCGTCGGTATGCTCGGCATAGCAAGGCGGCGTAACCACACGGAAAGCCAGGGGATGATCGAGGAACTCGGAGGCGAGGGAGAGCTGCTCGCTTTGGCCGCCGGCGATCAGGCAGGTTTCTTTGGTCAGCTGGGCGAAAGGGGTCTGCTTAGTAATCGAGCCAGCCAGAGGAGGGGTCTGCGTCGGCGCTGCCGGCGGCGCGGCCGTAGTGGCAACGGATCGCGTTCCAGTGGGCGCGATGGCAGATCGCGCCGAAAGCGGAGAGCACGCTGACAGAAGCGCGAGTGCAATTAGGAAGGCTGTTATGTAACAATGTTTCATGAGAAAGTGCGGTGATTATATTCCGCGAGTCGCGCCGGATGTAGACGGGCGTATAATCGCGCGGTAAAGGGAGATGAAATGCAAACCCAACGAATCCTTCCAATCCTGTTCTTGCTTGGTGCGCTGGTGCTTGCATCTTGCGCGCCGGCTCAACCCGCGCCCACTGCGGCGCCCACTTCCGCGCCGGCGATACCGACCGTCGAAGCGTTCCTGGCGGCATTGAACGCGGCGGACGTGGAGACGGCGGCCTCCTATCTGGCGGAAGACGCCATGTTCACGCTGCACTTGAAATACCAGCGCCACTTGCAGCCTATACCGATCGGAGGGAAAGAGGCTATTCTGGCCTTCTTGCAGAGCTCGGAATGGACGAACACGACCATCGAGCCGCGTAATTACGCCGATGAGAACGGCCGGGTGATCTTCGGCTGCAAAGTGTACTCGGGAGAATCCTTAATCGCCTCCGGTTCCGCCACGACCAGCAACGGCTGCGTGATCATCGTGCGCGACGGGCTGATCGTGTTTGTGGGCGACCAACCGCAAGAATTGCTGTACTTTCACTGAGTAAGGCAACAGGTAATCGAGAAAGCCCCGCCAAGTTGGCGGGGCTTTTTGATTCTAGGGACCTGATTTGCGGAAGAGAGTTATGCGGAAGAGTTGATTCCGGGGATTCCTCGCTGGTCTCATTCGAAAACGGGTGGCGCGTTAACGCCCGCTCGGAATGACAAGAGACGGCGCCCGCTCGGAATGACACCGAGAAGTCGTCAGCCGCGAGCGAAGCGTTCTTCTTGCCAAACGTCGGCGCGGTTGTGATAGCCGGCCTGTTCCCAGAAGCCCAGCTGGTCTTCCGAAAGGAACTCGAGGCCGCGCAGCCACTTGGCGCCCTTCCAGAAGTAGGGCGTCTCCAATTCCTGGCGGCCGGGGATGAAGCCGACGATGGCGCGCAGCGGGTAACCGTGGTCCGGGGTGAGCGGCTCGCCTTCGAACTTGTCGGCCAGCAAGAAGTTATCGGCCAGAGCCACGGCGAGGGGGACGTTGACGGTGAAGCCATATTCGGCATGCTGCAGAATATATTTGGCGCTTTTCTTGAGCTTGATGAACCCCTGGTCCACGAGATGCTTAAGCGAAACGCCTTCCCAGGCGGTGTCGAACTTGCTCCAGCGCGTGACGCAATGGATGTCCATCTTTACGCCATGGCGCGGCAGCTTTTGGAATTCGTCCCAGGTCCAGCGCACTTCGCTTTCGACTTCGCCCCAGACGCGCAGGTCCCAGGTGGCCGGGTTGAAGCGCGGCACGGGGCCGTAGTGCAGGACGGGGAATTTCTGCGTAAGGGCCTGGCCGGGCGGGAGGCGGCCTTCCTTGCGGATGCGCTCTTCTTCGTCGCGGCGGCCCATCAGATTGTCTAGCATAAGAGTCTCCTCTGGCGAAAGCGGGGGCTTAGCCTTCCGCTACCGAATTCAAAGTCAAGATATTGCTACCAGGACTGCTGGGCAGCCCTCATCCTTACCTGACAGAGCTGCGGCTAAAGGGTCAGGCTCTCCCCAGGCTTGAGCACATGAGGGAGGGACTTCGTCTCTTTTTGCACACGCTGCGCCCACGCGTCAGGATCCTGCTTGATCAGATCCCAGGTATTGTAGTGGATGGGGACTACGTGTTTGGGTTCAAGCAATTTGACGGCGCGCAGCGCGTCGTCCGGACCCATGGTGTAGTTGTCGCCGATGGGCAGCACGGCCAAGTCGATGCCCTCTTCCCCGATCAGGCGCATGTCGCCGAAAAGGCCGGTGTCGCCGGCCAAATATACCTTCTTGCCCTCGGCAGTGATGAGCAAGCCGGCCGGGTTGCCGCCACCCGAGCCATCGGGCAGCTGCGAGCCGTGCAAGGCCAGGGTCAGCTTGAGGTAGCCGAAGGGATGGTGGAACCCACCGCCGAGATGCTGGCCGTGCGTCTTGAGCCCCTTTTTGCGGAACCAAGAGGCGATCTCGTTATTGGCAATCACCAGGGCGCCGGTAGCCTTGGCCAGCGTCTCCACATCGCCCACGTGGTCGCCGTGTCCGTGGGTCACCAGGATGAAATCCGCATCGATGACATCGACTTTGGAGGAGGCGGCCGGGTTGTCAGTGAAATAGGGATCGATGACCAGGCGATATTTGCCGATGCTGAGACCCGAAGTTCCGTGACCGAACCAGGTAAAGGTAAGAGCCATTCTGATCACCTCGTTGAGGAGCTTTAGGATTCTATATTCTTTTATAACACCTATAGGAAAGTTATTTATTCTTAATCAGTAATACCAGTAGGGGCTGGGGAAAACTGGAAGTGGCGGAGAAGCAAGCCAGGAAGCCCCAATCGCTGGGGGTCAGCAATGGGAGAGGCCGGACAGACGGCGCTAAAGACCGTACAGGTTACCAACCGGGGACAGGGGATGAGGGGGGATAGAACAGCGGATTTACGAGAAAACTCGGAGAAGCCCCAAAAGGGGACCAGATATCAGGAGTTATCCACAGCCGGCTGTCAATAGAAACAGAGAGAGGCGGACGGAGTTGTGAGAAGGATATGCCCAAGAAGGGGAACTTATCCACAAGGGAAAAGAGCCCGCCCTATGGGGAGGGAGGCGCTTCGGAAGACTTGATCCTGGGGATTCCTCGCTGGTCTTTCTCTGCGCTCGGGTGCCGAGTTATTACCCGCTCGGAATGACAAGTGATGGACCTGTTCGGAATGACATAGACGGATGGAAGTTTGTGAGCCCGTCCGAAATGATACAGGGAGACTCGCTCGGAATGACACGTAGAGACGAATGCTAGAATGCCTGCATGAGACTACGCCGCCCACTGGGAGAGCCGACGCGGTCCGTGTTGCTAGCGCTTTTCGTCACCTTACTGTGGTCCTCGTCCTGGGTGTTCATCAAGCTGGGCCTGGGCAGCCTGCCTCCGCTCACCTTTGCCGGACTGCGCTATGTGCTGGCCTTCCTGCTGCTGGCGCCGTTCCTGTTGCTGGGCGCGGGGCGCGGGGAAGTCAGGCGGCTTTCCCGGCGGGATTGGGGAGCGCTGCTACTGTTGGGAGTGGTGTATTACACCTTGACGCAAGGGGAACAATACCTAGCGTTGGATTATCTACCGGCCAATACACTGAGCCTGATGCTAACGCTCAGCGGCATCACCATTGCCCTGGCGGGGCGTTTCTTCCTCGGCGAACGTTTGAGTGCGCTGCAGTGGAGCGGGGTGTTCGTTTCCATTGGAGGTGCGCTGGCTTATTTTGGAACTGTGGGCGGGGTCTCCGAGTTGGGCTTGCTGTTCGGGACGCTGTGCGTGGCGTTCAACACGGCCGGTGCGATCCTGGGCCGAGCGGTGAACCGCAGAGCGACCCTTTCGCCTCTACTGGTGACGGTCGTGAGCATGGGTCCAGGGGCGATTCTTTTGCTGGCGGCCGGCCTGCTGACGGAACCGTTCCCGCAGCTCACGGCATCAGACGCGCTGGTCATCCTATGGTTGGCGGCGGTGAACACGGCCTTTGCGTTCACCGTGTGGAACCTGACGCTGCGCACACTGTCGGCGGCCGAGTCCGGCGTGATCAACAACACGATGCTGATCCAGATCGCGGCGCTGGCCTGGATCTTCCTGGGCGAGGAGTTGAGCGCCTGGCAGATCTTTGGGTTGGGCGTGGCGCTGGCCGGAACGCTGATGGTGCAGGTGCGGCCGCGGCGGGTGGTGGAAAGCAGAGGTATAGGATGACAGGAGGAGAGGGAGGGGCTTCAGAGAGACGTGGATCTGTGGATCCTTCGCTGAGATCGCGCGGCCATTGGGACGCGCGCTAATACCCGCTCAGGATGGCACAAAGAGATACTTGTCATTTCGAGGAGACGGAACCGACGAGACAAAACCTTTCTCTAAATTGAGCTTAAATAATAAAGGGATTCCTCTTCGGGCCTGCGGCCCTCATCGGAATGACAAGAGGAGTTACAGATCCTTGATGTAGACGCGGTGGTTCTTGTAGGGCTTGCCGGCGAAGGTCTGCAGGTCCTGACGCATTTCCCAGGCCGTCTCGGCCACCTGAGTCAAGTCGCCCTCCTCGAACTGGTAGTCCTGCAGGGTCTTGGCCATCTCCGAATACATGAGGGCGTTGCCGCCGCGACCCTGGAACTCCGGCAGGATGCCCACGCCGTTGAGCGCCACCCACTTGGTGCGGCGCAACTCTAGCAGCAGATCGAGCAGGCCGAAGGGGAAGAGGCGGCCGCGGGCGCGCTGCATGGCGGCGGAGACATCCGGGAAGGCGAAGAGGAAGCCGACGATATCCTCGCCGTGGGTGATGACCTTGATCAGGCGCGGGTCAGCGATGACCATGATGTTCTGGATGACGAATTCGATCTCGCGAGGGGTGAAGGGGAAATATTCCCAGTTATTGACGAAAGCCTTGTTGTAAGCTTCGCCGATGCGCGCCCCCCAGCTGACGAGCTCCTTCTTGTTGCGGAAGCGTTTGACCTTGAGGGTCCCGCGCTGTTCGACGCGGGCAGCGATGCTGTGGATGCGCTCGGGGAATTTGTAGCTGGAGCGGCTGGCGTAGCAGGAAACGAAATCAACTTCCTTGCGGAACCCCAGCGCGTCCACCAGGCGCGGGTAGTAGGCGTAGTTGTAGTTCATCATAGTCATGACCTGGCGATGTTCGAAGCCCAGCACCTGGATGCCGTAGCCATCCAGCGGCCCGAAGCCCTTGGGGCCGATGAGCTGGGTGAGGCCGCGGGCGCGCGCCCACTGGGAGGCGCGCTCGAAAAGAGCGTTGGCCACTTCCTGGTCTTCGATGCAATCGAACAGGTAAAAGTTTGCGGTGTTCTTCTTGTGGTATTTGTTGTAAGGCTTGTTCTCGAGGACGGCGATGCGGCCGACAACCTCACCGTCGCGTAAAGCGATGAAGAAATCGGCTTCGGAATGTTCGTAGAAGGGATGCTTTTTGCGGTTGAGGAACATGTAGGCGTCGACGAAAAGCGGCGGCACCCACTGGGGACAGTCGCGGTAGAGCTTGTAGGGGAATTCGACGAAGCGGCGCGCGTCGGATCTTGAGGTGGTATCGATCTGCTGAATGGAGAGCATGGGAGAATTATAAGACCGAGCTGGTGTCAGGTTATGGTTCCGCCCTAAAGACTGACGGATTCTCGCTGTCCAGATCCCATTTGAGAGGATTATTCACAATATAGTCGCGGATGTGTTGAAGGTCCATTTCATCCCTGATTATGTGATCATAAAAGGATCTCTGCCAAAGAGCATTTCCGGATCTTCCCTCAAACTCATTCACGCGGCGGGCAGACCAGGTTTTGAAGCCCCGAATTATCTCCGAGAGGCCATGGCGTTTTCGTAGGGACAGGTTTTCAAGCCTGTCCGAGCCCGCAAGAATGGCGATGGCATGGAAATGATTAGGCATAACAACGAATTCGTCTAGGCGAAGGCCCATGTAGTGGTTAGGTAGACCGCGCCAAGCCTGATTAACAAGTTTACCGGCTGCGTTCAATCGCATCTGGCCCTCCACGACCGCCCCAAATCTTAGGGCTTTGTTTGCCGTGCAGATTGTAATGAAGTAGAAGGCCGTAAGGCCATAATCATAGCCGGGCAATCGAGGAGAGGATTTGCGTGGGGCGCGTTTCATGTCATCGGGGACAGGTTTTGAAACCTGTCCTTACGACTACGACCTGCGGCCTACCTGCCGGCCAGCTCCTCCAGCTTGCGGACGTTCGCTTCGAGTTCGCGGAAGGCGGATTCGATAGGGGCTTTGCTGCTCATGTCCACGCCGGCCAGCTTGAAGAGGTCCATGGCGTAACGCGAGCCGCCCGCTTGCAAAAAGCGCTGATAGCCGTCTGCGGCGCCCTTTTCGCCGGCCAGGATGCGTTCGGCGGCGGCGTGGGCGGCGCTGATGCCGACGGCGTACTGGAAGGTGTAGTACGGGATGTAGAGGTGTAGGAACTGGGCCCAGGTGATGGAGGTCCTTTGCGGATCGTCGGCCATGGTATCGCCATAGCCTTCGGCGAACAGCTCGACCATGAGGCCATTGAAGATGCCGGCGCTGAACGGCTTGCCGGCCTGGGAGCGCTGGTACACCTCAAGCTCGAAGCGCGCCAGGGTGGGCATGACGAAGAAGTAACGATGGAAATTAGACATGGCCTCATCAATCATGGCCAACTGGAACGCATGATCCGAGGCCTTCTGCTTGCGTAAATAAGCTCGCGTCATGGCCTGGTGGAAGTTTGAGGCGGTCTCGGTGACGGTGGATGAGATGACGCCGTATTCGTTGTAGACAATAGGCTGGTGGGTGGCGAAGGCGTGGCTGTGCATGGAGTGTCCCAGCTCATGTGCCAATGTGCTCAGGCTGAAAATGTTGTCGTTGTAGCTCATGAAGATGTAGGGCGGCTTGCGGCCCACCATGCGGGAGGAGGCCGCCCCCTGGCGTTTCTCCACGTTCGGCGCCCAGTCCACCCAGCGCTCATCCAAGCAGCCGGAGCGCATCGTGTCCACGTAGTCGGTGCCGAGCGGTTCAAGCGCGGTGCAGATCCAATCCACCGCCTGGCGATAAGGAATGTGGGGCGGCTCGGCCACGATGGGCGCCCACACGTCGTAAGGCGCCATCTTCTCCAGCCCCAGCAGTTTCGCCTTCACCGCCCAGTAGCGATGCCACACCGGCAGGTTGGCCTTGAAGACATCGATGAGATTGTGGAAGACCTGAGTGGGCAGGTTGTTGGGTGAGAGACGCAGTTCCAGAACGTTCTTGAAGCCGCGCGCCTTGCGGATGAACTCCATGTGCTTGAGGTTGGCCTGGTACAGCGCGGCCAGTGTCTTCTGCATGACCAGGTAGCCGTCGTGATAATGCTCCCAGGCCGTGCGACGGCGCTGCCGGTCGGTGGATTGCATGGAAGAGGAGAGCGTTGACTGGAAGATGGGATGCGCGGTGCGGGAGGTATCCGCGGCGTCCTGGAACTTGAGATCGGCATTGGTCAGTTCGCTATAGGTACGATAGATCATGGCGAAGGGATCTTCGGCCATGCCCAGCAGCTCTTCGACCTCTTCCGAGCGCGTGTTGTGCTGCAAGCGCAGCAGGTTTTTGAAATAGTGGCTGAACTTTTTGAGGCGGGAGTCCTTCCTGGCCCATTCGAGCAGCTTCCTGCCTTTCTTGATCAACTGCGGGTCCATGAAGGCGGTGGCCGCCTGGAAGTCGGCGCCCAGGCTGGCAACAAGGCCCTGCCGGCGAGTGGCTTCGTCGTCGCTGCTATCCACCGTGGCGGCCCAGTCCACGAAGCCATAGAGCTCGCCCAAACGGATGGCGTGTTCTTCGTAAACCGCGAACCAATCGGCCAGCTTGGCGGCGCTGGTGAGTTGGCCGTTGTACTTCTTCAGCTTGGGCAGGCCGGCCTTGGTCTGGGCGAACTGCCGGTCCCAGGCTTCCCAGGACTCAAAGGTGGTTTCGCGTTTCCAGGTAGCCTCTAGAGGTACAGCGCTGCGCTTTAGAGTCGTCATGAGTATCCTCCGGGTCGCGGTTTGAGATTAAAGGGATTTCTCCCAATTTGAATGCATGATGTTCAGCCAAACAACGGCAAATGGCAAAGCGGTCAATATAGACAGTGCATGCGATTGATTAGTTGTATTTAGCAGCCCATAGCCGCGAAGCGAAAGGTCCGCCGCTACCCCAAAGAGGGCAAACACAAACAAAAGGATGAGGGACAGAAACCTCAGATCGCGGAACACACCTCCTTTTCGATCCCGCCAATCCCAGAACAGTAGAGGAACGGCAAAAACTAAATAACCCCAAACGGTCCCCGAGGCTCCATTTCCTCCAACCGTCATACATTTCCAGATCGTGTGCGTCAGCAGTGTGGCCGATGTTAGGATGAAAAATCGGCCGGACCCCAATGTGCGTTCGCAAAGTAGCCCAAAAGTGAGAATGATGGCTAAGTTGCCCAACAGGTGAGGGAGTGGAGCCACGACGGCGCTGCCAGGGACTCCATGGGCAAAACTGGAAGTAAGAATTTTCCAGTAGTGGCCTTGAATAGGCCCGCTCCAGCCGAGGAAGGCGTATAAATTTGGCCAGATCAGGAGTGGGACGGAAACCAGCAGGCAACTAAGGGCTAGGCTGGCTGTAACAGGGGGGATAGGCCTCAATTGCCAAAGCGGCGGCCTCGGCGAATTCCCCGAGCTACCAGACATCGTTTCCACACCTGCCGCCTTCGCTGCTTAGCCCCGGGTGCGACTTGAACGCACAACCTCGGCCTTAGGATGTACCTTAGCCAGCAAAAAACGCTGGCTTAGGAGTTTCTACTCGGCTAACGCCGAGCACGAAACATCCAGGTGCCCCGGGTGCGACTTGAACGCACAACCTCGGCCTTAGGAGTGCCTTGCTCTATCCATTTGAGCTACCGGGGCGGGCATTTAAGTCTACACCATCTCAATGCCGCTTGGAGGTTGGCTAGTCAACTGGTCGGTGGATGCAGGCGGAGGACCAAGATGCTTGTGCCATAGGGACTGACAAATGTACCTAGGTCAACCTATATCCAGGACATACAATTGATTCAATTCGCAGGTCAACTTCTAGATCCAAGAAAAACACGGAGAAGAGTGAAAAAGCGAACTGATCGTTCTTTCCAAACCAAATGTGTTCACTCCGGTATCGAAGAATACGAATTCGGTTCAGTGGTTCCACCCATCTATCAAACGTCAACGTTCAAGTTCAAATCGGCGCAGCACGGGGCGGCGTTATTTGCCGGAAAAGAAAAGGGGTACATATATACGCGAATGTCGAATCCAACTGTAGAGGCAATGGAGAACGCAATCGCCGACCTTGAAGGAGGCCACAAAGCGCTTGGATGCAGCAGCGGTATGGCAGCCACGCACACGATCTTTGCGAGCCTATTGTCTTCCGGCGACCATGTAGTCTGTTCCCACTCTGTGTATGGACCCACCACAACCCTGCTCAACACGATCATGAAAAAATTTGGAGTCGAAGCGGCTTTTGTCGACACCAGCGATTCTGAAAACGTTGCTAAAGCATTGCGGCCAAATACAAAAGTGGTATTTGTTGAGACTCCCGGAAATCCAACCCTTTGTATTTCAGACTTGGGAGAGATATCCAGGCTCGCCCATAGGAACAACGCGGTTGTGGTGGTGGATAACACGTTCATGAGTCCGGCATTGCAGAACCCGCTTGCTCTCGGCGCGGATGTTGTGATGCACAGCTTGACAAAATTCCTAAACGGACACGCAGACGTCGTTGGAGGCGTTGTTGTTGTCAAAGACGAACCCACGTATCGGCAGTTCCGTACCGTATTGAACCAAACCGGCGGGGTGATCGATCCCTTCAATGCCTTCTTAGTACATCGCGGACTAAAAACTCTTGCGATCAGAATGGATCGACATTGCGAGAACGCCCAGAAGATCGCCGAGTTTCTTGACAATCATCCCTTTGTAAGGAATGTGCGATTCCCGGGATTGAAGAGTCACCCCAACTATCGGCTTGGGCTAAAGCAGCACAAAGGCTCCGGCGGAATGATCACATTCGAAGTTGAAGGTGGATTGGAAGCGGGAAAGGTCTTGATGAACTCGGTAAGACTCTGTCAGCTTGCCGTTTCGCTGGGCGGCGTGGAAAGTTTGATCCAACATCCGGCCAGCATGACGCATTTCTCAATGGGCAGAGAAGCTCGCGAAGCTGCAGGAATTACAAACGGACTTGTCCGCCTATCAGTTGGAATTGAAAACGTTGATGACCTAATTGCAGATATCGAGCAGGCTCTTGATGAAGTTAAACAGGCACAGGCGATCAAAGAATTAGCTGTGGCATCCCCGAATAGCCAAGATCGATTGAATTAAGGGTTGAATCGTTGTCATCCTGAGCGCAGCGAAGGAGTATCCGAACCATCGGATATGGAGCCGCACCGCGGTACACAAGTCAGGCGGCCAGTTCCCAGGCAGTCCGCAGCCAACCGAGCACCTCGGCGTCGATGTCGCTCGGCGACCACAATTCCAGGTGATGCATGAAGCGCCCCGGATACGGCTCCACGATCTCTTTCCAACGCAGCGAAGGTTCCCTTTGTCGAAAGCCGACGCTGAGCACCAGTGGAGCGATCCTGCGCTTGCCCTTCAGATGACGCCGCGGCGTCCAGGCCCAGGCGAAAGTCTTCTTGCGCCGGAACGCGATCTGGCTCTTGGTGACGCGCAATTCCGCGTCACCAAGCTTCCCGATCATTTTGTTCAGTGGGATGAAGAGCCTTTTCCCGTCTTCAAAACCCACAAAGTATTCATCTACGGTCAAGGGAGACTCAACCGGCGATGCCGCGCAAGAGGGCACCAACGACATACGCAACCCCGGCCGCCAAGCCGCCAACGAGCAGCATTTCGAGGCCGCTGCGCAAAGGGTTGCGGTGAGTGACCAACACTTTGGCCGCGCCGAGCCCGAATAAGGCCAGCCCGGAAAGACCCAGAGAGATCGGGAAAGTGTTCGCTGCCGGGATCTGGGTGAACAATCCAAGCAAATAGACAAGGAGCGGGACCGCCCCCGCCACCACGAAGGCGCCAAAAGTGGTCAGGGAGCTGATCAGCGGCTTGCGCTCGTCCGGCAACATGCCCAGCTCGTCCACCATCATCGCATCCACCCACCGTTTTGGATCGCGAGATTGGATCTCGACCAGATCGCGGGCGTCTTTTTCGGAGTAGCCACGGGCTTTATACAGTTCCAAGAGCTCGGCGCGCTCGCCTTCAGGGAAGTGTTCCACTTCCCACATCTCCCGGTCGCGCTCGCGTTGGTAGTACTCCTGTTCGCTCTGCGTGGAAAGATACGAGCCGACGGCCATGGAAAATCCATCGGCGAACAAGTTTGCCAGCCCCAGGATCAGCACAATATCGCTGCTTAGCTGGGCGCCGGCTACGCCGCTCACCACCGCGAAGGTGGTGACAATGCCATCCAGGCCGCCATATACCATTTCGCCCAGATACTGGCTGCTCGCGCCGCCATGTTCTTCGCTCCCTCCATGGGCTGCCTGTGCGATGCGGCCCAGGTCGTGGGCTAGCGCCGATGCCTTGTTATCGCCTTTGCTGAATGCGTCGCGTGCCGCCTGGAGTCGATTTGGGCCGCTCATCTCACCTCTTCTTCTACTTCCCCTTCCACTTCGGCTTACGCTTCTCGGTGAAGGCGCGCATGCCTTCCTTCTGGTCTTCGGAGGCGAAGAGGAAATAGAAGGCCTGACGTTCTTCGGCGATGCCGTCGCTCAGGTGGGTTTCCTCGGCGCGGTTCACGGCTTCTTTGCCCAGGCGCACGGCCAGCGGGGCGCGGGCGGCGAGCTCGGCGGCCAGGGCAAGCGCTTCGTCCAGGTAGCGCTCGACGGGCACGACGCGGTTGACCAGGCCGTGGCGCAGCGCTTCTTCCGCGGTGAGGGTGCGGTTGTTCAGCACCATCTCCATGGCCAGGGCTTTGCCTATGGCGCGGGTCAGGCGTTGCGTGCCGCCCGCCCCCGGGATGACGCCCAGGTTGATCTCGGGCTGGCCGAAGCGGGCGGACTCCGAGGCCACGATCAGGTCGCAGGACAAGGCCAGCTCGTGCCCGCCGCCCAGGCACCAGCCGGAAACGGCGGCGATGACGGGCTTGGACACGTTTTTGATGCGGTCAAAGGGGGAGATGTGGCCTTTCAGCAGGAGTTCGATGGAGGAGGATTCGGCCATCTCTTTGATGTCGGCGCCGGCGGCGAAGGCGCGCTCGTCGCCGGTGAGCACGAAGGCTCCCACTCCCTCGTCGGCATCCAACTTCTCCAGCGTGTCCATCAATTCGATCATCAGGGCGGTATTCAGCGCGTTCATCGCCTCGGGGCGGTTGAGGCGCAATAAGGCCACGCGGTCTTTAATTTCAGTGAGGATGAGGGAGGCATTTGGAGTCATGGCAGCTCCTAGGGATGGTGAATTCGCTATCCGGCTTTGGTTTCTGTTTCTGCGGCGCACAATTGAAGTATGGATAGTAGGTTCGCGGGTGCGCCTGCCAAGAAGTGTACTTGAATATTGTGAGCAGAGAATTCCGCGGCGGCAGCTTCGCTAAGCGCGGCCAGCCCGCTGGCGGCCGCGGTATAGACGGCAGAGGCTCCCGTTCCCTCGGGCAATACGTTGACTATGATGCCCCCGCCCAGTTCGCGCATCACGCGGCCCACGGATTGCATGCATAGGAAGGCGGTCGTGAGGTTGAGATCCAGGCTGCGGTGCCAATCCCACTCGTCCAGGTCCAGCAGCGGTGTAGTGGATTGAGCCGTGGGAATGAACACAAGCACGTCGATGCGCTGCCAGGTTTCCAGGATGCTTTGCAGCATGGTTTGTAAACCCAACTTGCGCGAGGGATCGATGGGGTAAGCCGCGGCCTGTTCGCCAAGATCGGTGGCCAGGGATTCAATGTGATTGGGCAGCAGATCGTTGAGCGCTACACGCAGGCCTGCGCGGGCCAGGCCGCGGGCAATCTGCTGGCCGAGCGAGGAGCCGGCGCCGACGATGAGGGCAACTTTGGAATAATCGCTGGACATAGGGAGTTAAAGCACCGTCATTACGGGCGAAGCGAGGCAATCGCTTAAACCCGCGTAAAGATTGCCACGTCGGGCAGCACCGCTAAAGGCGGCGCTAAACGCCCTCCTCGCAATGACGGTAAAGTCAGGAACCATCGATGTCCTTCAGATCCCACGGCTCTAGGGTGAAATCGCCCGCGCACAGTGGGATCTCGCTGGGATTCTCGCGATGGTTGAACGGCAGGTTGAAGTAGGGGCTGGGGTCGTAGGTGTTGCGGATATCCAGTTCGTTCAGGAAATTTCCGTTGCCATCATCCTTTACCACGGAGAAATGCAGATGCAGGCCGGTGGGGTTGCCCGGGTCGCCGGAGTAATCGCCCATATAGCCAAGGAAAGTCCCGGCCTCCACATATTTCTCGAAGGTGCCGGCGGGGAACTCGGCAGAGATGAAACTCTCGCCGTCCTGGTTGGCCAGGTGCGTGTAATAGGTCCAGATCTGGCGGCCAGGATTCAAGGGGTCGCTGGGGATGCGGATGATGACCGTGGCCTTCCAGTCTTCCAGCCGCGTCAGGTAGCCCGGGTAAGCGGCATACACCGCGGTGACCCCCGGCTGGGTGCCGGAAAAAATATCGAGGCCGGCGTGATGGTGGCCGAAGCGATAGGACTGATCCCACAAGCCCAGCACGACGCCGCGGGTGGGGAAAGCGAACGGCGCAGAGCCGCAGCGCAGGCCGGGCTTCAGGGCGTAGCGTTCGAAAACTGCGGGATCGGCTTGCAATTCGGCGAAACGCGCCCAGCGACCGGAGGGACGGACGTATTCGAAGTAGCCGTACAGGGCAACGGCGATGGCGGCGATGAGCAGCAGGGCAAGGATGGCGTACAACAAGGGTCTACGGCCAACGGCCTTGCGGATAGCGATGGGATGCAAGCGCTTCATGCACGACTGGCGGGCGGCGCCTGCTCGCCCAGCGGCGAGCGGCGATGAATGTGCGACAACTCATCCTGCAGGTGATCGGCCAGCAGCAGCGTGACCTTGCCGCCGCTGATCTCCTGCAGCAGTTGGCCAGCGCTCTGCCCCTCGATAGAAGCCATGGCCTCGCCAGCGGTCTTCAGCGAGTCGAAGTGCAATTCGTGGATGAGGTGCGCTCCGAGTTTGCCGTGCAACACGCGATCCACGTGGGCGGTGACCTCGCGACGCAAGCCGGGCATGCGCTCGGCCAGCGCCAGGAAGTCCGGCCAGCGGCGGTCGAATTCTGTGCTATCGTCCTGGGGCTCGACCAGAATGACCAGTTTGTACATTGGGCGCTGGATTATAACCAAGGGGAACCTTGCTTTCCGCGGCAGCCAAGGAGCGAAGCGACGAGAGAGACTCTAGTACCAAAGGCTCGTCGAAGCCGGCAAAAGGCTGAGTTCTATGCTGGCGCGCGGCAACCCAATGCGTGTAGCATTATGGTAATATTCGCCGCTGCAAGGTAAATATGGAAGAAAAGATCACGATTATCGAAGGGCCATCGCCCACCTTCGAAGTGGTGGATGACGGCTGGTCCACGGGGGTCATGGAAGGCCCCTCGCTGTACGGCGTTGCCCTGACCCATTTGCGCACCTTCAATGGCCGCGAGCTGGTGGAGCGCTGCCACCGGGCCTGGACCAAGCAAGAGAGCATTAATCTGGAATACCGTGACGAAGAAGGCGGGCCGAAAGAAGCGCCGATCCTGGCGGCGCGCAACGCCGAGACGGACGAAGGCGAAGTGCTTATGCTGTGGGTCCGCTTGCCCGACGAAGAGATCGAACTGGCCATCGGCTACGACGACGAAGCCGAAGAGGGCGATGGCGACGATCTCGAGCCGCTAACCTAGCCCCAACCGATTTCCAATTAGAATAGTTGTATCCCTCGCCCGAGTCCGGGCTGTTTCATTTGGAGCCGCAATGGCCGATGATGTGATCCTCCACGAGATCCAAGATGGCGTCCTGGTTTTGACTCTGAACCGGCCCAAGGCGAACGCGTTCGATTCGGCCATGGTGGCGGAGCTGCAAAACCTGCTGAAAGACGCCAAACGTGACGCGTCAGTGCGATGTGTGCTGCTCAAGGCGAATGGCAAGTTGTTCAGCGCCGGGCAGGATGTAACCGAGTTCGGCGCCGGCCAGCACGTTTCGTTTCGCAAACACCTGCAAAAGAACTACAACCCGTTGATCCTGCAAATGCGCCAACTGGAGAAACCGATCCTGGCGGCGATACAGGGTCCCGTGGCCGGCGCAGCGCTGGGCCTGGTGCTGGCTTGCGATCTGCGCGTCGGCGCGCCGGAAGCGCGCTTCGTGGTGGGCTTCGGCGGCATCGGGCTGGCGCTGGATTCGGCCGTGTCGCTGATGCTGCCCAAGATCATTGGGCTGGGGCGCGCAGCGCAGGCGGCGTTCTTCAATGAAGCGATCAGCGCCGAGCAAGCCCTCGAGTGGGGGTTATTGAATGCGGTGGTGCCAGCCGAAGTGTTGGAGAAGACCGCGGCGGAATGGGCGGCAAAGCTGGCCAAGGGGCCGGTGGGCGCCATGGGGCTGGCCAAACGCGATTTCAATAAAGCGGTGCTGCCGAATTTGGAAGAAGTGTTGGATTACGAGGCGCATGTCCAGGAAGTGGCGGGGCAAGGCGCCGACCACAAAGAAGGCCTGGCGGCGTTTTTGGAAAAGCGCGACGCCAAGTATAGATAGCGCGATTGGCCCTACGCAAAGATACGAACGCCGGCTAGCCCCAGAAAAATAAGTGCGACAATCCCGGCCGCCATCCACACGCGCTCCGGCGGCGTGCGGTTGGCGAGATGGAACTCGACTCCATCGCCTTCCACCTGATACACCGGCCCGCCGATCCAGGTGAACAAAGCGCCGCCCAGCAAGCCGCCCACGTGGCCCCAGTTGTCAATACCGGGCGAAAGGCCGATGAGCAGGTTGATCAGGGCGATCTGCACGACGTTGCGCAGCACCAACTGGGCGCGGCGGCCGAAGAGCTTCTGGTTGCGATAAACGAAGATGCCTTGCGCGCCCAGCAAGCCGAAGACGGCCGTGGAGGCGCCTAACGACGGACTTACGGTGAGCAGAAACGAGAGCACGACCCCGGCGAAACCGCTCACAAGATACAGAATAAGGAACTGGATATGCCCGAAATGGCGCTCAAGATCGGGGCCGAGCACATACAGGGCATACATGTTGAAGCCGATATGCAAGAGTGAGGCGTGCAAGAGCACTGGGGTAATGAAGCGCCACCACTGGCCGGCAAGGATCAGGTCGTTGACCTTCATGCCATAGCAGGCCGGCAGGTCGCCGCAGCGCACGTTGGCGACCACCAGCCGCGGGTCCGTGGTCAGCAGTTGCGCCATAAAGACCAGGAGCGTGAGCCCCAAGAGCGAATAGACCACCAGCGGAGTGCGCTGCGGGAGGCGCACCATGGCCTGTTGCGGCTGGATGCGCGCTAAGGGCTGGGGCTCGTTGTTTGGATCGGGGGGAAGATCGGCGGCGGGAATTTGGCTCACAGCGTCACTTGCCGCGGCTGCACGCGGTGGTGCTCGGCCTGGATGATGGCGTTGATCGTGTCCACGGTCGCGTCGAGATGGCTGTCGGCGTTGACCACGATGTAGTCGAATTCAGGGATGCGCTTGAACTCCTGGCGGGCGGTGGCGATGCGCAGCTTCAGGTCCTCGGCGATATCCGTCTTGCGCTTCTCCAGCCGTTCCACCAGCTCCTCTTCGCTGGAGGTGGTGAGGAAGATGAGGATGGCTTCGGGCGAGATCTTGCGCACGGTGGCGGCGCCCTGCACGTCCACGCGCATAATTACATCCCTGCCGCTGGCCAGCGCTTTACGCACCTGGGCTTTGGGGATGCCCTTGTAGTCGCTGTAGACCACGGCATACTCCATCAATTCGCCCGCATCGATCATGCTAGCAAATTCCTCGCGGCTGACGAAGATGTAGTCAACGCCTTCCATTTCTTCAGGGCGGGCGGGGCGCGTGGTGGCCGTGACGACGAAGTGGAAAGGCAGGCCGCGCTCCTTCATGCGCTGCAAGACGCTGTCTTTGCCCACGCCGGACGGGCCGGAGATCACGATGAGCAGTGGGGTGTGTGGCGGGCCGAATTCCAGGGGTTTTGTGGTCAAGAGGACTCCGAGTCTCGCTATTATACAGTTGCCGAAGGCCACAGCGACCCAGCCAGGCTCGTTATAATCCGGCGACATGCCGACCTATTCGTTTGCGTGCGAGGCATGCGAGACGCGCTTTGCGCGCCGCATCGCCTACCAAGATTACGACACGGCGCGCGTGGAGTGCCCCAAGTGCGGCAGCCGGAAGGTGCGCCGGCGCATCGGGCGGCCGCGCATGCTGCGCTCCGCCGAGAGCCGATTCGGGGACCTGGAGAATATGGACGAGATGCCCGATGACCCCAAGGCCATGGCGGGCATGATGCGCGCCATGGGGGAGGAGAGCGGCGAAGACCTGGGTCCCGAGTTCGGCGAAGTGGTGGACCGCCTGGAGAAGGGCCAGGACCCCGAGGGCATCGAACGCGAACTGCCCGATATGGGTATGGGGGGAGAAGATGAGATTGGTGATTAGTAATTGGTAACGTGGAAAGTGACTATCGTTTAGCTACCGCCAGTCTTGCCAGAACCACGTTTTGCAGATCCGTCGCCACAGCTTCCGGCGGCTGGGCGGCGTTGACCTTTACCCAGCGGTCAGGTTCCGCCGCGATCAATTTCTGGTAGCCGGTATACACGCGACGGTGAAAGTCTTTATCGTAATCATCCAGCCGGTTCCAATCGCCGCCTGAGTTACGCCGCTTCAGGCCTTCCTCGACCTTCACATCCAGGAACACGGTCAGGTCCGGCTTCAAGCCGCCGGTGGCAAAACGCACAATCTCGCCCAATAGATTCAAGTCCACGCCATGCCCGTAGCCCTGATAGGCCAGCGTGGAGTCGGCGTAACGATCGCACAAGACGACTTTGCCGGCAGCCAGCGCCGGACGGATGACTTCTTCGACCAGTTGGGCGCGGGAGGATTGGAACAGAAGGATCTCGGTGCGCGGGTTCATCCCTTTGTTGGCCAGGTCGAAGAGCACCTTGCGCACCTGGTCGCCGATTGCGGTGCCGCCCGGCTCGCGGGTGGTCAGCACATCGTGGTCAGCGGCGCGCAACGCTTCGGCGAGCCCAGGCAGCTGCGAGGTCTTGCCGCTGCCTTCGGGACCTTCCAGGGTGATGAACATGTGGGAAGTTTACCGCTGACGCCACAAATAAAAAAGCCTCCGGCGAAAGCCGGAGGCTTGATTTGGGTTCGAACGGGCTTACGGCTTGCCCCCCAGGAAGAAGGAGGCATCTCCGCTGGCTGTGGCGCACACCGGGCTGCCGGTGGAGCGGGCGGCCACATCCCAGACGCCGCCGAAGAATTGGTAGATAGTCCACAGATTACCGCTGGGGTTATTGAAGCAGACCTGATAGCCGCCGAGGCTGGCGCCGCCATCCACGCGCACGTACATCGTGGCCAACGGCGTAGTCCATATCTCGGTCCTGGCGAAGGCGGGCAGCACGCTGTCGATGGTGCAGTTATGTTTGCACGCACTGCTGAAGAAGGTCACCCAGCCGTTCTTGCCGTTGCCAAGTTTCAGGGTGAAGGGCTCGTCCGCAGGACCGTTCGAGTGCACTGTGGTCCCGCCCCCGCCGCACAGCGTGGCTACTTGGACGTCACTCTCGAAAAAGACGGTGTACGAGGGCTGGCTGGAGCCGCAGGCGGCCACCGCGGTGGCGGAGCCTGCCGGGTAAACGCATTTACCATTTTCCGCATCGGGCCCCTTCCAGGTACCGCCCGCCGCGGCGCAGGCATGCGCCGAAGCCGCGAAGGCTGGAGTAGCCCAGACCAGGGCCAGAAGCAAAACGATCAATAGAGGGAACAGGATCCGCTTTGTGTTTTTCATCGCGCACCTCGCTTTAGAGATGCCAGAGTCTACCCCATAAAAAAAGCCCACCGGGAGGTGGGCTTTTTCTAATTAAGGATGGGCGTCAGCTCCCCAAGTAGAAAGCACCGTCCCCGCTGCCGGAGGCGCAGAGGGGGTTGCTGCTACCAACCGCCACGGCCACCCAGGCACCGCCCAGGTAGCGATAGATGGTCAGGGTAGCGCCTTCGGGATTGCTGAAGCATAGGGTGTAAGAACCCTCGCCGGGTTCGCCGCCGTCATTCACTACGCGCACATAGATCGTGGCGAGCGCATCGCCCGGCAAGGCGCCGGCCGCCCCCGCAGGGAGTACCGCGCTGATACTGCACTTCTGCTGGCAGGTGCCCGGAGGAAAGGTGGCGCTGCCGTTCTTGCCGGCGCCTAGGACCAGAGTGGTTGGCTCGGTTATGTCTTCATCTAATACGATGGGCGTGTAAGTTTGAGTCTCCCCGCTGGATGAAGAGGAAGAGCTGGCGGCTATGCATGTAGAAGTAAATAACCCACCGAAAACATATTCCTGTTCAAGGGATTCGCCAGGCAAACAACTGGCTATAGAGAGTGCATGGCTAGCATCGTAGGTACAGGTGCCGGTGTCGATCAGACCAGACCACGTGCCGCCCGCCGAGGCGCAATCCGAAAAATCAAATGCGTATGCCGGGGAAGCCATAAGTAGCGCGGGAACAACGGCCAGAATCAAGATGGCGACTACTCTAAGTGCGAACGCCTTTTTCATTATTCTCCTAGAAAATAGGGTCTCCTGGAGCTGGAAAACTTTGGCGAATGCCCCAGAAGAATAGGCGGGAAAAATTACTGCCCGGCAGTATATACCCCTTCGATTTTGTAAGTAATATTTTCTAATCTAACGTTCTATGATGCGGGCGCATGCCTGAATTGCGTTTCATAGAGAGAAGCGTACAGCCCGCCCGTGGCCAGCAACTCGGCGTGCGAGCCTTGCTCCACCAGGCGGCCTTCATCCATCACCAGGATCACGTCAGCGGCCAGGATGGTGGAGAGGCGGTGGGCGATGACCAGCGAGGTGCGGCCGCTCATCAGGGGCTCCAACGCCGCCTGGATGAGCGCCTCGGATTGCGAGTCGAGATGCGAAGTGGCTTCGTCGAGGATGAGGATGCGCGGGTCTTTCAGAACGACGCGGGCGATGGATAGGCGCTGCTTTTCGCCGCCACTCAAGCGATAGCCGCGCTCGCCTACCACGGTGTCGTAGCCCTCGGGCAGGCTGGCGATCATGTCGTGAATGTTGGCGGCCTTGGCCGCGGCTTCCAGTTCGGCTTGGGTCGCGCCGGGCTTGGCGTACAGCAGGTTGGCGCGCACCGTATCGTGGAAGAGATAGCTCTCCTGCGTGACCACGCCGATCTGGTGCGCCAGCCATTCCAGCTTCAGGTCGCGAAGGTCGCTGCCGTCCAACAGGATGCGGCCTTCGGTGGGATCGTAAAGGCGCGGCAGCAGGTAGGTGATGGTGGTCTTGCCGGCGCCGCTGGGGCCGACCAGGGCGGCCAGTTGGCCCGGCTGGATCTCGAAGCTCACATTCTTCAGCGCGTCGCGGCGGGTGGGCACGATGGCCGGCGCGGCTTCCTTGTCGCCATTGGGCGAGGACGCATCCGGCTTGGGCGTACCGGGCGGCTCATCGCCGGCCAGGTAGCTAAAGGAGACGTCTTCGAATTCGATGCGACCGCTGACCCCTTTTAGTTCGACCGCAGCCGGTTTGTCGACGATCTCAATGGGCTGATCCAGGAACTCGAAGACGCGCTCGAAGCTCACCAATGAGGTGACGAATTCCACCTGCACGTTGGATAATGAAGAGATCGGGCCGTATAAGCTGAAGATGTAAGCCACGAAAGCCACGATACTGCCGGGGCTGATGTCGCCCTGCAACACCAGGTAGCCGCCGCCCCAGAAGATGAGCACCATACCCACCGTGCCGGCCAGTTCCAACCACACCGAGAACAAGCGCCCGACCAGGGCGCGGCGCAAGCCGATGTCGCGCACGTTCTGGTTGGCGCTGCGGTAGCGCTCGCGTTCCTGGCGCTGGCGCCCGAAGGTCTTGGAGAGCAACGCGCCGCTGACGCTCAAAGTCTCGCTGACGATGCTGGCCATATCGGCGTTGTAGTTCATGGCCTTGCGGCGGATGTCGCGCAGGACACGGCCCACGCGGCGCGCCGGCAGGAGGAAGAGCGGCACCACGGCCACGGCCATGAGCGTGAGACGCCACTCAATGGCGAACATGACGCCCAGGGTGCCGAGCAGCGTGACACCATTGGTCAGGATGCTGGGAATGGTGCTGGTGACCGCGCCCTGCGCGCCGACCACATCGTCCTCGAAGCGCGAGATGATAAGACCGGATTTGGTGTGCGTAAAGAAGCGCAAGCCCATGCGCTGCAAGTGCTCGTACATCCCCTGCCGCAGGTCGAAGATGATGCCCTCGCCGATCTTGGCGCTTAAGAAGCGTTCGCCCACGCCGATCAGGCTGGTGGTGAGCGGCACGGCCAGCATGAGCAGCCCGAGCGCTGTAAGGCGCCCGAAATCCTGGTTGGGCAATACGTTATCGAAGAGATCGCGGTACAGCAGAGGAGGGATCAGCTCAACGATCGAGATGACCACGATGGCAGCCAGCATGAACGCCAGCGGCCAGGCGTAGGGCCGGGCGTAGGCCCACACGCGGCGCAGCAAGGCGCGGTCCACCTGGGGCTTGCCCTGGGACTCGTCGTAGGAAAGGAAACGCCACCAGCCGCCGTACATATCGAAGATCGTCTATTTTATCCTGACAACGCCGGATGCAAGAGGACCAAAGGGATCACCCGTTGGGTTCTTTTTGCGTACCTGTCGTACCAGGGAGAAACCTGCAGCAGCCTGGCCCATAAATGGTTCCGGTGTTCGGGGGTTGCCTGCCTGGCGGTAGCGGTGAATTCCTTGTCTTTTACGCGAACACGCACACTCGGATTGTCTTTTAGGTTTAACAACCACTTGGGATGAGAATCGGAACCACCATTGGAAGCGATAAGCACGTAATCATCCCCTTCCCTGAAAAAACAAAGCGGGGTTGTGCGCGGCTTTCCGCTACTCCGGCCCGTGGTGGTTAATAAGAGTACATCCAAGTTCACCAGCGACCCGCCAAGGGCGCCGCGTGAGACTTTATACAAGACCAAATGAACAGCTATAACGAATTTGTAAAACCGATTCATCAAGGCATCCTCGCTAAAGCACGATCAGCCCCAGCCGCGCGCCGCGGCGCACGGCTTCGGTGCGGCTGGTGACGCCCAGCTTGGCGTAAACGGCCGATACATGGAACTTCACCGTGTGCTCGCTGATGCCGAGCCGCACGGCGATCTGCTTATTGGCCAGCCCTTGCGCCAATAGTCGCAGCACCTCTCCTTCGCGCTGGGTGAGTTCTTCGGCGTCACGTTCATCCAGCGACAGGGCAGGCCCGAGCAAAGGTTGCATCAGCGCCGGCGCGGCAGCCAGCAGCCCTTCATGCACGGCAAACACGGCGGCCAGCAATTCTTCCTCGGTGGCATCCGGCGGCAGCAAGCCCCAGGCGCGCACGGGCAGCGAAGCCAGGGTGCGGGACGCATGTGCGTCGTCGGTCAACAGCAATACGGCGGGAGGTGAACTTTGTTGGGCGAGCGGATGGCGCAAGGCGGCGAGCGAGGTTATTTCACTTGCAACCAGCAACACGTCCAATTGCTCGAGATCCAGATTGGCAATGGCGTCCGCTTCGGCCACCACCTCGATGCGCTCATCGGAAGCCAGCAGGGCGCGCAGGCCGCTGCGTAAAGTGGGCGTTGGTGCGAGGATGGCGAGGCGGATCATGGAAGGGAAATCAGGGATCAGGCAATCAGGAATCGGGGACACCTTGATCCCGGTTCACTGATACCTGAGCGCCTCTACACGAGTTTTTGCCTGGGCCACAAAGTCCAGGGCCACCGCAGTGGGGATAGCGATGCCCTGGTCGCCTCCCACAATCATGGTGTTGATGCCCACTACTTCGCCTAATGCGTTGAGCAGCGGACCGCCGGAATTGCCCGGCGCTAGGTGCGCGTCGGTGCGGATGATGGGGATAAGACCGCGGCGGCCGTGCGTCTGCGCGTTGCCCAGTTGGCTGACGATGCCGAAGCTGGCCGCATTGCGCTGGCCCCAGGGGTGGCCGAGGGTGAAGACCAGCTCGCCGACGCGCAGTTGGGTCGAGTCGCCGATGGTGGCCGCGGGCAGACCTTGCGCATCGATGCGCAGCAAAGCCAGATCGACTTCTTCGTCGGTGGCTACGACCTCGGCGGCAAGCTGGCGTTCATCGGCCAGTAAGACGCGCGGCGCGTGGCGGCCGAGCACATGACGGTTGGTGAGCACCAGGCCATCCGCGCTCCACAGGATGCCGGCGCCTGCGCCATTGCGGCGGCCGAAGACGGTTACCAGACTCGGCTTGGCCGCGGCGATGGCAGGTGTCAGATCAAAGGGCAGTACCATCAGCGCCTCCAGCGGCGGTGGCGGCCGTGACGGTGATGATGGTGTTCTTCGGCTTCTTCGTGCTCTCCAATGGTGACCTTCACAATTTGCTGGTTGCCACCGCGCAGCACTTCGACATCGACGGCCTTACCTACTACGCCGCTATTGAGCTGCAGCAGCAATTCGTCATGCTCGGCTACCGGCTGGCCGGCAAAGCCCACGATGAGGTCGCTGACGATGAGTTTGGCAGTCGCGGCCGGGCTGTCTTTCTCGACACCCATGACGAGCAAGCCGGTGGCCTGTTCGCGCTTCAGCGCATCCTTCGGAATCTCAACCAGTTGGGAACGAACGCCCAGGTAGCCGCGCTTCACGCCGCCGTGTTCCTGAATGGCCGCGGCGATCTTCCAGGCCAACTTGGCCGGAATGGTGAGCGAAGCGCCCATGCCGAGGCCCGAGGTGTTGATGCCCAGCACGCGGCCTTCGCCATCCACCAGCGGGCCGCCGGAGAAGCCGGGGTACGGGATGGCATCCGTGCGCAGATAGCTTTCCAGCAGGCCGCCGTGATGCGAGCGCAGCGGGCCGCCGACGGCGCTGACGATGCCGAGGCTGGCCTGCATGCCTTCGGGCGTAGGGCGGCCAAGAGACAGCGCCAGTTGGCCGACCTGCGGATCCTCGTTGGTCTGCGCGGCGGCGCCCTTGGCCGCGGAAAGCTTGAGCAGCGCCAGGTCGCTGTGCGGATCGCGACCGAGCAGGTCGGCGCTCAGTTCTTCGCCATCGGGCAAGGTCACCTTGATGTCATCTTCCTGCACGGCGTGGCTGGCGGTGAGGACGAAGCCGGGAGCGGTGAGCACGCCGGAGGCGGGGAAGCGCGGCCGGGCATCCACGGTGACCACGGAGACGCCGGCGGCTTGCACGGCATCGGCTAGGGCGGAGGACAAGTGTTGTAGGGCGGGATTCTTGGGCATATTGCTCCTTAGACTATCAGTTGAATATTGTTTTCCTGTTAGAAAGTCTATTCGTACGGGAGCAAAGGGGCATCAGCCGTTCGGGCAGGGTGAGCAACTGGAAGTTTGGATGGGTATGGTAAAGTTGCCCGGTTCGTTAAAGAAGGGAAACAATGGCAGACAAACCCGAAATCATAGTAGATGACATGGTAGTGAGCCTGGCCTACAAACTCACCGTGGACGGCGAGGTATTGGATGAAGCCGGCGACGAAGATGCCCTGGAGTATCTGCAAGGACATCGCAACATCATCTCCGGCTTGGAGAGCGAATTGGCCGGCATGAAAGTCGGCGAGCGCAAGTCCGTGGTGGTGCCGCCGGGGGCCGGCTACGGCGAAGTGGATAAGGAGCTGATCAACGAAGTACCGCTTAGCGAATTCCCCGATGAAGTAACGCCCGAAGTGGGCATGGAACTTGAACTCAAGGACAAAGAGGGAAACGAGATGTACGGCAAGGTGCTATCCATCCAGGGCGATACGGCCACCATGGATTTCAACCACCCGCTGGCCGGCAAGGAACTGCATTTCGAAGTCAAGATCGTGGGCCTGCGCCCGGCCACCGGCGAGGAAATGGCGCACGGCCACGTGCATTCGCATGGGCATCATCACTAATCGGGATCAGGGAACAGGAATCAGGGATCAAGAAGCGCGCCGTGAGGCGCGCTTTTTGTTAGGGCGGTTTTTGCAAACCGCCCTAGCGAGTCGCCTCCCTAAGCGCGGCGCGGGCCAAAAGCCGCGTCGAGTCCAGCGTCGGCAGTACGGAATCCTCGGGGGCGATGAGCAGCGGGATCTCCGTACAGCACAGACCCACCGCGTCACAACCCGCCTCAGCAAAGCCCTCGATCAGGGTTTGGAAATATCTGCGCGTGTCGGGGAGCATCGTGCCGTAGACCAGTTCGTCCACGATGCATCTTTGCACTTGTTGCCGCTGCTCCAGCGTAGGCGTCATCAGCTCGATGCCGAGCGGGTCGAAGCGCCGGGGATACACCGGGCCTTCCATCAGCGGCTGCGTTCCGAGCAGCCCCACGCGTTTGTAGCCCTTGGCTCTTGCTTCGCCAGCGACTTCTTCGGCTATATGGATCCAGGGGAGCGGAGACTTCTCAATGATCGGGTCGATGGAAACATGCACTGTGTTATCCGGACAGATCAAAAAATCGGCCCCGATGCGCGCCAGCTTGCTAGCCGATTCCAAAATCGCATCACTTACTTTGCTCCACTCGTTGGCTTCGGATGGATAGTGGTAGCGAGCCCAACTGAGATTATGTAGCGTCACTTCCGGGTTCTGAAAAGGTCCGAGCCACTCTTTTGCTTCCTGGATGATAGTGCGGTAGCACAAGGCGGCGCCTTCATAGGACACGCCAACGATACCGATGTGTTTCATAGGACTAGTAATTGGCAATTGGTAATTACTACTTACCAATTACGGGTCACTCCCTAAATATCCTTACCCGGCGATTGGGCTCTTTGCCGTAGGAGTGGGACACCAGGTTGGATTGCTGGGCGAGGGCGTGCTGCAGGCGGCGCACGTATGAGGAAGCAGCCGGCAGTTCCACCCAGCGCTCGCCGTTCAGCACGGCGTTGATCGCCTGCTGTGTGTTGTGCATCTGTTCTTCGACACCGCCGTTTTCTTCACTCGGCCCGGGGAGCTCGAATAAGCCACCCAGGAAACGCTCCATCTGTGTCACGGTGTTGGCACGCAGCACATACACAGGCATGCCGCGCTGCTCGGCGTCCACGATGGAGCGCTGGCGCTTGCGGTAATAGGAACGCAGGGTGACCAGCACATCCGCTTCGCTGGGATCCTTCACAGGGATGGCGGGCACGCCCAGGCGCTTGGCGGCGTTGGCCAGCCGGTTGCGCGCCACGCCATACGGGTAGACCCGCACCGGCTGCATGCCGGCGCCATTGCGGCGGGTAGGGGCGCTCGGCGCAGGGCGCGGTTCGCTGACGGCGCGGGCGTAGGCTGGTCCGGCGACGGGCGCAGGCGCGGGCTCGGAGCGGCGCGGGCCGGAGGAGGCTGAGCCGCGCGCCGGCTTGCGCACCGGTTCGGCGGCTTTCTTCACCTGGATCTCGCCGCTTTCGTCGCGCACGCGCAATTCGGGCGTCAACGGGTAGCCGCGCAGCAAGGCGTCCACCGAGGCGGCCACATCGCGCTGCACGGCCAATTGGTCGCGGGTCTGGATCTCGACAAGCACATCGAAGGAGGGCGGTGAACGACGTTCGAGCACGGTCTTCTGCGTTCCGCGCCGGCGGGCTTCTTCATCGGAAAGGGTCACCGATTCGATGCCGCCCACCAGATCGGAGAGAGTGGGGTTGAGCAGCAGGTTCTCCAGCGAATTGCCGTGGGCGGTGCCGATGAGCTGCACGCCGCGCTCGGCGATGGTGCGCGCCGCCATGGCTTCCAGCTCGCGGCCGATCTCATCGATGACAATGACCTCGGGGCTGTGGTTCTCCACCGCCTCGATCATCACTTCGTGCTGGCGCGAGGGGGTGGCCACCTGCATACGGCGCGCCCGGCCGATAGCCGGGTGCGGCACGTCGCCGTCCCCGCCGATCTCGTTGGACGTATCGACGATCACGACGCGTTTTTTCTCGGCGAGGAAACGAGCCGCTTCGCGAAGCAAAGTGGTCTTGCCCACCCCGGGGCGGCCCAGCAACAAGAGACTCTTACCTTCCTCGATCAGATCCTGAATGATGTCGAAGGTGCCGAAGACGGCGCGCCCCACGCGTAAGGTGAGACCCACCACATCGCCGCGGCGATTGCGGATGCCGGAAATGCGGTGCAGGGTGCGCTCGATGCCGGCGCGGTTGTCCTCGTCGAAATCGCCGAGGCCCTTGACCACGAATTCAATATCGGCCGTGGTGACCTCGCGCTCTACCAGCACCACTTCTTCGGTGGTCAAGCGCGAGGTAGGCACGCGGCCGAGATCGAGGATCACTTCCAAAAGGTCGCCGGTGTTGTTCCGCTCCCTGACCGCAGCTTCAATATCTTTGGGAAGAACAGACAGCAGGGCGTCTATGTCATCGGTAATTTGGCGTCTGGTCATTACTGATCCGTTCAGTTTCATAGTGCGCCTGGGGCTGCGGCGCATGGATGGGGGTGGTCGGTTCGGCGTTGCGGCTGGGGACGGCCACGCGGCGCGGCTCTTCCACGAGTAGGGGCAGGCTGGTGCGCTTGGCCATCACCACTTGGCGCGGGCCTGCCTGGGCGCCCAGATTCTCTAAGGGAGCCTGTAGCCAATCCTGGTAGGAACGCAGGCAAAGGTAAACGGGCCGGCTGCTGCGCGGCCGCAGGCCGGCAATAAGCTCAGCCAAGGCGCCATCAAACGGCTCGGCATCCAGGTGAACGAAAGGCTGCACCCAGGTGCCATGTGGACCGCGCACCACTTCGGCGTAAGCCAAGATCTCCGCTTCGCGGCGCAGCACATAACCGTCCAGCGCGGCGCTCCGTTCGATCTCGATCTGCTGCACTTGGCCGGGGACCAGGGACTTGCGAAGAAGGTGAATGGCAAACTGGTCGCGGTCCAGCGCCGGCCGCCAGCCCGATTTGCCATCGCCGGAGCGCGGCGCCTGGGTAACTTTCCAAACTCGCTGGCGGGCGTAGATGCTGAAACCGGATTGGCGCAGCGCCTTGAAGGCCGGGTGCACTTCCTCGATCTCGGCGATGAGGCCATGGGCACCGCGGGCGGCTAACTCCCGGGTGGCGCTTTCCAGCACTTCGCCTAACTCCGGAGAATCCACCGCTGTCGAAGGGGCCAGCAGGACACAGAACGCCAGCAAAGAACCGGCGGGGAACAGCGCCTGGCAGAAGATAGGCGGCCGGGAGCGGCGGTCGTCGCTAATGAAGGTATACAGGCCAGTGAAGGCCGACAACGGCGAGAACAGCGCCCCCCGCGAACTGGCCCCCGTTCCCCGTGTGAGCAGAAATTGGTTATTCAGGTAAATGGTCTGCTTGTCCAGTTTGCGCAGCAGGCCGTAGTCTGCAATTGTGAACTGGCGTAACACGCGGCTATTCTACAACAGTGGCTGAAATGTCGCGCCGATTCGGGCGAAAATTGGCGGTCTTCATCCGGCCATTTTAAGAAAGTAGCGGTGGAAGCGGTCGTCCCCGGTCAGCTCGGGATGGAAGGCAGTGGCCAGCAGCTTGCCCTGGCGAGCGGCCACAATGCGCCCATCCGGCAGCGAAGCCAGCGCCTCGGCCGCCCCCGAGACCTTCTCGATGAGCGGGGCGCGGATGAAGACGGCGTGCATGGGGCTGTTGTGTTTATCAACGTCCTTGAGGGCGGGAATATCCAGGTCCACTTCGAAGCTTTCCACCTGGCGGCCGAAGGCGTTGCGTTCGACGGTGATGTCCATCAAGCCGAGCAGCGGCTGCTCGCGGCTCGCATCCTTGGAGAGAAAGATCGCCCCGGCGCAAGTGCCGTAAATGGCCTTGCTCTTTCCGAATTTGCGCAGCGGCTCGATGAGCCCGAAGTCCACGGCCAACTTTCCGATGGTGGTGGACTCGCCGCCGGGGATGATCAGACCATCGAGGTCCACGAGATCCACGGGCAGGCGCACCTCGCGAACTTGCACGCCCAGGCGTGCAAGCATGGCGAGATGTTCGGCAAAATCACCCTGAAGAGCCAGTACGCCGATCAACATGGTGAATGATGAAAAGTGAATAGGGAAGAACAGAGTGAGTAGTGATCAGTGAATAGGGAACAGGAAATACTCTGAACGACTGCGGTTTCCTTATCACTGCTCCCCTTTCACTATTCACTTGCTTCACCAGCCCCGCTGGGCGATCAGGTCTTCTTTCGGAATGTCCGTCACCTGGCGGCCTACCATGGGCTCGCCCAAGTTGCGGCTGACCTCGGCCAGGATCTTGGGATTGTTGAAGTGCGTGGTGGCCTTGACGATGGCGTCGGCGCGGCGCGCAGGGTCTCCGGACTTGAAGATGCCGGAGCCCACGAACACGCCGTCCACGCCCAGCTGCATCATCAGCGCGGCGTCGGCCGGGGTGGCGATGCCGCCGGCGGCGAAGTTCACCACGGGCAGGCGGCCGAGTTCCTTGGTCTCTTTCAGCAACTCGTAAGGCGCGCCGAGTTCTTTGGCGAAGGCCATCAGCTCTTCGTCGGGCATGGTCTGCAAGCGGCGGATGTCGCCCAGCACCGAGCGGGCGTGGCGCACAGCTTCCACCACATCGCCGGTGCCGGCCTCGCCTTTGGTGCGGATCATGGCGGCGCCTTCGCCGATGCGGCGCAGGGCTTCGCCCAGGT
>JBBDXR010000007.1:0-48112 GCA_040902205.1 Anaerolineales bacterium | reverse complement strand
TAGAGCGCACGGTTCACATCCGTGAGGTCGAGGGTTCGAGTCCCCCCGCGCCCACACAAGCGGTTTGCGGATTAACGGTTTTCCGTCATGGAAACAGCCACCATCAAGTGGCTGTTTTTACATTCTAGCCAACTGCTGGCTGGGTTAGCTTTCCATATAAGGCATGGATCTCATTTGCGGTTCGCTCCCAGGAATAATCTTCTGCTGCCCGCCTGGCGGCTGCCCCTATCTGCTCAAGCAGGTTTTCATCGCTAAGCAAGTCTGCGAATCGATTGGCGAGTTCCTCGGCATTCCCTTCCTGCACATGGAAGCCCGTGGCGCCATCCTGCACCAGGTAAGCTAGCCCGCCAACTCGGGAAGCCACTACAGGGCGGGCGCAGGCCATAGCCTCCAGAGCCACCATGCCGAACGATTCGGAATAGGAGGGCATAACCACGACGTCTGCCGCGGCGTAATAGCCAGGCAGATCCCGCTGCCGGCGGCTGCCCAGGAACTCGATGCGATCCTGCACGCCAAGTTCCCTGGCCAGTGACCGCAGGCGGGCCATCTCGGTGCCCATGACCTCTAGCTCCTCGTCCACGTCCCCGCCGACGACCTGGACGCGCAGCGTCGCCTCCCTGGCCCCTTCACTAACTATCAAATGGGCAGCTCGAATGAGGGTATCGATGCCCTTCAGCGCCTCGATGCGGCCCACGAAAAGCACCACATTGGCATTGGCTGGCAGCCTGAGCTTCGCCCGCGCTGCATCCTTATCCATTGGATGGAAAAGCTGCAGGTCCACCCCCGGCGGGATCACGCAGATGCGGTCGCTGCGAACCTCATAGAGCCATTGCAGATCGGCCTGCTCGGCAGGCGTGGCCGCCACCACCATATCCGCGGCCATCAACGCTCGCCGCTCCCCGCGGATGCGCTCATCGCTCTCATGCTCGCCCGCAGCCGTGATGCGGTTCTTCACCAATCCAAGCGTATGGAACATCAAAACCATCGGTACTTTCCAGGCGGACTTAAGCTGCGCGCCGACCAGGCCCGACATCCAGTAGTGGGCATGGATCAGATCGTAGCTGGGACCCTCGCGTTGGTACTCCAGCATCGCTTCGGCAAATTCGGGGATATACGCAGCCAACTCAATTTTGGCAGGTTCAGCACCCGGGCCGGCCGGCAAGGTGACCAGCCGGACGCCGGCAGCCACATCGGCTTCTTCGTACCGCGCGCCGCGTGTGAAGATATCCACGCGGTGACCGAGCTTGCCAAGCCCAACGCCTAGTTCGCGAACATAAACATTCATCCCGCCGCTGTGCTTGCCGCCAAGCGCTGCCAGAGGACTGGTGTGATAGGAAAGCATGGCAATATTCAAATCATCACCGCAAGGAGAATCGTTTCCTACTCTCTGATTGTTTAAAATGACTGACTATTTGATACGGTTATAATCCAATTTTGTAACCGCCACCGTAGCTCAGTTGGCAGAGCAGTCGCTTCGTAAGCGACGGGTCGTGGGTTCGAGTCCCACCGGTGGCTCTACCATTTCCTAATAGCATGGGGGTACCCAAGACATCCCGCCTCTAGCCCTTTGCTTCTTTAACCTCTTCTTTTATCCGCTTTAGGAAGTGCTCGCGCACGTCCAGATAAGCGTCACTGACCTCAGGGCGGTGGCGGCTGAAAAGCAAGGCGGGCAACAGTCGATACTTCTTTTCCAGCCATTGCAGCGCCAGGCGCGCATCTCCCTTTCCCCTCTTGAGCCCCTGGTTGAGCAGACGCGCAAAGGTGCGGCTGTAGATTTCGCGATCATAGGCGGAAGGCATGACCGCGTCATTATAAGCAGTCGCCGCCGGCTGGTTGTCATCTGCAAGGTAGCAATTGCATCTCCAGGCTCCCTTCGCCTCTTTCCCTTATAATCGCCACATGGTCGGCGCCTCCCCCACTCCTTTGGTCATCGGCATTGCCGGCGGTAGCGGCTCCGGCAAGACCACCGTTTCGCAAACCATCCTGCAGCGCGCCGGCCGCAACCGTGTGGCCTATATCCAGCACGACTTTTACTACAAGGACCTGAGCGCATTGGCCCCCGCCCAACGCGCCACTACCAATTTCGACCATCCGAACTCGCTGGAAACGGACCTGATGGTCGAGCACGTCCGGCAGCTGCGCGCCAGCCAGGCGGTGGACGTCCCCACCTATGATTTCACCACGCACACGCGCACCAAGCAGACCCAGCGCATCGAGCCGCGGCCCATCGTGCTGGTCGAGGGCATTCTGCTCTTTACCGATGCGCGCATGCGCGAGATCTGCGATTTGAAGCTCTTCGTGGATACGGACGCCGATATCCGCTTCATCCGCCGTTTGCAGCGCGATATCCAGGACCGCGGCCGCACCATGCAGTCCGTCGTGCACCAATACGAAGCCACCGTGCGCCCCATGCACCTCGAATTCGTCGAGCCATCCAAGCGTTACGCCGACCTGATCATTCCGGAGGGCGGATACAACGAGGTGGCGATGGATGTATTCATGGCGCGCATCGAAGCCAAACTGCGCGAATTCAGTGAAACCAGCCCCCGTGAAAGGACCCAAGCCCAATGACCAAGCAATGGACCAGCCCCCCAGCCATGGAGATCGATCCCAAAAAGGGGTACACCGCCACCTTCAAGACCGGCCAGGGTGAAATAGTCTTCAAGCTCTTCGCCGCTGAGGCGCCCAAGACAGTGAACAATTTCGTCTTCCTGGCTCGCCAAGGCTACTATGACGGCACCAAATTCCACCGGGTGATCAACGACTTCATGGCCCAGGGCGGGGACCCCACGGCCACGGGAAGCGGCGGACCCGGCTACAAGTTCGAAGATGAATTCCATCCCTCGTTACGGCACGATAAACGCGGCATCCTTTCCATGGCCAACGCCGGCCCGAACACAAACGGCTCGCAGTTCTTCGTCACCCACCGGCCTACGCCGCACTTGGACAACAAGCACACGGTGTTCGGCCAGCTCACCCAGGGCGAAGATGTGCTCATGGCCATCCCGGAGCGAGACCCCAGCCAAAAGAACGCCCCGGCTGGGGAGCTGATCTCCGTTACCATCTCCGAAACGTAAGCAAGATGCCGCGCCTTGGCCGCTGGACGCCGGGGCACGTCCTGGCCATTGTCCTTGTCGTCGCCTTCAGTCTGGCCATCCTGGCCATCCCTGAGGAGCAGGTGGCCGCCCTGCAGGAATACGGCTATGCCGGCATCTTCCTGATCTCGCTGCTGGCCAATGCCACCATCGTCATCCCGGCTCCGGCTATGCTCCTCGTTTTCGCTATGGGCGCGCACCTTTCCCCGATAGGCCTGGGCTTGGCGGCGGGCAGCGGAGCGGCGCTAGGGGAGCTTTCCGGATATTTGGCGGGCAGCAGCGGCCAAGCCCTGATCGAAGACAATTCCACCTATCAGCGGCTGGAGACCTGGGTAAAGAAGTACGGCGGATTTACAATATTCCTTCTGGCCGCGGTGCCTAACCCGGTGTTCGATCTCGGCGGCATTGCCGCCGGCGCCTTGCGCATGCCGGTGCTGCGTTTCCTGGCCTGGTGCGCCGCCGGCAAAATACTACGCATGACCGTCGTGGCAATGGCCGGGGCGGGGATCTTTGGTTAAAGGAGCAGCGATGACCGATCTGAAAGCAGCGGATACCTATCTACACGCGAACCTGGATGAAAGCCTCGAGGAGCTGGCCAAGCTCTGCGCCATCCCGAGCATCGCAGCCCAGAACCGCGGCCTGGACGAATGCGCTGCGTTGGTAGCCAGCATGCTGGAGCGCCGCGGCTTCAAGGCCGAGATCCTGCCTTCGGGCGGCTCGCCGGTAGTCTACGGGGAGCGCAAGGGCAAAGGGAAGAGGACTTTGCTGTTCTACAACCACTATGACGTGCAGCCACCGGAACCGCTGGAACTTTGGGTGAGCCCGCCTTTTGAAGCAGCCCGCCGCGATGGGAAGATGTTCGCCCGCGGGGTCAGCGATGACAAAGGCCACTTTGTCAGCCGTCTCTTCGCGCTGGATGCGCTGCTAGCCCAGAGCGATGAACTGCCCTGCAACATCAAATTCGTGGTCGAAGGCGAGGAAGAGATCGGCAGCGTGCACATGCCCGCCTTTGTGGAGAAGCATGCGCGCAAGCTGGCCGCGGATGCCTGCATCTGGGAATTCGGCTACGTGGACCACCGCGATGTTCCGGTTCAGGTATTGGGCATGCGCGGCATCTGCTACGTGCAACTGGATATCGAATGCCTGACCCAGGATGTGCATTCCGGCCTGGGCGGATCGATCTTCCCCAATGCAGCCTGGCGGCTGGTGTGGGCGCTTTCCACTCTCAAAGGCCCGGATGAGCGCATCCGCATTCCGCACCATTACGATAACGTGCTGGCCCCCGGCGAATTGGATCGCCAGTTGGCCTCTGCCTTACCCTATGAAGGCGACGAATACAAGCAGCGCTATGGCGTGCAGGAATTCCTGCGCGGCACGCGCAGCCACCCGGAACTGCACTTGCAGGAAGTTTTGGAGCCCACCTGCACGATCTGTGGACTGAGCTCCGGCTACCAGGGAGCCGGAAGCAAGACGGTGCTGCCCGCCAAGGCCTCGGCCAAGGTTGACTTCCGCCTGGTGCCCAACCAGACGCCTGAAGAAGTCCTAAAGAACCTGCGCGCCCATCTTGATGCGCAAGGCTTCGATGACGTCAAGATCACCTATTTGGGCGGAGAAGCGCCAGGCCGCAATGAGCCTAAGGATCCCTTCCTCAAATTGGTGGTGGACTCTGCTAAGGATGTCTACGGCGTGCCGCAGTTGATCGATCCCATGTCGGGTGGCTCAGGGCCGAATCACGCCTTCCTGCATTTCCTCAAACTGCCCGTGGCAGTTGCGGGCCTTGGTTACCCCGGCAACCAAGTGCACGCCCCCAACGAGAACATCCGCGAGGACTTGTACCTGAAAGCCTCCCAGCACGTCGCCCGCATCGTTTCCGAGTTTGCCAAGGGCTGAAGCCTGGCCATAGGCCCCATCGCGAAGGCAGAACTCGCCTCAGGCAATCCAAGGCGGCCAGCTATGTTATCCGAGGCGCGCGGAGAGCGCTAAGGATCATCCCCAAACAGAAAGCGGCGCATCTGCGCCGCTTTTTTATTATCAAACTATCCAACTATCGAAACTAATCAACCACGTACGGGACTTCGACGATCACGACCTTGGGCGTGAACAGTAGCCTCCAGCGCAGCAGCTGCGCCGCGCGGGCGTGCAGCCAGCCATGCCACCATACGCGCGGCACGAACTCCGGCACAACCACCGTCACCACTTCGTCCTGCCCGGCTTCGGCTGCCACTGTTTTGATGTATTTGAACAGCGGCTCATAGAGCAGCCGGTAGGGCGAACCCAGGATAATCAGGTTGATATTCTCGGTCCATTGCTGCCACTTGAGCAGCAGTTTCTCGCCTTCCTCGGCGTCTGTGGCCACATGCACTGCCGTAACGTTCTTGCTTATCGAGCGGGCGTAGCGCACAGCAGCCAGAGTGCCGCGATGCACCCCCGAGACCGGAACGATCACGCGTTGGCGGCGGATCGCCTTGGGAGCTTTGTATTTTTGCAAGCTAAGCCGATCGGCCAAATCCTTATAATGCCGATTGATGACAATGAACAGATAGACCAACAGCGGCAAAATAATAATTATGATCCATGCGCCATCACTGAATTTTGTGATCGCGAAGATCAACGTTACGAATAGAGTGGTGACTGCGCCCAAAGCATTGAAAACCATCTTCGGCAACCATTTGGGGTCATAGGACAACGTTTCGCGGCTTTGCTTGCCCTGCTTTTGGCCGCGCTTTGGCGATGGTTTCGGGCTCTTCCCTGCCTTCCACCAACGCCGCGCCAATCCAGCTTGAGAAAGCGTGAATGAGAGAAATACTCCAATGGCATACAAGGGAATTAGCCCGGTCACCCTGGCCTGGAAAACAACAATAAGAATAGCCGCCACGACGGCCAGCAAGGCGATACCGCGCGAATAGACCAGGCGGCTGCCCCGGAAAGTAAGCTGGCGGGGAAGGAAGCCGTCTTCTGCGATCAAGGCGCCTAATCGCGGGAAGCCGGCAAAGGCCGTGTTGGCCGCCAGGATAAGAATGATAGTGGTCGATGCCACCACGCCAAGGTACGCCAGGCCGCGTCCCTCGAACACCGTTCGCCCGATCTGCGAAATAACCGTTTCAAATAAGGAAGGCACCGCGCCGATCTGATAGCTTAGGAAAGTGACTCCAAAGAACAAGGTGCTAAGGATCGCGCCCATCCACAGCAAGGTGACACCTGCGTTATGAGAGCGAGGTTCCTTGAAGGCGGTCACCCCGTTGGAGATGGCTTCGATGCCTGTGAGCGCGGCTGTGCCGCTGGCAAATGCCTTTAGGATCAGGAACCAGGAAATCCCCGTGATTGGGCCGATCAGCTCGAGCTGGGGAGGATCGACAACCCCTCCCAAGGACCCTGTGAAGAATTTGAAGAAGCCCGTCCCTACCGTTAAGAAAAGCATGGCAATAAAAAAATACGAAGGGATGGCGATGAAGGTGCCGGATTCACGCACTCCGCGCAGGTTGAGCAGCATAATGAAAAATACCATCACTACTGCCACCTCAACCTGGATGGGAAGCAGCGACGGAAAGGCGGACACCAGCTGAGCAACGCCTGCCGAGACCGACACCGCCACAGTAAGCACGTAGTCGACCAGCAAAGAAGCTCCGGCGGTCAGCGCGGGCAGCTCGCCCAGATTCTCGCGCGCTACGATATAGGCGCCGCCGCCGCTTGGGTAGGCATGGATGGTCTGCTCATATGAAAAGGTAACAATAATGAGCAGAGCAATGATGGCTAGGGAAAGGGGAATTGAAAGGCCAAAAGCGCCGGTCCCGGCCAGCGCCAGGATCACCAGGATCTCTTGAGTAGCGTATGCCGTGGAGGACAGGGCGTCAGAGGCGAACACGGCCAGGCCGACAGCCTTGCCGATGGTCTGGTGTGGCGCGTCTGCCGAGGGGAGTGCTCGTCCGATAAGCCAAGCTACGAATGTCTGCTTTGGTCTGGCCCCCACCTGCCTGTATTCGATATGGTCGTCACGTTTGGCGATATCCGCCAGTTTCTTGTCTGAGGCGTCCTTCAATGCTGCTTTCTCCGATTTTCCGCAGTTAAACTGGGCTGCGGCACAAACGATAATTATAGTCCGCTTTGTCACAAGTTAGTGGAATGGTCATTCAGTAGGCAGTGGAAGGGCGAGTTGGTCAATAAGTCAACCGCTCAACCAAGCACCTCATCCTGGCAATAGGACTGAATTAGAACAGATGTTATAATGCGCGTCGATGCCTACCATCGTGGCCGTGGACATTGAGAGCACCGGCATCGACCCCGAAAGCGACGCCATCATCGAGATCGGCGCGGTGCGCTTCGATGGCCGCCGCATCGAAGGCGAGTGGTCCACGCTGGTGAACCCGGGCCGCCGCATCCCCCCCTTTATCACGCAGCTCACCGGCATCACCGACAACATGGTGCGCCAGGCGCCTGGCATCCGCGAGGTTGCCGGCCAGCTGGCCAAGTTCGCCGGCGATGCGCCCATCCTCGGCCAGCGCATTTCCTTCGATCTATCCTTCCTGCGCCGCCACGGGCTCTTCCTCAACAACGAATCGATCGACACCTACGATATGGCTTCGGTGCTCATGCCGCGCGCTGGGCGCTACAACCTGGGCGCGTTAGGGCAGCAGCTCAACGTGTTGTTGCCCGCCACGCACCGCGCCCTGGACGATGCCCGCGTCACGCAAGCCGTGTATCAGCAGCTCTACGAAAAGATGCTGGCCTTGCCCATCGACCTGCTGGTCGAGATCGGCCAACTGGGCGACGAACTGAGCTGGCCCGGGGAATGGACCTTCCGCCTGGCCTTGCGCCAGCGTGCCGAGGAAGTGGTGGCCGCCGGCGGGCGGGATGGGCTGATCTCCCGCGGCCCTATCTTCACGCTCCCACCACCACAGACCACGCGGCGGCGGGCTGACCTTCCCGAGCCGGGGGACGAGGGAATGCCCAAGCCGCTGGATGCCGAGGAGGTCGCCGCCATGCTCGAACACGGCGGCGCTTTTTCGAAGCATTTCGCCGAGTTCGAACATCGCAGCCAGCAAGTGGAAATGGCCCGCGCCGTCACCATCGCCATCAGCGATGGCAAACACCTGTTGGTGGAAGCCGGCACCGGAACCGGCAAATCCATCGCCTATCTGCTGCCCGCCGCGCTGTGGGCGCTGAAGAACGATAACCGCGTGGTGATCTCCACCAACACCATCAATCTGCAGGATCAGCTGATCCACAAGGACATCCCTGATCTGGAAGCCGCCATCGGGCAGCCCATCAAAGCGGCGGTGCTCAAGGGCCGCAACAACTACCTCTGCCCGCGCCGCTTGGTGGCCATGCGCCGCCGCGGCCCCGAAACCCCCGAGGAACTGCGCGTGCTGGGCAAGGTGCTGGTGTGGCTGCAGGATACCCAAAGCGGCGACCGCGGCGAGATCAACCTGAATGGTCCGGCCGAGCGCGCCGTCTGGACGCGCATCTCCGCCGCCGACGAAAACTGCACCGACGAGACCTGCGTGCGCCGCATGGGCGGCGTGTGCCCGTTTTACCGCGCCCATCAGGCCGCTGAAGCCGCGCATATCCTGGTGGTCAACCACGCCTTGCTGCTGGCCGACGTGGCCACCGGCAGCCGCGTGCTCCCCGATTACGATCGCCTTATCGTGGACGAAGGCCACCACATGGAAGCGGTCACCACCAGCGCGCTAAGCTACAAGCTGGCGCAACCGGACCTCGAGCGCACGCTGCGCGACCTGGGCGGCAGCCATTCCGGCCATCTGGGGCGGCTGTTGGTCGTGGCGCAGGGGCTGCTGCAACCTGCCCTATACGGCGCGCTGCAGGCGCTGGCCGAAGAAGCCACGACCAAAGCCATCCAATTCCAAAACCATCTCACCGCGCTGTTCACCGCCATCACCCAATTTCTATTGGAGCAACGCGAGGGCCGCCCCCTCGGCGATTATTCACATCAGGAGCGCATCATCGATAGCACCCGCGCCCAGCCAAACTGGGTCTCGGTCGAGGTGGCCTGGGATAACGCCCTGCGCGCCCTGGACCCGCTGCTCGGCATCCTTGACCAGATCAGCAAGGGCATGAAGGATATTCCAACGGGGGAGCAGGACGAAGTAGAGGACTTGCTTTCCAACATCGGGCTGGCCTTCCGCAGCTTGAGCGAATTGAAGAAACAGGTGAATGGCCTGGTCTTCGAGCCGCAGGAGGCGATGGTCTATTGGGTGGAGATCAACCCGCAGCGCCAGCACCAGCTAACCCTGCAGGCTGCTCCCCTGCACGTGGGCGAATTAATGGAAGAGCACCTTTGGCATAAGAAGACCAGCGTCATACTCACCTCGGCCACACTGACCGCCGCGGGGGAGTTCGACTACATCAAACGCCGCCTCAACGCCTTTGACGCCGATGAGCTGGCGCTGGGCTCGCCCTTCGATTACGAGAGCGCCGCCCTGCTCTACATGGTGGACGACATCCCCGAGCCCGCCGAGCGCGGCCCGTACCAGATGGCGGTGGAGCGCGGCCTGATCCAGTTGTGCAAAGCCACTGCCGGCCGCACGCTGGCGCTCTTTACCTCCTACGAGCAGCTGCGCAAGACTTCGCAAGCCATCGCCGGGCCGCTGGCTGAGGCTGGCATCGTGGTCTACGAACAGGGCGAAGGCGCCTCGCCGCACACGTTGCTGGAGAGCTTCAAGGCCAGCGAAGGCGCGGTGCTTTTGGGCACCCGCGCTTTCTGGGAAGGCGTGGACATCCCCGGCCAGGCGCTCTCCGTGCTGGCCATCATCCGCCTGCCCTTCGATGTGCCCAGCGATCCCATCGTGGCCGCCCGCGCCGAAACTTTCGAGTCGCCCTTCTACGAGTACCAGGTGCCGGAAGCCATCCTGCGCTTCCGCCAGGGCTTCGGGCGCCTCATCCGCACGCGATCCGACCGCGGCGTGGTGGCCGTCTTCGACAAGCGCATCCTCACCAAGACCTATGGCTCCCTGTTCATGGATTCGCTGCCGCAATGTACGGTGAAGCGCGGGCGCCTCGCAGACCTGCCTAAGGCCGCGGCCCAGTGGCTGGGGGCCTAGCACCGAAATCGGGAACAGACAATACAGCTTATGGACTTGAAACGCCTCTACCCCATCCTGCTCATCATCTTCACCAATATTCTGGGTGCTGGGGCCATAATCCCCGTCTTGCCCCTGTACGCAGAGGGCACCTTCCAAGGCACTCTGGTACAGGTCACCATGCTGTCCAGCGCCTTCTTCGCAGCGCAATTCCTGGCGGCGCCAGTGCTTGGCCGCCTGTCCGATCGCTTTGGGCGCCGGCCGCTGCTCATTTTCAGCCAGGTGGGCACCGTAGCCGCCTTTATCCTCTTCATATTTGCCCGGGATCTTGGACTGTGGATCGACAGCCTCAATCTCGCCCTGCCGCTAACCGGCGGCATGGCCGTTCTTTTTTCGGCGCGCATCCTGGATGGCATCACCGGCGGCAATATCACCATTGCGCAGGCCTACGTCAGCGATCTCACCACCGACGAAGAGCGCGCTCGCGGCCTGGGCTTGCTTCAAGGGGCCTTTGGCGCCGGCTTCGTTTTCGGACCGGCCTTCGGCGGCATCCTTAGCAATTATGGGCAAGTGGCCCCTTTTGTCGGAGCTACGATCATCACCAGCTTCACTCTGCTGCTCACGCTCTTCACCCTCAAGGAATCGCTCACCACGGAGGAGCGTAACGCACCGGACGATGGAGCCAGCGGGCGCAGGAGCATCCCCTGGAAACAGATCCTGCGCACCCCTGCCCTCCTGCTCATCCTCGCCATTGGCTTTTTAGGATCCATGGCCTTCTCTTCTCTCCCTTCCAGTTATTCGCTCTATGCAGACCACGTCATCTTTGCGAATACGCCTTTTCCTGAACGCGTGCAACTCTACATCGGGTTGATGTTGGCCTTCAACGGATTCTTCCAGGTGCTCACCCAGCTCCTGCTCATTCGCCCCTTGGTACGCCGCTTCGGCGAACGCAGGTTGCTGCTTATCGGCCAGCTTTCGCTGGCAACCGCCCTCTTCGGTCTGGCGGCGGTTACCGGCCCGCTGATGGCCGTGTTGTTGTTCGCACCCTTCTCGTTCGGAACCGGGGTCAGCGAACCCAGCATGCAGTCCCTGGCCACCCGTTTCGGGGCGCGCCGCACGCGCGGCTACCTGTTGGGTCTCTACCAATCGGCGCGCAGCCTGGCGCTGATAGGCGGGCCGATCGCAGCCGGCTTTGTATTCCAGAACATCGGTGGCCGTTACGTTTTCGCCTTCGCCGGCCTGGTCATGCTGCTGGCCTTCGTCGGCGGTCTGCTACTCCTAAGGATGGAGATCAAGCCGATCGAGGTAAACACGAATAGCATCGCGCATGAGGCATAAATCCCATCAAGCGCAGTAAAATATAGACCTCGCGGGTGTAGCCAAGTGGTAAGGCACTTGCTTCCCAAGCAAGTATGCGTGGGTTCGAATCCCATCACCCGCTCCTATTGTAGATATAGAGAAGGCAAGCTCGGCGCAGCCGAGCGCGTTCTCCAACGCGAACGGCGTAACCTCC
Organism: Anaerolineales bacterium; assembly: GCA_040902205.1. Classification (GTDB taxonomy): domain Bacteria; phylum Chloroflexota; class Anaerolineae; order Anaerolineales; family UBA11579; genus JAMCZK01. Next base: position 36,470 of record JBBDXR010000007.1, on the reverse strand, counting down.
ACATCTTTGATAATTACCCTCAACGCCGTTCGCAAGGGTTCGAATCCTATCACCCGCTCCTTTGGCCAATTATGGAGAAGGCAAGGGCAGCGCCAGCTGCCCGCGTTCTCCCGCGATTGCGTAGCAATCGCACAGCACCCGCTCTCACAGCCCTGCAGAAGCGTGATCCGGCGCAGCCGGGTAGCTTCTGCAACGCGTGGCGCAGCCACGCAAAGGCAAGGGCGGCGATTAGCCGCCCGCGTTCTCCCGCGATTGCGTAGCAATCGCAAGGCAAGCTCGGCGCAGCCGAGCGCGTTCTCCAACGCGAACGGCGTTAACTTCCACGTTTAATGGATACCGTCAACGCCTTTCGCAAACATCACTTGGCGGGATGATGCTCCTTTTCGGCAGCTTGCGCGTCAGCTTTGGTCTTGTGGATGGTGTGATCGGCATGCTCCGGCGGCGTGTAGACGGTGTAGAGCTTGAGCGCCTTCTTGGGGGACGTGTTGATCACATTGTGCTCCGTACCCGCGGGAATAACGATGGCGGATCCCTCCTCCAGCTTGAACTCATCGCCGTCTAGGATCGCTTTTCCTTTGCCGTCTTCGATGCGGATGAACTGATCGGTATCCGGGTGGGTCTCCAGGCCGATGTCCTCGCCGACCTTCAGCGACATAACCACCAGTTGGCTATGCGGTCCGGTGTAAAGGACCTCGCGAAAGTAATCGTTCTTCTCGGTCTTTTTCTCTATATCGACATGAAATCCAGACATTGCATCTCCTTTTATGGTTGGAACAAATCCCAGCAGATGGTCGTCATCTTTGTGAAAAAAGGAACGCTGGAATCACCTACAGCATACAACCAATGTTACAAAACCCGGTTGCGTTCGTTATAATTCAGACATAACTCATATGAAGTCCAGCCTGTTATTCCTTTGCGTACTTGCCCTCATCCTTTCCGCTTGCGCTGGCGCCACTGACCAGTCCGCCCTGCAGACCGCCGCGGCTGGCACGCTGAACGCCGAGGTGGCCACGGCCCAGGCAGCCAACCAGTCCGATGCGGCTTTGCAGACCTCGGAAGCTGAAAACGCCGCCCTGCAGGCAACCGTCAACGCGCTGGCCACCGCCAACGCCCAGATCCAAGCCGGCGGCACCGCCACGGCTGCGGCCCAGGCGACTCTTTCCGCCATCCCGCCGCAAGTTGTTCCCCCGGACGGCGCCATTTGCCGCTCCGGGCCGGATGCCGGCTTTGGCAAAGTCGCCGATCTGGCGCCGGGCCAGCCGGTGTTGGTATACGGGCGCGCCACTAATGGCGAATGGTGGCAGGTGGCCAACCCCGAACAGGATGGATCGACCTGCTGGGTGTTCTGGGAGGATGACTTCGATTTCCTTGGGGATGTTTTCAACCTGCCGCTCCTGGCCGGCCCAACCCTGCCCACACCTACCTTTGCTCCAACCCATGCGCCCGGCATCTCCGCCCGTTACGTAGATAATCTCACCTGCAGCGGCACGCGCTACGCCATTGTGCGTGTGCTAAATCTCGGACCTGAAACTTATCAATCGGCCATCGTGAAACTATCCGACGTCAACGGCGATGAGATCCGCCGCTCAGATGGCAACAACGAATTCTTACCCACCTCCACCACCTGCCCCGGCGGAGAAGGACCGATCCTGAAGCCGGGCGGCGAGGCCTTCGTTGCCGTGTCGCTTGATGGAGTAGCGTCCGGGGCCACGGTGTCAATTCGCGTCACGGTGTGCACGGAGACCGGATACAAGGGGAATTGCTGGAGCTCCGCCGTCACTTTCATTCCGTAGCCACGCTTCCTCGCAACCCCCCGCGGCCGCGCGGGTTATCATCCCCGTATGGATCGCCATATTGAACGACGCGCTAAGATCGTCGCTACCCTGGGGCCCGCCAGCCAGGATGCGGGCACGCTCGATCGTTTGATTGACGCGGGCATGAATGTCGCCCGTCTCAATTTCTCCCACGGCACCCATTCAGAATATGCCGAACTCATCCAGCGCGTGCGTGGCGCCGCCCAACGCGCCGGCAAACCGATCTGCATCCTGCAGGACCTGCAAGGGCCTAAGATCAGGGTGGGCGTCTTGCCGGCGGGCCTCATGGACCTGCACCGCGGGGAGAGCGTAACTCTCATCACCCAGAACGCTCCGGCTCATTCCGCGCCCAATGGAGCCGACATTCCCGTCGACTTTGCCGAATTGCCTCGTTTCGTGCAAAAGGGCGGGCGCATCCTGCTCGACGACGGAAATCTGGAGCTGCAGGCGACCGCGGTAAAAAAAGACTCCGTGCAGGCCACTGTGGTGGTTGGCGGGGAACTGAAATCGCACAAGGGCATCAACCTGCCTGGCGCCGAGATCGATATTCCGGGGCTCACGCAGAAAGATAAAGAAGACCTGGCGAAGGGACTGGAATTGGGCGTCGACATCGTGGCCATCTCTTTCGTGCGCAAGGCCGAGGACGTGACCCGCGTGCGCCAGGCCATCGCCGAGCACGCTCCCGGCCGGCTGGATACTCCTGTCATCGCCAAGCTGGAGCGGGCCGAGGCGCTGGAGAACCTGCACGAGATCGTCGATGTGGCCGACGGTGTCATGGTCGCCCGAGGCGACCTGGGCGTGGAGCTGCCTCCCGAAGTCGTGCCCATTGCTCAGAAGCAGATCATCGACGCCGCCAACCAACAGGGTAAGCTGGTCATCACGGCCACCCAAATGCTCGATTCGATGATCCTGAATCCCCGCCCCACGCGGGCTGAGGCATCGGATGTGGCCAACGCCATTTTTGACGGCACGGATGCAGTGATGCTCTCAGGCGAAACGGCCGTGGGCAAATATCCCGTGGAAACGGTGGCCATGATGGATGCCATCGTGCGCGAGGCCGAGTCGCATATCAAGCAGTGGGGCCATTGGAAAGGCACCAGCAGCGCTGCCATGCGCGATGATGCAGTATCCATCACGCGTGCCGCGCGTGAACTGGCCCAGGATGTGAATGTGGCCGCCATCGCCGTGTTCACCTCGTCAGGCCGCACCGCCCGGCTGATGTCCAAAGCCTTCCCGCGCGTTCCTATATTCGGGCTCACCCCCGAGCCGCGCACTTATAATCGCATGTCGCTGTATTGGGGTGTGTATCCGATCCTGGCAGATCTTTCGGACAATATGGATGACATGCTGGCCGGCGTGGAATCTACGCTTTTGCGCCTGCCGACCATGAAGCCGGGCCAACAGGTGGTGCTTACGTCCGGCTACCCCATCGGGGCCATGCGGCCGCCCAACCTGGTGATGCTCATTACCCTCGGCCAGCGTCAATAGTCAAAGAAAACGGGCGGTGTGCACCTCCCGTTTTTCATAAGCCGATCTTCCTGCGATTGACTGGGATCCCCGGTGAGCTTTTTCGTCTGTCCAGCACCCGCGCATACACAAGGGCCGCCAAGGCCACAGCCATGGCGATCAACCCCTGCAATAGCAGCGGACCCCCCGCCTGGTTCAACACTCCCCCGGCAACCGCGCTGGCCAACACGGCCATCGCAGCCGAGTCGGCGCCAACACTTGCCGCCAACCAGCTGTCAAGGAAACTATAAGTGAACACCATCACGGAGAGACCTAACGCCAACGTGATAACGCCGGCGATCAGGATAGGCCAACCTGCCCAGCGCAGGAAAGAAATGGACCCGCTCGCCGCCAAGGCCGCGGCCAGCAGCCCGATAGCCAGCACAGCCACCCAACCCCAGGCCAGGCCAAATCGCAAGCGGATCAGGCTTTCCTTCAATCTCAACAATTCCTCGGGCGCGTCTTGCCCTTGCGTTAATTGTCTTAAGTCAAAGGTGTCCGGCGTACGGCTGACCATACGGCCTAACGCAGTGCCTGCCTGGGTAACCACTTCTGTGTATATGGGTTCCTCGGGCCGGCAAACTGGGATGACAGAAAGTCCCTCGGCTTCTGCAGCCCCGGCTGCAAATGAAGATGCAGCCTCGGCGCTGCACTCCGGCAGGGTATCCAGGATCACCACCATCACCTGGCTGCCCCTTTCGGCGGCGTTGGCTTTAAGGGCGGTCAAGTCAAGCTGCAGATCGGGGAAGCTGGCATCGGCATCGTTCAGCCATTCAGAGAAGGCATCCACCAACACGTCCACGGTTTGGGCCACCAGATCCTCGGGGGCCACGATCTCCGTGATCTGACGCCAGTCCTCATCGGTCAGGCTCCCTAACATCGCGGCTGGATCGAAATCCCCGCCTTCTTCAGAAGCATCCCCGCCGGATGAGACCATTTGCTGAGCGCTCTGGCGTGCCAAACTGGCGGCCAGCTCAGAGCCCATCAGACTTTCGCGCGCCAGCGCCTTGGTGATCTCGGCGTCGAAAAGCAGATTGCCTACGTTTCGCAACGCCAGGCTAAGTGGCAGGGCGACCACGAACACAACCAGGATCGGGACGACAATAATGCGTAATAGAGTTTTCAACATTCCGGGGACTTCCTTGCCTAGATTGGTGCGATTCTATCCGCTGGACGGGCTATCAACAACCCCGCCAGCATTAGAGTTGGCCTAGCCTAATAAAACGCCCCCATTGCCGGGGGCGTTTTTTCACTAGAACATCATGGCGTTGGCTTTTTCTATCAATCCCTTTGCCGGGCGCAGTTCGTTTTCGACCATGCGATTCAAGGGTCGCCCTTTGGGTAGGCCATACAGGTCGGCCAGCGAAGGCCGCTCGGGTTCCACGTAGATCAGGCCGGTCAGCAGCACGGCCTCATTGTGCGATTCCTCGATCAGGCGCATGGCGGCCCCCCGATCCGTCGGGTCGTAATCTCGCTCCAGCTTTTTGAGAACGATCGTGGACCCGTCGTGAAGCTCCACCGTGCGAGTTGTCCCTTCGGGGAACTCTCCTACCTGGATTTCTTGTTCGCGGGGTACATAAGTGAAATCGTGCAAGGGCTCCTGGTGTTCCCTGCCCCACCCGTAGGAATGGCGCGAGTCTTCGTTGTTGTTGAAGGTGACGCATGGGCTGATGATGTCCAAAATGGCCACCCCGTTATGACTCAGCGCGGCCTTGATCAACCCCTTCACCTGGTTTGCATCTCCGGCGAAGGAGCGCGCCACGAACGTGGCGCCCGAAGCCATGGCTTCCTGGACGATATCGACGGCCGGATAAGGGTTGGTCCCCTGGTATTTCAGGTGCAAGCCGGATTCGGCCGTCGCAGAGAATTGGCCCTTGGTCAGACCGTAGACGCCGTTGTTCTCGATGATGTAGACCATGGGCACGTTGCGGCGCATGATGTGTTTGAACTGGCCCATGCCGATATTGGTCGTGTCCCCATCGCCGCTCAAGGCCAGCGATTTCAACAGGTGGTCGCCGAACATGGCGCCGGTGGCCACCGAGGGCATGCGGCCGTGCAGGCTGTTGAACCCAAAGCTGCGGTTAAGGAAATAAGCCGGACTCTTGCTGGAACAGCCGATGCCGGAAAGCTTGATCATGTCTTCCGGCACCACGTTGAGTTCGAAGGCGGCGGCAATGATCTGGTTCGAGATCGAGTTGTGCCCACAGCCGGCGCACAGCGTGGTCGGCGCGCCGCGATAATCGTTCTTCGAGAGGCCAACGACGTTCAGCTGGACGTTGCCAGCCGCTGGGGCCGCCGTCTTTCCGTTCGTGTGTCCGTTCTCACTCATGGCTCTGCTCCTCGGCCTGGATCGCCTGTTTCACCCAGCGGGCGTTCAGGGGCAGGCCGTCATGTTTGGGGATCGAGATCAGCTGGTTGGCCAGCTGTGGAAACTCCAATTGCAGCAATTTGTGCATCTGCCCGTCGCGGTTCATTTCAACCACGTAGGTCTTGCGGTGGCCCGTCACGAAGTCGCGCACGCTGTCCCGGAAGGGCACCGCCCGCAACCGCAGATAGTCGGTCTGTAGGCCGTCTTCGGCCAGGTAATCGCGCGCTTCCAGGATCGCCGGATCTGCCGAGCCATAGGCGATGATGCCGATCTCGGCGCCTTTGGCCGTGGACACGTCAGGGGCCGGCACATATTCCTTCGCAGTGGCGAACTTCTTCTTCAGGCGCTGCATGTTGTTTTCCCAATCGCCCGCCTGCTCGCTGTATTTGGCCGCCTCGTTGTGGCCGGTGCCGCGCGCAAACCAGGCGCTGTGTGGGTTCTTGTTGCCGGGCACCGTGCGCCAGGTAACGCCATCGCTGTCGACATCCTTGTAGCGTTGCCAGTTGTTCTTTAGTTCCTCCAGGTCCTTTTCCCACAGGATCTTGCCGCGGTCCATCGGCGTCTCGGGATACTGGAAGGGCTTGGTCATCCATTGGTTCATGCCCAGGTCCAGGTCGCTCATCACGAACACAGGAGTCTGCATGCGTTCAGCAATGTCAAACGCTTTCCAGCCGAACTCAAAACACTCCTGCGCGGAGCCAGGGAGCAGCAGGATGTGTTGCGTATCCCCATGGCCGAGAAAATGTGTGGACAGGATGTCGCCTTGCGACGTGCGCGTAGGCAGCCCCGTGCTGGGGCCAACGCGCTGCACGTCCCAGATCACAATGGGCACTTCCGCATAATACGCCAGGCCGGCAAATTCTGTCATCAAGCTGATCCCCGGCCCGGAGGTTGAGGTCATGGCACGCAAGCCGGCCCAACCCGCGCCAACCGCCATGCCGATTGCGGCCAGTTCATCTTCGGCCTGCACGATGGCGTACGTCTTGCCATCCTGGCCTTCCTTGTCACGGAAGGCGCCGATGTTTTGGGCTAGAGATTCCGCCAGGCTGGAGGCGGGCGTGATGGGGTACCAGGCGGCGAACTGCACGCCGCCGAAGATGGCGCCTAGCGCCGCGGCGGTGTTTCCGTCGGCCATGATGTAACCTGCGGTCTTGTCCATGGGCTCGACGCGGTACGGATCTGTCTTCTTGAGGTTAGCCGTAGACCAGGCAAAGGCGGCTTCAATGACGCCCATATTGATGGCTATCGGTTTTTCTTTGCCATCAAAATGAAATTCCAGCGCCTCGCGAACCTTGTTCATGTCGATGTCCAGCATCTGCGCCAGCACGCCGACGTAAGCCATATTCGCCACATAATCGCGCAAGTTGGCTGGCGCCGAAGAATCCTTGGCCAGCTGCTTAGCCGGGAAACTGTAAATTGAAATATCGTCGCGCTTGATCTCGAATTTCAGGTGGTCACCATAATAGAAAGCGCCGCCGGGCACCACGCTGGCCAGGTCCTGCACGAAAGTGTCGGCGTTCATCGCCACCACGATCTCCTGCGTGTTGCGCCGCGCCAGGTACCCCTGCTTGCTCACCCGGATCGTGTACCAGGTAGGCAAGCCCTGGATATTGGATGGAAATAAGTTCTTGCCGGAAACCGGAATGCCCATCTTGAACAAGGCGCGCAGCAGGGTCACGTTGGACGTCTGGCTGCCCGATCCGTTCATGGTCGCCACCGTCATGGCAAAATCGTTGACCACCTCCCCCTTGGACCTGGTGATCGTTGCTTCTTTTAACTGCGGTGTTGTCATTCTGGCCTCTTGTCGATGAGTTCGAAATGTTCATTTAGCAGTTGATGCCCTTTATCAAAATCGCCTTTTTCGATCGAGCGCACGATCTGGCGATGCATTTCCCAGACTTGCTCCAAATATTTTAGGCCGGCGTAGCGGCTCAACCCCACCGCTTCGTAAGCAGACCAGTAAGCCTCGAGCAGCCCCAGCACGAAGGGGTTTTCCAAATGGCGGAAGATCGTGAGATGCAGCTCGCGATGCTCGGCGTGCGGCACGCGCACGGGGTCGCCATGCAGCATTTCGTCCGCCCGCTCCACCAACTCGCGTAGCTTGGCAATATCGGCTTGCGTCAGCTTTTCCACCGCCTCGAACCAATACGCTCGCTCCAAATGCCGGCGCACATCGGCGAACTGGTCGAACGAATGCCGGTCCCGCGCCATAGCGTATGAGAGGCTTTCCCGCACCGCGGGAGCGAAGGAATAAGGAAGGCGGCGGATGCCGGTGCGCGGGCGTACGTCCACCAGGCCCAGAGCGCGGGCAACCTGAAGTTGCTCGCGCAGCACGGAGATGCTCACCCCATGCTCTGCGCTCAAGGCTTCCAGCGATGGCAGCTGATCGCCCTGGCCATTCCTGCTTGCCAAGTAGTTAAGCAGATCGAAGGAAGGGGTGTTTTTTAGCATAATTCCTCTGACGAATGCAATTAGTTACATTAATCAGACGATAGTAGCATTATATGCCCTCTGGGCAATGGCGTCAAGTTGCCAGTTGCTAATTCGCGACACAGCACCTTATCAACTTGACAGAAAGCCCATGCGCCGCAACGGCGTGGTAGTTGGCGTAACTTAGGCAGGACGAGGTGACACAGAGATAGCCCCCGAACGTGATTAAAACGCAGGGAAAGAGAGAAGGCCGATTTTTGCACACGAAAATCAAACCACTGGACAGCAAATCACCTAGGCTGGCTGAAACAGCTCCACTACATTCCCCGATGGATCTTCGACCAAGATCTGCTGCCCTCCCGGCCCGCTGACGATCTCGTTGCGGAATGTTGCGCCTTCCGCCTTCAGTTTCGCCACCATGGCAGCCAAATCCTCCACCTCGATCACCAGCCGGTTCCAGCCTCCTGGCTCCGGTTTGCGGCCGTCTGGCATGGGCCGCGCTGCTGAACTTTGCGGGCCGGCTAGCCACAGCTCCAAATCGCCGCGATGAACGCTGGCAAAGGCGCTCCCAAACTGCTCGCCTTTCTCGAAGCCGAGCAGCTTCGTATAAAACTCGATGCTCTTGTCCACATCACTTACTAGATAACGAATGGTGGCCATAGGGCTTTCTCTTAACCCGATTTCCCTTGAACGATGAGTACGGGGCGCTTCACTCTCGCGATCACCTGTTTCGAAATGTCGTCCATTAGAATATCGGTCCAACCACCCTTGCGGTGGCTGCCCAAAACCACCACGTCATAATCACCCTGCTCCACTTCTTTGAGGATCTCATCGATCACCAGACCGTGCCGCACCTTCGGGACGATTTGTACTTTCCTGCCTCTCTTCAGCACGGCCATCCCCTGCTTTAGCCACTTCCCTTCCAAGGTCCCTTTCCTGATCAATTCGTCGGCTTCAGCACGCAGCTCCCAATCCTCCACCTTATAGCTGGCTCCCATCTGAGACATGACGTGCAGGAGTGTGACATTGCATTTCTTGCGGATCAATTTACCGGCATGACCCAGGAAACGTTCAATGGTCGCCAACCCTTCCTGCCCGCTGTGCAGGATCAGGAAGTTCAGAGCCTGCCTGCGGCTGCTTCGCACGATCAGTACGGGGCACGGCGCGTTGGCCACCACCCGTTCAGCAGTAGGCGCGATCGTGCGCCTGAGCAAACTTGCCCTGGACCCGCCGCCCAACACGATGAGGTCTTCCTCCCCTTCATGGGCATAATGAATGATCTGTTCCGCGGGAAGCCCGGTACGCAGGATCAGGTCGGCTTTCAGACCCAGCCGCCTGGCCAACTTGCCTTGCTCCTTCAAGCGCGCGTTGCCTATAGAGCGTTCATCCAGGTTGCGAATCACATGCATCAGGGTGAGCTTTGCCCCCGTTCGTTTTGCCAGCATGAGCCCATACTGCGTGGCAACCTTCGAATGGGAGGTGTCGTTTGTGGCGATCAATATACGCATAAGAACCTTCCGCAATATTGGGTCATAGGAGCACCAACAACAAGGGGATTGTGAAAATGACGGCAATGAATAACGCCAAGTTCAAGTTGTTGTGCACTAATTTATCTACCAGGGCAAGGATCGTTCGCTCGTATCGCCTAAAAAAGAACAGCAGGATCACTGCGGATACTACGGCGACACTCGTCATTTCAACCAGCACCACTGTGAAGGCGCGAGGGTTCTGCAAAAGGACCGCTGCCAGCAAGGTGTCAATGAAGGTAGTGATATTTGCGCCCATGATGTAAGGGATGATGTTCTCGCGTCGGACAAAACCGCGGTTACTGAGCGGTACAAGAATGGAGATCGATACGCTCACGGACATCGATACCAGGGTGATAAGCGCGCCCATCAACAACATGACGACCGGCCGGTACACGAGGCGCGACACTCGCCCAAAGCGACTCTCACGCAGGGAAACGGTGGGCAGGAAGAAATCAAATAAGCGCAAACTGAAGAGGATAACCAACAACCCGATGACGAAGACTAGCCATCCTGGCAAGTGCTGGGTCAGCGGGTCAACGATCGGATAAAAGAAGCCATTGACCACGGAGGAGACCCAGGGTGCGCCGCCAACTTGGACCCCGTCCAAGAACCCGGTTTGCAGGAAGGCAAACCCCACGCCGAGGGCTGCCCCGTATGTGGTGGCCGTGACGATCAGCGACAAGACGCCGATGCCCAGGCTTTCCCTCCTGCCGCGGCCGCGCAGCATGTAAACGAAGCCGATCAACAAGACGATCAGGCTGGCCCCCAGCCGGCTGCCGGTGATCATGGTGAATGCCCCGAGGTCTGAAATGATCCCGGCATCGAAAAAAGTCAGCGAAGCCGCCGCTACCGGAGACCCGCTCATGGTGGCATACGCAAAAAGCCAGCCAAACCCCAGGCTGCTGGATGGGCTACCGATCGAAAACACGTCCTGGATGATGGGGCCGAGTTCGCGGGCGCCCTCCTTCATTAGGGTGATCCCCAAAATGAAGAGCCATAGGCTGGTTACAAAAATGACCAGGCTGCGTAGGACCTTCAGCGAGAATAAAGAAGCTAGCCTGACGCGGAACGACGGCTTTTTGTGATCAACCATGAGGTTTTAGGAGAATAACGGGGCTAATCAAATCCCGCGTGGGAAACTTTAGTCGTCGGTCTTCGGCTTCTTGGCCTCGGCCTTGCCGCAGTCGCAGCCGCCGTTCTCGTGCCGGTCGCAGGGCGCCTCGGATTTGCGCCGCAGCGCCTCCAGCTCGTCCCAGGGTTCCACTTCATGTTTCAGGAACTCGGCGCGCTTGCCATCCACCAGGCTTACGATGATGGCCTGCTTCATGGGCACCACGTCGATCACTTTGCCTTTGCCCAGCGGGGTCACCACATCCTTGCCGCGCTTCGGCAGCGTCTTGCGCGCCTCGACGTATTGCTCATATTCGTAGATCAAACAGCAGCGCAGCCGGCCGCACATGCCGGTGATCTCTTGCGGGTCCAGCGAAATCCCTTGCGCCTTGGCCATCTTGATCGAGATGGGGCTGAATTCGGTGAGGAACATCGAACAGCAGCGCGTCTCCAGCCCGCAGGCCCCCATGCCGCCCAGGATCTTGGCGACGTCCCGCGGCCCGACGCGGCGCATTTCCACCTTGGACTTGCCGTAGGTGGTCTGCATTTCCTTGCGCAGATCCTCTAAGTTGACCTCTTCGTCTTTTTCGGTGTTGTACAGAAACGTGAGCGAGGTGCCGTCGAAGGTGAACTCGGCTTTGACGATCTTCACGCCCGCATGCTTAAGCTTGGCAGCCGCGGCGCGGCACTCGATCATCGCCTCGATTTCCTTCTTCTGCCAGCCCTTCAGTTTCTCCAGGTCGACATCGGTGGCCTTGCGTTCAATGGACTTCCAGCTGCCTTGCGGCGGTTGGGCGGGCTGTTCCAGGCGCTGCACCACCTGGCCGATCTGAATGCCGCGGCTGGTCTCCACAATGGCATAGTCGCCCGGCTTCAGCTCGGGGACCTTGGTGGCATCGAAATGGTACAGCTTGCCGACTTTTTGAAAACGCACGCCCACGATCTGCGGCGAAACAGTCTCGGCTGCCTGGGGGGTTTCACTCATGCTATTCGTCAACGATTCTAATCGGAATAGCCTCGTTTTGGGTGAGCAAAGCAGCCGCAGATATTCGCAGCGAAAGGTCCGCGGCAATAGCCTTCAGGGCCTTGGCGGCCGCCGATTCGGGATGGGTATGCACGATCGGCTTGCCGGCATCGCTGCCGGCGCGCACCTGCGCCTCCAGCGGGATGCTCCCAATAAACGGCACGCCGAACTCCTTGGCCAGGGTTTCGCCGCCGCCGCGGCCGAAGACCTCGATGCGCTTGCCATCGGGCAGTTCCATGTAGCTCATATTCTCGATGATGCCGATCAGCGGCACGCGCAGCTGGCGGAACATCTCGGCTCCGCGCCGGGCGTCATCTACCGAAACCTTCTGGGGCAGAGTGACGATGGCCCCGCCGCTGAGCGGCGTGGTCTGCGACAGCGAAAGTTGCACGTCGCCGGTGCCCGGCGGCATATCCACGATCAAATAATCCAGCTCGCCCCACTCCACATCGTTCATGAACTGGCGCATGGCGTTGTGCAGCATGGGGCCGCGCCACACCATGGCCTGCTCCGGTTTCACCAAAAAGCCGATGGACATCAACTTGATGCCGTAGGCTTCTGCAGGGGTCAGCCGCCCGCTATTATCCGGCGGCACAGGTAAATGATCCACGCCCATCATGGTGGGAATATTGGGACCATAGATATCCGCGTCCAGCAAGCCCACGCGGGCGCCGGCCTGCGCCAGCGCCACCGCCACATTGGCGGACACCGTGCTCTTGCCGACGCCGCCCTTGCCCGAGGCAATGGCGATCACGTTCTTTACGGCCGCAGCGGCTCCTTCTCGCGTTCGCCCGTCCGAAGGGACCTGCGCGCTCAATTCGATCTTCACTTTAGAGGCGCCGGCTTTTTCCAGTGCGGCGCCCACCTCGTTCTGCATGTTCTCTGCAAAGGGATGCAATGGCGTCACCAGCACAAGGGTGAGGCTCACTTCTGAACCCTTGACCTGCAAGTCGCGTACGGCATCCAAGCCGACCAGGTCCCGATCCAGGGCCGGATCTTTTACTCTGGCTAAGGCCGCCAGCGCGCTTTCCTGGGTGATTTGATCTTTGACCATGAGGGGCTACAGCCACTTCCCGAGATCTGTGCGAGCCTTTTCTATTACTTTCAACAACGCCTTCTCACCTCCGCGATAGCGGCGCACCGCATCCTGGGCGCACAAGGTGCAGCCCTTCATGGCGCGGAACGAATCGGCATGGCAGGAATGACAGCCATCCACGCGAGCCAGGGCCAGCACGAAACTGATCGCCTCTGGCGAATCCGGCTCGGCTCTAGCGGCTTTATCCGCCGCCTTGCGCCAATCGCTGCCGTGCAGATCCCGCAAAGACCGGGAGACGCGCAGGGGAAAAATGATCTCGGTGTCTTCGTTATACACGTTGCCTTATTGTGCCGGGGCGGCGGGTGCCGCTCTGGCCGCCGCGGCCTCGGCCTTCTTGGCCGCATCGGCAGCCCTCACGGCTTCCTCGCGGGCATAGTTAGCAGGGCGGATATTGGCGTAGTACGACACCGGCTTGGACAGCTTCTCCTTGTTGTAAATGTGCTCTGCGTGCCGGTCATAGGCCGCCAGCTCATAGTCATGGTCCATCTTGATCGCGTCGAAGGGGCAGTATTCGGCGCAATAACCGCAGTTCATGCAAATGTCGATATCAATGAAGAAGTCCACCGGTTCTGGCACGGGACGCTTGGTCACCGGGTCCTCGGTGCGTACGATCCAGATGCATTGCGGCGGGCACACCTTGGCGCAAATGCCGCAGGACGTGCAGCGGTCGTGCTTGTTGCCCTGCTCATCCACATCGTAAAGCAGGAATGGAATGAAACGGAACTCCTCGGGGACGGGCAGCTTCTCTTCCGGGTACTGGACCGTGAAAATGCCCTTGGTGTCCTTGTTGCGCCGGTGCTCAATGCCTTCAGGCGTGTAATAACGCTTGCCCATCCAGCGGATATCGTCAACGAAGGTCTGCACGAAGTGGACCAGGGTCACCCACATGCCTTTGAGAATGCCGATTCCGTACATTAGATAAGCTCCTAGTAGCCCGTCATTGCGAGGAGGGCGTTTAGCGCCGCCTTTAGCGGCGCTGCCCGACGTGGCAATCTCGTATCTATTTGTCTGTTCAGCGCTGTATCCCCGGCGTAAACCCAGCTATTTACGCCGCCGCTTTCAGCGCAAAGGTCCAAGCGCTCTCGGGATTGCTCCGCTTCTCTCGCAACGCGGGGTTGCATTATCGGTCCACTTCGCCCAACACGATGTCGATTGACCCCAGGTTCACCACCACGTCGGCGATCTTCTGGCCTACGCACATTTTCTCCAGGATGGTCAGGTTGATGAACGACGGGGCGCGCACGTGGTACCGGTAGGGATTGGCTTTGCCGTTGGAAACGATGTAGAAGCCAAGCTCGCCCTTGGGACCTTCGACGCGGCCATAGGATTCGCCGGCCGGCACACGTACTTGGTAGGGATTCTTGCCGGTCATGATCTCGCCGGCCGGGATGTCCTTGATGGCTTGCTGCAGGATGCGCAGGCTTTGGCGCATCTCGTCGACGCGAATCAAGTAGCGATCATACACATCGCCGTGATAGCGGACGGCCACGTCGAAATCGAAGCGATCGTAGATGCTGTATGGGTCCGCGCGGCGAATATCGTAAGGCACCCCCGAGGCGCGCAGCACCGGTCCCGCCGCCGAATAGGCCGTGGCATCTTCAGGGGTGATCACGCCCACGCCTTCACAGCGGCTGCGCACAAGCTCATTAGCGCTCAAGTACAGTTCCAATTCGTCGATCTTGCGCGGCAGGCGGTCGATGACCAGATCTTTTATCTTGTCCAGCTCCCCTACGGGGAAATCGCGCGCCACCCCGCCGAAGCGGAAGTAATTGCACATCATGCGCGAGCCGGCCACAGCCTCGAAGATGTCCAGGATCAACTCGCGCTCGGTGATGGCGTACAGCGCCGGGGTGAAGAAAGCGCCAAGGTCATTCAGCAGGAAGCCGATCGCCCACAGATGGTTGCTGACGCGGGTCAGTTCCGCCATGATCACACGGATGTATTCGGCCCGTTCCGGCGGCGCCGCTTTTTCCCCCATCAGTTTTTCCACTGCCAGGGCATACCCGAAGTTATTGCTCATCGAGGATAAATAATCGAGCCGGTCGGTGAATGGCATGTTCATGATCCAGGTGTTGCGTTCGCCGATCTGCTCATGGTTACGGTGCAAGTAGCCCATCACCGGCTTGAGCGCCACAATGGTCTCGCCATCCAGGCGCACCGCCATGCGGAACACGCCGTGCGTGGATGGATGCTGCGGTCCCAGGTTCACCACAACTTGCTCGGTATCGATATCTTCGCTGTATTCGCGCCCGGCCCGGTCCAGCGAGGCGTACAGGTTAGGGTCATCGCTTGGTTCAAATCCATCCGGGTTGAAATCTTGCGGGTATTTCACGTTCTTGCCGAACGGATTGTGATCCTCGATGCGATACACCTGGCCCTCCGGCCAGCGGTTCTTGAAAGGCTTCAACTCCTCTTCGTAATATGGCTCTTTCCAATCCTTGCGCATCGGGTGGCCATGGAAGCCTTCCCACATCAGGATGCGGCGCAGGTCCGGGTGACCTTCGAACTTGACGCCATACAGGTCCCAGGCTTCGCGCTCCTGGAAATCAGCGCCCGGATAGATATCGATCAGCGAGGGGACGACGGAACTGTCGCGCGGCACCTGGACTCGGTAGACCAGGGCGCCGCCGCCGGTGGATTTGTACAGGTGATAGACGACTTCGATGAAGTTGTTGGCGTTCGGCGCTTCGGAGAAGTAATCCACCGAGGTCAGGGAGGCGAGGAAGTCGTAACCCATCTCGTCGCGAATAGCGGTGGCCACTTCGCGCAGCCTGCCGGCTTCGACGATGTGACCGGTATAACCGGGGCGCGCGTCGCGTTTCACCGCGCCGGGGAAGCGCTTCTCGAGTTCAGTGGGTTCGGCGGCAGGGGCCGGTGCAACAGGGGCTTGGTCTGTCATGGCTCTCTCTTAATGCGAAACTGGGGCCGCAGGGGCGGCCGGTTGCGCGGGCGCCGCTTTGCCGGCTGTCTCTCTGATTAGCGCATGCTCACGCGGGTCAATAATGTCGGGGCCGAGGATGGGCACAGGTATCGCAGGGATTTCATCCCTGCGATACCAGCGCACCCTGGTGATCGATTCCTTGTCGATCTTTTCCTGCAATTTGATCAGGCCATGCAGCAGAGCCTGGGGGGTTGGCGGGCAACCGGGCACGTACACGTCCACGGGAACATACTGGTCCACGCCCGAAACCACGTTGTAGCCTTCCTTGAACGGGCCTCCGCCGGAAGCGCAGGCGCCCATCGCCATCACGTATTTTGGTTCAGGCATCTGGTTGTACAAGCGCACGATCTGGGGGATCATCTTCTTGGTAACCGTACCGGAAACGATCATCAGGTCCGATTGCCGCGGGCTGGGCCGCATCACTTCCATGCCGAAGCGAGCCAGGTCATAGCGGCTGGCCGCCGTGCAGATCATCTCGATGGCGCAGCAAGCCAGGCCGAACATCATCGGCCAGATCGAATAGCGCCGCCCCATATTCCAGATCTTGTCCAGCGTGGTGATGGCCACGTTCTGGCGCATCTCCGGCGGAACTTCGTAACCGGCCGAATTCACTGTGGGCTTGTTCACTGTCATAGCGGGTTAAGCTCCTCGTACCATTCCTGATAGATCGAGGCCAGGATCTCATCGTTGGCCAGCTGCGCGTCATCCGCAAAATCGGGCAAGGCCATCGTCCAGCGGAAAATGTCTCCTAGCGAAACCTCATCCAGATTCTGCTGGGGATGGCTGGCTTTCAGGGCCAGCACGATCTCATATATGGCGTCCCAGTAGAGTGGCTGGGCCATGTATTGGCCTTTGTTCTTTCATTCACATTATACATATCGTGATACTCCAGTCAATGTTAGTTAATACGAAAACATATATTTGCTTTATTCGCATATAATAGCCGCATGCAAGCCACCCGCCAGCGCATCCTGGATTACCTGGACCAGCGCGGCAGCGCCAGCGCCCGCCAGATGGCGCAGGCTTTCGGCATGACCCCCGCCAACTTGCGGCGCCACCTTGGGATCCTGCAGGCGCGCGGTCTCGTGCTCTCCCAAGCACAGCGTTCGCACCTTGGGCGCGGTAGGCCGCAGCAGGTCTATGCGCTGGCGCCCGCAAGCAGAAGCGCAGATCTGGAGGGCCTGACACGGGCGCTGCTGACCGACCTTTCTGCCTCGCCCGCCAAGGCCGCACGCCTCAAGCGATTAGCCCACCGCCTCATGGGCGCTGGGACTGTCCCTGGCGGCCAGATCTCTCGGCGCCTGGTTTCAGCTATACAAAAGCTCGCGCCGCGCGGCTATAAGCCGCGCTGGGAAGCGCGTCCGCACGGGCCGCAGGTCGTATTCGGCCGCTGCCCTTATGCCGCCCTTATCGCCGGCCACCCGGAGTTGTGCCGCATGGATGCCCATATATTGGAAAGCCTCCTGGCTGCCCCTGCCGAACAGATCGCCAAATTACAGGCTGGCCCAAATGGCGCACCCCAGTGCGTGTTTAAGATTTCAAGCTGACACTCCGCAAGACCGCCGCCATTTCCTTTTATCGCGGGTACTATTCCCTCAGCCACTCCTCGAGTTCCCATGCGAAATCTTGCTCTTGCCCTGGTGATCTTCCTTGCCGTCCTTCCCGCGCCCGTGGCCGCCGGGCCATCAGCCGCGCCGCCGTCGCAAGGGTCCGCCAGTGAAGTCATCGCCTTGATCAATGATTACCGCGCTCAGAACGGCTTGTACGCGTTGGAACAAGAAAGCACCCTGATGAGTCTTGCCCAGGGTCACTCTGGCTATCAAGCCTCAATCAAACAAGTAACCCATGGGGGGCCGGGCGGCTCGCGCCCAAAGGACCGCGCCTATGCTGCCGGTTATGGCAACGGGCAGATCATCTTCATTTCCGAGCTGATCACTGGCGGCTTTGAGCAGGATTCGCAGGGCGCGCTCACCTGGTGGAAGAATTCTCCTGAGCACAACTCCTATTTGCTCTCCAGCAACTATTTCGAGATCGGCGTGGGTGTGGCTACTGATGAGGAAGGCCGCTCCTACTACACCGCGGAGCTGGGCATAATCAACACCGGGACCACCTACGTTCCCGAATCAGGCGCAGCCGCACCCAGCGAGCCGCAAGAGGTGATGATCCCAGTGGTGAAAGCTGAGCCGCGCGACAACGGCGCGCTGGTGCACATCGTTCGCCAGGGCCAGGCCTTGTGGACCATTGCGGCCGTGTACGAAGTCCCTTTGGAGCAGCTCTTCGAGCTAAATAACCTCAATGCGTATTCCTTCATCTTTCCGGATGATGAGATCATTATCGAGCCGGAGGGATCTCTTCCTACTTCCACACCTAAGGCCGCGCAAAATCCGACCAGCGATCCAACTTCGAAGGCCGCCGAAGAATTGCTGACCACAACCCCGCGGTCTTCCAGCGAATCCCTGGCCGCCGCGGCAGAGGTCACTCTCGCTCCCACGCCCCCACCGCCAGTCGCAGAGGTACCTCAACTGACGGCTGCAGAGCAGTCCCAGGCGTCCAACACGACCGTTTACCTGATCGTTGGCGTCGCCCTGGTCAGCATCATTGGCGTATTCGCCGCCAGCTTCTTCATCCAGCGGCCGCGCCCGCCGGCCCCGCCGGACAACGATCCTTTCGCGCCCATCGATTAGCAGCCCGTCGCCCTTTCACCTCTTCCATTACAATCTTGCGCAAGTCTCTATGCTAGAGGGCTTTCGCCAAATGACCACACCTTCCTCTCCACGCGCCGCGTTCATCGCCGGAGCGCGCGATACATTTCCACTGCTGGTCGGCGCGTGGCCATTCGGCCTCCTCTTCGGCGCGCTGGCTGTTGCCGAAGGTCTCTCCCCATGGGGCGTGGCCGCTATGTCGGCCTTTGTGTTCGCCGGATCGGCGCAATTCATCGTCGTGGGTCTGGTGGCGGCTGGCACCCCCGTCACCATCATCATTCTCACCACGTTCGTGGTCAATGCGCGCCACCTGCTTTACGCCGCCACCCTGGCGCCGCATCTCGAAAAGCTGCCTGCCCGTTGGCTGTTGCCGCTGGGCTTCTGGCTCACCGATGAATCCTTCGTCGTTGCCGCCAAGCACTTCGACGAACCTGGCGCTACAAAGCACAAGCGCTGGTATCTGCTGGGCTCCGAGTTCGCCATGTACTCCAATTGGCAATTGGTGACCTGGTTGGGCATCGCCGCCGGCCAGCAGATCAGAGACCCGCAGAGTTGGGGGCTTGACTTCGCTATGGTAGTCACCTTTATCGGTATGTTGGTCCCCATGGTGAAGGGCCGGCCAACTCTCATCGCCGTTGTGGTCGCCGGCGGCGCCGCCCTCCTGGCGCATGGGCTGCCAAACCAGCTCGGCCTGCTCTTGGCCGCGTTGCTGGGCATCGCCGCCGCGGTTCTGGCGGAACGCGCCTGGCCGGAGAACGGCAAACGATGAACGAATTCCTGCTCATCGCCGGCATGGCCGCCGCCACCATGGCCACGCGCATCCCGCTGCTGCTTTGGCTCAGCCGCCGCAAGCTGCCCGCGGGAATGTTCCACGCCCTCAAATACGTGCCCGCCGCGGTCCTTTCGGCGATCATCTTTCCGGCCGTCCTTCTCCGCAGCGGCGAACTCGCCCTCGGGATAGACAATGCCGCGCTTGCCGCCAGCTTCATCGCCGCACTCGTCTCTTGGAGGACGCGCAGCCTGCTGCTGACTATCCTGACCGGCATAGCGGCCTTCCTTCTTTGGAGGGCGTTCATCTAGTTTTCAATGGCTTATTGTCCGCTGCCCAATCTCCACTCTCCAATCTCGGACCTCGGATTTCCAGATCTCGCTTGACAACTTTTTGTTTTCTGATTATCATGTAACCATACGGTTACACATTATGGAGGAGCCATGTTAGCCTGTCATCTTGCAGAAAAGCTCGAGATCCACTTTGAAATTGAGATCAATGCCCCGCCTGAAAAAGTTTGGGCCAAATTGGCCACCCTTGAAGGCCTCAAAGAGTGGTTTGGCAGCAACCTGGTCTTCGAGCACAAGGTCGGCGGCCGCTTCCAGTTGGAAGGCGTGTTACCCGGCGAAGGGCCGTATAAGTTCACCGGGCAGGTCGTAAGCATCGTGCCCGAGCAGAAACTGACCTTCACCTGGACTGAGGTCGGCGAGAAGGGAGTCTGGCCGGCGCATACTTTGGTCACCTTCCAGCTCTCCCCCTCTGCCGTCGGTACCCGCGTGACGCTCAGCCACACCGGCTTCGCCGCCCTCGGCGAAGCTCTCGGCAAGAGCGCCTTCGAAGGCCATGTGCAGGGCTGGACCATGTCCGAGACCCTCAAGGAGCTCAAGCAGGCCGTGGAGGCCGCTGCCTAGCATGCCCGCCTCCCCCTTCCACGCCATCGCCGACCCCACCCGCCGCCGCATCTTGGACCTGCTGCGCCTCGCCGGTCCCTTGCGCGCCGGCGACCTGGCGGCCAGCTTCCCTGCCATTAGCCGGCCGGGCGTCAGCAAGCACCTGCGCGTGCTGCGCGGCGCCCGCCTCCTGCGGCAGGAGCGCCGCGGCCGCGAGCTTTGGTACCAGCTCGATCCCCAGCCCCTTTCACAAGTCGAGCAATGGCTGATCGAGTACGAAAAATTCTGGCAGGAACGGCTGGAAGCGCTGAAGAAGGTGGTCGAACAGAAGGCCAACTTCGAATAACGCCAAAGCGATCTTCTATATCCTGCTATAGGTTTGTTGATGGAGGCGATGACACTTGCCTCTACTTGCCTTCTAAGTTTCCCCGTATAGTCAAGTTGGCTCTTGATTAAGTTGCCTTGCAACTACCAGAGCCGTCTTTCCCGCAAGGCCGTCCTGCAAATGAATACCATGGCAAACCTTTCTGCTTCCTACCGGAAATCCGCCATACCTACATGGCGCGATCGCCTGCTGGCCCTCGGCCTGCTACTGGTCAGCGCCTGGCTTGTTTCGGCTGCCGTTCGCGCCCACGGCCACGAGATCATCTGTCTCATCCTGCAAATATCCGCCGGCGTTGTACTCCTGGCCGCCGCAGGTCTCAGCCTCTTCCTCCTAAGTTCCCCTACCCTCAACGTTGATAGATTTGGCATTGGCGAACGGGGCTTTTTGCTCGGCGGCCTGAACTGGAGCATGACCTGGAACGAGATCGCTTACGCCGAGTTGGTCGGGGAGATGGGCGCCCACTTGCGGTTGGTTGGGCTCGATAGCGACGAAGTGGAACACACCGTCTCGGGATATGAACGCTTTGAAGCCGCGCTGCAACAGATCCGCGCTGGCCTCAAGCAGTACGGCCGCCGGCTCATCATCACTGGCCAGCGTCCCCCGGCTTACCTCGCCAAATAACCATGCCGCTGTTAGCCATCCTGCTCATCATCCTGGTTGTCGGGTTAGCAGCCGCATGGATCTTCTGGCGCACATCGCACCGTAACCTGCCCTGCCCGGTCACGCTGATCTCTCTGCTCGATAATCCCTTCACCAGGCGTTACCATCGCAGCGTGCTCGCCCGGCTCGAATTGGCGCCGGGCCTCAGCGTGCTGGATGCCGGCTGCGGACCTGGCTTGCTGGCGGTCCCCATCGCGCAGGCGGTAGGGACCACGGGCCGCGTCCTTGCGCTGGACGTGCAGCCCGGCATGCTGCAGCGCGCTGAAGCCAGGGCAGCCGAGGCCGGCCTGACGAATTTGGATTTCATCTTGGCAGGGCTCGGGGAAGGCAAGCTGCCCGCTGATTCCTTTGACCGCGCCTTACTGGTAACCGTCCTGGGGGAAGTGCCTGACAAACTTGCCGCCCTTCAAGAAATCCACCGCGCTCTCAAGCCGGGCGGCTTTCTTTCTGTCACCGAAGTATTGCCGGACCCTGATTACCAATCGGCTTCGAAGATAAGGGAGTTGGCAACGCAAGTCGGTTTGGTTGAAAGAGATTACTTTGGCTCCTTTTTCCTATTCACCTTAAATCTTGAGAAGGCCAATACATAAGGTACAAGCAGGAGAGTCCCATGGCCCAGCCCTATGGTTTTATACGCAAAGCCTTTCGCGTCCTGAATAAGGGATTCATGGTGCCCGCCTTCCGTCTCGGGCTTGGCCCGATTCTTGGGAGTCCATTTGGCGGCTACATCATGGTGATAAAAAATCGCGGCCACAAAAGCGGCAAGCTGCGTTACACGCCGGTGAACTACGCCATCGCCAACGGCCTTGTTTACTGCATAGCGGGCTTCGGCAAGCGCTCTCATTGGATCAAGAATCTGGCTTCCAACCCTCAGGCCGAATTGCTGTTGCCGGGCGGCGCGCTGGCCGCCAGCGCCGAAGTGGTTGAAGAGGAACGTGAAAAACTGGGCATGCTCCGCCAAATCCTGATTAACTCAGGTTTCGCCGCCGTGCTGTTCGAAGGCATCATCGCTTCGCGCGTTTCAGAAGAGAAGCTGCGAGAAATGGCCACGCAGTACATTGTGTTGCGCTTCCGCCCCGTCGGCCTTGGCTCCGGTCCGGCAGACCAGGGCGGCTGGCTTTGGGTTTGGCCCGTCGCCGCGACCATCGCCATACTTTGGCTGCTCCTGAAATAGTCCGCCTGCGCCACAGTTCCATCAATTGGTTCTGGTTCGGTCTCCCCGGTATCATCACGCCATGCCGCCCAAGATAATTGTTCATCCCGTAACCGCTGATCGCTGGGAAGATTTCGCCAGGCTGTTTGGACCCAGCGGCGCTTACAGCGGTTGCTGGTGCATGTACCCGCGCCTTACCGGCAACGAATTTAGCGCCAATGCCAACAAGGGCAACAAAGCGGCCATGCAAAAGATAGTACAGCGCAACCAGATCCCCGGACTGCTGGCTTATGCTGGGGGCCAGCCCGCCGGCTGGATCTCGCTCGGTCCGCGGGTTGGTTTCGGCCGCATCCAGCGGTCTCCCCTCTTCAAGCCGGTGGACGAGCAGCAGGTCTGGTCAGTGGTGTGTTTCTTCATCGGCAAGGATTTCCGGCAGCAAGGCATAGGTAAGCGCCTGCTGGCCGCTGCCGGCGAATACGCCCGCAGCCAGGGCGCCCGCACTCTGGAGGCCTATCCCATTGACACGCATGGGAAACACTGGCCCCACGGCGAAGCCTCTATCTTCTGGGGCACGCAGGCGCTGTTCGAGCAGGCCGGCTTCAAGGTTGTGGCCCGCCGCAAAGACCGCCGGCCCATGATGCGGAAACAACTGTAACTACTTACGTGTCATGCTGAGCGGAGCGAAGCATCCATCTTAAGCTCGCTGGTAAACGGCCGTTTCATTCGTCAATAACTATTGTAGAATCTATATTGTCTGCAATAACTGTTGCATGACTAGAGGCTTACAGCAAGCCCGTTCCCCATATAATCCCCTCATGCGCACCTTTGGGTTAGTCTTCTTCGGTCTGGGCCTCGTGTTTCTCGGCCTCGCTATTGCCATTTGGGCTTCCGGTGCAGTTTTCCGCCTGCAAGCGGAGCGGGTGACGGGCACGGTGGTCGAGGTTGAGCTTCGCCATTACGCCGACGGAAATTCCTATTGCCCTGTGGTGCGCTTCACCACGCGGGATCGGCAGATTTTCACCCACTATTCGGATATCTGCTCCTGGCCTGCCTCGTATGAACAAGGCCAGCAAGTGGGCATGTATTACGACCCGGACGATCCCCAGCAGGTACAGCTGGATGATTTCTTCGGCATTTGGTTCCTCCCCCTGCTCTTCGGCTTCATGGGCCTGGTCTTCGGCCCCATCGGTTATTTCGCGTTATTCCCTGCCGTGCTCACCAGGTTGTTCCCCAAACGTCTCCCTAAAATCTAAGAAAAGCGGCAGGTGTTGATCCGCCGCTTTTGCTGTCCGCTGTTTACCGTCTATTGATTCACTCCACCGTTATGCTCTTCGCCAAATGATCGAACACTATGCTAGCAGGCGTATTTTGTTCCGCCATACGTACCAGATCCCCGCTTCGAAAAAGTTGCTCTCCCAATAAGACTCCCGTGGCGACCACTGAACGCCATGCATCCAGGATTGGCTGCGACCTTTCAGCAGAGGAGCGAAGATGGGCTTCTACCTGGATTGCCACAATCAGGATTTCCAACTCATCATTTTCGGGACCGGTTGCCTTCACCTCCTGCCTGCGCATGTAATTAGAAGCGGTCAACAGCTCCACACTACCAGACCATGGATCCCGGCTGGCGAAATAGAATCGCTTGACATTAGCCATAACGATAGCCCCGACACAAAATGGGCAAGGTTCTGTAGTGGTGAATAATGTGCATTCGCTAGGATTATGTTCCGCGAAATCGGCCGCTAGCAAAGCATTCACCTCGGCGTGTGCCAGTCTGTTGCCACCGAGTTTTCGACCTTTGCCTATGACTTCACCCGATTTACTCACTACAACTGCGCCAATAGGCAAGGCACCACCGCAATAGGCTTGCCATGCTTGCTCAACACAGCCTTTCCACGGATGTGACAATCTTTCCCACATATCAATAACAATACATCTGTTTGGTTATTCCACCGTCACGCTCTTGGCCAGGTTCCGGGGCTGGTCCACGTCCAGGCCGCGCAAGCTGGCGATGTGATATGCCAGCATCTGCAGCGGGATTACCGTGATGGCCGGGCTAAGCATCCAGGGCATCGCCGGGACCCACAGGACATGGTCGGCCAGCTGGGGCACCAACTGGTCGCCTTCCGTAGCAACGGCGATCACCTTGCCGCCGCGCGCTTTGGCCTGCTCGATCTGGCTGATCATTTTCTCGTACCAGGGATCGCGCGGCGCAATGGCTAACACCGGCATTTCCGCATCGATGAGCGCGATGGGGCCATGCTTCATTTCTCCGGCCGGGTACCCCTCGGCGTGGATGTAGGAGATCTCCTTCAGCTTCAGCGCCCCTTCGAAAGCGGTCGGCGTATTGATACCCCGCCCCAGATAGAGACAGTGCGAGATGTCCTTCAACTCTTCGGCCACTGCGATCACTTCGGCCTCGCGCTCCAGACAGGCCGAGGCCCACTCGGGCACATGGCGAAGTTCGCCTACCAGGGCGCGCCGCTCTTCGTCCCCAAGGACGCCGCGCAAGTCGGCCAGCAGAATCGCCAGCATGTAGAGGTCCACGATAGGCGCCGTGTAAGCCTTGGTCGAGGCCACGCCGATCTCCGGGCCGGTCTGCATGGAAATGTAGCCATCGGCAATGCGCATGGCCTGTGAGCCGATCACGTTGATGATGGACCACAACGTAGCGCCGCGCTTCTTGCCCTCCGCCATGGCCGCCAGGGTGTCGGCGGTTTCCCCGGACTGGCTGATGGCCAGCACGATGCTGTTCTCGTCCACCAGCGGATCGCGGTATCGAAACTCCGAGGCGATGTCGAACTCAACGGGCACACGGGCGATCCGCTCGATGAGCGTCTTGCCCACCATGCCGGCGTAGCCCGCGGTCCCGCAGGCGATGATAAAGATCTTCTCGATCTTTTTCGCCAGCTTCTCATCCAAATTTAGATCGGGGAGTTGAATGCGGCCGTTCTCAAAATCAACGCGCCCGGCAATTGTGTCTGTCAGCGAGCGGACCTGCTCGTGGATCTCCTTCTGCATAAAGTGGCGATATGCTCCCTTCTCCGCCGCAACCGGATCCCAGGAGACCGTCTCCGCCTTGAAGTCAAGCACCTTGCCTTCAAGGTCCTGCAACTTCAGACCCTGGCGGGTCACCACGGCCATCTGTCCGGATTCCAGGAACACCACCTCGCGCGTATGTTCCAGGATAGCCGGGAGGTCCGAGGCCAGGAACATCTCTCCCTTTCCAAAGCCCACCACCACCCCGCCGGCATTGCCAATACGGGCGGCCACAATGCGGTCCGGATGGCGAGCGCTGAATAAGACCACGCCATGGTGGCCGCGCAGGTGCTTCAAGGCCCGCCGCGCCGCCTCTTCGATGCTGACATCTTGGGAGAGATAGCGTTCCACCAAATGAACGATGATCTCGGTGTCCGTGTCTGAGTTGAACCTGACCCCTTCAGCTTGTAGTTCATCCTTGAGTTCCAGGTAGTTCTCTACAATGCCGTTGTGCACCAGCACCACCTCGCCGGTAGCCCCCATGTGCGGGTGGGCGTTGCGAGCATTCGGCTCGCCATGCGTGGCCCAACGCGTATGGCCGATACCCAGCTTGCCACTCAACGGTTCTTTTTCAACCAGGGAAACCAGGCGGCCTAATTTGCCGGCGTCACGCCGCACTTCAATATGCGCATTCTGCAGCACGGCAATGCCGGCGGAGTCGTAGCCGCGGTATTCCAGGCGCTTCAGGCCATTGAGGATGATCGGCGTGGCATCCCGCTCGCCGATATATCCGACTATTCCACACATATTCGGGAACCCTCCAAGGATCCGGTTGTTTTCGGCCGCCAGGCCCGCCTTTGTCCGCAGGATTGCTCCCGCGGTGTTGCTCGGGCTGTTTCAATTGGAGGGAAAGATCGGGTGGCGGTTCCACCCGGAAGGCATCCGCTGATCTGCGCAGGAAAAGCACCTGCGCGGGCGAGCTTCGCTCGCCATCGATTTTCCCGGCGCATGCTGCGCCGGTTAGGCTCACCGCGAAGTGAGCAACCTTCGTCCTCGTCACCCGTGTCGTGATGCGTTATTACACGGGCCATGCGCTGTTTCCCTCAAACCAGAGACTATTCGATAGCGCCTCCTTCTCGTAGACTGTCGAGGATTATACCCGTCGGCGGTGGCAGCCGGAAGCGGCCCGTGACGGTTCCCAGACCCATCCTTCCAAAAATCGCACATGGTAAAATCCGTCGATTGCGAATTATTTCCCAAACCGTGCGAAAAGTTAGGGAACGCCAAAACAGTGAAGCCAAGTCAAAGCCTAAATTGCTTCCAGTCCTTTAGCGGGAGCCAGTGTGGCATTTAACCCCCTAAATTGGATCCTGGGGCTCTTCTCCCTGGATATCGGCATCGACCTGGGCACCGCCAATACCCTGGTGTTCGTGCGCGGCAAGGGCATCGTCATCAACGAGCCGTCCTGGGTGGCCGTCGAAAAGAAGACCCGCCGGCCCATCGCCGTGGGCAAAGAAGCCAAGGAAATGATGGGCCGCGCCCCGAAGAACGTCCTCGTGGTCCGGCCGCTGCGCGACGGTGTCATCTCCGAATTCGAGATCACCGAAGAGATGCTGGCCTATTTCATCAGCAAGGCCCATGAGCAAAGCATCGTCCCTTTGCCCCGCCCGCGGGTGGTCATCGGCGTGCCCACCGGCGTTACGGAGGTGGAGAAGCGCGCGGTGAACGACGCCGCGCTGTTGGCTGGCGCCCGCGCCGTTTATCTCATCGAGGAGCCTACCGCCTCCGCCCTGGCCGTGGGGTTACCGATCAACCAGGTCGGCGGGAACGTAATCGTTGACATCGGCGGCGGTACCTCCGAGGTCACGGTTTTTTCCATGGGGGGCATCGTAAGCTCCAAATCGCTGCGTCTGGCCGGCGACGAGATGGACCTGGCCGTGATGCAGTACATTCGCAACAAATACAACATCTTGATCGGCGAACGCGCCGCCGAACAAGTGAAGATCAAAATCGGGTCAGCCTTCCCGCTAAAAGAGGAGCAGACCACAACGGTGCGCGGCCGCAATCTGGTGAACGGATTGCCTGAAACTCTGGAGATTTCTTCGATTGAGATCCGCGACGCCCTTTCGGGCGTGGTGGATAGCATTGTGCAAGCGGTGAAAGAGACCGTGGATGGCATCCCGGCCGAAATGATCGGCGACGTGATGGATGCCGGTATTTGCATGTCCGGCGGCGGCTCGCTGCTGCGCGGCTTCGACGAGCGCCTCAGCGAGGAGTTACGCATCCGCTGCTGGGTGGCCGAGGACGCCCTTACCTGCGTCGCCCGCGGCGCGGGCTTGGTCCTCGAGAACATCGAAGCCTACCGCCACTTCCTACTGCAGCTGGACTGATTCTTGTCAAGCAACTCGTTTTGAATCGAGCCGCCTCCCTTTTGAGTCAGCTTGACAGAAAAAAGTCAAGAATAATATTCTCCAGACCCCGCCCCCGAATCGAATTACATTATCTTTCTTATCGAATCCCTCTCTGTTGAGCCGCGGATCCCAATTGGTGGCCGGATCGCCCTGCAATTGGTGCCTGCGCAGGATATTATCCTGCTGGTCCCTCCATGCGCTTCACTAAGAATTCCCCCTATCGGCTAATCGCTCTGATCCTCTTGGCGGCTGGAGTGCTTCTGTTGGCCTTGGGCGGCTATTTGAGCCCGGTGCTCAATGCCGCCTTGCAGCCGGTCTACGGGGCCCAGGCGTGGCTATATGATCGCTTCCAGGCCATCCAGGACTTCATCAACGCCCCGGCGGATATCGCCCGCCTGCGGCAGGAAAACGCGGCCCTGCGCTCCGAGAATGCTGCGCTGCAAACCCAGATCATTGCCCTCCAGCAGCAGGTCACGGAGATCGAACTTCTCTCTGCGCTCTTGGATTTTGCGCGCGCTCGGCCTGAAAATGCCTATCAGGCAGCCGGCGTCATCGGCCGCGATCCGAGCCCCTTTTTGCATTACGTGATCATCAATCGCGGTTCCGACGACGGCATCCGGCGCGGCATGCCCGTGGTCGCCCAGCAGGGTTTGGTGGGCCGCGTGGCCCAAGTCACGGCCAACGCCTCCCGCGTCGAACTGATCACAGACCCGGCCGCCCAGGTGAGCGTCCACCTGCAGCCCTCCGGGGTGGATGGCCTCCTCGGAGGGAGCATCACCGGAGATCTGGCCATCGATCTGATTCCGCAAGATGCCACCCTGCAGGCCGGCGACCTGGTGTTCACTTCCGGCATTGGAGGGCTTTACCCCAACAACATCCTCATCGGGCAAGTGAGCAGTGTGCAGCAGGAAGCCCAAGCGCTCTTCCAGACCGCAGCCGTCCAGTCGGCAGTCGATTTCTCCCGGCTGGAGATCGTTCTGGTCATCGTCAATTTCCAGCCCGTGGACCTTACTCCATTGTTGACCAACCCCTAGGTTCCCTGACCTTTGCGCATTCTCGCTGGAATCTTCCTATTACTAGGCGCGTCCCTCCTCCAAATCACGCTGGTCACCCGCATCAGCCTCCTGCAGGGTTCGGTAGACCTGGTGCTTCTGGTCCTGGTGACCTGGATACTGCTTCCGGGAAACCGGCCTGATTGGAAATGGGGTCTGCCCGCCGGGCTCATGGTAGGCTTTGCTAGCGCCTTGCCGGATTGGGTGCTCTGGATCGGTTACGCCGGAGCCGCCGGCACTTGCCTATTCCTCAAACAACGCATTTGGCAAGGACAGCTGCTTACTCTATTTTCCGCCACCTTGCTTGGCACTCTGTGTATTCACCTGGCCACCTTGGCTTACCTATTATTCAGCACAAGCCCACTGGACCCGATAGAGGCCCTGAACCTGATCACCATCCCCAGTATCCTTTTGAACCTCATTTTCATCTTACCTATATATGCAATAATGGGCGAGTTGCATAAGCTAATCTTCCCCCTCGAGAAACAGGCGTGAGCACGGTATCCACCCCCCGGCAAAGCGGGAAGGCGGCGCTTGAAGCCTGGCGCCTGTATGGTTTTCTGGCGGCCATTGGCCTCGTGTTCCTCATTTTCAGCGTGCGCTTGTTCTACCTACAGGTGCTCGAACACACCAACTGGCTTCGCCAGGCCGACGCCAATCGCACCGAGACCGTCAGTCTCGCCCCGCAGCGCGGCGTGATCTACGACCGCAACGGCATTGTGCTAGCACAGAACGTCGCATCTTACAACGTGGCGATCACGCCTGCCTTGCTTCCCGACGATCCCGGGGAGATCGAACAGATCATCCTCGAATTGGCCAAGCTGACCGGCGTTCCGGTCACCAAGGGCTCTATCGCGGAACCCTTGATCCCATGTGGCGACAACCTGGGGCTTCGCGAGATGGTGGAGATCCAGACCTCATTTTCGCCGTACGATGTAGTTTTGATCCAATGCAACGTAGACCGCGACATGGCCCTGGCGGTAAAAGAGCAAGCGGCGGATTGGCCGGGCGTGGATGTCCAGGTGGAACCGGTGCGTGACTATCCTACGGGCGAACTGACCGCGGATGTGATCGGCTATCTTGGCCCCATCCCGGCGGTGGAGGAAGCCGCATTGCGCGCCTTGGGTTTCGTTCCCAACCGGGACAAGGTGGGGTACGGGGGTATTGAGCTTTACTTCGACGAACTGCTGCGAGGCGTTCCTGGACAACGCGTCGTGGAGACGGATGTCGGTGGCCAGGTGCTGCGCGATATTGATCCGCCGGTTGACGCTGAGCCTGGCCTCAACCTGGTGCTCACCCTGGACACCCGGCTGCAACAGGCGGCCAGCACCATCCTGCAGGAGGACATCGCCGCTTGGAATTTCTTTTCCGGCCAGCTGACTATGACCAGTGGTGTGGTCATTGCCATGGATCCGCGCACCGGGGAGATCCTGGCCATGGTTTCTTGGCCAAGTTACGAGAACAATCGCTTTGCCCGCTTCATCCCTGCCTACTATTACGAGCAACTCGTAGCCGATGCCACCCATCCACTGGTGAACAACGCGGTAGGCGCCGAGATCCCCGTAGGTTCCGTATTCAAGCTGGTCACCTCGGTAGGCGCGCTGAACGAAGGCGTGATCACCCCGGACCAGATCATCCAGACTCCCGCGCAGATCACGGTGACGGAGCGCTTCATTGAAGGCGAAACCGGGAGAGCGCGCAGTTTCGTCGATTGGAACGAAGCCGGCTTTGGCCAGCTAAATTTCAATGGCGGCCTGGCCAATTCCAGCAATGTGTTCTTCTACAAAATCGGCGGTGGATACCAGGACGAAGTGCCCGAGGGATTGGGAATTTGCCGGCTGGGCACTTATGCCCGCGCCTTGGGCTATGGGGCTCCCCTGGGCATCGAGCAACCCTACGAAACCAACGGCCTGGTGCCCGATCCCACCTGGAAGCGGCGCACCCAAGGTGAGAACTGGTCTACCGGGGATACCTACATCTCCAGCGTAGGCCAGGGATTCGTGCTGGCGTCGCCTCTGCAGATCCTCATGTCGGCCGCCACCATTGCCAACGACGGCGTGCAAATGCAGCCTACCCTGCTCCGCGAGATCGTCGATGGAAACGGCAACGTGGTGCAAGCCTTCGAGCCTCAAGTTCGCTGGGATATTACGCAGGATGCAATCATCGAAAAGTACGAGAACCCCTCGGGCATCGGCGCCTGCCGGCCAACCGGGGAAAAGGTCACCGTCCAGCCCTGGGTGATCGAGACCGTTCAGCAAGGAATGCGCGGCGCGGTGCAATTCGGCACCCTGGCCAAAGAATTCGCGGATGTGCCCATTGCCGTTGCCGGCAAGACGGGTACGGCCGAATATTGCGACGAGACGGCATTCAACAAGAACCTGTGCCAATACGGCAACTGGCCCAGCCATGCCTGGACTCTGGCTTACGCGCCGTTCGATGATCCTGAAATCGCGGTCATCGCCTTCGTTTACAACGGCAAAGAAGGCGCCACGGTGGCAGCGCCCATCGTTCGCCAGGTCATCGAAGCCTATTTTGGGTTCAAAGAAATCGACACACAGCTCGGGCTGCGCTGATCAGCTGGGTCACCGCTGCTCAGGTCGGGCTGGCTTTCTCCAGCGACCAAATTAGCGCGATGCTATAATTTTTTCATGTCAGTACAAATTAAGGGAATCCGCGAAGGGCTGCTCGTCTCTGTCGATGAAGGCGAGTGGACCGAAGCGGAAAAAGGCCTGCTCCTAGAACTAGAACGGCAAAAGGCCTTCCTCAAAGGCGCCAGGCTGATCCTGGACCTCGAGTCCCACGAAATCAATGCCGTGGCTATGAGCCACCTACGCGACCAGCTTTCCGATCAGGGCCTCCTCCTTTGGGGTGTTTTAAGCCAGTCCCCACTCACCGAACGCAGCGCACAAGCCATGGGGCTAGCCACACGCATCCACGGCAGCGAGCCCGAGCCTGAAGAAGAGGCCGCAGCAGAAGAGCCCGAAACGCCTGCGGATGGCCCCGCGGTGTTGCTCAAGAAGACTTTACGCTCCGGAGTAAATCTCACCCATCAAGGGGACGTCACCGTTATCGGTGATGTGAACCCCGGCGCCCAGATCGTCGCCGGCGGGAATGTGGTTGTTTGGGGCCGCCTGCGCGGCCTGGTGCATGCTGGGGCTAAAGGCGACGAGAGCGCCGTGGTATGCGCCATGGAGCTGTCCCCCACCCAACTGCGCATCGCCAGCCACATTGCCATCCCGCCACAGGAAAGCGGAAAACCCGGACCGGAGATCGCCTTTGTGCGCGAAGGCCAGGTCGTTGCGGAAGAATGGGCGCCTGCCGGCGCCTCGCCTGAATAGCAAAGGAATAACCACCTTATGAATGGACGAGTGATCACAGTTACTTCCGGAAAAGGCGGCGTGGGCAAGACCACCGCCACAGCCAATATTGGCGCCGCTTTAGCCGACCTCGGCAAGAAAGTGGTTTGCATCGACGCCGATATCGGTTTGCGCAACCTTGACGTCGTGATGGGCCTGGAAAACCGCATTGTCTACGACATTGTGGATGTGGTGGAGGGGCGCTGCAAGTTGCGCCAGGCCCTGATCCGCGATAAGCGGCTGGAGGAGCTATACCTGATCCCTGCGGCCCAGACCCGTGATAAGAATGCCATTTCTCCAAAAGATATGGTGCGGGTGTGCGACGAGCTGCGCAAGGACTTCGATTACATCCTGATCGACTCGCCGGCTGGCATTGAGCGCGGCTTTAAGAATGCAATTGCCCCGGCCGACGAGATTGTTATCATCACGAACCCGGAAGTGTCCGCGGTCAGGGATGCGGACCGGATCATCGGCATTGTGGAAGCCGAGCAGAAAGGCCCTGCCAAGTTAGTCGTCAATCGCATCAATATGGATCTGGTTGAAAAGGGCGATATGTTGGCGGTGGCAGATGTTTTGGAACTCCTGGCCGTCGACCTGATCGGCATCGTGCCCGATGACCAGGCCGTGCTGGTGAGCACCAACCGCGGCTCGCCCATTGCCTTGGAGGCGCGCAGCAAGACCGGGCAAGCCTTTCGGGATGTCGCCCGCCGGCTTACCGGCGAACAGGTGGCATTCACCAAAGCCAACGGGGGTGGCTTCCTGGGCAGGATCTCCCAACTGATCCGTACGGGTAGCCGTCCGGGGAGCAAGTAGCCATGCGCAGCCTCACCAACCTCCTGAACCGGCGCGGCAGCGCCAGCACGGCCAAAGAGCGGCTGCGCCTGCTGCTGATCCATGACCGCAGCACTCTGCCACCTGGTGCCATGGAAGCCCTGCGAGATGAGCTCATCGAGGTCATTTCGCGGCATGTCGACGTGGATCGAGCCGCTGTGCGTATCGAGATCGCGCAGGAAGGCCGCTCTCAACGTTTGCTCGCCGAGATTCCTTTGAAAAAGGTTAATAACCGCCTACCTGACGATTTCTAAGTCATAATCGTCCTTGATCCACAGATTCCCATGAGAACCGCAATTTGGCGTTATTTCGACTTCTGGCTGCTCGGCGCGGTGGCAGTCCTGTTGACCTTTGGCCTGGCCATGATCAGTTCGGCTATCGCCGGCAACCAGGAATTGGTGGAGCTGGACATCCTGGGCCGTCAGATCACCTACGCCCTGGCGGGCGTGGTCATCGTGCTGGTCGCCGCCTCGGTCGATTACCGCATGTGGATCGCGGTGAGCCGGGTGCTGTATGTGATCCTGGCTGTCCTGCTGCTCATCATCTTTCTCATCGGCGAGGCCAGCTTCGGCGCAGCCCGCTGGCTGAATATCGGTCTGGTCATCTTCCAGCCATCCGAATTGGCCAAGATCACCATGATCATCATTTTGGCAGACTATTTTGCGCGCCACCGAGACGGGGATAAAGATCTGCAGTGGATCGCGCGCAGCGTGGTATTGACCTTGGGGCTGGTGGTCCTTATCCTGGTGCAACCCAACTTGAGCACCTCCATTGTGTTGATGACCGTGTGGTTCGCTCTGCTGTGGGCCAGCGGACTTCAAATAAAGCACCTGATCATGTTTGCCTTTGCCATCCTGCTGATCGGCATAGTTACTTTCCCTTTTTTGGAGACATACCAGCAACAGCGCGTGATCAACTTCCTGGCCCCTGACCCGGAAGCCGCGCTGGACGAAAACTACAATGTCACACAATCGCTGATCAGCATCGGTTCGGGCGGAGTGCTTGGCCAGGGGTATGGTCAGGCCACGCAAGTTCAGCTACGCTTCCTAAAGGTACGTCAC
Source organism: Anaerolineales bacterium (assembly GCA_040902205.1). Classification (GTDB taxonomy): domain Bacteria; phylum Chloroflexota; class Anaerolineae; order Anaerolineales; family UBA11579; genus JAMCZK01. The sequence continues at coordinate 2,403 of JBBDXR010000007.1, read as the reverse complement.
AACGACTTTATCTTTTCGGCAATCTCCGCCGAGTTTGGTCTGGTCGGCGCCCTGGCTGTCCTCGGCCTGCTCTTTTTCATCATCTGGCGCTGTGTGCGCGCCGCCCAGCTCTCGCAGGACGCGTTCGGTTCGCTGATCGCCTATGGCGTGGCGGTGATCATCGCCTTGCACACCATCGTCAACGTGGGGATGAATATACAAGTGCTTCCTGTGACCGGGCTGCCGCTGCCCTTCATCAGCGCCGGGGGCTCGTCGCTGCTGACTTTCATGTTCGGCATCGGACTCGTTGAGAGCGTTGTGGCCCGCCACCGAGCGCTGAATTTCTCGTAAAATAAGGCAATGCCCAACCAAGGAAATTCCGCCCCACCCCTGCGGGTGCGTTTCTCCCCGTCTCCCACCGGCCTGACTCATTTAGGCAGTGCCCGTACCGCTCTATACAACTTTCTGATCGCTCGCAAAACTGGCGGGGCGTTCCTGCTAAGGATCGAGGACACCGATCAGAAACGCTACGACCCGTCCGCCGAGCAGGATTTGATCTCGAGCCTCAAATGGATCGGACTGGAGTGGGATGAAGGTCCGGATGTGGGCGGCCCACACAAACCGTATTACCAGTCGCAACGCAAAGACATCTACCGAAAGCACGCCGAAGAGCTAATCGAAAAAGGGAAGGCCTTCTATTGCTTCTGCTCGCCCGAGGAACTCAAGGTCGTGCGCGAAACGCAACAGAAGCGCCACGAGCAACCGCACTATTCCGGGCTCTGCCGTAAGATCCCGCCGCAGGAAGCCCAGCAGCGCGTCCAAAACGGAGAGAGCCATGTAGTGCGTTTCAAGGCGCCCAAGGAAGGCAGCATTACAGTCACCGACCTGCTGCGCGGCGAGATCACCGTGGAAAACAGCAAAGTGGATGATATGGTACTGCTCAAGTCCGATGGCCACGCCGTATACCACCTGGCGACGATGGTGGATGACCATCTCATGCAGATCACCCACGTGCTGCGCGGCGAGGAATGGCTGCCCAGCCTTCCCTTGCACGCCCACATCTACGAAGCCTTCGGCTGGCAGCAGCCGGTTTGGGTGCACCTTTCGGTGTTCCTGAAACCCAGCGGCAAGGGCAAGATGAGCAAGCGCGACACGGCGGAGATGCGCCTGACGGGGCAATCGATATTCATGAAGGATCTCGCCGGCATGGGTTACCTGCCCGAAGGGGTAACCAACTGGATCGCCTTAATGGGCTGGAGCTACGACGACCACACGGAATTCTTCACCATGAAGGACCTGATCGACAAGTTCGACCTGGCCAAACTCAATCCTTCCCCAGCCGCCATCGATTTCAAGAAGCTGGATCATTTCAACGGCCTGCATATCAGGGCTTTGGCCCAATCTGAGCTGGCCAAGCGGCTAATTCCCTACTTCGATAAGGCCGGGTTCAAGGTCGATGCCGCTCAACTTGCGCCGATCGTTGCCATTATTCAGACGCGCATGGCTACGCTGGATGAAGGGCCGGAGCTGGCTGGCTTCTTCTTCAAAGAAGAGATCGCCGTGCCGGCAGAGATGTTGCTGGGCAAAGGCATGACGGTTGCTGCTTCAATCGAGGCGGTGCGCAGAGCGCTGGAGATCGTCGAAAGTCTGCCGGAGTTTAGCGCCACGAAGATCGAAGAACCTATGCGCGCTTTGGCCGACGATCTCGGCGTCAAGGCTGGCCAGCTCTTCGGCATCCTGCGCAACGCGGTAACCGGCCAGGAGGTCAGCCCGCCGCTGTTCGAAAGCATGGAGATCGTCGGACGGAAGAAAGTGGTGGCCAGGCTGCAGGCAGCTATCAGCAAACTGGGAAATTGAGACTAGGGGCGCGAGTTTACGCCATAATTTCCCACCACACCACCGTCAACATACAACCTAAAGCCGCCCGCGTTACACGGCGCGGAGCAAACATTTCCCCACGATGCCGGCTGACCCCAAAGGAAGGTGATATTTGCCGATATTGGATAAGTGCCCGTTGCTCCCGATACCGAGATGGGGCTTTGAACATTAGATTGCGCGCATCCCCACTTCCAACACTGCCAGGCCTTTTCGCTTCCATCGTTTCTCCATTCGCAAGCCGAGCCCCTTCTTTCGCGGGGGCAGCTGCTTTTGCAACCATCGTCAAGGCGTGTGGTTTCGCATTCCAAAATTACTTCGTCCGAACACTGACTCTCTTGTTTGCACCAATATTTAGCTGTACCGTCTTGGCCTACTCCGCACTGGCCGTTTCCTGATGGGCAGGATTTTTTGCAACAAAGACCACTTCACCACCTCCGCCGCAACTTGCGTAATTCATTGCATCTGTGTTTCCCGTTATTTTACAACCAACAAAGTAACGAACCCCGCCGCAAGCGGCGGGGCTTTCCCCTTCATCTACGGGTCTTT
>JBBDXR010000006.1:0-200779 GCA_040902205.1 Anaerolineales bacterium | reverse complement strand
GAGTACGAGCAGTCTCATGGACATTAACCGTGTCCACAAAACTGGGGGAAGACCAGATCGACAACATCTACAATACCTACAACGCGTCTTGCTCCCTTCCAGCCCCTTATTGCCCGAGACCTGATTGCCTGATTACCAAGACCTGCGGTATCATTGGTCTTTGGAGTTGTGGATGGCAAAAGAGAAAGACGTAATAAAAGTTGAAGGCACTGTGATCGAGGCCCTGCCCGGCACGCAGTTCCAGGTCAAGCTGGACACTGGCCACCAGGTGCTGGCCTATCTTTCAGGCAAGATGCGCCGTTTCTACATCCGTATCCTCTTGGGGGATCGTGTCATTCTCGAAATGTCACCCTACGATATGAACCGCGGCCGCATTGTCTACCGCTATAACAAGGCGCCAGACGCCGCTATGCAGGAAGAACAGCCGTAAAAGAAAAGAGACCCGGTTCTTTGAACCGGGTCTCTTTATTATTGCATTCGAATGGTTTGGCCGGGGGAGATCAGAAACGGGTAAGAAAGCTCGTTGAGGGCCGCCAAATCGAGCCAATCCAGGCCATAGTATTGCGCAACGGCGATCAGGCTTTCGCTTTGCGTAGCTGTATATGTCTCGGGGATTTCCGGCTGCGGCACGTCCTCATCCGCGGCGGGCAGTTCCAGCACGGTTCCGGAAGGCAGCAGGAATGGGGGCGTCAGCTCGTTGAACCATGCCAGTCGCGTCCACTCCACGCCAACTTCATTGGCAATGTCCAGGATGTTATTGCCGGCTTGCACTGTGTAAGTGTCTCTCTCGTTCTCAACCGGCTGCTCGGCCACAGGCTCTGCCGGCTCTCCACTTAGTACCAAGTTTTGGCCTGGATAGATGAGATAGGGATAGCCGATATCGTTCCAGGCAGCCAGGTCCGGCCAATACAGCTCAAAGCGCGCGGCTACCTTATTCAGCGTGTCACCGGGCTGCACGATGTAGGCGTCGCCATTGGTGGCTTCGGCTTCCTGGTCGTCGGTTTCCTCGCCGCTGCCCTCGCCGACAACGGCCATGTTGCCTAACACGCCCCAGGAGTTGAGGAAATTCTGCAGTGGGTGCGTGACCGTGTACCCGGTCAGCGCGTCCACCAGATGCACTCTGCTCTCGTCGTAGCCGATCAGGATCATGGTGTGCTCGTTGTTGGCTACCGTAACGACTTCGCCATCCTCGGTTTCGTATTGCTTCGCCTCTCCGGACCAGATGCTGCCGATCACCCAGACGATCACCGGGCGCCCGGCGGCCACCTCGGAACGGACCTCATCCCAGCTCAAGCCGAGGCCTGCATGGGCATCCAGGCCATATGCGCGCAGCAAGTTGGCTACCGGTTCGGCATGTGCGCCATAGGAGGCGGGTGGGATGTAGCCCCAGGGATCGTCGGGGTCTCCCACAAAGCCCAGGTTGGGGTTGTCCGAGCGAGGCAGACGATTAAGGAAGTCGGTCTCGTCAATATATACGCCCCAGTACGCGGCCCAATCCGCCGCGGAGCGCGACTCGCATGAGAGGGAATAGGCCTGAGCGTGGCCCGCCACACCTGAGATGTAGGCCTGGTCAGGGATAGCCCTGGCTTGGGCGCGGCTGGCGCCGGCAAAAAGCACGAGGATCGAGCCGACTAGTAGAAGTGACCTGCGCATATTCGACAATTATATAAACGCCGGGCCTGACCTGGAGCTTATAATCGCTCCGATGTCCAGCTTTGCTGAAGACGTTTTTACCCTGTTTGGCATCCGCCTTTCGGCCGAACAGCTGGCTGCCTTCGATACATACGCCGTCGAGCTGGTCGAATGGAACCGGCGTTTCAACCTGACTAGTATCACCGACCCGCAACAGATCCGCGTCAAGCACTTGCTTGATTCGCTGAGCTGCTGGCTGGCGTTGCGCCAGGCGCCACCGGACCGCATGATCGATGTAGGCAGCGGCGCCGGTTTCCCGGGCGTACCGCTGAAGATCCTTCGCACAGAAATCGAACTCACGTTAGTGGAAGCCACGGCCAAGAAAGCCGGCTTCCTGGAACACATAGTGCAAGTTCTGCGCCTGGAGAAGGTGACCGTGCTGGCGAGGCGAGCCGAAGAAGTGGGGCAAATGGCGGAACATCGGGAGACATACGATTGGGCCTTAGCTAGGGCGGTGGCGCCGCTCCCAGTGCTGGCCGAATACCTCCTGCCGCTGGTGCGGGTGGGGGGATTTGCGTTGGCGCAAAAGGGCAAAGGCGCGAGGGCAGAAGCCCAGGAGGCAAAGGGTGCAATTACGAAACTGGGCGGGGAGCTGAGTGAATTGACGAGAATAGAGATTCCGGGTTTGGACGAAGAGCGCTCGCTGGTTGTGATCAAGAAGGTGGCACTAACCCCGATGGCTTATCCCCGGCGGGCGGGGATGCCGGGCAAGCGGCCCATAATCTGACCCCTTCCCGCCTGCTTGCGCAGGCACCTTTCTGGCGGCCTATCCTTCATTTCAATCTTCCTTCTTCGATCTCCCATCTTTGCGCCTTCGCCAGAAAATCGGGTGTGAACAAGTTGAAATCCGTCGTGGTGAGCAGCACTTGTTGTTGTCCCCCCAGGCGCGCCAGCAGGTCAGCGCGGCGGTCCGCGTCCAGTTCAGCCAGGACTTCATCCAGCAGCAGCACCGGCCGGTAGCCGCTACGGGACTGCATCCATTCCAATTCGGCCAGCTTCAGGGTAAGCAGGGTGGTGCGCACCTGGCCGCGGGAGCCGTAACTGCCCTGGTCTACACCGTTGCCCAGAAAGCGTAGTTCGTCTCGGTGCGGCCCAAGGCTGGTGCTGCCGCGAGCAATGTCTTCGCCGCGGGCGCCTTTCAATGCTTTCAGGTATCCACTTTCGATCTTGCCCTGCTCCAGGCCGCTGCGGTCGGTTGGTTCCTGGATCAACACACGTTGCTTGGCCGGCACGGGCGCCGGGTCGTAACTGGGTTGATAGTTGAGGCGCAAGACTTCGGCGCCGCGAGTTAGCTCGTGGTGCAAGCGGCCCGCCAGGGTATCCAATTCCTGAACGGCGCGGAAGCGCGCCGCCAGGATCTGGGCGGCCCGCAAGGCCAAGCGCTCGTCCCAGAAATCCAATTGGCCGGCATCGCCGCCGTTTTCGCCAAGCTGTTTGAGCAGTGCGTTGCGCTGCGTCAGCAGATTCTCGTATTCGCCAAGCTGCTCTGCATAACCGCCCTGCACTTGCGAGAGAGCCAGGTCCAGATAGCGGCGGCGGTGGCTCGGCGAGCCTTCCACGATCTGCAGCATTTGAGGCAGGAAGAGCACCGCCTGGAATTGGCCGGCTACTTCGCTGCCCTTCTTCTTAGCTCCATCCAGCAGCACTTCCTTGCGGCTGCGATCCACCCCGTTACGGGTTTGCTCCTTGATGATACGCACCTCGAGTTGGTGCTGGCCCTGGCCTCGGCGGAAACCCGCCTGCAAACGGGCCACAGCCAGAGGTTTGCGCGCCTCGAGAAAATTCACTAGTTGGCGGTCAGATTCCGCATGGAAGGAATCCAGGGTGGCCAGGAAATAGATGGCCTCAAGCAGGCTGGTCTTGCCCTGCGCATTGCGCCCCACAATGAGCGTCGCTCCCGCGAGGACTTCTGCATCCAGGCGCGCGAAGTTTCGGAAATTGGTCAGCGAGATGCGCTGGAGTTGCATGGGAGCTTAGCCGAGCCGGCTTTCTTCGGCGCCGCCTTCTTGCAGTTGCTGGATGTTCTCGGCCTTGTCGATGAACAAGACCCCGTTCAGATGGTCGATCTCATGCTGGAAGATGCGCGCTAACCAGCCGCTGGCTTTGATCTTGACTGACTGCCCGTGCCGGTTCTGCGCCTTAACGGTAACGGATGCGGCGCGCTCCACGTCCCCGACCAGACCGGGAATGGACAAGCAGCCCTCGCTAGCCACTTCGGTCTCTTCAGATTGGCGCGTGATCTCGGGGTTGATGATGGTGAAAAGCTTCTTCTTCGGCGGCTGGCCGTTGGCCTCTTCCTCCGGCGGTTCGCCGTATTCAATCACCGCCAAACGTAAAGGTACGTTGATCTGCGGCCCCGCCAAACCCACGCCTGGCGCGGCGCGCATCGTCTCGAACATATCGTCGATCAGGCGCTGCAGCTCGGCGTCGAAAGTCTCAACGGGCCGCGCCTTGCGGCGCAGGATGTCATTGGGATGTTTGATGATCTCTCTTATAGCCATGATATCCACTGACGAATGCGTATCTCCAGTCTTTTCTCTTTTCCTATTCACAAATCACAATTCACTAATCACTTGTTTCGTCATTCTACCGCTTGCTCGTTTTCCGCTGCGCCGTTGCCTGCGCCGCGTTCTTCCTCGTACACGCGTAACCATTCGGTCATGCGGCGTCGTTCTTCGTCAGCCGCGCTTCTCTCATGCGTCAGTTTCAGCGCTTCCATGCGTGCAAAAATATCCTGCTGCACCTGGGCCGGGTTCGCCACGTTGGCGAAATCAAGAGACGTGTCGCCGATATTGACGCGTACGACGCCGTAATTGAGCAGCAGGCCCAGGAGGCCCACCTTGTGGTTTTCCAGGCTCAAGACGTTGGCCAGCGGGGCCGACTTGATGACCTCGCTACCCAGGGGCTTCTTCTCAGAGTCGATCAGCGCCTCAGGAGTCACCACGTACACATCATTCTGCCAATCCAGTATGCGGTAGCCCATCAACAGCACGGGGGTAATAAACGCGGCCAGCGTGATCAACCATCCCAGCCCGGAGGCCGGCAGCCCCAGCAAGTAGGGCCGGCCGATCAGCACGGCCAAGGCGATCAAAGCCGGCAGCGTCAGACCGCGCACCAAGGTAAACCAGTGCTTGTGATAGGTGACCGTATCTCCCTGGACCGTGCGCGTTCTGAATAGCGCGAAACGGTTGGGGCGCTCTCTCATTTGCATCGCCGGCCTGGGTGCAGAGGTCGCTCCGCGTTCATTAGCTCCTTCGCCCAGGCTTTCGCGCACCGCCTGGCGGATCGAATCATGGCGCGTTTCGCGGTCCTTCTTCCGCGTGCGGCCGGCGTATTCCTCGATGAGCGCCTTGGCTAAGACGGGGAAACCCACATGGGGGATTTGCACGGTCCCAGTGAAAGTGCGCACAATGACGGTTCCAAATCCCAGGATGCGGCCCATCAGCGAAGTCTGCAGGTTGACCGATTGGATGCTGGCCAGCGGCGCCTCGATGCGGCTGGAGGAGCGCAACAGCTCTTGCTCCAGCCATACCACGCGCTGGTTGGTGATCAGATAGAGGTCGTTGCGCCAGTTAAGCCCTTCCCACACTGCCCATCCTCCGGCGAAGCAAATGAGGAAGGCGCCGCCCAATATGAAATAGAACTGCAGCTGCCCTCCCGTGCTGATGGCGAACGAGAAGACCAATAGCCCCACGATGGCCAGCAACATAGCCCGCGCCAGCCGGAACCATAGGTAGCCGATGTGGCGCCGGGAGGCGTAATGCACCACCTCACTGGCGCCCAGGAAATCCAAATTGACCTCGCCTAGCAGTTTCCGGCCGGCCATCATAAATTGGAGGCTTGCGGCGACTTCGGGGAATTCCGCCAGCATCCACCTGAAGTCCTTGCCTGTCAGGTAAAGCAGGCGCGAAGGGCGCAAGGCGCTCACCGCCGACAGGCGTTCGCCCTCGTTCAGCAGTGCTTCGGCGCCAAAGGAGTCCCCCGGCTCCAGCAGATATTCGCCCACTCGGCTGCCCTCGTGCAGATCCTGGTTCAGCAGCCGCCCGCTGGCCACGATATAGAAATTCTCAGCCCGGTCTCCGGCGCCGTAAAGCAGTCCGTTGGCAGGCAGTTTATGCTCGTGCAGTTTGCCCGCAATGAGCTCTATTTGTTCCTCATTCAGCGCGCCAAAGAGCGCCAGATCCTTCAGCAGTGCGGCGCGTTCCGCCAATGCGGTGACCATGCGCGCATTTTAGCAGATTCGGCTCGTGGCTATTAGCCAATAGCCGGTGTTACAATTTTCATCCGCTTCATTCTCCAATGAGCTAATCAAGCATGCCAATTCACTTCGGAACCGACGGCTGGCGCGCCGTCATGTCGGATACCTTTACCTTCGCTAACCTGCGCATGGTGGCCCAAGCCATCGCGGATGCCGTGCGCGCCGAAGTACACAACGGCAACGGCCACCCCGGCGCCGAGAAAGCCGGCCCCGACATCGTCGTCGGCTTCGATACCCGCTTCCTCTCTGATCGCTTTGCCCGCGACGTGGCCTGCGTGCTGGCTGCCGACGGGCTGCGCGTCCATCTGGCGCAGGCCGACGCCCCCACGCCCTCCATCTCGTTCGCCGTCAAAGACCTGGGTGCCCTGGCCGGGGTCATGATCACCGCCTCCCACAATCCACCGCGTTACAACGGTATCAAGCTCAAGGCCGCATATGGCGGCTCGGCGCCTGACGAGATGTGCAAGCGGGTGGAGATCTACCTGAACGACAACGAGAACCGCGGCCGCAGCCCCGGCCTCATGGAATATGAGGACGCCGTTGATGAAGGCCTGATCCAGAGGTTCCGCCCTAATACCGCCTATGAAAAACACTTGCGCACACTCATCGACTTCGACGTAATCCGCCGCCGCCCGCAAAAAGTGATCGTTGATTCGATGTATGGCTCCGGCCGCGGGCTAATCCCGCGCATGCTGAAAGAATGCGGCTGCGAGGCCATCGAGATCCGCGGCGAGATGAACCCGGGCTTCGGCGGCATTCGCCCGGAGCCCATCATGCCCTTCCTCTTAGCCCTGCAGGCCGCAATCAAGGGGCTGCCTGGCTTCTATGGTCTCGCCACGGATGGCGACGCCGACCGCGTGGGCGCCATGGACGAGAGCGGCGAATTCGTCGATCCGCACAAGATCATGGCTGTGGCGCTGCGGTACCTGGTGGAAGCGCGCGGCCTGAAGGGCAAGGTCGTGCGCACCGTGTCCACCACGCGCATGGTGGATCGCCTGGCGGCCAAATATGGCCTCGAGGTGGTGGAGACTCCTGTTGGCTTCAACCACATCGCGGACCACATGCTCACCGGCGAAGTGCTCATTGGCGGCGAAGAATCCGGTGGCATCTCTTTCCAGGGACACATCCCCGAAGGCGACGGTGTACTGATGGGCTTACTGCTCGCCGAGATCGTATCCGCCTCCAACGGCACTCTGCGCGACTTAGTGGCCGACCTGCTCAAGGAAGTCGGCCCGGCCCACTACGCCCGCACCGATTTGCGCTTGAAGCGCCCTGTGGAAAAGAAAGAGATGAACCTCCGGCTTTCGGCCGGCGCGCCGGCCAAGATCGGCGGCGAACAGGTGTTGCGTGTGGCTAACAACGATGGCACCAAATACATCCTGGCCGATGACTCCTGGCTGCTCATCCGGCCTTCAGGGACCGAACCCGTGCTGCGCGTCTACGCTGAGGGTCGCACGCCCGCCATGCTGAAGGCGCTGATGGAATTTGGGGAGAAAATCGCCAGCTCGGTAGCTTAGGCCCTTCGAGATGAAATTCAATATTCGTGCAAAGCTTACGGGGCGCGTGTTTGCCTTTGGCGCCGTGTTCCTAATGAGTCTGGCTCCCATCGTCGTCAAGTTTGGTCTGCGCCAGGCGCTCGATCCGATCCCGCTGCTTACCGTACGTTTCTGGTTGGCGGCCATCACGCTGGTCATCGTCGTCTGGATCTTCGACCGCTCTGCCCTGCGCGTGCCGCGCGGCAAATGGCTGCCGCTCGTCGTAGTTGCCCTTATCTTCGGCCTGTCCTTCATTTGCTACTACGTGGCGCTGAGCTACATCGACGCATCCATCGCCCACATGCTGGTGGCGGTGAGCCCGGCGGTCGTCCTTCTCCTGCTTTTCTTTGCCGGTCAAAAGATCGGCGCCAAGTCCGTTCTGCGCATGGGCTTGGTGTTGGCCGGTCTCGTCCTGCTGGTAGGGCCTTCCGGTTCGCTGAACCTGGTCGGCGTAGCCTTCGGCATTGCCCAGACGCTGTTCTATGGGGCCTTCCTTTTCTTCGTGGAGAGATGGTTGCCTGATGTCCCCTCAAATACAATCACGGTCTACGTGGACCTGGTCGTTGCCATTCAGCTAAGTGCTGTGTATGCCTTCCTGTACCGCGAGTGGCAACCGATGACCACCACGGGATGGGGCATTATTATCTTTACGGGTTTGTTCACCACGGCGCTGGCCCACTTCCTTTATGTGTCCTCGGTCAAGGCCATCGGCAGCGGTGAAACCGCGCTGATCAACCCCTTCGAGACGGTGTTCACCGTCACCTGGGCCGCCATCTTTTTGGGAGAACGCCTCACGGCCATCCAATGGCTGGGCGGCGGGTTGATCCTGTTGAGCGCTTTCCTGATCAGCCGCCGGCTGGCGGCGCCTTTACCTGTGCAGAAGCGCCCATCGACTAACTGAGCAATTGACTCAATTCGAACACTGGCCCATCCTCGCAAGCCAGCCGCGGCCCATTGCCGGTTGCCAGGCTGCAGACCCCGCATTGCGCCAGGCCGCCGCAAGGCATCGGCGCCAGCACCAAGGCCTGGGCCGCCGTGGCCTTGGCAATCCTGGTGCCTAGATGGGCCGGCAACTCGTCCACCTTTTCTAGCGACACATCGACCGCCAGGTAATCCGCCCAGCGGATCACCCGGGTGAGTTCATCCAATCCCTGCACTTCCACGGCCAAGGGTTGCTCGCGGACCGTTGTATCACAGCACACCACTACTTCGGCATGCTGCTGCAGCGCGGCATCCACCAGGGGCAGCAGCCGCCCGGGGGAGCCATCCAGCGCTGCCAACGCCACGCGTTTGGCCCTCTCCGGGAGCTGAAAGCCGTGGCCCAGCGGGCCGCGCAGCTGCAGCGGGGTGCCCGGCCCCCAATCCGGCGGAACGCCGGTCACCGGCAGGCTCGCCTCGCTGGGCGATAGAGTTACTGGATGGCCGGCCGCGAATAACGAGCTGGGCACCGCGGCCAATTCATCGGTGGGGCAGACGGCTTGCAGATATTGCCCAGGACGCGGTAAGGCGGCAAGCGGAAGTTGCACGCGGGCGGATGCGTTCTGATATGGCTCTAACAAGATTTCAGAGACTTGCCCTTTATAATGGCCCACGAGGACATGCTAACATGCCTCGGCACGCGGCAAGACCGCGGCCACAAAAAGAGAGTAAGGAGGAGCTGTGGCTCTAGTAAGTATTATTGGAATTTTGGCGCTGGCCGTATGGCTTGCGGTGATCGGCGTCATCTCGTTGGTGGTGGCGCGCGCCGCCCGCGGCAGGCCCATGCGCAACGGCTGGCTTCTAGTGCTGGGCACCGTTGCCCTTGCCATTGTGCTCAATGCCCTGGCTGCCGGCCTGGTCTTCATCGAACCGAACGAGCGCGGTGTGGTCATCACGGTTGGCGCGGGCGGCATTCGGCCGGTAGCCCTGCAGCCGGGGCTGCACTGGGTGGTGCCCTTCGCCGAGTCGGTTATCCCCTATACCATTTCGCGGGAAACCTACACGATGTCAATCGCTCAGGAAGAAGGAGACCGTGCCGGCGATGATTCAGTCGAGGCGCGCACATCGGATGGACAAGTGGTTTTGGTGGATGCCTCGGTGATCTTTTCCGTGGATCCTAACCAGGTCGTCGAGGTCCATATTCGCTGGCAGGACCGTTATGTAGACGGTGTGGTGCGCGCCATTTCGCGCGGCGTGATCCGCGATACGGTTTCCCAGTATGGCATCGAGCAGGTTTACAGCACGCATCGCGAGGAAATGACCGACACTATCAAACGCGAACTTACTCGTCGCTTCGATGATAACGGTCTGTTCCTGGTGGATTTCGTCTTGCGGAATATCTCTTTTTCCGAGGAGTATTCGGCCTCCGTGGAACAGAAGCAGATCGCCGAGCAGTTGGCGCAACAGGCGGCCTTCACGGTTGAGCAGCGCCGCCAGGAAGCCGAGCAGGCCCGCCAGGTAGCGCAAGGTCTGGCCGACGCGGCCGTGATCGCCGCGCAAGGCGCCGCCGAGGCACGGCTGATCGAAGCGGAAGCCGAAGCCCAGGCCATCGAGCTGCTGGCTGCGGCCCTGGCGTTGAACCCGGATGTGCTCACGCTGGAGTACATCCAGAAGCTGGCGCCGAACATCACCATCATGTTGGTGCCCACGGATAATCCGTTCTTGCTGCCCATCCCCAGTGTGGATGGCACCAGCACGGCTCCATAAAGAAGGTTTAGCCCAGGTCTTTGCAGGGGCGGCGCATGCGCCGCCCCTTTTTGTTTTGGATTCCAAGGTGAGAAAACCTTGACTTAATAATGTTATTCTGGCCGGGGGCTTAAGGGGGAATATTATTCGGAAGATTAAAGCTGCTTGACGCTGTCCCAGACGGGGCAGGGCAGAAGAGTCCGACTGTGATGCAGAAATGGGCATAACGCTATTAATGCATGATTCTCGAAGAGGGCGCCAAAAATCCTGGCTTTTGTCAAGGAACCGCTCCCCAGAAGGGCGCTCACGAGATAGAGGGCAGCCAGCGCGCCAAATGGAGGGTGGCCGCTGATCGTGCATTGCCGCGGGCGGCATGCTCCCTATGAGATAATTTGAGCATGCAACAAAGCGCACCTACCAAGACCATCCGCCTGACCAGCATGGCCACCTGTGCCGGGTGCGCGGCTAAGCTGAAGGCTGAAACCCTTGCCGAGCTGCTCAAGCCCCTGCAGGGACTTTTCGATCCGCTCGATACGCCCGAGCTTCTGGTTGGCCTGGGCCAGCCAGACGATGCGGCCGTCTGGCGGCTTGACGAGGATCGCGCCCTGGTGGTCACCACCGATTTTTTCACGCCGGTGGTGGATGACCCCTACGATTTCGGCGCCATCGCCGCGGCCAATTCCCTCTCGGATGTGTATGCCATGGGCGGCAAGCCCTTCCTGGCGCTCAATATAGTCACGCTGCCCAATGATCTGGATCCCGCCGTTGGCGCCGCCATCCTGCGAGGCGGGGCAGAGAAGGCCAAAGAAGCCGGCGTCGTTGTGGCTGGCGGCCACACCATCCAGGACAAGGAGCCTAAGTATGGCCTGGTGGCCATCGGCTTCGTCGACCCGCGCAAAGCCATCAGCAAGCAGGGCGCACGGACTGGCGACAAGCTGTTCCTCACCAAGCCGCTTGGTTTCGGCGTCACCAATACTGCGATCAAGCGCCAACTGGCGGACCCCGACGAAGAGGCCGAAGTCACCACGTGGATGAAGCGCCTCAATAAGGCCGCTTCGGAATTGGCCCAGGAATTCGAGCTGCGCGGCGGCACGGACGTCACCGGCTTCGGGCTGCTGGGCCATGCCTGGGAGATGGCCAAGGGCGCGGACCTCAAGCTGCGTTTCCATTTCGACGCCATACCCTTCACTTCGGCGGCGCGCAAATATGCCGAGGCGGGCACTTTCCCCGGCGGCTCGCTTGACAATCGCGCCTTCTTTTCGCCGCACGTTCATTTTTCTGGTACGTTAGAGCCGTGGGAGCAGACCCTGCTCTACGATGCCCAAACCAGCGGCGGCCTGCTGCTGGCTGTGCCCGCCACGAAGGCGGCGGCTTTTGTTGCCAGGGCCGCAGAGTTGCGCCTGCCGGTTTGGGAGATAGGGGAAGTGGTACAAGGGGAAGGGATTGAGGTTATCTAAGGCCGCGCATCAAAACTTGAAAGATATTGCTACTCCCTTAATCCCCCCAAAAAAGTAGCAATATCTCCACTGGAGGAAAGCCATGCTAATCAGTAAGACCCTCGAAGCAGCCATCAATGCCCAGGTCGGTCGCGAACTGGGAGCCCAAATGCAATATGTCAATATCGCCTCTTATTTCACTGCCGAGAACATGCTGCTCTTCGGTAAGATCTTTTTCCAGCAGGCGGCCGAAGAGAACGGCCACGCCATGAAATTCGTACGCTACGTGCTGGATGCCGGCGGCCGCATCGCCGTGCCGGCGATCTCTCTTGCCCGCGCCGACTTCAAGTCGCCCGAAGATGCTGTGGGTGCTGCGCTCAAGTGGGAAGAAGATGTGACCGTGCAGATCAACGGCCTGATGGACATCGCCTTCAAAGAGAAGGATTACATCGCCCAGGAATTCCTCGGCTGGTTCGTCAATGAACAGCTTGAGGAAGTCAGCAAGATGAGCAGCATCCTTAGCATCATCAAGCGCGCTGGCGACAACACCATGCTGGCCGAGCAATACGTGCAGCAAACACTGGCGGACATCGAAAGCGTGGAAGGCGGCAGCGGCAAAAAGTAGAGCCGCAGGGTGAACTGCGTGTCTTACGATGCAAGGCTGCGCTGCAGCGCAGCCTTGACCGCATCCGGCAGACTGAACCTGGCCTGCGGGTTCACCCATAATAGTTGCCTGTGCGGTCCGGTGGGCGCATGCAAAACGAGGGCGGAGAGCCGTTGATAGTTCTTGAAGAATTCCGACGCACCTGAAAAACGCTGGCGCGCAAAGAATTCCGGGTCCTTGCCTTCGGCTTTCTGTTTGATCCAGGTCAGGTGGACCACCAGATCCAGTTGATCGAGCATGGCGGAAGTGGCCACGACGAAGAGCACATTTGCCATGCCAGCCAGCATTTGGCGGAGTTTGCCGCACAGCACGTCGACCAAACGAAGATCGATAGCTCCTTCGGGCTGGACAGGTCGTAATCCGCGCACATGAGTGATTTCAAGGTTGAAGGTAAAGTTGGCGCGGAAGGTGACGGAATAATCGGGGCCGCGCGTTCCTCCAGCCGCATAGGGTTCGTAGGCGAGGTCAAAACGCTTGTCCTGCAAAAGCCAGTACGGTATTTGAAGCTCGTACAACAGATCGGCCGCAGCCTCTTTTTCGCGTGTGACGCGCAGCTTCTTCCTTACCTTATCCTTGTATTTTTCGACGAACGCGGCATAGCGCGGCGAGGCAGGTATCCATCCGGTCAAAGGGGCGGCGATGGTAGAGGCCTGGGAGCCGAACAGGAAGGCGAGCAAGGCACTTTGGGCTTTAGTGAGAGCCGGTTTTGATGCGGGGGAGGTCATGGCGTTTCAACTACCTTGAAGGCGATTGTATTGTTTCTTGCTTGGTTTGGGCAACTTGTTATAATCAGCTTACAACTTCATACAAATCTTCGGGGCAGGGTGAAGCGCAGGTCATTTCCTGCGCCATTCCCGATCGGTGGTAGAGCCCACGAGTGTTAGCGTTGAGCACCACGCTTTCACAGGATCCGGTGAAACTCCGGGGCCGACGGTATAGTCCGGATAGAAGAAGTCGCAAGGCCTGCCTGGCTTGCGGGAAGTGCGGGCGTTCGCCCGCGGCTTCCAGTTCGCGTTTCTGCGCGCCCCGAAAAGCGCGGAGGTTTCCTCCGCACCTTTCGGGGTTTTTTTTGATGCGCAGAGGAACGCGCCGCCCCGATTCGTTTTGGGTTTTTGCACCCAATGAGGAGAATGGGGCGTTTTGTTGCCCCCGATATGGCAAAGAGTGGAAGACCGAAAGTGAACCTGGCCTGGATGCTGGTGCCGCTCTCCCTGGCCGCCGGCGTGCTGCTGTGGGCGGCGTTCTCGGCGGCCAGCGGCCTGCCTGCCTTCATCCTGCCCAGCCCGGGTTTGGTCTGGGAACGGCTGTTGCGCGCCCTGGCTGATGGCAGCCTGCTCCGCCACCTGTGGGTGACGCTGCAAGAGGTCCTGCTGGGGCTGTTCTTTGGAGTGCTGGCCGCCAGCCTGCTGGGCTACCTGCTGGCGAAATCCCGCCGGCTGGAGCGCGCCCTGGCGCCGTATGTGGTGGCCAGCCAATCCGTGCCCGTGGTGGCCATTGCGCCGCTGCTGGTGATCTGGTTCGGCCCGGGTCTCGTTTCCAAGGTACTGATCTGCGCGCTAATCGTATTCTTCCCGGTGCTGATCAACACCGTGGTCGGCTTGCATAGCGTGCCGGAGGACCTGCGCGACCTGATGCGCTCCTTGCGCGCCAGCCGCTGGCAAACCTTCCGGCTGCTGGAATTGCCGGCGGCCATGCCCGTATTTCTCGGCGGGCTGCGCATCGGGGCTACGCTATCAGTCATCGGCGCGGTGGTGGGAGAGTTCGTGGGCGCGGATCGCGGGCTGGGGTTTCTCATCAATGTGGGGCGCGGCGAGTACGACACGGCATTGGTTTTCGTGGCGGTGTTCACGCTGATCACGCTGGCGGTGACGCTTTATGGCCTAGTGGCCTGGCTGGAAGCGCGCGTGCTGTGGTGGCGGAAGGGCAGTCGATTAGTCAACTAGTCGACTAGTCAATTGCGAGATCTGGAATCAGTGAATAGAAATCAGGAATCAGGAGACTTATGACTCGACGATTGGTACTGGTTTTACTTCTCTTTGTAAGCGCCTCCATATTCAGCGCATGCCAAAGCGCGCAGGTGCCCGCGGGAGAGCTGCTGCACATCCGTCTGCCGATGGGTTACATCCCCAACGTGCAATATGCGCCGTTGTACGTGGCGGCGGAACGCGGCTATTTTGCCGAGGCCGGCTTCGAGCTGGAATTCGATTACAGCTTCGAGACAGACGGCGTGGCCTTGGTGGGGGCAGGGGAGGTTCCGTTCGCATTGGTGTCCGGCGACCAGGTGCTGCTGGCCCGCGAACAAGGGCTGCCAGTAGTTTACGTGGCGGCTTGGTGGCAGGAATACCCGGTGGCGCTGGTGGCCAAAAGTGAAAGCGGCATCGCAGAACCGAGAGACCTGGCCGGCAAGCGCATCGGCCTGCCGGGGCTGTTCGGCGCTAACTACATTGGCCTGCGGGCGCTGCTCAACGAATTCGATATTGCCGAGGGCGATGTGACCTTGGATTCGATCGGCTTCAACCAGGTGCAGGCGCTGGCCGCCGGCCAAGAGGAAGCCGTGGTGGGTTATGTGAACAACGAGCCCATCCAGTTGGCCGCGCTGGGTTACGAGGTGAATGTGATCCGCGTGGCGGATTATGTGCAGCTGCCGGCCAACGGCATCCTGACCAACGAGGCGATGATCGCCGAGCAGCCGGAGCAGGTGCGGGCTTTTGTTGGCGCCTTCCTGCGCGGGCTGGCCGATGCCATCGCCGATCCGGAGGCGGCCTACGAGATCAGCAAGCATTACGTCGATACACTGGCGGATGGCGACGAATCTGTTCAGAAGGAAGTGCTGGCGGTGTCCATAGAGCTGTGGAAGGCGCAGGTGCTTGGCTTTTCCCAAGCGCAGGCCTGGGAGAATATGCAGGCCACGTTGCTGGATATGGGACTGCTGACCGCGCCGCTGGATCTGAACGAGGCCTACACCAACGAATTCATAAACCAATGATAGCTATGCTCGTTATTTATTGATCGCATGGAGATGAAGAAAACCCTGCTGGCTGTCAGCCACCTTTCCGCCACCTACGTCGATCGACGCGGGACCCTGCACGTCCTGGACGATCTGAATTTCCACGTCGATCGCGGGGAGTTCATCTGCTTGCTGGGGCCCTCGGGCAGCGGGAAGTCCACGCTGCTGCGCATTCTGGCCGGCCTGCTGCCGATCAGGTCAGGATCGGTGAAGTTGGACGGCAAGGTGGTGCGCGGCCCGCAGCCAGGCATCGGCATGGTCTTCCAGGACGCGAACCTGATGCCCTGGCGCACGGCGGAGGAAAATATCCGCTTGCCGCTGGAAGTGCAGGGCCAGGCCAACGGAGGCGCCAAGGCGCAGGCCGAACAAATGGCGGAGCTGGTGGGCCTGCGCGGCTTCGAGGCCACGCTGCCGGGTGATCTTTCGGGCGGCATGGCGCAGCGCGTGGCCATAGCGCGCGCCCTGGTGCAGGAGCCCGATATCCTGCTGATGGACGAACCTTTCGGCTCACTGGATGCGCTGACCCGCGAACGCATGGGCGAAGAATTGCTGCGCATCTGGGGCAGCAGGGACCAGACCATCCTGCTGGTGACCCACGATATTAATGAAGCCGTCTACCTGGCGGATCGCGTGCTGGTGCTCAGCGCGCGGCCGGCGAGCCTCAAGCTGGATGTAAGCATCCGGCTGCCGCGCCCGCGCAAACCGGAGGTGCGCTATACGCCGGAGTTCGGCAAACTGGCCGCCAGGCTGCGGGCAGCGATCGAGTAAGCCCGCGAGGCCTCAAACGGTATAATCGCCCCGAAAGTGAGCCAACAACGCACAATGAGCAGCACTAGCTTAGTTCGCCCGAGCGCACGCGGCCTGGGCCGCAGCAAGTTCCTGATCGGCGGCCTGATCATTTTGGCGGCCGTTGTATATCTGATCATTTCCTCCACCGCGGCCGGCGCCCAGTTCTTCTTCACGGTGGATGAACTGCTGGCCCGCGGCGCGGAGGCGGTGGGCAAGCCGGCGCGCATTGCCGGCGCCGTGTTGGGCGATACGATCATCTACGATGAGGAATCGCTGACGCTTACCTTCACCATCGTGCACATGCCGGCGGATACGCAGCTGATCAACGACGAAGGCGGCCTGGCGGCGGCGCTGGATGCCGCCGTGGCTGACCCCACACGCAGCCAGGTTCAAGTCATGTACATCGGCGTGAAGCCTGACCTGCTGAAGCATGCCGCCGAGGCGATCGTCTCGGGAGAATTGGGCGACGATGGCGTGTTCCATGCCAACGAATTGCTGCTGCGCTGCCCGACCCGCTATGAAGAAGCCCTGCCTGGGCAGGCGGGTTGATCAATCGGGCGAGGCGACCTCGCCCTTATCCCAATGATCGCTGACCTCGGTTTCTTTTGTTTATTGACCGCTTTCCTGCTGGCGGTCTACGGATGCGCGGCGGGGCTTTACGGGGCGTGGCGTAAGCAGGGCAAATGGGTGGAGAGCGCCCGTGCCGCCACACTACTGACCTTCCCGCTGCTAACGGTATCGGCATTGAGCCTGGTTTATTCGCTGGTCAATCTCGATCTGCAGATCGAGTATGTGGCGAGAGTGGCCAGCCGCAGCATGCCGACATACTTGCGCGCCACGGCACTGTGGGGCGGGCAGGCCGGGTCGCTGTTGTTCTGGTCCTGGCTGATGTCGGCCTTCGCTTCGGCGGTGATGCTGCGCAACTGGCAGCGCGACCGCGACCTGCAGCCCTGGGTGATCCTCGTCAGCATGGCGACGCTGGGCTTCTTCCTTTCGCTGGTCATCTTCTTCGAAAACCCATTCACACGCATGTGGCAGGGAGTTACCGGCACGGTGTGGACTTCGATCTGGCAGCCCAGCGGAGCCCTGCCGTATATCCCGTTGGATGGCAATGGGCTGAACCCCTTGCTACGGCACCCGGGGATGATCATCCACCCGCCCATGCTCTACCTGGGCTTCGTGTCTTTCGTCATCCCGTTTGCTTTTGCCATCGCCGCGCTGGTGACTGGGCGCAGCGACGACCGCTGGATCCGCGTGACGCGGCGCTGGACCCTGGTGGCCTGGTTGTTCCTTTCGCTGGGGCTGCTGCTGGGCAGCCGCTGGGCGTATGACGTGTTGGGGTGGGGCGGCTATTGGGGCTGGGACCCGGTGGAGATCGCGGCGTTCATGCCCTGGCTCACCGGCACGGCCTTCCTGCATTCGGTGATGATCCAGGAGAAACGCGGCCTCTTCAGGCATTGGAACCTGCTGCTCATCATCCTGACCTATGACCTGGTGATCTTCGGGACCTTCCTGACGCGTTCGGGCGTGCTTTCCTCCGTTCACGCGTTCGCCCAAAGCGCCATCGGGCCGTTGTTCTTTGCTTTCATCGCCATTACATTGCTGGCATCCTTGGCTTTGTTGAGCCGGCGTTGGCAAGCTTTGAAGTCCGACCTGGAAATGACTTCGCTGCTTTCGCGCGAGGCCTTGTTCCTGCTGAACAATTTCCTATTCGTCAGCATCCTGGTGATCTGTTTCCTGGGGGTGATCTTCCCCCTGGTGAGCGAGGTCGTCTCGGGCCAGCAGGTGACCGTGGGACCGGTGTATTACGAGTCGGCCACCGGGCCTTTGTGGGCCGCGCTGCTCCTGTTGATGGGCATCGCCCCGCTCTCTGCGTGGCGCGCTAGCACGGCGCGCACGTTAGGCCGCGCCATGTGGTGGCCGTTCATCGGCTCGCTGCTCGTCCTGGCTGCTTTGCTTTTTTCCGGACTGCGGAACCCCGGCGCATTGCTGGGATTTTGGTTGTGCGCGTTGGTGGTCTTAGTCACGTTGTACGAATTCTGGCGCGGCGCCCGCGCACGCAGCCAGACCAAGAGCGAGGGATTTGGCCTGGCGCTGTGGCGCCTGGTGGGCCGCAACCGCCGCCGCTATGGCGGCTACGTCATCCATCTGGGCGTGGTGCTGATCGCCATCGGCATCATTGGCATCGAGTTCTTCCAGCAGGAAACGCAAGGCAGGCTGGCCATCGGGGAACGCCTGGAGGTGGGCGGGTATGCGATCGAATATGACTCGCTGGCTGAATGGCAGACCGACGACGGAAGGTTGATCGACCGGGCTGTACTGAATTTATACAGGGGCGGAGCGTTGCTGCGCCAGATCTATCCACGCCAGGACTTTTTCATGGAAGCCCAGCAGCCCATGACCATCCCCGGCATGCACAGCACCTGGGAGAACGACATTTACGTGCTGCTGGTAGGCTGGGAACCCATTGCGGCGGACAGCGCCACGTTCAAGATGTTCGTAAACCCATTGGTGAACTGGGTGTGGCTGGGGGGGTTGGTCTTCATCCTCGGCACGCTGGTGGCGGCATGGCCGGAGCGCGAAGTGGAACTGGCCACATCGCTCGCAGGGCAAGAACGACGCAGACCCGCCGAGGCCCGCGGATGAAGCGCGCCGTCTTCATCCTCGTCCTCGCGTTCCTGATTGTCGGGGCGGTTTTGCCGACGGCCGCCCCAGAGGGTGGCCAGACAACCGGCCCCGATCAGGTCAATAAAATCGCCCGCAATCTGTATTGCCCGGTGTGCGCCAATGTCCCTTTAGATGTATGCGGCACTGCCGCTTGCGCCCAATGGCGGCAGCAGATCGCCGACCTGCTTGAGGAAGGGTATTCCGAGCAGCAGATCTACGATTATTTCGCCCTGTACGGCCCCGGTGTGCTGGCAACCCCGCCGGCTGGCGGGCTGAACTGGCTGTTCTACGTGCTTCCACCAGTAGTGATATTGCTAGGAGCGTGGCTGCTGTGGGGCAATCTGCGCAAGTCCAGGATCTATCCGGCGCTCGAAAAGAAAACGCTGAAGAGCGAATATGTCCAGCGCGTCGAGGATGAACTCAAGGCACGGCAGTAATGGCGTCACCAAAGGATCAAACATCCCTCTTAGGGAGATTACTGGCCTGGGGGTTGCTCATCGGGCTGCTGGCGTTGGTGGGTGCGCAATTGCTGCGATCCCAGGCGGGCATCCTGACCCGCGGGGAGCCCGCTCCTCAATTCAGCTTAACGACCTTCGATGGCCGCACCATCGGCCCCGCCGATATGGCGGGCAAAGTGGTGCTGGTGAATTTCTGGGCTTCGTGGTGCAAGCCCTGCGAGCAGGAGGCTGAAGAACTTCAAACGGCCTGGGCATTGTACGAGAGGCGCGGCGACGTTCTCTTCCTGGGAGTCGACTACGTGGATACGGAGAAAGAGGCCCTGGCTTATTTGGAGCGATGGGAGATCACTTATCCCAATGGGCCGGACCTCGCCTCGAGCATTTACTTTTCTTTCCGGGCGCGCGGCGTCCCCGAAACATTCCTGATCAACAAAAGGGGTGAGATCGCCTTCGTCAAGATCGGTCCCTTCCAAGACCTCGAAGAGATCACGATGGCGGTTGACCGCTTGCTGGAGCCCTAAGGCATGGCCCTCGGCTCATTGTTGATGCTCCTGGCGCTGCTGATCCTGGTCGCTGTCTTCGTCGCCCGTCCTTTGGTGGAGGGGCGCGAGGAACCTGAGGCGGCGGATTCGCATTCCTCGCGGTTGATCGCAGAACGCGAGCGCATCCTGGAAGCCCTGACGGAGTTGGACACCGACTGGCAAATGGGAAAAGTCCCCGCGGAAATTTACACCGCGCAGCGCGAGCAACTGGTAGCCAAGGGGGCCGAGGCGCTGGAGGAATTGGACAAGGTGGCGAACAATCCAAAAGGGAAACAGGCAACGGCAAAACGAGACGACGAACTGGAAGCCCTCATAGCCGCTTACAAAGCGAAAGGGAAGGCGGGCAAGTGAGGCGCACATTTTTGGCGCTGGCTTGCCTGGCGACCTTCCTCACCGCCTGCGAGTTGTCGCTGGCAGGGGATGTTATCCCGCCCCCCGAAGCGGTGATCTCGAGCCAGGGGCCGGCAGAGCCGATCGTAGCGCCCAAGCTCCCGTTGAATCTGCAGAACGGCGCGGCCCTTTACGCGGATAGCTGCGCGCCCTGCCATGGCTTAAGCGGGCTAGGCGATGGCGAACAAGCCGATGAGCTGCCATTTTTCCCGGCTGCCATCGGCGATCCTGACCTGGCGCGCGCCAGCAGCCCGGAGGATTGGTATCGCATGGTCAGCCAGGGACGGCTGGCGCGCTACATGCCGCCTTTCGACGCTACGCTTTTGCCACAGCAGCGCTGGGAAGTGCTGGCTTACGTGTACAGCTTAGGCATGGACGCCGCGGCGCTGGAACGCGGCACGGAGTTGTACGCCGAGAATCAAAACGAAGCGGATAGCCTGCTTGAAGGGTTGAACCCATTGACCATGGAGCAGTCCTCTCTGGAGCCCCTAGATTTGGCTGAAGAGGATCTGGCCGCGCTCACGGGATTCTTGCAGGCGCGCGCCTTAGGCATTGAGCTTTCATCTGAATCAGCCGCGCAGCAACCTGCAGCCACGGAAACCGGGGGAGACCTGCCCGCCTTCGGTTCTTTCAGGGGACAGGTCAAATACGGCAGCGGAGAAGGCCCTTTACCGGCTGGATTGCAGGCAACGCTTTCAGGATTCGATCACAGCGAGCCGGCCTTCACAGAAATCGCGGAAGTGTCCCCCGGCGGCGAATTCGCCTTCACACAGATCCCCTTAGCGCCAGGGCGTATCTTCTTCGTGCAAGTTGAATACGAAGGACAGATCTACTTTTCGGAATTCATGACCGCTGAAGGCGCAGAGACGCAATTCGATGCGCCCATCATTATCTACGAAACGACCAGCGACACAGTCCAACTGGTGGTGGAAAGTCTGCAACTCGTGTTCGACTATTATGCGCCTGACGTGGTGCGCGCAGTACAACGCGTCTCCATCTCCAATCTCGGCGACCAGGCTGTGGTGCCGGATGAGACGGGCAGCCCCGTACTGCATTTTCAACTACCGCCGCAAGCCGCGAACCTGGCCTTCGAGGAAGACGCGCTGGGGGAACGCTACGTGGCGGAGGAAGATGGCTTCGGCGATTTGCGCGGCGTGCTGCCCGGGCTGAATTCCTACAGCCTGCTGTTCGCCTACGAGCTTCCCTATGTTGATGGTCTGTCTTATTCACTTTCCATTGACCTGCCGACGCAGTCTCTGGCAGTCTTGCTCCCCGAGGGCAAGCTTGAATTGCAGAACGACGGTTTCCAATTAATCGGTACCCAGGCTCTGGAGGGCACGACCTACCGCGTATTTGCGGCTTCGACAGGATTCCAGGCGGGCGAGGCTGTTCCGATAATGATCCGCGGCCAACATCCGCTGGGTGGGGGCGGGTTTGGTTGGTTGGCGGATGATTCTTTGCTGCTGGGTCTGGCGGCTTTGACCCTGGCGGTAGGCGTGCTGTGGTTATGGGTGCGGGCTTCACCCGCCCGACAGCCCGAATCCATCCTGGAAGAAATCGCGGCTTTGGATGCGCGTTATGAATCCGGCAAGATCGGGAAACGGGCTTACAGCACCCGTAGGGCTAAGTTGAAGCGGTCGCTGAGCCAAGCTCTGGACCAGGGCGGTAAGCATTGATCAGGGCAGAGAAGATCAGCAAACGATACGGGGAGCGCCTGGTCCTGCAAGGGGTCGACCTCCGCGTGAAGAAAGGCGAACTGGTGGCCTTGCTTGGCCCCAACGGGGCCGGCAAGAGCACCCTGTTGCGCATCCTGGCCTGCCTGGCGCGGCCCAGCTTCGGCCAATTCGAGATCGCCGGCAATCGCCTGCCGGAGCAGGCGGACGCGGCCCGCAGGGCGCTCGGCTACTTAGGCCACCAACCGATCCTGTATGGCGATCTGAGCGCAGAACAGAACCTTGGCTTCTATGCCCGGCTGTATGGGATGGCGCGGCCCGAAAAGCGCATCCGCGCCTTGCTTTCCGCTTTTGACTTGTACACGCGGCGCAGCGAAGCCGTGCGCACCTTCTCGCGTGGCATGCAGCAGCGCCTTTCCCTGGCGCGCGCTTTGCTGCACAGCCCGAAGGTGTTGTTGCTTGACGAGCCGCATAGCGGACTTGATCGTGAGGCCGTGCGTATTCTGGATGGGATGCTGAAGCAAGTAGCACGTAAAGGCACAGCGATATTGCTAGCCACGCATGACCTGGAACGGGCGCAACGGCTGGCGGACCGCGTGGAAGTGCTGACCGCGGGGCGGCTGGTAACCTCGCTGAACAAGCGCCAGCTGGCTTCGCGCCAATTCTCTGCGACGTACGACCGGGCTTTACGCACCGCGCGGCGGAGGCAGCCGAATGGCTAGGCTGACGGCTTACCTAAGCGCGGTGTTCGCCATCACGCGCAAAGACCTGGCGGTGGAATGGCGCAGCCGTCAGCTGCTGGCTTCGATGCTTGTGTTCGCCTTGCTGGTGATCCTCATTTTCAATTTCGCGCTGGAGCTGGACGCGCGCGCCCGCGCCGAGGTGAGCGCCGGGGTGCTGTGGGCCACCTTTGCGTTCGCCGGCACGCTGGGCCTTAACCGCTCCATGGCGATAGAGCGGGAAGGCGGCGCGCTGGATGGCTTATTGCTGGCTCCTTTTGATCGCAGCGCGATCTATTTGGGTAAGACGCTGGCGAACATGGTCTTCATCCTGGTTGTTGCATTAGCCACGTTGCCCGTGTATGGTGTGCTCTACAATACCAGCCTCTGGCAGGCCGGGCTGCTGGCAGTGATCGTGCTGGGCGCGTGGGGCTACTCGGCGGTCGGGACTTTGCTGGCGGCCATGGCCATGCAGGTGCGCAGCCGCGAGCTGCTGCTGCCTGTGCTGCTCTTTCCCCTTCTGCTGCCGGTGCTGGTGGCGGCGGTGCGGGCCAGCAGCTTCTTTTTGCAGGGCCTGGAGCTGGCGTACATCTGGCCCAGCCTTAATTTGCTCATCGCCTACGGCGTGATCATGCCGGCGCTGGGTTTTATGTTCTTCGATTTCATCGTGGAGGAATGAGCGGATGGCAAAACGAGTCGTGCAAGGAAGGCCGCGCTTGCTCAGCGTGCTGAACGTGGCCTCGGTGCTGTTAATGGTGGCGGCCACCCTGATGGTGTTCTTGTATGCGCCGCGCGAGCGAGTGATGGGTGAAGTGCAGCGCGTCTTCTACTATCACGTGTCCGCCGGGTGGGTGGGCATGGCGGCCTTCGTCGCCGCGGCGGTGGCGGGCATCGTCTATCTGGTGCGGCCTGCCAGGAAATGGGACGTACTCGCTGTGGCCGCCGTGGAGATCGGCCTGGTGTTTTCGCTGATCAATATCGTCACCGGCTCGATCTGGGCTTACCCAACCTGGAACACCTGGTGGACCTGGGACCCGCGCCTGGTGACGGCCACGGTGATGGAACTGACCTTCCTGGCCTATCTGCTGCTGCGCCAGAGCGTCGAGGACCCCGAACGGCGCGCCCGCTTCGGCGCCATCTACGCGATCCTGGGCTCGCTGACCGTGCCGCTGACCTACATGTCCATCCGCATCTGGCGAACGATTCATCCGGTAGTGATCGGCAGCGGCGATCCCGGTGCACAAGGTACCTTCGCATTCACCTCGCCGATGGTCTACACGTTGTTGGTGAGCCTGCTGGCGTTCACGGTTTTGGGCGCGACCCTGTTGTGGCATCGAGTGCTGCTCGGCAAGCTGGCTGACAAGGTAGAGCAGCTTCGGCTTAAGGCTCTGGGGCTATAAGGACACGATGGAAACGACCAACTACATGATCCTGGGGTACGCGGTTATCTTCGTTGTGCTGGCGCTGTATCTGGTCAGCCTGGCTGTGCGGAGGCGCAACCTGCAACGCGATTTAGGGATGCTTACTCAACTGGATAAAAAGACAAATAGGATCAGAGCCAAAAGCAAGAAGCGCAGGCGATAGCCCTCTGCGACCGACTAACAGCTTGGTCAGCGATCAAGTTGTTCGGTTCAAGATCTGGTTTACTTCCTCCATCTCCTTCTCCGTCAGTTCCCATTCGGCTGCCTTGGCGTTGGCCTGAACCTGTTCAACTTTGGTAGCCCCCGAGATCACGGAACTTACCTGGGGATGGCCGAGCAGCCAGGCGTGGGCCAGTTCGTTGAGCTCATGCCCGCGCTCTTTGGCAAAGACCTCCAGCTGTTCCAGCCGTGTGTAATTTTCGTCCGTCATGTATTTCTGTACATAGGGGCTTTCCTCACCGCGCGAGCCTTTCGGCGCGCCCTGGCCGCGGTGGTACTTGCCGGTTAGGAAGCCGCCGGCCAATGGAAAGTAGGGCAACACGCCTAGGCCGAAATACTGGCAGGCCGGCAATAGCTCCTTCTCGATCTCGCGATGCAGCATGTGATAGTGCGGTTGGATGGAGACGAAGGAGGTCCAGTTGTGCAATTCCGCCACGGCGTTGGCGCGGGTCAACTGCCAGGCTGTGAAGTTCGACGCGCCGATGTAACGCACCTTGCCGCCGCGCACCAGGTCCTCCAGAGCGCGCATGGTCTCCTCGATGGGCGTCGCTGCATCCCAGGCATGGATTTGGTACAGGTCGATGGTCTCGATCCCCAACCGCCTCAGGCTGGCTTCAACACCGGAAAATATGTGGTGGCGCGAGGCGCCCTGGTCATTAGGGCCTTTGGGCGGGACCGGGTGCAACACCTTGGTGGCGATGAGCACCTTGTCGCGGATAACCTTGATGGCGGCGCCGATGAATTCTTCGGAGCGACCGTTGCGATAAACATCCGCTGTGTCGAGGAGATTGATGCCCAGGTCCACGGCGGCTTGAATAATGGCTTCCGCCTGCTTGGCATCCACCTTCCCGCCGATCTGATTGGTGCCGAGCCCAATAGCGGATACGCGTAAGCCGGATTTCCCTAAGTGTCGATATTGCATTGCGGCCTTTCGTTGGCGGATAAATCCATTCTACTAGACGATACAACCCCCTTTGCATGGCTCTATTCTTCGGCGTGGAACAAGAGCAGCCAGGATCCCCAGGCCGGTTCGCCGGCTTCGGTTTCGCAGGCGGCGGCTTGCAGGCCGCCCATGGCCTGCTCGCCCTGGATAGACAGCGAGTAGACCACGCCCGGCCTTAGTTCAGCCTCGCCGTAGCCGGGGGACATTTCGGGACGTTGGCCTGTGGAAAAAGTTAATTCGCCTTCCTCACTCGAAGTCAAGATAAGTTCAACGCCGGCCTGCGGATTATTGTTGGCATCGAAGATGAAGACCTTGACGTAAGGCGGAGTGTCGGCGGCGTCGCAAAGCAATTGCGGGTCTTCGGAGAAATACGCGGCGCCTTCGACCGCGGCATTAATGGGGGTGGCCGCGCTCTGCACGCTCGGATCGGGCGTGTTGAGCGCAGCGGCCGTGGATTGCTGAAGGGCGATGGCTTCCTGCAAGCGCGCGGCCAGCCCGCTCAAGGCGCGGGCTTCCGGCTGCGTTGCGGGATCGGCGAGGGCAAGCTGGGCCTGCGAATTCAGCGCGCGCACGGGGTCGTTGTCGCCCAGGAGAGTGAGGCGCGCCTGGGCGCGTCCGGTATCTCCGGAGGAGGCGTAAGACAGCGCCACCATCAGCCGGTATTGGTCGCGATATTCCTCAGCGAGGCTGCTGGGCGCCACGTCGGTAACCCGCGGCGGCCATACCAACCAGGCGAGGATGAAGCCG
This sequence comes from Anaerolineales bacterium, assembly GCA_040902205.1. GTDB lineage: Bacteria > Chloroflexota > Anaerolineae > Anaerolineales > UBA11579 > JAMCZK01. The sequence goes on along the minus strand of JBBDXR010000006.1, from coordinate 174,955 downwards.
AGGACCAGGCCAAGGACCAGGCCGGTGAGCAGATAGAACGGAGGTTTGCCGCCGGGTTCTTTGATCATGGTGTGGGCGTGGGACCAAAACGAGGATCGTAGGACAACAAGGCTTGTTCAAGGCTCTGCAGCAATTCGAGATCGGTGACAAGGTATCCGTTCTCGGTGCCGAACAACAAGGTGTCGCTGACGAGATCGAGAGGGTTGTAGGGTTGTCCGGCAACTCCCAAGAAGCCAAGCCGGGAGATGGCTTGCTCAACATCCGGGTCGGCCTCAAAGGCCTCGGCGACCATGAGCACGTAATCGTGCCGGAAGTCCAGACGCAATAGGGTCGGGTTGGCATCGCTCACCGAAACCGAGCGCGCCGACCAGCCGTAATAGACCGAGATCAGCAATCCCAGGAGAATACTGACACTGAACGCGATGTAACGGTTCATCGCTTAGTCGGATGCAAGATTGCAGCCAAAAAAACATCGCCGCCGGTCAAGCCGCGGCCAGGATCTCGCGCAGCGCGGCCAACACCAGGCTGACGTATTTGCGCTGGCTGCTGTGGCCCATCAGGCCGATGCGCCAGATCTGGCCTTTGAGCTGGCCGAGGCCGGCGCCTACCTCGATGCCATAGTCTTCAAGCAGATGCTTGCGCACCAGGTCGTGGCTGGCAGAGGGCGGCACTTTGACGGAGGTGACCGTGGCCATGCGATGTTCGCGCTTGACCAGCAGCTCCATGTCCAATTCCTCGAGGCCCTCCCAAAGCTGCTGGGCGTTTTGCTGATGGCGTGCAAAGCGCGCCTCCAGCCCTTCCTCGACAGTTAAGCGCAGGGCTTCGTGCAAGGCGTAGTTGAGCTGGATGGGGGCCGTGTGATGATAGGTGCGCTCCTTGCCCCAATATTTCTGCACTTCATCCAGCGAAAGGTACCAGGACCCAACCGGCGTCTTGCGCTTGTTTAGAACGTCTATGGCCCGCGTTCCAACTGTGATAGGCGCAAGGCCGGGGGAGGCGGATAGGGCTTTCTGCGAACCGCTGAACGCCACGTCCACGTCCCAGGCGTCCACTTCCACGGGGACACCGCCCAGCGTGGCCACGGTATCCAGCACGAAGAGGGCGCCGTGTTCGTGGGCGACGGCTGCCAGATCCTTGATGCTCGGCTGCTGCGCTCCAGAAGAAGTCTCTCCATGCACCACGGCCAGCAACTTGTACTTCTTTGTTGCCAAGGTCTTTTTCACTTGCGCCAGATCGAGTACCTGTCCCCAGGGGACTTCGATGCGGTCGACTTTGGCGCCGTAGCGCCCGGCCATTTCCACCATGCGGGCGCCGAAGTAGCCGATGACGCCAATAAGCACGTTATCTCCCGGCTCGATGAAATTCGCCAGGGCGGCTTCCATGCCGGCGCTGCCGGTCCCGGAGACCGGAATGGTCAGGTGGTTCTTGGTCTGGAAAACATGGCGCAGCATCTCTTGCACCTCGTCCATGATGCGCAGAAAGGCAGGGTCGAGGTGGCCGATGACCGGCAAGGCCAGGGCTTGCGAGACGCTGGCGGGCATATTGCTGGGGCCGGGACCGAGCAGGATGCGCTCGGGGGCGGTCAGGGTTGGAAAGTGAGGATCTGTCAAAGGGGCTCCTATCGCGGGAAGCGCAGTAAGTTTACCATTGGGGTCTATAGCGCAGGACGCTAACAGAATGCTCAATACGTAATAGAATCGCGGCATGCATCGCTCGCCACTCCTGCGCGTAAGGAGCATCATCAAAGGGCGCAGGACCCGCAAGAAAAAGCGCCAACGCTCCTTCGCCGAGCGCACCCTGCGTGCCGCAGCCTTGGCGCTTGGAGCCATGAGCCTGGCCACGGCTATTATCGCGTTGGCTGCCTTGCCCTTATATCTTTACGTGACCCAAGGTTTGCCTTCGGTTGTACGCCTGGAGGAGCTACTGAGACCACTTTCGGGAGAATTGCTGCAACCCACGCGTCTTTACGATCGAAGCGGCCAGCAGGTCCTGCTCTCTCTTGAGCCGCAGGAAGCGTCGCGTGCATTCCTTAGGATTGAAAACCAGTATTTGTTGGATGCCTTCGTTGCCAGCCAGGACCCGCACTTCTGGACTCGCCCAGCCGGAGATCTGCTTGACCTCGACGGTGGGCCGAACGGCATCGCCGAAAGCCTTACGGCCAGGCTTCTTTTGCCCAGCGACGCGGAGGGCTGGCTGAAAACCCTGCGCGCCAGATTACTGGCCAATGAAGCCACGGCGCGCTACGGCCGGGAGCAGATCCTGGTCTGGTCGCTGAACAGCGCTTACTTTGGGCACTGGGCATTCGGAGTTGAGTCGGCCGCGCAGCTGTATTTGGGCAAGCCCGCCGCGGATCTCTCATTGGGTGAGGCAGCTTTATTGGCCGCGGTGGCCCAGGCGCCGGCGCTCAACCCGTTCGATGCGCCGGAGCTGGCGGTGCAATACCAGCGACTGGTCCTTTCCGCGATGCGGGATCAGGGCCTCATCACTGACACTGAATTCACCACCGCATTCGTAGCAGCGCTGGTCTTCGCCCCGGCCTCCGGCCCGCAGAGCCTGGCACCTGATTTCACCGAGCTGGTGCTGCAACAACTGGAAATGGAATTTGGACAGGATCGGCTGCAATTGGGTGGGCTAAAGGTGGTTACAACTCTTGATTTTAGTTTGGAGCGAGAGATTTCCGCTCTGCTCGAAAGTGCAGGGGCACAGGTCGATGGAGTGGTCCTAGACCCCTTGAACGGACAGATTCTGGCTTTGCAAGCATCTGGCGATGACCATGTGACCGAGAGAATTCTGGCCCCGTTTGCTTATATGACCTTATTTGCGCAAGGCGAAGCACCGGCTTCGCTGATATGGACCGCGCACGGCCCTACGACTCTGCGCGCTGCGCTGGCCGCAGCTGAACCGGCGCCCGGGGAGTCCCTGTCCGCCTCTGCCAAGGTTACCGATGCTTTAGGCTTACAGGCTAACCGCGGCCACTCACTGCTCCAAGTAGCCGCTTCCTATGGAGTACTCGCCAACAGTGGTTTGCTGGTGGGCATTGATGCCGAAGATCAGCTTACGCCTACTTCCATTTTATTCGTCGGCGATTTGCAGGATCGCGTCCTGCTGAATCGAATTCGTGGACAAGTGCAGGTGGTGGCCAGCCCAGAACTGACTGCGCTGGTAACGGACGTATTGACCGACGCCAGCGTCCGCATGGGTGATGCAATTGCGTGGGGAACCCTGGGCCGATCATTTGCGTTCCTGCAAGCGGACGACGCCGGCTCCGGGACCTGGCAGGTTGGCTATTCGCCGCAGCGCGTTATTGGGTTGTGGTTCGAGGAGGGAAGCGAAGCCGAAGACATATGGGCCGCCTTGTTCCAAGCCGCGCATCGCGACCTACCCATACGAAGCTGGGAGGTGCCGGCAGACTTAACCAGCATCATCGTTTGTGTACCCTCGGGGCAATTGCCGGATGAGGACTGTCCCGCCACGCGCCGCGAATGGTTCCTAGCCGGGACGGAACCGACTGAATCCGACACTCTATATGAAAGAATCGCCATTAATAGTTTGAACGGGAAGCTGGCGACGGTGTTTACTCCAGAGGAGTTTGTGGAAGAGCGCGTGTACCTGATGGTTTCCCCGTCCGCGGAACGCTGGGCCCGCGCTGCAGGCATTGCTCTGGCGCCCGAGGATTACGACCCGATTCCATTTTTCGCCGGGCAGAGCAGCGCGGTCTCCATCTTAGATCCGCTGCCGTTTAGCGAAGTGGATGGCCAGGTTGGCATCACCGCCTTGCTGGGAGCAGGCGCGGTCACTTTTGAGGTGCAGGTGGGGGAGGGCTTGCGCCCAACGGAATGGTTCACCGTTGCTGAAGGGCGGGTGCCGGCGGGTAACCGCATAACGATCGAATGGGATGCCAGCGCGCTAAGCGGGCTTTGGTCCGTGCAACTGCAGGCTTGGGATGAAGCTGGGAATCTGATGCGGGGTTACACAGTCGTCACCATCGTGAACTAGATCGCTGCGGCTGGATCAGGCTTTATTGTGCCGTCTTCGCCAGGCGAGCAGCGCGGCCGCGGCTGCTATGGCCATCAATCCGAGTTCGAGTAAGCGCGCATAGTCAAGAATGAAGACGCGCAGATCGAAAGGTGCGGGCTGTTCCTGGGCTACGCGCTCGATTTCTAACGCGAAGGGTTGCGCCTCCCCCGCGGCATCCCCGGCAAATTCGGGAGTCGTGGTTTCACTTTCTTTCATGGCCGGTTCCGGCATCATGAGTGTTTGAGGAGCTTCTTCAGCAACACTGGTGGCCGAAGCGGCCAACCCCAACTGGTTGTTGGCCCACAGGTCGCCGGCAAACACCACGACCAAAAGGATGGTGGCGACAGCTGAAACCAGGCGCAAATTATTCCAGGCGCTGATTGTCTGAGTCTTTGCGCCCAACATAGCCGGGGACAGGGTGAAATTGCGCGGCGCGCGGCGCTGCGGAGCACGGCGCAATATGGCCTGGGTGGTCCGCAGTTCGCCCAAGGCAGCGGCTAATATCGGGTCGGTCTTCATGCGCGCTTCAAGTTCGGTGCGCCGGCGCAGGTCTAGTTGGCCGTCCATATAGGCGGATAGCTGCTCCAAATCGCGGGCAGGCAATCGATTCGGCATCAGGGTTCCTGCATATTCAGACGGAAACGGTCGGGCAGTAGTTCCGCGAATCCCTGCAGACAATTCTGTAATCGCGCCCGGGCGCGGGCCAGGCGGCTCTTCACGGTCCCCAAGGGGCGCTTCAACGCGTGGGCGGCTTCGCCATAGTCCAGCCCTTGTACGTCCACCAGGATGACCGCGGCGCGGAATTCAGGTTCCAGCTGGCTAAGACAGCGCTGGATAGCTGTGTTCAACTCAGCGCGCTCTGCCAGCTCCTGCGGCCCTTCACCTGGGTCAGCCAACCAGCTCGGATCGGCTTGGTTTTCGTCGGCAGGATCCGGCTCGAGCGGCGTCTGCGGGCGGCGCTGGCGGCGGCGCAGTTCGTCGTAGCAGCCGTTGGTGACGATGCGCAGCAGCCAGGCTTTGAACGAGCCGCCCCGGAATCTGTGTATGCTGCGATAAGCGGCGATGAAGGCGTCCTGCGTGGCGTCCTCTGCCGCGTCGTCGCCCAGCAAACGCCAGGCGACGTTGAAGGCCAAGTTCTGGTAAGTGAGGACCAACCTATTGAAGGCATCCAGGTCGCCGCCTTGTGCTGCTTGGATGAGTTGGACTTCATCCATGCTTAGGCCAATGCCTTCCATAAGCCAGGATGTAGATAGAACGGGAGGCCAATAATCCCACGGTGAGCGCCGCGGCCATGACCAGCACAAAGACCGGCACCAGCGGAGTGCCGAGCCAGACGGAGCGCAGCCCGGCAGCGGGTAGGGCGGCCAGGGCCACAGCCGCAGGCACGCGCCACAGCTCAACCCAGGCCCCGGCGCGGCGTGGGTCGTAAAGCTGCAGGGCGAAGGCAAACAGGACCCAGGCGGCGTAGAAGGGAATGAAGGTGAACGGGAGACGTTCGAGGAGCAGAGTATCCATTTGATGGAACTGCAGGCCGAGGAAGGTCACGATGAAGACCATGACGCCATCGTCTATGAGCAAGATGAAAAGAGGCAAAGACATGCGCTGGTTTTACCACAACTGGGGGAAGCGAAAGGCGAGCGATAGCCCGCCTTTTATCGGATGATCAACCTCCGTTTATTAAAGAGTGCGCCCAGGCTACAGCGCGCTCGATCTCCCCATCTTTTAGGGACCTTTGAATCCAGTGACCCAGAAGACCGCCGGGTCGGCGACGGCCTTGCCGCCCAGGCGGCGCAGTTTGCGCAGCAGCTGACCCGAAGCGTGCAGCAGGTCGACGAACCAGTTCACTTTCATCGAGGTGTCGAAGGCGGCCACCTTCACGCCAGCCAGGGAATCCTTCGGCAATTGGGCGATCACCTGACTGGCCTCCGGAGGGACGGTCATGCGGTGGGTGGGCGTGCCCATGACCAGAAGGTTCAAGTCCTCCAGGTCCTTAGCGGTCAACTGCTGAAGCGGCTTTACGTCCACCGAAGCAATCCCCAGTTGTTCACCAATCGTCTCGGCGATCCTTTTCGTGTTGCCGAACAGGGAGTGATAAACGACAAGGGCCTTCATAGATCCTCCATGGGGACATTGACCTTTTATAGCGAAACGCAGGTTTCCCGGTGTGGCGGATGACCCCTTTCAATAGGGCAAAGGTCACCCTGTTTGCAGCATTAGTTCCAGCTTGGTATAACTAGCGGCATGGCGCAGCAATTCGGAACGCTGGATCTGGCTCGCATCAAGGCGATCTGCCTGGATGTGGACGGCACGCTGCGCAAGACCGATGAGCAATACATCGCGCGCGTCAACACGCTGCTCAAGCCGATCCGCTGGGTTTCGCGGCGCAACACCTTGCCGCTGGCGCGTTCCTTGGTCACCCGCTTCGAGGATCCGGTGAACAAGTTGTTCACCGTCGCGGAGAAGCTGCGCGTGAATCGCCCCCTGCACAAGCTGGTCGACGTGGCCAACCCCTGGCGCCGGCGCCGGGCTCGGCCAGATTACTATCAGACCATCCCGAATATTCAGACGACCTTGGAGAAATTATCGGCGCGATACCCGCTGGCGGTGATCAGCGTGCGCGGCACGGTGGGAACGCGGCATTTCCTGGAGCAGACCGGCATCGCCCGGTATTTCGCGCTGGTGGCCAGCGGGCAAACGGCGCGGCGCTCCAAGCCGCACCCGCACCAGATCTACTGGCTGGCGGAACAGTTAGGGATCGAGCCGCAAGAATGCCTGATCGTTGGAGACACGATCATCGACATTCGCGCCGGAGTGGCGGCGGGGGCACAAACGGTCGGGGTGCTTTCCGGGTTCGGCAAGGATGTGGAATTGCGCGAGGCTGGAGCCGACTTGATCCTGCCGAGCATCGCCGATCTCCCCGCTGCGCTGGGCCTGCATTAACCCTATTTACTTAATCGCTTGAGGAAGTTCTGATAGCGCTCGGCGTTAGGCGGATTGAGCGCCAGGATGGCGCGCACCGCGGCTTTGGCCCCTTCGCGGTCACCCGATTCCACCAATAATTCGCCGACCTTATTCCACTCGCGAATAGCCTCTTCGCGCTGCTTGAGCTGTTGGTAGGCCTCCGCCAGGCGACGGTGGGCCAGCGCAAAGCGCGGGTTCTCCTCCACCAAGCCGGACAGGAAGGTGATGGCATCCTGGTCGCGGCCCACGCTGTTGAAATAGGAGACGTAGTTGTCGAGTTCGGCGCTGGCCTTGGCTTCCTGCCCCAGGCGGAGGTTGAGCTGGACGAGGTTGAGGCGGGCGATCTCATCATTCGGGGCCAAGGTACGCAGCTGTTCGTACACCATCAGGGCCTTGCGCCAATCCAGGCGCTGCAAATCGATGTCAGCGATCTGGTGCAGGATCTGTGCATTCCAGGATGGATCCACTTCGGTACCCTGCGCCACGCGCAGGGCTTTCTCGTAGGTGTCCCGGGCTTCATCCAGCTGGGCCAGGCGGTAATACACATCAGCCAACTCCAGGTACTGGCTGGCGGCTTCCTTCACATCTCCGCTGGCGGTTAGCTGTTCAATGAGATGCCTACGCGCGCCGACGTCCAGCGGAGAGATGGCCAGGATGCGCTCGTAGGTCTGCGTGGCGCGGTCGCCCTCGCCGCGGGCGGAATAGACGCGTGCCACGGTGGATAGTTTTTCGATGGCCTGCTGCGGGTGGTCGTTCATCAAAAGCAATTCGCCCATATGAAGGTGCAGCGGCAAATAGGCCGGAGAGTATTCCAGCGCATTGAAGGCTTCTTCCATGGCAGCGCGGAAATAACCTTGGCGCGAGACCAGGCTGATGCGCGCCAGGGCATCCACCAGGCGGCCGCTATTGGCGTGGGTCAGGATGTCGGCCAGCGGGCGGGGCGCGGCGCCGTTCGGCGAGCCGGGCAACTGGCCGCGAGCCTCATTCACGCCGCCGCGCCAATTGGGCCGCAGCAACAAGTGGCGGATGTTCTCGCACAGCAGCTTGACTTCGTCGTCGCCGGCTTTCTGGGCGGCGGCAATGAGAGGCTCATATTCGCGGCGCAACTCCTCAGCCTTGCTTTCGGCTACCACGGAGGAGTCGGCGATGCTCAAGGCCTGCAAATAATCGACCACGGCCTCGTGCAGTTTCCCCTGTTCCCTCAAATAGTCTGCGGTCATCAAACGGGAAGCCAGAGCGAAATCAGCATGCTTCACGGCTTTCTGGAAGCTGCGTTGGGCTAAATCCTTATGCTCGTGGGTTGAGAGCAGCACCCCCAGGATGAAATGAGCAGCCGGGTGATCCAGTCCGGCGGCGATGGCTGCAGTCATCTCCTCGATGGCTTCCACGGGGCGCTTCTGCGTTTGCAGTTCGATGCCGTGGCTAAGGTGGCGGATGATGGCCTTCTCGTCGAAACCGCGGGCCAGCAAGCCGTCGGACACGACGCGTGCAAAGGAGCGCAGGCTGCTAGTCTTGCGCGCCGGCTCAGGCGCGCCGGGGGTGAGATCGAACAGCATGGCCGCCAGAGTTTGCAGCGCACGCTGGGTGGCCTCTTCGATGGGATCGGGGCCTTCTTCGAATTCCAGGCGGGTGGTTATTTTCCTGTGCGGAAGCTTGGCGGTGCCGAGCGGCATGTTGCCGGGTGGCAAGCGCAACGGACCGCTCACACCGCCCTGGCGGACGGGTTTGGGCAGCAGCTTGAGAGCCTGGAGCATGGCATTGGCTTCCTGCGCTTCTTTGTTCTTGGGATTGAGCTGCAGGGCATGCTGCCCGGTCTTGCGCGCCTCGTCGGTCATGCCGGCGTGCTGCTGCAAGGCGGCTACGGCGATGTATTCGGTGATGGCCTGGGGAGTACGCCCCAGCTTTTCGTAAACCTGAGCCAGTTGACCGTGGGCGTCAATGTTTTCCGATTCCAGGCGAATGACGCGGGTCCAGTTATTGATGGCTTTGTCCGCATCGCGCAGAGCCATGTACAGCACGGCGGCTTGCATGGAGAAGCGCACGGCTTCTTCCGTGCGCCCGGTTTGTTTGTAGATGAGCGCGGTCTTTTCAACCGGAAGCGGGTCTTCCGGCGATAGGCGGCTGGCGTGCCTGTAAAGTTCGAGGGCCTGTTCCAGGTTGCCAAGTTCGAAATAGGCGAGGGCCAAGCTGTTGAGGGTGGGGGGGTTCTCGGGGAATTCTTTGAGGGCGCGGCTGTAGTGCTCCACGGCCTCCGGCCAACGGCCTTCCCAGGCGGCCGAGTGGCCCTGGTTCATGGAACGACGGAATAGATCTTCGTTACCGCGCAGGGTGACCATAGGTTCAGTCAGGCAAGAAGTCTAGCATAAAAGTCCCCTCACCCCGCCAGCCTTAGGGTCGGCGACCCTCGGCGTGGCAAGCGAGGGCACGGGACAGGGTTCGCCTCGCTTTGCTCGGCGAATCGGGCGCAGCATTCCCTCGACTTCGCTCGGGACAAGGCTGCGCCCCTACAGCATGCCATTGAGCTGCCGTTGGCCGAACTCGTTGCTCGCAACAGAGCGGCGAAGTGTTGGAAAAGTGATGTCTAGGATGGATGCTTCGCGTTCGCTCAGCATGGCAAGATTGGGCGAGGCAGGCCTCTCCCGTACGAAGGCAGGGCGCACGCTGTGCGCCCCTACGACTCAGCATGGCCCGTACGAAAGCAGGGCGCACGCTATGCGCCCCTACGGCTTGCCATTGAGCTGCCGATGGCCGAACTCGTTGCTCGTAACAGAGCGGCGAAGTGTTGGAAGAGTGATGTCCAGGATGGATGCTTCGCGTTCGCTCAGCATGGCACGATAGGGGGGGCGAGGCAGACGTCTCCCGTACGAAGGCAGGGCGCACGCCGTGCGCCCCTACGGCTTGCCATTGAGCTGCCGATGGCCGAACTCGTTGCTCGCAACAGAGCGGCGAACAGTTGGAAGAGTGATGTCCAGGATGGATGCTTCACGTTCGCTCAGCATGGCCCGTACGAAAGCAGGGCGCAGCTTGCGTCGCTGGAATCAAAACGTCATCAAGTATTCCGATTTTGCTTATCGCTACGGGACTAATGGTTGAGCGGCGGACGTATTTGGTGGTTTAGGAGTTGGAGTTTTTACAGCGCTTGTTGGCGCACCCGCGACACAGGCGCAACCGTATGCTGTATTTCCGCTACAGTGTTGGTTAGCCGTACAAGACAGTCCACAGCAATCATATTGAGAACATCCGCTACATACTGCGCTATATACTTTTGAGTTTCTTGATTGAAATACCAGCAATAAAAACAGAAAAAAGAAGATAATAAACAAAAAACGCCTCATAAGAAAAATGTAGCAGAAAGAAAAAATAAACTCAATGTGAATTTATTATAGTTAATTTAAGGTATTACCGTAGGTAATATACGAGGACTTCCGGTCCAACCCCCAAAAGCCAAAGGAAGAATCATTATTTGGATTTCCGGAGGAAGAAAATTAGTTTTATAATCAGGATTGTCAATAGTCAACCCCGCTTCTATAAGAGGATTTTCCGGAGACAAATCTGCTAGTCTTTGATCGATCCAAGCAAAGGTAAAGCCAGGATAATTAGGATCTCTCAAATTCTCTAGTTTATTTCCTTCTTGTTCATAGAGTCTCGCTAATGAAGGTTGAACAAATATTTTTCCAGCTAGTCCTGGAAATATGTCGGAAACATTTGTTCCATTGTTAAAAAAGTCTTCACTTGCCGTTATAATCGGATGTGGGACAGTTACTGGACTATTATCAACGACATTGAGATACCTGGGAATCTCATCTTTACGAAGATCATTATTCGGATTTTCATATCCTAAAATTTCTTGCCCAAAAGATCCAAAAATAAATTTGAACTCGTCCATCTGGGGATTGTTTGGATCGGCCGGGTCGAGCCATTTAGTCGGAGTATATTGATATAAGGTGCCGTCTGATAATTTTGTATAAAACCATGTATTTGTCCATTGTACTCCCAATTTGTCTGCGGTAATATCGGGATCAAGTTCTGAAGTTGTTCTAAGTAAAATATACTTTTCTCCATTTTCTGCGTATGCGAATTGCATTCTCAATCCTTCAAAACGGGTTCCTTCGGGGAATGGTTTACTTATTTCCGAATCAAGCAGAAGCGAGCGCAAAAGAACGTCTTGGTAACCAAAGGGCACGTAAACCGGTTCCATAATATTGTCTTTTTGGATTTCAACCTGTGCAAACCAATTGTTGTGTTCTTGACTCCAGAGTAGGGTCTGGCCGTCTTCGGTTTCAATGGTGGGCGTTTTCCCATAGGCGTTTTTATTGTTTATGTCTATAGTTAAGGAGGAGGGATTAATTAATATGTCCTCTGTTACCGGCTGCTCGTTCTCCCAGCGGGTAAAACTGGTGTGGTAGCCGTCTTGCGCTAATTTAATCGATGATTCCAACCTTTGGGATTCGAGCTCTGTCCTTATCTTTTGGTTTTCTTCTTGATTGGTGCTGAAAGTTAGGCTGTCAAGAGAAAATTGCTGCGGCACTGATTCTGTCGGAGTGGGGGCATCCGTGGGCGGTCGCGTGGGCGTGGAAGTGGCCGTTGGCGGCCCGTCGGCGGTTGGCAAGGCCACCGGGTTGCAGGCGGCCAGGAAGGCGAGCAAAGCCAGGCTAGCGAGGGCTGAACGGGAAACTTGTCCCTTCAGCAGTTTTCGGCGCTTTTCAGGTGCATTTTGGTCCATCGGTTCCCTCCGGTCCCATCTAGCCTGCCTTAGCCTTTAGCGATCCTCGGCGCCTGGGATGCTAGCAATCCTCGGCGCTTTGTTAGCAGTTATCGGTGCCTATTTGTTCTTTTTGAACCAATCTCTATCCATTATATGACGCTCTGATAGGGGCGCAACATTCCCTCGACTTCGCTCGGGACAAGGCTGCGCCCCTACGGCATGATGGGATTGCGCGAAAAATCAAGCGCTTGGACAGATATGCTGAAGGATGCGGCAGCGCCTGCTTAGGGCTTGATCGGCTCCATCTCGTGCCAATTCTTTCCCCATTTCATGTCGGTGGCCAAAGGCACTTTCAACTGGTAGGCGGAAGCCATTTCTTGGCTGATCAGCGCAGCCGACTTATGCAGTTCTTTTTCCGGCAGCTCGAGCACCAGTTCGTCGTGCACTTGCAGCAGCATGCGGCCGTGCAAGGCGGCGCGGGGCAGGGCGGCGGCGACGCGCAGCATGGCCAGCTTCATGATGTCGGCGGCGCTGCCCTGGATGGGACTGTTGATCGCCTCGCGCTCCAGCCTGCTCTTCAACACGTAATTGGTGCCGTCCTTCAGGCTGGGGAAATAGCGCCGCCTCCCCAAAAGCGTTTCAACGTAACCCTGCTGTTTGGCTTGTTTCTTCGTGTCGTCGATGTAATTGCGAACGCTGGGGAAACGGTCGAAATAGCCCTTCACGAAATCCTCGGCTTCCGCCAGGGTCAAGTCGGTGGCGCGGCTAAGGCCAAAGGCGCTCATGCCGTAGATCAAGCCGAAGTTCACTGCCTTGGCGTGGCGGCGATGATCGGCGGTCACGTCGGCCAGCTGCAAACCCAGTATGGCGGCCGCGGTGGTGGCGTGGATGTCCTGGTTGGCGCGGAAGGCATCCAGCATGGCTTGGTCGTCGGCGATGTGGGCAACGATGCGCAGTTCGATCTGCGAATAATCCACACTCAAGAGCACATTTTCGGGCGAGGAGATGAAAGCCCGGCGCACCTTGCGGCCGACCTCGGTGCGGATGGGGATGTTCTGCAAATTCGGCTCGCTGGAAGCAATGCGGCCGGTGACCGTGCCGGTCTGGTTATAGGACGTATGCACGCGGCCGGTCTGCGGATTCACTTCTAAGGGCAGCGCATCCAAATAGGTGGATTTCAGCTTGGAGAGTTCGCGATAGTCCAGCAGGAAGGGGACTATGGGATGCTTATCGCGCAAACTATCCAGGATATCGAAAGCCGTGGAAAAGGATCCGGCGGCCGTCTTGCGAAGACCATTGGGCGGTTCGATCTTCAGCCGGTCGAAGAGGGCATGCGCCAGTTGCTGCGGCGAGTTGAGGTTGAATTCCTCGCCGACGTGTTTGTAGACCTCTTCGGCCATGCTCGCCATTTGTTTTTCCAGTTCGGCGGACATTTGATTGACGAAGGGCAGGTCCAACATGATGCCGGCGCGCTCCATCTCGGCCAAGACGCGCACCAAGGGCATCTCGATCTCGTCGAAGAGCCTGCGGCCGTTGACTTCGTCCAGGCGCCGATCAAGGAGGGGCTTGAGGCGCAAGAGCACTTCGGAGTCGGCGGCAGAGTAGGCCGCGGCCTGTTCGATGGGTACGCGCGCCATGGTGATCTGCTTGCGGCCCGTGCCGATCAGGTCTTCGATGTCGGACATATCAATGTTGAGCCGCACCCAGGACAGGCCCTTAAGGCCCAGGTTGCGTGAGCCGGGATCGCAAACCCATTCGGCGATCATGGTGTCGAAGGCCAGCGGGGCCACTTCCAAGCCGTGGCGCGCCAGGACGATGTAGTCGAAGCTCAAGTTGTGACCGACCTTGGGGATCTTGGGATCCGTCAGCGGGCCGCGCAAGGCGTCGATGACTTTGGCGATGGGCAATTGCCTGGCCAGCAGGTCCTCATGGCCTACAGGGACGTAGTAACCCTTTTTGGATTCCACCGCGAAGGAAAGGCCGACGAGGGCGCATTGCATGTGCTGAGTGCTGGTGGTTTCCGTATCGAAGGCAATGACCTCGGCCGCGGAAAGCACCTTGGCCAGGTCCGCCAGCACTTCGGGGGTATCCACGAGGAGGTAGGAGCTATCCAAAGGCACCTTGGGTTCAGGGGCGGCTTCGGCGAACATGCCGAGCTGTTGGCCGCCGGTATCCTTCGGCCCGCCGAGAAGGTCCGCCACCTTTTCCAGGCGAGGGAGCAGCGAACGGAATTCCAGTTGGCGGAAAAGCTGCTCCACGTCCCTGGGATGAAGCCGGCTGGTACGCGCTTGCTCCAGGTCGAAATCGATCTCGAGGTCGGTAACGATCTGGGATAGCTGGCGGCTCAAATCTGCCTTCTGGCGGCCTTCTTCCAGCTTCTTCTTCTGCGCTGGCTTCAGCTCGTCCAGGTGGGCGTAGATGCCCTCCAGCGTGCGGTATTGGGCGAGCAGGGCTACGGCGGTCTTCCCGCCGATGCCGGGGACACCGGGGATATTGTCGGAGGTGTCGCCGACCAGCGCCTTGTAATCCACCACCTGTTCAGGCCGCACGCCGAGGAAATCCTCCACATCCCTGGCGGTGTAATCCTTCGAGTCGGCCAGGGCCTTGCCCGGCAGGCTGACCACGACGCGGTCATCCACCAACTGGAGCAGATCACGGTCGCCGGTGATGATCTTGACGCCGATGCCCTGGGCCGAGATCTTTTTGGCCACACTGCCGAGCACATCGTCGGCCTCGTAGTTCTCCAGCTCGAGGCGCGGGATATTGAATGCGTCCACCAGCTCGCGGATGCGGTCGATCTGCGGGCGCAGATCGTCGGGCATCTTCTCGCGGGTGGCTTTGTATTCGGGGAACATGTCGTCGCGGAAGGTGCGGCCGCGGTCGAAAGCTACGGCGATGTAGTCGGGCCGCTCCTGTTCCAGGATGCGGAGGAGGACGGAGGTGAAGCCGAAGACGCCGGCGGTGGGCTCGCCAGCCGCGGTGGACCAGCGGCTGCTGCCAGCGCCCGCGCCGGTGAGGGCGAAGTAAGTGCGGTAGGCCAGCGCGTGGCCATCAATCAGGTAGAGCGTGGGGGGCACGCCAAGATTGTACTAGGCAAAAGAGGGTGGATTGGTCGATGGGTCGATCAGGGGATCAGGGATAGGGGATCGGGTAACAGGGATCAGGCATTCGGGGATCAGGCAACCCTAGCGAACCGGCTAAAGCCTCGACTCCGCCGCAAAAAGGGATGGGGGCTTAGGCAGTTGTTTGGGTGAATCGCTGATTCGAATCGTAAGGGAGGGTCTGATCGCTCATTAGGTCCGCAATTCCTTAAAGACCAGACCCTCCCCTACTACCATTGCGAGGAGCGGTCAGTACAGGTAAAAATCTACGGATTCAAAGATCTCCTTTTCATTTGGATTTCCCTCGATAAGAAAGTATCCATACACGTAAATTCTCAAATGAAGTGGAGATTCGCTTGAGGTGGTGTCAGGAAAGACCGTTTCGATCCCCAATTCTCCCTCAGAGGTTAGCGTCCAATTATGACTAAAGGTTCTGTTTACCAAATCAAGCTGTTCCCGTATTTCATTTCCGCATGCATCAAGTTCGTAGATTCTAATGTTCCCCTCGGAGGGAAACCTAATCTGATTTGATACCTGCCCTTTAATAATAAGGAAAACTGGTTCGCCAATTTTTAATGAGTTTGCACGAGAATCCAGGATAATCTCGAAGTATTCGCCAGAGAGTGAATCGGGACCTTGGCTGCCTGGGTTTTCACAGCCTGATCTGTCGTTGAATGCAAAGACGATTCCTAGGACACCCAATATGAACAAAGAGCCGAAAAGAGAGAGCAGAATATGAAGAGGTTTCATAAGGCTAATTGACTACCAAGTCTAATCCCCCAAGCTCAGCCATCGCTACCCCGCCACGCCTTGGCGGGCACGCGTGTACTGAATGAACTCGGCGACTTGCGCGGCGGAGGGCTTGGCGCTGCTGACGATCAGGTAGCCCGGCGCCCAGAACTGGCCGCTGGGATTCTCGCGGGCCAGCCGCGGGAATTCTTCGAAGATGCGCTGGGAGAGGTGCGTGTCCAGCGTGCGAACGGCGGAGTCAGGCGGCGTGTCGGCGGGGATCGTGATGGTCCAATGCAGGCGCAGCGGATTGACCGAGATGTCTTCGAGCCGCCAGGCAAAGGCCAGGCACAGCTCCGGAAGCCATTCGGAGAGCCGGGCTGCCAGGTCACCCTCGAGCGCGTGCTTGGGCAGGCGCGGGATCAGGACGATCGAATACTGCAAATCGGAGCTGCCAGGGACGGCGGTGCGCAGGCTCTTCGTTACGGGGCCAGAGCCGAGGTGCGCCTGCGCGGCGGGGAGCGGCTGTTCTTCCGCTTTGCGCGGCGGCTGCGGAGGAGTCGCTTGTTCGCCGGCGGCTTGCTGCATGCGCGGTTCGTGTGCGTGCTGGGATTCTGCGCCGCGGGCGATCTCCGCGCGGCTCAATACTTCCTGCGGCGCGGTGGCCAAGGCCTTGGCCAGTTCGCTGGCCTGGGCGCGCATCTGGCTGAATGGCATCTGCGCGTCGAAGACCAAGGCCAGGCGGAAGTCGCCGCCCAGGCTGGTGGCATATAGCATGTAGTCCGCCTTGGTGGCGCCGAGGTGGATGAAGCGCGCCAGGTCGGAGCCGTTGCCGCCAGCAGCGTGATCGGCCACGGCGGCGGCGATCTCCTCGGCCGCCTGCCGGGGCAACTCGCCGGCATAAGCCCAAATCTGCTCCGCCCGCGTAACCAGCGCGGCCTCGGCATCGGATTCAAGCGAAAGCCGGGTGAGGTATCCGGCTGCTTGCGTGACATCCGCCAGCCAATCGGGCGCCTCGCCGGCTTCGTGATGCGCCGCGGGAATGCCGGGCATCGCCTCCCCGTATTGGGCGCGCTTGCCGTTTTCCCTGGGCACCAGCGGCCCGAAGAATTGCTCCACGGCCGACACCAGGTCAGGCAGATAGAAGGGGCTGGGCAAGATGCTATCCGCCTTCAACTCCTTCAGCCACGGGTCTTGCGGATTTTCTTCCGCTGGGATCACGATCAAACGGGAGTGAGGGGCAAGGCTGCGCAATTCGTCCAAGCCCGCCATGGTGAGCTGGGCGCCGAGTTCGGCATCGAGCACGATAAGTGCGATAGCGTCTTTGCGAGCCTGCTCTATTGCGCCCTTGGTGTTGGAGAACAGGAACGGCAAGTAGGCGCCAGTGTCTTGCAGCACCTGGCGGATCAGACCGCCGAAGCCCGGGCTGGGCGTAAGGATGAGGACCCTCTTGGGAATCATGAACGTCAAATTGCCCCGTTAGTTGGGGAAGACATTGTACTTGAGAGCACAAAAGCAAAGCAATGGGATATGGAGGTATGTTTCATGAGAACGGGCTATATATCGGTCGAAAGGCGAGGCATTCGGTTTTCCGCCTATTTTTTCTTCCGGCGGCCTTTGCGAAGTTTAGCGAAAAACGATTTGAGCCGACCCAATACTGGCTGCAAGAGCTGAAGCAGAGAAATGCCAGGCGGCTCATCCACTTCGGACCGCAGCCAGGGCTCGACATCCATCATCTTGCGGAATACATACGTGGCAAATAGCTGTAAAGAGGCCAGCACGGGCGCGGCCACGAGAAGACCAATGAAGCCCAGCAAGCTAGCAGCCACCAATGCCGTAACCAGGACGGCGGCCGGGTGGACGCCTAGAGCGCGGCCGTAAAAGCGCGGGCTGATCAGGTTATCAAAGCTGAGGTCCATCAGAATAGCAGGGATGGTAGCCACCAACATGTAGGTGGTGCCCACTTCGATACCAAGATAGTTGCTCGCCTGGAAAAAGCTCACCAGGGCGGTGGTGATGTACATAGCCAGCGAACCAATGTAAGGGACGAACTTGGCCAGGCCGGTGATGAGCGCTAAAGCCAAAGCGAAGCGCACGCCTAACAAGCTCATCAGGGTAAACGAAGTGAGCATGATGAGGCTGACCAGCAGCAATTGGCCGCGCAGATAGGTGTCCCAAATGCGGCCGAGCTCCCGGCCCAGCCGGCGAAGGTCGGCGTTGTGGCGGGAAGCCTCGGCGCTACCCAGGAAATCCGGGGTATGGCCGGCGTCGTTCAATATAAAGTAGGAAATGATGAAGATGAAGAGTATCCACCCGATGGTGTTCAGCGTTGAGGTGGCCAGGGCGCCCAGGAAGGAGCCGGCCTGGCCAAGCGCAGGCTGGACCGCCGAGAGCAATTGCTGGCCGATGCTGGCGAAATCCATGTTGAATCCTTCGACCAGGGTGCGCTCGAGATTGGCGAAGTTGATCTGGAAGGGGCCAAACTGGAGGGCATGTTCGGAAAGCCCACGCAGAGTCTCTGGCAACTGGACGAAAAAGTCCTGAACGGTGCTTACCAGATTGCCGAGCTGCTCTACGATGGCAAAGCCGGCCATCACCAGCAGCGTGATAAATACGATGAGGAAGAACAGGAAGGCGATGCCGACCGCGGCGCGCCACGACAGGCGCGTGGTCTCACTAAGACGGCGCACCCAGGGATGCAGGAGGTAGGAGAGGATGAAAGCCAGCAGCAACGGGCCCAGGAAGCCGCTAAAGCGCACCAACAAGGCGGCGATAATGGCGACCAGGGTGAATCCGGCGATCAGTTTGGTGCTGGGGTTCCAGCGTGGAGATGCGGAGGTACTAGACGGCATGGCCTTGCTGCTTCAATCCCGTAACTGCATTCTAACGCAAGGCGGCCGTCCGTACTGGGAATGCCTACTGGGCGGGCACGGACCATTCGGGGCCAAGGATGATCACCACGTCCACGGCGCTATTGGGGTCATAGCTGCTGAAGATGCGCGCCGAATTGACGCCCATCAATTCAGCCAAATACTTCACCGTGTAGGGATTGCCCGTGTAATCATAGATCACCGTGCCGCCCACGATGTCTTCGTTACCGCTGGCGGCGATGACCATGCCCTGGGCCTGCAGGTAGGCGCTGGTGCTTTCGGCCAGCCCGGAGAATCCTGAACCGTTATAGACGGCCACTTGCGCGGCTTCCATCTTCATCAGATCCACGGTCTGGCTGCTGATGGCCAGCGGGCTGCGCACCGAACCGATGGAGAACACCTGGTCGCGCAAGATGCGGATGTTCTGCGAGACAGGCTTTAGGATATCGAGACCGTCAGGCGATTTGGAGGGGATTACGTAATCCGGGCTAATGCAAGTGGCCGAGGTGCAGGCCTGCGGCGCAATCACGGCCTGGTGGATGTTCGCGATATCGATATCCTTCACCGCCCAGCCCAAACTCAAGGCTTCGCCCAGGGACATATTGGTGTTGATGCCGCTGGCCAGGGTCTCGTAGACGGTCAGGACGTTGTTCAGCAACTTGGCGCGCACATCGTCGCGGGCCAGCTGCTGGCGGATGGCCAGGATGACCTCTTGCTGGCGGCGGGCGCGATCGAAATCCCCGTCGCCTTCGTGCCGATTGCGGGCGTAGGCCAGCGCATAGGCGCCATTGAGCACCTGGCGTCCATCTCGGATCAGGTAGGTTTCGTCCTGGCCGATCAGCTGCACGCGAATATCAGTGGGAACATCGATCTTCACTCCGCCGATGTAATCGATGAATTGCTCGAAAGAGATGAAGTCGACCTGCGCATAATAGTTGATGGTGACACCAAGGAACTGCTCCACGGTCTTGACCGCCAAGCCAGCCCCACCGCCCGGCAAGCGATTCTGTTCTCCCAGGGCATAGGCATTGTTGATCTTGCCGTGGCCGAAGCCGGGGATCTCCACCCACATATCGCGCGGGATGGAGAGCATGCCTGCGGTGCGAGAAACCGGGTCGAAGGTCAGCACCATCATAGTGTCAGTGCGCGGCGCTCCGGCGCCTACTTCCCAGTCGCGCGCATCCAGGCCCATGACCAGAATGTTCACGCGGCTGGCGCCGTCCCAGGGATCCGGGGCGGTATAGGTGTATACGTCTTCAAGGGAACCTGGCGGAAGGACCTCGCCCTGGGTTCCCTCGCTGGCCGTCCGGTCGCCGCCAAGGCCTGTCGAGCCGCCGCAGGAGCCTAACAGCAGGCCGGGGAACACGCCGGTGGGGCTGCAGCCGACGAAACGGTAGGCGAAGTTGAAACCGACCAGAGCGGTGGCGATGCCTGCCACCAGGAAGGCGACCAGCACGATCTGGGTAATGCGATCCAGGCCGCGGAATCCGGAGGCCAGGCGGCGGAAGAAGGGTTCTTTTCTCACAGCAGTCGTAGTCATAGGCAAGGCAGGATTATAGCCAGCAGGCTGGCAATTGGCATTAACGACCTCTTAGTGGTTTTCGTACGAAGTGGTAGATGCAATATGGATGCCAGAACATAGACTCGAAGAAGCGAGCCGGCAAACTGAAAATCTGGAACCTAACTATATGCTGGAAACAGGAGGCAATCTTCTTTCCAGCGGGACGTAATAACAAACAAGCACTCTCGTTACCCTTCGCTTACGCTCAGGGTGGCACGTTGCCTGTGACGATCCTTAGGTTCCCCAGTCGCGCAAGTATAGGAAGTCGTAACCCACCGTGCGGTTGCTCAATTTGGCGATGAGCGGCATGACGCGCTTGAAATGGTAGCGACGCACCCGCTGGATGACGGCGTCGACGAAGTCCCGTTTGAAGCCGGCCTCCACACATTCGTCGGCGGAATAGCGCCGATCCACCAGCAGGTAGAGCAACTTGTCCACTTCGGCGTAGGTGAAGCCCAACTCGCCTTCTGAGGTCTGCCCGACCCAAAGGTCCGCAGAAGCCGGCTTATCCAGGATCACTTGCGGCACGCCGACCGCAGCGGCCAGTTGGCGCAGCTGCGTCTTGTACAAGTCCCCGTTCGGGTTTATCGCCGAGGCGCTATCCCCAAACAGCGTGGTGTAGCCCAGCAGGATCTCGCTCTTGTTGCTGGTGCCTAGCACCAAGCCGTTGAAGGCCGCCGATTGGTCGTACCAGGCGATCATGCGCGCGCGAGCCATCACATTGCCCTTGCGGATCTTGTCCATATCCGGGATCGCTTCGATGAAGGGATCCACCATGGGCGTAATGTCGATGGTCTTGCTCTGCACGCCAAGAGCGTCGATGATCAATTGGGCGTGGGTCAGCGAATCGGGGGAGGATGTTTTATAAGGCAGGCGCAGGGCCAATACGTTCTCCGGGCCAAGGGCTTCAGCGGCCAGGTAACACGTGAGGGCTGAATCAACGCCGCCAGATAAGCCAAGTACGGCCTTCTTGAAGCCGACGCGGGTGATTTCCTGGCGAATGAAGCCGGTCAGGATGCGGCGGACGAGGCCAGTGTTGATGGTCAGATCAATCGCGGCCATTGGATCCGCTCCGCCGATCCCGCAGGATGCGCTGAAGTTCGCGTTCGACGAGCGCGGTGCGCTCATCGCGCAGTAAGGGGAGCCGCGCCCTGGTGCGGTGCAGCTCCGCCAAGTCCAGTTCGGCGAATGTGAGCGCCTCTTCGAAATACGGACCTTTGGCGATCGGGTCGCCATTTGGATCGTGGACCGTGGCGCCGCCCCAGAAGTTCAGGCCGTCCTCAAAGCCGGTGCGCCCGACCTGGGCCACGAAGTTGGTGAATAAGCTGGCGTAGGCCTGGCAGACGTGCTCTACCCAACGAGCCGTTTCCAGCACTTCCTGATTACCGATGCCGCGGCCGGGGGAGGCTGAAATGAAATAGAGCAAGTCGGCGCCATCCAGCCAAAGCAGATAGGGCGGAGAGGCGTGCCAAAAATCCTCGCAGATCAGCAAGCCGACGCGGCCGAAGCGCGTGTCGAAGGCGGCGATATGGTCTCCCCAGGCCCAATAACGACCTTCATCGAACATGCCGTAGGTGGGCAGATACACCTTGCGGTGCACATGGACCACTTCTCCTTTGGAGAGATAAGCGGCCGAGTTGAAGAAACGGTGGCGGGCGTCCTCCTCGGTGAAGCCCACCACCATATCGATCTTCTTGCTGGCTTGCAGCAAGGGCTTGAAGGTGGGATCGTCGCTTGTGGGGCGGGCAATGACGGTGGGCACCAGGTCCTGGAGGACATAGCCGGTGAGGGATAGCTCGGGGAAGATGATCAGGTCTGCATCCCCGGCCTGACGGATGAAATCGAAGTGCTTCTCGAGGTTGGCGCTAACCACGCCCAGGCGAGTATCGATTTGCGCCAGCGCCAGATTAAGTTTCATTGCGGACCTGTTGGAAGATGAGTCTGCGAAAAGTGTACCATGTGGGGTATATAATCTTGCCGCCCTTATGCCAGTAAAGCTGAAGCCCAAGATCGAATTTGCGCCAGCAAACCTGTGGGACCTGAACCCCATCCGCCAGCTTGAGCATGTAAGCTTCGAACTGGACGCCTGGCCGCTCATCGAAATGATCGGCGTGCTTAGCCTGCCCGGCATCGAGCGCTGGAAAGCCTTGGAGGGTGAAAAGGTGGTTGGGTTCGTCGCTGCCGACATCCGCAAGCGCCAGAACCTGGCCTGGATCGCCACCATTGCCGTCCATCCGGATTATCGCGGCCAGGGGATCGGCGACCAAATGATGCAGATCGCCGAAGAACGCTGCGGCATGCCGCGCATGCGACTTAGCGTGCGCGCAGGCAACGTCGCCGCCCAACGCCTTTACCAGCGCAGGGGCTATGTGCAGGTGGACGTATGGCCTGATTATTATGCCGGCGGCGAGGCTGCCATCGTGATGGAGAAGACCCTGGCTTAATTACTTTTCTACACCCGCTTTAGATTTCCCTCTCACCATCGCATCGGTCATCTTTACAACACGCGCCATATGCTCGACGTCGTGCACGCGCACGAGGTCCGCGCCGCGGGCGATGGCGATGGCCACGGCCGCAGCGGTGCCTTCAAGGCGCTGGTCAGGTGGCAGGTCGAGCGTATAACCGATGAACGACTTGCGCGAGGGTCCGACCAACAGCGGGTAGCCCAGATCGCGAACTTCGCCGCAACGGTTGAGCAGTTCCAGGTTTTGCTCCACCGTCTTGCCAAAGCCGATGCCCGGGTCCAGGATAATGTGCTGATGAGGGACGCCGGCCCGCTCGGCGATTGCTGCAGATTCCATCAATTCACGTTTGATGTCTTCGATCAGATCGGCGTACTCCACGCCAACGTAACGCCCGCCCAGCGCTTCGCGCAGCTCGGCATTGGCCGGGTTGCTGCGGTTGTGCATCAGGATGATGGGCACGCCGCGTTCGGCGACTAAAGGCGCCTGGCCCGGATCGGCGCGCAAGGCCCACACATCATTGACCAGCGCGGCGCCCGCATCCAGGGCCGCGGCGGCCACCTCGGCCTTGTAGGTATCGATAGAGATAGGCAAGTCCAATTCTGCGACCAGCGCCTCAATGACCGGCAGGACGCGGGCCTGTTCTTTGGCGGCGTTCACCGGTTGGGAGCCCGGGCGGGTGCTCTCGCCGCCGACATCCAGGATGTCGGCGCCCGCTGCGGCGAAGCGCCGCGCCTGGGCCAGCGCGTTAGTCACGCTGTCGCCGGACGCCGCCAGCCCGTCGCCGGAGAAGCTATCCGGCGTGATATTGAGGATGCCCATCACGTAGGTGCGAGCACCCCAGGCAAAGGTGCGAGAGCCGATCTTCAGGTCGTTCATGGATCTATTGGAACGTTCTAATTCCAGTTTGATCGAGCGGCGCCAGCAAAGCGCTGACGGTCCGGCCTTGGCCCGGGATGATCAGGTCGGGAGCGATATCGGCGAGGGGGGCAAGCACAAAGACGCGTTCTTGCAGGTTGGGGTGGGGCAGACGCAAGCCAGCCTCATCCATTACCAAGTCGTCGTAAAGCAGAATGTCGATATCGATCTCGCGCGGGCCGTTGCGGATGCGCGTCTGGCGGCCCATTTCCCTTTCAGTGGCCTTGAGTAAGGCGAGCAATTCCTCCGGCGGGAGGTCGGTCTCCGCCTGCACCACCTGGTTGAGGAAATCGGGCTGATCAGTGAATCCCCAGGGCGCAGTCTCGTAGATGGGGGAACGAAGGATAGTCTTGACTCGTGGGGCAAGGGATGCGAGGGCGGCATCCAAGGCGGCCTGCCGGTCGCCGAGATTGCTGCCGAGGCCTAAGTAAATGGTATGCACCATATTGGCATTGTAATAGGTTTGCTTTGGCAAGACCTGCCGAACCAATTCGGGGCAAACCCGCATGCTATAATTTTTCCGAAATTCGGAGAGGTCGCATAGCCCGGCCGAGTGCGCGCGCTTGGAAAGCGCGTATACCGCAAGGTATCGAGGGTTCGAATCCCTCCCTCTCCGCCTGTTTCTAATGGAGAACAAAGTCATCGATCGCGTTCGCCGGCTGTTTCGCTTCCAAGCGGAACTGGTCGAGCTCCTGCCCGAAAGCGCATTGGCAGAAAAATTGAATATGCCCTCCAATACCATCGGTGCCCAGTATTGGTGCGTGGTTGGGGCGCGCGAGAGCTACACCAAAGCCATCCGAGAAGACGATTGGGCAGGCTTCGGCTGCTCGCTGACCGGCACCGACACGACGGACAAGCAAAAGGTGCTGACGGCCCTGGTGGCTTCCGCTGCCGCGTTCGACCAGGCGATCGAAGGCCTGGAATGGACGGAGGCGCGCAGGGATCTGCTGCTCGACCTGATGGAGCACGAGACCCAGCATCAAGGCCAGCTAATTCGCTATGTATATGGCCTGCACCTGAAGTTTCCCCAATCCTGGCTCGATCGTTGGTCGCTAGAACAAACTAAATAATTATCCATCCGCATCTTCTTGAATATTGACATTCAATCCAACCGGCTGCGCACCATTCAAGCGCTGACGCTATTGTTCTTAGGAGATGAAAAATGAAAGCGAAGAAATCACCTGGATCAGCCGTCAAGCGCAAGGCCAAATCCAAATCAGGTTCCGCCCAGGTCGATGCGTACCTCGCCAAGGCCGCACCGGATCAGCGGGCCGCGCTGCAGAGGCTGCGCGCGACAATCCGGCAGGCCTGCCCGGACGCGGTGGAAGTGAGGGCCTACGGCATTGCGGGTTTCAAATACAAAGGTAAGCCGTTGATGTATATCGGCTATGCCAAGCAGCATTGCGGGATCTACGGATCCGTACCGCCCAAGTTTTTGAAGGAGCTAAAGGCCTTCGATGTGGACAAAGGCACTATTCGTTTCCTGCCCAAAAAGCCAGTACCCGCCAGCCTGGTGAAGAGGATGGTCAGGGCGCGCATGGCGGCGGTGGACAAGAAATAAAA
The DNA here is from genome assembly GCA_040902205.1 of Anaerolineales bacterium. Lineage (GTDB taxonomy): Bacteria > Chloroflexota > Anaerolineae > Anaerolineales > UBA11579 > JAMCZK01. The sequence goes on along the minus strand of JBBDXR010000006.1, from coordinate 150,068 downwards.
GCGGGTGATAGGATTAGGAAATTCGCCAAAAGGATGAATTATGGATGCCACCAAGAAGATCGACAAGCGCATTGCAGAGACCAAGGATTGGCGCGGCAAACGCATGGCGCAAATCCGCAAGTTGATCCATGAAGCCGATGCCGAAATTGTTGAAGAATGGAAGTGGGATAGCCCCGTGTTCACTCACCATGGCCTGGTTTGCGCGGTCAGCGCTTTCAAAGGCCATGTTGGGGTAAATTTCTTCAAAGGCGCGTCGGTGAAGGATGCCAAGAAGCTGTTCAACGGCGGTTTGGATGCCAAGACCATGCGCACCATTAACCTGAAAGAAAAAGATGCCTTAGATCAGAAAGCCTTCAAGGATCCGGTGAAGGCCGCAGTTGCCTTCAATCTCAAGAAGTAGGAGTTCAACATGTGCCGCAATATCAAGCCCCTGTTCAATTTCGAGCCGCTCGCCACCGAAGATGAGATCCGCGCCGCTTCGCTGCAATTCGTGCGCAAGGTCAGCGGTTTCACCAAGCCTTCCCAGGCGAACGCGGCGGCCTTCAATCGTGCAATAGACGACGTTGCCAAAGTGACGGCGACTTTAATGAGCTCGCTGGTCACGCAGGCGCCGCCGCGTGACCGTGACCTGATCGCCCAGCGCGCCCGAGAACGCTCGGCCAAACGCTTTGGAACTACGGCAGCTTAAAATGTACGGTTTGCAAGGCAAGATCATTGCAATAGAGGGTCAACGCGACGCTTTGGCCAAGATTTTGCTGCAAGCTGCTGAGGCCTTACAGCAGAACCCCGAGTGCATTCACTACTTGGTCAGCAACCTGCCTGAAGAGCGGGATGCCCTCTGGGTTTCCGAGGTCTGGACCACCAAAGAAGCTCACGACAAATCGCTGGAGCCCGACGACATCCGCGCCCTCATTGCCCAAGCTCGCCCGATATTAGAAAAATTCGATGAGCAGATTGTGCTGGAGGCTCTGGGTGGAAAAGGGCTGCCCTAACCTCTACAATGTCCACCGACCCAAACCCGCAAGCCCTCGATTCGCTGCTGGCTTTCATCCCCCTGCTTTGTGTGCCCAGCTTTGAACCCGTCGTCACGTGGCATAGCGAACCCGGCACTTTCCCCTGGCCGGAATATCACACCGATGTAGACGCCTTCGCCCAAGCCATCGCCGAGCAGGGCTGGCTGGACACCGACTACCTGGATTACCAGCCGGGCATCTTGCTAGCCGACCCGGCCGCGATTGCATCTGCCACCCTAGCGCAGGCCAAGGCTATGCTTACTTATTTTGTGAGGGGTGAACGTTTTGCGGACGGCCATCGAGCCGCCCTCATTGAGAATGGGCAACTCTGTGCCCTGTTGCAGCGCCTACAAGAACTGCGCGACCAGACTCCATAACGGCCCCGCGAGCTGTAACGTCACCATCCCCATCGCGATCCCCAACACCCAGCCCGCCAGCACGTCCGAGACGTAGTGCAGCCCGGTGGCCACGCGGGCGATGCCCACCAGCGGCGCCCAGACTAGCAATAGCCAGCCGAACCAAGCCGGTCCCAGACTCAGCGCCACGATGGCAAGCATGACGGCGCGGACTGCGTGCCCGGAAGGGAAGGAGTGCGGGTCAGTGCGGCGGTAGATCTGGCCCCATTCGCCCTCGGGCCGCTGGCGGCGCACCGTGAATTTAATTGCCAACACGAGCACGGCGGTCACTAAAATTCCTGCGAGCATGGTGATGGCCAGGCGTCGCCAGGCTTCGTCACCCAGCCAAATCAGCAGCAAGAGGCCCGCCAGCCAGAACCATGAGTCGCCGGAATGGCCGAAGAGGATGGCCAGACGGCGGCGCTTGCCGGGTTTCTCCGCTATCCGCAAGCGCGCCGAAAGGCGCGCGTCCAGTTCGAACAACTTCTTCATGGCTTGGCTTTGGCGGCAAGGTCGCGGCGCACGATCTCCAAATGGTGGAGCTTGTCCACGTCCATGCCCACTTCAGCGTAAGGGCAAACCACCCCCCGGGCGCGCAGGCCCAGGCGCCGGCTAACGCGGGCGGCCGCCTGCTCCAAGGTGAGGGCGCGCATCAGGAACAACAGCAGGGTATCGAAGCCGATGAGCCCGGCCTGCTTCACCGGGCTCTTGCGCGCATCCGCGATCCTTTCCCAGGGTCCGGCGTGGGACAGGATGAGCGGGACCGAAGCCGGGTTGATATCGCCACCGCAGACTTCCATGTCGCGCAGCTTGGCATAGGTGCGTTTCGAATTGGGAAAGCGTCTTTCCATCACCTCGCGCTGGATCACGTTGTACACCGCGTCGTCCTGGCCGGGGTGTACCTGGGCGCACACCCAATCCACCATCGCCGCGGTGATGGTGGGCAGATCGGAGGAAACGATCAGCGCGTATTCTGCCTTGGGATTCAGTTCGGCGATCTTGCGGGCGCCGGCGCGGATGTTATCCAGCATGCCGCCCTGATTAGGGACGTAAGCCAGCGGCTTGCTGCACTTGAGGCCGCTGCTTTCATCCAGGCCGACGATAACCACGCGGCCGACGCTGCTGGCGCCGCTAAGCGCATCCAGCACCCATTGGGCCATGGGTTTGCCGGCCACGTCGATCAGGGCCTTGGATCGCCCCTGGCTGAATTCGTAGAGCGACTCGCCGGGCTGGGGGATGCCGCCGGCGGTCACCATGGCGTCGAAGGTCAATTCAGCTCCTGAATCTGCGGTTCGAGTTTCAACTGGTCAATCAATTCGTTGAGTTCGGCGTGCGTCAGCTTGCGGCCTTTGCCGCTAGCGGCAACCAGAGCCGCTTCCATCATGTTGGTGCCAAAGGAGCGTCCCTCGAGCACCGGCGTGGTAGTGACCAGGTACTTGATGCCTATTTTCTTGAGGAGCTCAACGTCGGCAGGCGTGGTGGTGTTGGTGAGGATGACCTTGCCGGGCAGGCTATCGGGGATGTGGCGGCGCACATAGTGCATGTCGCCGGAGATGACCGTGCCCCATTCGTAATATTTGTGCCACTTGGGTTCGCGCTTCTCTTGTTTTTCGCCGGTGGGGTAGACCCAAGTGAATGGCAGCCTCCCTGCGATGGGCATGATGATCGGCGCGATCCTCTTCAGGGTTTTAGAGGAGTGCAAAGCAATTGGGAGGCCAAGGCCAAACATCAGGTCCCCGTAGACGCATTGGTAGCCCGCCTCTACAAAGGCCACGGTCAGCCCCCAGCGATCCGCTCCGCTGGTGATGAATGCCTTCTTCTCGGTGATGTAATCCCCGATCTTCTCTTGCATAAAGGCGACGGCTCGGTTTTCCAAGGTGTTCTTGAGGCCCTCACCATCTACGAGTGGGGTGGTCTTGACGAACCGTACAATGGGTTTGACTGAATAGAGGGGATAAAACTTGTTATCCACCAGGATGCCAAGATCGGCGCCACCCAGACCGAAGGCATCCACCTTGCCATCCAGCTCCTTGAATAGCTGGGCGGCCTTTTCCATGTCGCCATCCGTGCCTAGGCGCTCGATGCGCACAGTCTCGCCGAGCAGCTTGACCTCAACCGCCTTATCGCGTTTGGAGGAACCGATGCTAATGCTGACCGCGCGCTTCATGATTGACGCTCCTTAGCCAAGGCGATTTAATAGGGTGGTCCTCAGAGCGAATTGTAATCCTGCTTTACCTGCATCCCTTCAGCATTATCCCCATGTCCTCACCAGCGGAGGGCAGACGCACCTTGCTTAATGAAAAATTCTGCGCGATAAAGGTTATAATCCGCTAACCCGGCACAGTAATTTCCCCTGGAGGTGAGCGTTGACCCTTCCGAAGTATGCCTATTTCCGCGGCAAGATCGTCCCGTATTCTGAAGCAAAAGTAGGCGTGATGACCCACGCATTGAACTATGGCACCGCCATTTTCGGCGGCGTGCGTGGCTATTGGAATGACGCCGAAGAAGAGCTATTCATCTTCCGGCCGCAGGACCACTTCAAGCGCTTCCTGAATTCAGGTCGCATGTTGTTGATGGAGATTGGCCACAGCCGCGACGAACTCGTCCAGCTGGTCGTGGAGCTTTTGCAAAAAGAAGGTAATCGCCAGGATGTTTACATCCGCCCCATGGCGTATTTCGCGGATGAGATCATCGGCGTCAAGCTGCACGACTTGCAGACCGAGTTCACCATGTTCTCGGTGCCCTTCGATAAATACGTTTCTAACGACACCGGCGCCCATGTCACCTTCTCCTCCTGGCGCCGCGTGGACGACAATATGATCCCCGCCCGGGCCAAGGTGGCCGGCGCCTACGTGAACACGGCTTTCATTAAAACCGACGCGGTACGCGCCGGATTCGATGAGGCCCTGGTGCTAAGCCAGGACGGGCACATTACTGAAGGCAGCGCGGAAAACATGTTCATGGTGCGCAACGGCACGCTGATCACCCCGCCAGTGACCGACAACATCCTCGAGGGCATCACCCGTGCCACGGTCATGGAATTGGCCGAAAAGGAACTCGGCATCCCGGTGATGCAGCGATCTGTCGATCGCACCGAGGTATACATCTGCGAGGAGCTGTTCATGACCGGCACGGCGGCCCAGGTTACGGCGATCACCAAAGTGGATCACCGCCCGGTGGGTGACGGCAAGATGGGGCCGGTGACGGCGCAACTGCGCCAGCTGTACGACGATGCGGTGCGCGGCAAGCTGAAGAAGTATCGCCATTGGAATCTGCCGGTGTATGAAAAGATGGTGGTTAAGTCCTAGGTCCGTTTTTCCCATTGCAAAAAAAGAGCCGAGGAAGCCCTCGGCTCTTTTATTTCGAATCTCGACCGGCTAGTTGTCCGGTACGCCTTGGTCTTTTTGGGGGTTGACCGGCATGCGGGCGGGGTTGGCCTCCTGTTCCTCGCGTTCGGGCCAACTCTCCTGGATATTACCGCGGGCTTGAGGATTCGGTTGCTGTTGGCCGCCCTGCCTCATCTGCGGATCTTGCTGGTGGGGCTGGGGATTGGCATTGCTGGGTTTCCCCTGCTTTGTTTTGGCCTTCTTTTGCTCATGGTGTGTTCCTTGGTATGCGCCATATCAGTCTCCTTTGTTAGGAATTTGTGCTGCAAAATCGATAACGGCTGGCCAGCGGCCTCGTTATTTGTGTACATGAGAGCAGGCTGAATGAAGCCTATTGTTGGATTTTGGCTCTTGACAGTTCTCTGTCCGACCTTATAATTTCTATCAAGAATTTCTAGGAAATTAATGAACGCTATGACGTATTGCTTGTGTCTGGGGCGGGGAAGCTAACCGCCCACCAACTCTGACCCTAAGCGGCTAACAGAGAACGGGCGGTTGCCAACCCCGCATGCGCGCAGCAAGCATGCCCTCGGCAAGCCCGTTTTTTATTTCTGTTGGCCGCTTTTTGGTTAATACGAGATGTTGAACACACAAATGCACCTTCGCCAGATCCGTAGACCCGTTAGCCCCGGCCTGATGCAGGCCGTGGGCAATACCGCGCTGGTCCCGCTCACGCGCATCACGGTGGGGTTGCCCGCCGCGGTTCAAGTGCTGGCCAAGGCTGAATGGCTGAACCCGGGCGGGTCGGTGAAGGACCGGCCGGCAGCCAACATCATCGGAAGCGCCCTTGCCGCAGGGGAGTTGGGTAAAGGGCGCACGCTGCTGGATTCCACGTCCGGAAACATGGGCATCAGCTACGCCACGTTGGCGCGTTCGCTAGGCATCCCGGTGGCGCTGACCATACCGTCGTCCGCCAGCCCGGAACGCCTGAAGATCCTGCGTGCACTCGGCGCCGAGCTTTACGAGACCGACCCGCTGGAAGGATCGGATGGGGCGATTCGAGTGGCGAAGCAAATGAAGGATAAGAACCGCAAACGATATTTCTACGCCGATCAATACAACAACCCGGCCAATTGGGAAGCGCACTACGCGGGGACGGGCCCCGAGATCTGGGAACAGACCGACGGCTCGGTGACTCACTTCGTGGCGGGCATGGGCACCACAGGTACGCTGATGGGGGCGGGCCGTTTCCTGCGCGAGCAGAGCCCGGCGGTCAGGATCATTGGCTTCCAGCCGGATGCCCCATTCCACGGCCTGGAGGGTTTGAAGCACATGCCCAGCGCCATCAAGCCGGGCATCTACGATCCCAGCTTTGCCGACCAGACCTTGCAGGTCAGCAGCGAAGATGCGCATGCGATGACCAGGCGCCTGGCGAGCGAGGAGGGCTTGTTCGTCGGCGTATCCAGCGGAGCGGCAGCCGCGGTGGCCTTGCGCGTAGCCGAGAAATTGGAAAGCGGCGTGGTGGTGACCGTATTCCCCGATGCCGGGTACAAGTATTTGAGCGAATCCTTTTGGGGCCTCGCCAAATGAAGCTGTATATGCCAGCCGACCTCTTGGCCCAAATCTGCGCTCACGGCGAGGTCGCCTATCCGCATGAAGGCGCCGGGTTCCTGCTGGGCTCTGCTGATAGGGCAGGCCGCAAGTTGATATCCATCCTGCCGGCGGAAAATGCCAGCGAACAAGGAGCGCGCCACCATCGCTACCTGCTAGGCCCGGAGCAAATGCGCCAGGCGGAAGAGACGGCGCAACGGCTCGGTCTGGACTTAATCGGCATTTTCCATTCGCACCCCGACCACTCTGCGCAGCCCTCCGAGTTCGACCGGGAGTGGGCTTTGCCCTGGTTCAGCTACGTGATCACCAGTGTGGAGCAAGGCAAAGCCACAGACTCGCGATCCTGGCGCCTGGCGGATGACCGCAGCACCTTCAACGAAGAATCGATCGCGGAGACGAATGATTCCCTGATCGATATGGTTAAGGAGTGATCGCCTAAATCGATGGAGACCTTATGCCCACCTTGAAAATACCCACACCTTTGCGCCCTTATGCAGGCGGCGCGGCCCAGCTTGATTTGCAGGCCGGCTCAGTCGCCGGAGCGCTGGACGAATTGCTGGCTGCCCACCCGGAGCTCAAGCCCCACCTGTTCACCGAAGGCGGAGAACTGCGCGCCTTCGTGAACTTGTTCGTCAACGATGAAAACGTGCGCGACCTGAAGGGCGCCGAGACACCCTTGAAGCCCGAAGATACGCTGATGATCCTTCCCAGCATCGCCGGCGGATCGCCGCTGCAACAGGTGGACCACGCGGCCTTGCGCACCAACCAGGCCTTCATCATCGGCCTGAACCTGGCGGCCTTCATCACCGATTCGCCGTGGTGGGCCGGATTCGTCGGCCTCGCCATGCTGCTGGGCACGCTGCTTAAGGTTCCGGCCTTCGGCTTCATCTACCGCCGCTGGCTTAAGCCCGCCGGGTTGCTGAAGGCGGAAGTGCTGGCCGACAACCCTGAACCGCACCGCTTCGCGCAAGGCTTCGGCGCGGCCGTGGAGTTGGCCGGCTTCGCACTGCTCTTGGCTGGGGGCAACGCGGCGGGCTGGGCATTGATTTGGATCGTCATCTTCCTGGCCGCCCTCAACCTGTTCGTGGGGTTCTGCGCTGGGTGTGCCGTGTACTACTGGCTCAACCGCTTGCGGGTACCCGGTTTCCCCAAGGCGCCCCCCAGCGGCACCGTCCCAGGCTTGAAACCGAAGGCGAGCTGATGGACGAGATCCTGCTGCGCGCGGCTTTGGCGGTGTGCATAGCGCTGGCCGGATTGGCCGCTTATTGGGCCTTGAACCGGCTTCTTCTGTGGCGGATCAAAAAGAAACCCTTGGGGCTGGAGGACCTGCGGCCCGGAAAACCCGCCATCCTTTACTTCACCACGCCGGATTGCCAACCATGCAAAACCCAACAGCGGCCTGCGCTGGCCAAATTGGAGGAACGATTGCAGGGAGCGGTGCAAGTGATCCAAGTGGATGCTACCCAGCGCACAGACCTGGCCGATTATTGGGGCGTGCTGACGGTCCCCACTACCTTCATCATCGATTCACACGGCAGGCCGCGCGGGGTGAACCACGGCGTGGCTTCGGCGGAAAAGCTGCAAAGGCAACTGGAACAAACTGAAGGAAAAAAGTTCTCCGGTGATTTCAAGGGGACGTCGACTCTCGAATACGGTGACGGCTCTTCAGAAGATACGATCCTGGGGATTCCTCGCTGATCTATTTCGCGATACGGAGATGCATTATCGCCCGCTCGGAATGACAGAATGGATGGAGTATGATGCTTAACGTGACACAAAGCCCCGATGAACTCTCCCGCGAAGAAGTGCTGCGCTATTCGCGTCATTTGCTGATTCCTGAAGTCGGCTTGGAAGGGCAGAAGAAACTCAAGGCCTCATCGGTGCTGGTGATCGGCACCGGCGGCCTGGGCTCACCGGTGGCCATGTACCTGGCCGCCGCTGGGGTGGGGCGCATCGGACTAGTTGATTACGACGTGGTCGATTTCTCGAACCTGCAAAGGCAGATCATCCACGGCTCTTCGACCCTGGGCAAACTGAAAGTCGAATCTGCCCGTGAACGATTGTTGGACATCAACCCCTCGGTGCGCGTGGATGTGTACAACGAGGCCTTCACTTCGGCCAATGCGCTTCGCATCGCCAAGGGCTACGACCTGATCATCGATGGCACGGATAATTTCCCCACGCGCTATCTGGTGAACGATGTGTGCGTGAAGTTGGGCATCCCCAATGTGTACGGGTCCATCTTCCGCTTCGATGGCCAGGTCAGCGTATTCGATGCGAGGCAAGGGCCCTGCTATCGTTGCCTCTTTCCAGAACCGCCGCCGCCCGGCCTGGTGCCCTCTTGCGCCGAGGGCGGCGTGCTCGGCGTGCTGCCGGGCATCATCGGTTCATTGCAGGCCAGCGAAGGCCTGAAGATCCTGCTCGGCATTGGGGAACCTATGCGCGGCAAGCTGCTGCTGTTCAACGCCCTCGATATGCGCTTCGACTTCGTCAAGCTGCGCAAGAATCCGGATTGCGTGGTTTGCAGTAAGCCAGCCGGGGAGATCGAGCTGATCGATTATGAGGCTTTCTGCGGTGTCCCCGCTCATGACCACGACGAGGCCAAGATGGATAAGCGCTTTGAGATCGACCCACGGGGGTTGGCTGAGGAATTGAAGAACGGCCACCAATTGAAACTGATCGATGTGCGCGAACCGCACGAACTACAAGTTTCGCATATCGAGGGCGCCAAACTCATCCCGCTGGGGCAACTGGCTGCCCGCCTCTCGGAGCTGGACAGCGCCGAGGACATGGTGATCTTCTGCCGCACCGGCGGCCGTTCGGCGCGGGCCGTGGAGTTGATGCTCTCGGCCGGATTCCGTAAGGTGAAGAACCTCAAGGGCGGTATCAACGCCTGGGCTAAAGAGGTGGATCCCAGCCAGCCGATCTATTGATCGATAGGGCGAAACGCAGGCGGGCGTATAATTCCAAGCTCGCCAATAAGCTTATGTCCAACGCAGCCGCTTCAAAGAAGACCATCCTCTTCGTGCTTGCCCATCCGGACGATGAATCGTTCGGCTGGGGCGGCACCATCGCGTACTACGCCGCGCAGGGAGTGGATGTGCATTTGCTGTGTGCTACGAAAGGCGAAGCGGGTACCGTCGACGCGGAGTTCCTCGAGAAATATAAGACCATCGCCGAACTGCGCGAAGCGGAATTGGCTTGCGCGGCTAAAGTGCTGGGGCTGGCCAGCGTTACCTATCTTGGCTTTCGCGATTCAGGCATGGCCGGCTCGCGCGACAATAAGCACCCCCAATCCCTGGTGACAGCTTCCACTGAGGATGTAGCTGCACCGATCGTGACCCACATCCGCCGCCTGCGCCCGCAGGTGGTGATCACCTTCGACCCCGTCGGCGGTTATCACCATCCCGACCATATCGCCACCCATAACGCCACGGTGCGCGCCTTCCACTCAGCGGCAGATGCGGCGCACTTTCCGAATGCGGGCGAACCCTTTAAGCCGGACAAGCTGTATTACAACGCCCTGAACCGGCGGCGGCTGCGGCGCATCGTAGCCATGATGCGCCTGACTGGAAAGGATCCCTCTAAGGTGGGGCGCAACAAGGATATCGATCTGACCGTGCTGACGCGCGACAAAGACACGCCGCCCCACGTGACCATTAATTACCGCAGCGTCCAGGAGCGCAAGGACAAAGCGGACGCCTGCCACGCCAGCCAGCAGGGCGGCCGCTTCTCGCGCTTTTCGATCATTGACTTCGTCGTGACCCGTCTACTGGGCCGCAAGGACAGTTTCACGCGGGCCTACCCGCCGGCGGCCGACGATTTCAGGGCTACGGACCTGTTCGCCGATTAACGCGCGCCCTTATGGTACAATCCTGCGCTTGTTCGTAAATTGAAAAGGAATCGATAAATGCCAGATCTATTGAAGGCCGTTGAGGCCGCGGTGAACCCCAATATCCCTGCCTTGCGCCCCGGCGACCAGGTGAGTGTGCACGTTAAGATCAAAGAAGGTGAGCGCGAACGCATCCAGGAGTTCAAGGGCACCGTTCTGCGCGTTGGCAAGTCCGGCAACAGCCGCAATTTCACCGTACGCCGCGTGGCCAGCAATGGCATCGGCGTAGAACGCACCTTCCTGATGCGTTCCCCGTTGATCGACAAAGTCGTGGTGGAGCATGGCGCCAAAGTGCGCCGCGCCAATCTGTCGTACCTGCGCGGTCGCGTCGGCAAGAAGGGCCGCCTCAAGCAGAAGTTCGAAGAATAGACAGGATCGTTTCTGGTATAACCGCGGGTATAGCCTTCAGGCTATACCCGTTTTTGTTATCCGTGAGCATTCCGAAAACCCCCACAGCTTCGATCGGCGCCTTTGATTCCGGCGTAGGCGGGTTGAGTGTGCTGCGCACCATCCGCGCAGAACTACCCGGAGAGGACCTCATCTATTTTGCCGATCAAGCGCACGTCCCTTACGGGCCGCGTGGCCTGGCCGAGGTGCGGCGCCTTGCGGAGGGGATTGTGCGCTGGCTGATGGCGCAGGGGGTGAAGTTGATCCTGATCCCCTGCAACACAGCCTCGGCGGCGGCGCTACATTCACTGCGCACCCAGTTTCCCGGCTTCCCTTTCGTGGGCATGGAGCCGGCGGTAAAGCCCGCGGCCGAACACACTGAAAACGGAAAGGTAGGCGTGTTGGCCACACCCACCACCTTTGAGGGGGAGCTGTATGCCTCGGTGGTGGAGCGCTTTGGGCAGGGTGTGAACATCCAACAGGCCACGTGTCCCGGGTTGGTGGCGGAGATCGAAGACGGCCGTGGCAATGGCTCGGAAGCGCGGCGCATCCTGGCAGCCGCCTTGGAGCCGATGTTGGCCCAAGGGGTGGACACCATCGTGCTGGGATGCACCCATTACCCGTTCGCGTTCGAGACGATCCGCAGCATCGTGGGAGAGACAGTACGCCTGATCGACCCGACGCCCGCTATCGCCCGGCGCGTCGCCAGCCTGCTGGATATCGGCGGCTTGCGCAATCCGCGGACGACTGGCGGCCGAACGCGTTACATCACCAGCGGCGATGCTGCGCAAATGCAGGCGCGAATTCAGGAATTATTGGGGGATGAAACAACTGTTGAAACGCTGCCCTGGAAGAACGGAGAGTTGGAATAGCGGACCGGCAGTAGATCTGCACAGATGCTCATACAGGTTTTTCGGTAGCCACGGCTACATCCGCGGGTTTCACCCCGGCTCGCCCAATTTTAAATTCCACATTCTGAAAATTGGCAAAGGTCACATCAGTGAAATGCAGGCTGAAAAGCTCCTTGATGCGGCGAAAGATGCTGATGTAAGTCTCGGGCAGTCTTTGGTTCCAATCCAGGTTAAGCCGCTTGGCGGCCTCCTGGATAGCCAAGGCCTGCATCCCTTCGATCTCGACGAAAGGTCCGTAAGGCATCTCGTCCAGGGTGACCTTGAGTCCATCCATTCCGTAGGTCGTGCGGTACTTCTCATAGATGAATTTCGAGCGGAAGCCCAGCGCTTCGATCAGTTTCTGGGCAGCGCCGAAATTGCTGACCTCGAATTCGATCTCCTGGCGGGCCAAAACACCGCCGAGCGTGGTGCTCGGCCCCTTGAAAGTGACGTGACTGGCGGCGTCCCGCCGCAAGCGCAGCATGCTTTCGGCCTGGCCGAGTTCGCCGCTGGGCGTATCGAAACGCAAGTTGTATTCATGAGTGCGCGGCTGCACCAGCGTGGCGCCCAGAGTCACCAGGCGCCTTTCCATTTCCGCCAGATCGCTGACGTGAAATTTGACTTCCAGTTCTTTATCGCTTGGTGAAATGACCATATCAGATGCCCACTATTATTCCACGCTCAACAGGGTTTGCCGCTGTTCCACGCTATCGCCTGCTTTGACCTGAATGCGGGTCACCTTGCCGTCGCGCGGCGAATTGAGCTCGTTCTGCATCTTCATCGATTCGAGGATAGCCAGAACGGAGCCTTTCTTGACCGCATCGCCTTCATTGACGGGCACTTTGACCACCAACCCGGGCATCGGGGCGCGCAATACGAATTCACCCGTCTGCACGGCTCCGGCGCTCCCGGCGGCGCTAAGGCGCTTTTCGCGTTCGTCCACCACGGAGGCGGCGTAAAGCGAGCCGCGCATCAGGACCTGCAGCCCGCCTTCTTCCCCGGGATAGACGTGGGCCTGATAGGAACCGCCATCGACCAGCAAGCTGAAGACGGGCTGCCCCGAGATGGACTGGAAATCCACCTCGTAGATGTGGCCGTTCACGTTGACGTGATGCGCGTCGATGATCTCGACGGCATAGACTTTTTCGCCGATGGTGGCTATGTACTTTGCCATGGCTAGCGGTGCATGCGTTCCCAGCGCGAGACCCACTTCCAGTTGCTGGTGTCGCGTTTGCCGCGGGCGATGATGTGCGCCGATCGCTCGGCCTGCTGGTGGGCCACCAAGGTGGCGGCGATGGCGGCGATCTCGGGGAAGGTCTGCTTGCCTTCTTCAGCGTGTTCGAGCGAGAAGCGTTCCTCGACGAAGCGCGTATCGTAGTTGCCGGCCAGGAAGCGCGCCTGCTCCACAATGCTCTGGTGGAAGGGGATGTTGGTTTTCACGCCCACGATGCGATATTCCTCGAGGGCGCGGCGCATGCGCAGGATGGCCTGGGCGCGAGATTCGCCGCGCACGATCAGCTTGGAGATCATCGAGTCGTAATAGGGGGAGATCTGGAAGCCGGCATACACGCCGGTGTCCACGCGTACCCCCGGTCCCTTGGGGGAGGAAAGGTGAGAGATCAAGCCGGTCGAGGGCAGAAAATTGTTGTAGGGGTCTTCGGCGTTGATGCGGCATTCGATCGCCCAGCCCTGCATCTTGACTTGCTCTTGTTTGAAGCTAAGTTGTCGGCCGCGAGCGACGCGCAGCTGCTCGGTGACGATATCGAAACCGGTGACTTCCTCGGTGATCGGATGCTCGACCTGGAGGCGCGTGTTCATCTCCAGGAAGTAGAAGTTCTTGTCTTTATCGACGAGGAATTCAATGGTGCCGGCATTCAGATAATTCACAGCCTTGGCGGCTTTGACGGCCACCGCACCCATGCGCTGGCGAAAGTCCTCATCATCGTCGATAAAGGGGGAGGGCGCCTCTTCCAACAGCTTCTGATGGCGGCGCTGCAGGGAACACTCCCGCTCGCCGAGGTGCACGGTGTTGCCGTCCATATCGGCCATGATCTGGAACTCGATGTGGCGCGCTCCTTCGACCAGCTTCTCCAAATATACATTGCCATCCCCAAAGGCGGACTGCGCTTCGGAGCGGGCGGCGGATATCAAATTGGCCATCTCATCCAGGCTGCGAACCTCGCGCATCCCTTTGCCCCCACCCCCGGCAGTGGCCTTGATCAGCAGGGGGAAGCCGATCTTGGGAGCCGCCTTTAGCAAGGCTTCATCGCTGAGGTTGCCAACGTCCTCGGTGCCCGGGACGATAGGGATGCCTGCGGCGACCACCGTGGCGCGGGCGATGGCTTTATCGCCCATGGCCGCAATGGCGGAAGCCCGCGGGCCTATGAAGGTGATGCCTTCGTCTTCGCAAGCCTGGGCGAAATCCCTGCGTTCGGCCAGAAAGCCGTATCCTGGGTGGATGGCGCGCGCCTTGCATTTTTTGGCGACGTCGATGATCTTATCCATGCGCAAATAGGAATCGCGGGAAGGGGCAGGCCCGATAAGGTAGGCCTCATCGGCCAGGCGGATGTGCAAAGCCGAGCGATCGGCCTCCGAGAAAACCGCCACGGTGCGGATGCCGAGCTCGCGGCAGGCGCGGATGATGCGGACGGCGATCTCTCCACGATTGGCGATGAGGACTTTATCGAACATGGCTAGAGCGGGATGTTGCCGTGTTTTTTGGCGGGGTTGTTGTCGCGCTTATTGGTCAGCATTTCCAGGGCATTGATCAGGCGCGGGCGGGTATCGCGCGGGCGAATGACGTCATCGATGTAGCCGCGGCTGGCCGCCACGTAGGGGTTGGCGAACTGCTGGCGGTAGTCGGCCACCAATTCGGCCCGTTTCTTGTCGGGATTCTTTGAGCGCGCCAGTTCCTTGCGGAAGATGATGTTCACTGCGCCGTCCGGCCCCATCACAGCGATCTCTGCCGTAGGCCAGGCCAGGTTCACGTCGCCGCGGATGTGCTTGCTGCTCATCACGTCGTAGGCGCCGCCGTAGGCTTTGCGCGTCACGACGGTGAGCTTGGGCACTGTGGCTTCGCAATAGGCATAAAGCAGCTTGGCACCCGCGCGGATGATGCCATTATGCTCCTGGGTGGTGCCGGGCATGAAGCCGGGCACGTCCACCAGGGTCAGCAAGGGAATGTTGAAGCTATCGCAGAAGCGCACGAAGCGCGCCGCCTTTTCTGACGCGTCAATGTCCAGCACGCCGGCCAGCACCATGGGTTGGTTGGCAATAAGGCCAACCACGTGGCCGCCCAAACGAGAAAAGCCCACCACGATATTCTGGGCGAACTGCTCATGGATCTCAAAGAAGGCGCCATCATCGACGATCATGCGGATCACTTCCTTGATGTCATAGGGCTTGCTGGCGTCGTCCGGGATCAAAGCATCCAGCGCGTCATCGCGGCGCAGCGGGTCGTCCTTGGTAGGGCGGAAGGGGGCGTCTTCCAGGTTGTTTTGCGGCAGATAGGAAAGCAGCTTGCGGATCAAGAAGAGGGTATCGGCCTCACTGTCTGCCACTACGTGGCACACACCGGATTGGGCCGAATGGATGCTGGCGCCGCCCAGATCCTCGAAAGACACTTCCTCGTGGGTGACGCTCTTCACCACTTCGGGACCGGTGACAAACATATAAGAAGAATTGCGCACCATGAAGATGAAATCGGTGAGCGCAGGAGAGTAGACCGCGCCGCCGGCGCAGGGGCCCATGATGGCGCTGACTTGCGGAATAACGCCGGAGGCCATGGTGTTGCGCAGGAAAATATCGGCATAGCCCCCAAGGGAAACGACGCCTTCCTGGATGCGGGCGCCACCCGAATCGTTCAAGCCAACCATGGGCGCTCCATTTTTGAGCGCCATTTCCATGACCTTGACGATCTTCTCGGCATGCACTTCCCCCAGACTGCCGCCAAAAACGGTGAAGTCTTGCGAGAAGACGTAGACCAGGCGCCCGTCAATGGTCCCCCAACCGGTCACTACGCTGTCGCTTAGGATCTGTTGCTCTTCCAGACCAAAGGCGGTGGTGCGATGTTTGACGAAGGCGTCCAGTTCGCGGAAGGAACCCTTGTCCAGCAACAGGTCCAGGCGCTCGCGGGCCGTCAGGCGGCCTTGCGCATGCTGGGCTTTGATGCGGTCAGATCCGCCGCCCTGCTGGCTTTCGTCGCGCAGCTTTTTTAGTTCGTCAATTTTTGGGCGATCGCTCATTCTTTTGCTCCATAAAAGGCACGCGCCCCAGGCAACGCCAAAATGCCGAATACCGTTGCGGTCAAAACACCTTCCGCCAAGAGGGCGAAGGGCCAATTGATGCCCTGAGGTCCGGGCGACTGAAAGGCCAGGCGGTCCACCCAGTCGTAGGCGATGAAGGCCAATAAGCCCCAGCGAGCCGCCTTGGGTGCCCAAGCCTCGCCGCGCCATAGGCCGCGGGTCAGCCAAAACGCCAGCGCACCCCAGACCAGGCCACTTGCTATTAACAATGCCGGGTGCACTCGGGAATGGTATTCGGTGAGGACGGCGGAGGCGTTGAGTGCTGCCCCGGCACGCAGAAGTTGCGCGCCTGTGAAGGTTAACACTAGCACTGCGAGACAGGTTACGGCAGGGGGGCGTTTCATCTTATTTCTTGAGACTGGCCACATAGCGTTCCAAGTCCGGCTGGTGCTCGCGGTAGTGCTCGAAGGTATCCGTAACCAGCAGCCAGTAGGGAGGCTGGCTTGTGCCTACCTCGTCGTTCAGACGCTCTTCGTTCAGGCTGCTGCATAGCCCCTCGAGGCGCGACAGGTTTGCAGCGAACGCCGCCAGCACGTCTTTTAGCGGCACGTCTCTGTTGAAGGCAAAGACCTGGGCGTTGATGGCATCGAAATCCGTGAGCTTGCTGAAAGGCTCGCCAGCCAGCATGATGCCGCTACGCACGATGGCGTAATCCTCCCACCAGGTGAGGTGGGCGATCTGGTCCTTGACGGACCAATCCTCCTGCGCGCCGGGGCGGCGTGTCATCTCTTCGTCGCTCAGCCCGGCGTAGACTGCGCTGTACTGGGCGCGGGCTTTCAGAATCTCCGCCCACAGTTGCGCGGGCGTCATGCGGTCGGGGGTTTCGTTAGCCATCATTCGATCTCCAATACGACCTTGCCCAATTGCTCCCCGCTTTCCAGGCGAACATGGGCGGCGCGCGCCTCGCGGAGTGGGTAGGTGCGGTCGGTCACGGGCTGCAGCTTGCCGCTGAAGATCAACTCCATTACCTCGGCGAAATCGGAGCGGGTGCCCATAGTGGAACCCAGGATGCTTAAATGCTTGGCGAAGATATAGCGGTTGTCGATCTCAAACTTGGCTCCGCCGGTGTTCCCCACGGTCAGCAAGCGTCCGCCTTTTCGCAGAGCGCGCATGCTTAGCGGAAATGTCACGCCGACGTTGTCCACCACCAGGTCTACGCCGCGTTTGCGCGTGAGGCTGTAGGCTGCCTTCGACCAGTCAGAATCTATTGTGCGGTCGATCAGGTGGTCGGCGCCCAAGGATTCCGCCAGTTTCAATTTCGCTGCGTTCGAGCCGACCACGATCACTTGCGCGCCTAAGTATTTGGCGATCTGGAGGCAGGCACTGTTAACTCCTCCGGACGCGCCGACAATGAGCACGGTTTCACCGGCTTGCAAGTCGCCGCGTTTCACGAGCGAGTGCCAGGCGGTGAGGAAAACGAGAGCCGCGGCGGAGGCCTTTGCATAGGGGTAGGTGTCCGGCATTGCGAGGAGATTGACGGCCGGCACGACCACGTATTCCGCGTAGGTTCCGGGGAGGGTTTCTCCCAGCAACTCCCAGCGGCGGCTAAGGTTTTCCTGGCCGGAGCGAGTAAACTCATCTTCTTCTAGGCAGATACTGGCGTTGATAACGACGCGCTGGCCGGCCTTCCAACCCGTTACGCCATCCCCCACGCCTGCGATCTCCCCGGCGCCGTCGGCGCCCAGGATATGCGGCAACTTAAGCTTAAGCCCGGGCCAGCCGGCGCGCACGAAGAGGTCGGCGTGATTAAGAGCGGCGGCATGCAGGCGCACCAGCACCCAGCTGGCAGGCGGCTGGGGCTCGGGCAGGTCCCCGTATTGCAGAACCTGCGGGCCGCCGTGGACTTCGAAGTAAATTGCTTTCATAGAGGCGAGGAGGTGATTATACTGGAGGGGCTAGCGCGGCCTAAACCGCCCGTTCAGTAGCCGATCAAGGAAACGATGGATAACTTTCTAGCTTGTGTCGAGAGCCAAGGCTGGGTGGCATGCTTGCATGCCGGCCTTGCCATCACCTCGCTGTATTTTTTCCTCATCATTTCCATTTGGGGATATTTCCGTTTCTTCCGCCGACAGGGGATCGATTCCAATTTCTGGGGAGTTTTGGCGATCGGCGAGATCCTGCTGGTGGGGCAGTCGCTGCTGGGAGGCTTACTCCTGGCGCAGGGCGCCCAACCGGCGCGCGGCTGGCTGCACATTCTGTATGGCGCCGTGATCCTCATCATGATCCCCGGTGCATATCTCTACACCCGCGGGCGAGGCGAACGCGCCGAGATCATGGTGTACAGCACGGCGGCCATCATCACCTGCGGTCTGATCCTGCGCGCCATCTACACGGCTCAAGTGAGTGTCTTGCCTTAATATGCGAGTTGCTTGCCAGCCAAAATCAATAGTGATAAACTACGCAAGTTGCCTGACCAAGTAACTGGAGGATGACTTCATGACAGAAGCTGCCGCCCCCGCCGGCCAAGCTGAACAGACCCCGCCACAACCTGAACAAAAGCTTAACCGCCGCGAATTCCTTAACCTCGCCTGGCTCGCTTCGCTGGGCTTTCTTACCTTGAGCGTTGGTGGGCTCACCGTGCTCTTTAGTCTGCCGCGCTTCCGCGAAGGGGAGTTCGGTGGCGTGTTCACCACGGGCACTGTGGCTGAGTTGCCCGCGGTGGAAGTCACTCCGGTCAATTTCCCTAAAGTAAAACTGTGGCTCTCGAATACTCCCGCCGGCTTACTGGCACTCTACAAGGTGTGCCCGCACTTGGGCTGCCTTTATGCGTGGAACGATCAGGAATTCAAATTCATCTGCCCCTGCCATGGTTCGCAATACCAGCACGACGGGACCTACATTTCCGGGCCTGCGCCGCGCAGCCTGGACCGTTTCGTGATCCGCTTCGAAGACGAAAATGGGCAGGTGTTGGCGGAGACCCCCGAAGACGGCGGCCCTGTGCCGGTGCCAAGCAACCCAGGCGTCCTTGTGCGCATCGATACCGGTGACAAGATCACCGGCCAGGCGCATGACTAGCACGCCTGTATGCGGAGCGACCCATGATCAATAGTCTAATGAAGCGCTTCCATATCCCGCCGCGTGATCAGTGGCGTGCCACGATTGGCAAGATCATCGATGACCGCGTGCGCATCATCACCGCAGGCCTAAGCATCAAGGAACTGCGCGCCGTGATGCGCGGCGATCCGCCGACGGAGAAACCTAATCCGCGCTATAAGGTCATCACCACCAGCTTCATCGCTCACTTACGCCCGCGCTACTACCCGGCGGCGGCTACCTGGTTCACGCACACGTTCCGCTTGGGCTTCTTCACCACGTTCTTCTTTATCGTGGAAGTCATCACCGGCGTGGTGCTGATGGTGTATTACATCCCCTTCCCCGACCAGGCGTACGGATCCATCCTGGCGATCGAAAGCAATGTCTTTTTCGGCGAACTACTGCGTGACCTCCACCGCCTTGGCGCCGAGGGCATGGTCATCTTTTCCTGGCTGCACTTGCTGCGCACGTACTTCACCGGCTCCTACAAAGGCCCGCGCACGTTCACCTGGTTGACCGGCGTACTCCTGCTGCTGATCACAGCCTGGCTAAGCTTCACCGGTTACCTGTTACCCTGGGACCAGTTGGCCTATTGGGCGGTGACTGTGGGCACCAGCATCACCGAATCAGGCCCTGTAGTCGGCCCCGCGCTGAACCTGCTGATGCGCGGCGCACCCGATATCGGCACCGGTGGGTTGCTGCGTTTCTACCTGCAGCACGTGATCCTGTTCCCTTTGCTGGCGATCCTGTTCATCAGCATCCATTATTACAAAGTCTCGCGTGAGCACAGTATCTCGCTGCCTGCGGTGGTTGAAGAGGGCAACCTGGACCCCGAAAAGAAAAAAGAAGCCAATCGCCGCATCGATCTGATCCCCGATCTGCTTTCGCATGAGCTGTTCCTGATCGCTCTGGGCATTTTTGCCATGTTGGCGATCCTCTATTTCCGCGGATTTGCCTCTCCCCTCGAAACGCATGCCAATCCGCAGCAAACGCCTTTGGATACCAAGGCTCCGTGGTACTTCTGGTGGCTGCAAGGCCTGCTAAAGATCGACCCGGCGTCCATCCTGGAAAGCCTGGTTAATCCCATCTTCGCCATCTTCGGGCTTAGCTACCGCCTCGAGGTGAGCCAGTTGATGGACAGCAAGTTCATCATGGGGCTCATCGTGCCGCCAACCCTGGTGCTGATCCTCCTGGCGATCCCTTACATCGATCGCAATCCCTCGCGACTTGCGCGCAAACGGCCCTTTGCCATTACCTGGGGTGTGGCATGGATCTTTGTCTTCCTGGCATTGAGTTTCATGGGCACGCCGCAATATGGCATCGAGACGCCCGCGGCCACGCGCATCATCCAGGACTTGGCGCCCGAGGAGGGCGAGGGGCCGCTGCGCTCAATTCCTTATGCCGAGCTGCATAATCGCCAGACCGAGTTCATCGTGGGCCAGGATTACGGTACCGACCTGTGCCCAGGCCTCGCTTACCAGCCCGACCCCGAGGGCGACGTCAACAACGTGGTCGTCGGCTGCCCGCACCTGACCGAAGTATTCAACATCTTCAGTGAGCGACTGCTGGAGGCGCAGGCCGACGGTCGCTTGCCGGACCTGAGCGCCAAGATCACCGTGGAGCAGTTCCAGGCCGACATGGTGAGGGTGACGCCGCACGTGGAATGGACCGATCCGACGACAGGGTCTCACCAAACTTATGAACATACCTTTTTCCTGCACGCTGAGCGTGCGACGGAAGAATAGCCGGGCATCGAGGAGACCTCCGCGAAATGAAACGGATCCAACTGGAAATTGTCCTCGGCACCATTCTGGTGTTGCTTAGCTCCGCCATCGTGATCGTGCTCGGCATCCGGGAGCCGGCGCGCCTGGCGCAATACGAGGTGCAACAGCGGGCTGAATTGATCGAATTCGGCGCTTCGGTGTTCAGCATCAACTGCACGCGTTGCCATGGCTCCCAGGCGCAAGGCATTGCAGGCGTGGCGCCCAGCTTGCGCGATGAGCATTTCTTTACCCAGCGGTTGGCTGAAGTGGGCTGGCAGGGCGGCCTCGAGGACTACATCGTCTCCGTGGTGACCACGGGCCGCCAGGTGTCAACCCGCCCGGAGTTGTATGCCGGGGCCACAGGCACGCGGCCGGTGATGCCGACCTGGTCGGAGAAGTTCGGCGGCCCGCTGCGCGATGACCAGATCCGCGCGGTGGCGGCTTTCATTATGAATTTTGGGCCTTACGCGCTGGGCGAAGTGCCCACGCTGCAACCTCTGGGTCCGGTTGCCGACGAGTCGACTCCCGAAGGGCGCGGCCAGGTGGTGTTTTCCACCGCAGGCTGCACAGCTTGCCACGCGATCAGTGGTATCAGTAGCGGCACCGTGGGACCCGTGCTGGATGGCTTGGCTACGCGCGCCGGCTCTACAGTTTCAGGCCTGACGGCTGAGGAGTATATCCACCAGTCCATCACCGATCCGAGCGCCTATGTGGTGCCAGGTTTCATCGATGGCGTCATGCCGCAGAATTTTGGCGAGATCCTAACCGAAGAGCAGATCAACGACTTGGTAGCGTTCCTGCTCTCGCTTCAATAACCTCAAATCCACGCTATACACGCCTCTCGCCGATCGGCGAGAGGCGTTTTATTTAATGACCGTAATCCAATTGACGCGATGATATACTCGGCGGGTTCATGGATTTTTCGACTGTCCCCCATAAATGAAACGAGCACTTGGCCTGACCCTGATTACCCTGTTGGCCGCGCTGGCCCTGCTGGCCGCCGGCCGCGGCGTTGCCGGCGAGCAAGGCAAAGTGGAGGGCGACGCCATCGCCGGCGGGCGCATCTACGATAACTGGATCCTGGCTCTGGATACGGCGCCGCCACAGCAGGACCAGCCGCTTTGGGCGCAGCAGGAGAGCAATCAACGCGGCGGTGTGATCACCTGGCGCTGTGTGGAATGCCACGGCTGGGATTACAAAGGCGCCGATGGCGCCTATGGCCCGTATTCGAATCACTATACGGGCTTTACCGGACTTGACGGAATGATCGGCGCCAGCCAGGATCAGGTGCTTGCCTGGCTGGACGGCACCAACAACCCGGAGCACAACTTCCTGCAGCCCACGAACGCCACGGCGCTTAACGATCTGGCGGCCTTCCTGCGCACCATGCAAGTGAACACCGACCTGCTCATTGACCCGGACACCGGGGCGGCCCTGGGAGACAACGACGCCGGCCGCGACTTGTATGAGTCCGCCTGCGCTTCGTGCCATGATGACAACGGCGCCAAGATCAACTTCGGTTCCAACCTGGAACCCCTATATCTCGGCGATATTGCCGTGGGAGACCCGTGGCAGGCCATGCACAAGATCCGCTTCGGCTCCCCGACTACCGGGCGCATGCCGTCCAGCGAAGAGGAGAATTGGTCGTTGAGCATGGCGGCTGACGTGCTCGCCTACATGCAGACCCTGCAGCGAGGCAACCCGGACTTCGCCATTCTCTCGGCCAATCCGGATCAGCCGGTCCCTGTGGAGCAGCAAGCGCGGATCGACCCGCTCGTCTGGGGAGCCTTTGCCATCATGGCGGTGGTTGGCCTTAGCGTGGCTTGGGATCTTTTCTTCAAGCGCCAGCCGCTATAGTCTTTTCAATTGTTACTCGCCCCGGCGGGTAGAATCACCAAGATGACTCTGGCTCGCATTCGTTGGATAGCGGCTAGCGCCGCCCTACTGGTGGCGCTGTTTGGTTTCCTTTCGCTTACCCGCACTGTCACTATCGTCGCCGATGGCAGGTCTTTCTCGATCCTCACACGCGCAATCACGGTCAGTGGGGCTTTGCGCGAGGCAGGCGTAAACGTGGGGGCCAAGGACAGCGTTGCGCCTGGTCCAGGAACCTGGATCCTGGGGGATTCATCCGTCGAGGTTCTGCGCGCGCCGCGCCTGCAAATGACCGCCGATGGAATGCTCTATCAAACGGAGACATTGGAACGCAGCCTCCCGATCCTGCTTGCGCAATGGAAGCTCACCCTGGAACCCGGCGATCGCATCCTCCTGGATGGGCGCACCATCACGCTGGAGGAACAGATCCCCGAGGGTCCCTTTCACGCCCTGAAGTTGCGCCGGGCCGTGCAAATCTCCTTGAATGACGGGGAAGAGACTGTTGAGTTCGTCAGTTCTGCGCCTACCCTCGGCGAAGCGCTAGCGGGCCATGGGATAAGGCTGATGGCCGGAGACCGGCTGGAACCGCGTCCCGAGACCGCGCTGACCGGACCTTTATCGGTGTCCCTTCGCCGCGCCGTGCAGATCCACATCGCGGTCGGCGGAGCTGAGATGGAGCTCTTTTCTTCAGCCGAGACGGTGGGAGAGGCGCTGGCACAAGCCGGGTTGGCGTTGCAAGGGCTGGACTACAGTGAACCTGCCGCGGACGAGCCACTGCCTTTGGGTGGCGAGATCAGCGTGGTGCGCGTGAATGAATCGCTGCAGGTGACGCAGGAGATCGTCCCTGACGAGACCGAGTGGAGGCCGGATGACGAAGCCGAACTGGACACGATCAGCGTGATCCAGGAAGGGAAGGATGGAGTGTCGGCTTCTCGCACTCGGCTGCGCTATGAAAACGACGAGGAAGTTTCCCGGACGCAAGAGAGCGAGCGTTTCCTCGTAGAGCCTCAAAAGCAGGTCAACGGTTACGGCACGAAGATCTTCCTCAAAACGGCGGTCGTGGATGGGATAACGATCGAGTATTACCGCGCGGTTACCGTTTTCACTACTTGGTACTCGCCGTGCAACTCCGGAACGTCCTCTTGCTTGAACGGGACCTCCTCCGGCCTGCCGGTGCAACAGGGAACAATCGCCACCTACCTCAACTGGTACCTTGAATTGAAATTCGCCACGGTGTATATCCCGGGATATGGTATGGCAACATTTGGAGATAACAGCGGAGCCAACTCGAATGGCAGAGAACCCTGGATCGATCTGGCCTTTAGTGAGGCCGAGGTTGCAGCCGCTGGAGGCCAGCCCTGGGTGAATGCCACCGTGACGATCTACTTCACGACGCCGGTCCCGGCGTACGTTCCGCCCATTTGGCCTCCCGGTTAGGGGCAAGCATGGTCAATGTGCCGGCGCTGCTGCGCCAGTATGGCCTGCGGCCGGATAAGCGCCTGGGCCAGAACTTCCTTGTCGATGAGCATCACCTGGCGCGCATTGTCGAAGCCGCGGGCGTTACCGCAGGCGATGAGGTGCTGGAGATCGGCGCCGGGCTGGGGTCGCTGACCTTGCATTTGGCGGCTGTTGCCGCCCGCGTGGTGGCCGTGGAACTGGATCGCGGCTTGCTGCCAGTCCTGGGCCAGGCCACGGCAGGCCTGCAGAATGTGGAGCTGGTCCAAGGTGACATTCTTCGACTCGACCTTTCGGACCACTTCAAAACCGCCGGTTTCCTGGTTGTTGCCAATATCCCTTATTACCTGACCTCAAATCTTATCCGCCACTTGTTGGAGGGTCAGCCGCGGCCCGGACGCCTGGCGCTCACCATCCAACGCGAGGTCGCCGAACGCGCCTGCGCGCAACCCCCGGATATGTCGCTCCTCTCTCTTGGCGTTCAGCTCTATGGACAGCCGAGGATCGCCCACCATATCCCGGCTGGCGCTTTCTATCCAGCGCCAAAGGTCGATTCCGCGCTCTTACTGATCGATCTATATCCCCAGCCGCGCTTGCCGGAGGAGAAGGTGGAGGCTTTCTTTGCGTTGGCCAAGGCGGCATTCGCCCAAAAACGCAAGACCCTGGCTAACTCACTGGCCTCTTTGCCCGGGCTGACCAAGCCCGAAGCCGAGGTGCGCCTGCAGGAGGCCGGCATCGACCCGCGCCGCCGCCCGCAAACGCTAACCCTGGAAGAGTGGGGGCGGTTGCTTTGAGCGACGCGCAGTATATACTGGCGCAGACTCGACTTGGCCAAGACAAAGACTAGCAAGAAACGGCAGCCCTGGTCGCACCGCATGTGGGCGCGATTAGTGGCCTATGCGCGCGCCAACCCCGTTGACGCGGCCATCTGGGCGGCCGGGGCCGCCCTGGCGCTGGTGGCAGTGGGCTTGTTCCTGGCCCGCGCCATCCCGCAGAACTTCAGCGGGGAGGCCTTCTACGACTTCCAATATCCCTATCGCTATTCCTTCCTGGAGAGTTCGCGCGTGTTCTTCATGGAGCGCATCCGTTCGCGCCTCGTGCATGGCATCTTCGTCTCGGCCCTTTATCACACCTTCGGGTTCAATCCACCCGCCATTTATTTGAGTGCCTTCCTGACGATCATTGCCACAGCCGTGGTCATTACCTTCACGATCAAGAGATTCATTCGCAGCCCCTGGATGGCTGCTTTGCTGGTGGTTACTTTCACCTGGCTTCCGTTGAACATCACGGACCTGATGGCGCTGAAGAAGATCCATCATGTACTGGGCTGGTTCCTGTTTTGGCTGGCGGTCTTGCTTTTTCAAAGCTGGGTGTCCAACAAACGTGTCGCTTGGCTCCTTGGCGCGACGCTGGCATTTCTAGCATCCGTGCTCTCCTATGAGGCTGCATTGGCGCTGCTCCCGGTGGCCGTAATACTCTCGGCGCATCACATACGCGGTCTGAAGGATTGGGCAAATAAACTGGGCGTTGCAATATGGATCACGCTTTTGAGCGGACTAGTTATCCTGAACCTTGAGACGCTCAAACCATTTTCTGGCATTGGTCAGGTCTATTCCGCGGATTTGTTTGCTCCTGGCCATATCTTCCAAAGTGCCGCCGCCCAAATCCCTCAAATCCCTGCCGCGATCTGGCGAGGCGTTCTCTTCGGGGATGGCGGCTTCACTTCAGGAGCCCTCCTTTTTGCACAGGCGCTGCTAGTCTTGTTGCTCATTGGAATTATTTTCGTCCTGTGGAGGGCTTTCTCCGTGGCCAAGACCAAAAAGCGCCATGTGAATGATGCTCTGGTTTTATGTGTTGCCGGGGCGTTTCTGGCCGCGGCTAACTACGCCCCGTTCCTGCTGGCTGGGCAGCCTCCGGATGGCGACAGCCTTCGAGGCGCCGCCTTCGGTCTCATCTTGGTGGCACTCGGTAGCGCGTTGCTATTCTCGTCGCAATGGCGCCAGCGCGCATGGATGGGCCGTCTAGCCCTGGTCGCCGTGTGCGGGTTCTGGATCTACGCAGGCGGATCTGCCTACGCACAGCTGTTGGATACGGCACGGCACGTGGAGGACGTGATCCGCAATTTTGCGGTCACTCTCAAAGTGCAGATCCCGGAAGTCCCCGCGGGAACGGAATTCATCTTCGTCAATGCCGGCCTTGGGCGCACCGGGTGCATCGGTGCACTCAATATGCTCTACGACCAGGGCGACCTGCATTGCATCCATCTGCTGGCAGGCGACACGCAGGAAACCTATGTGCGCGTTGCAGACGGTTTGCAGGAGACTGGCCGCCGCTTATTCCCCGACCGCTTCATTATCTTGACCTTTGACGCGGAGGGCAGAGTCACCATCATCGATGAGCTCGGCGCGGAGGCTTACGCCGATATCCCGGTTACCTGGCAAAGCAGTGAGCCGCTGCACACGGACCGCAGCCTGATCCTGCCGCTAAGTCCAGGCGAGAACCTGGACTTCTACAATTACGTATTGGGCCTCGAGCCCTAGTCAGGCTCGGGCAGGATCGCTCTGCCCAAGCACCTCGAGCATTTTGGCGTGCAGTAGCGGATTCGCTGCAAGAACGGATTGCGGCTTGCTCATGAAGTCGGGGCCGCCGCGCACATCGGTTACTAAGGCCCCGGCTTCCTTGGCGATCAGCGCGCCGGCGGCCACATCCCAGGCGTTGAGCCGGATCTCCCAAAAGCCATCCAGCCGGCCTGCAGCCACATAGCACAGGTCCAGGGCCGCTGAACCTAAGCGGCGCACACCCTGGCTGCGCATCGAAAAGCTACTGAATTCGGCGAAATTGTTCACTGGATTGGTCCAGGCGTCGTAGGGAAAGCCGGTGACCAGCAGGCTGCTTTTGAGGGTCGAGGCGCGCGAAACACGAATTATCTCCCCGTTGAGGCTGGCGCCGCTACCGTGTTTCGCAGCGAACATTTCCTCGGCGATGGGATCGAAGACCGCAGCCAGCCCCAATTCGCCCTCGTGCGCATAGGCAATAGAGACACAAAAGAACGGCAATCCATGCGAGTAGTTGAGTGTGCCGTCCAGCGGGTCTATGTACCAGGCGCGGCTGGCCTCACCGGTATGCTCGCCGGTTTCCTCGGTCAGGACGCGATGACCCGGGAAGCGTGAGCTGATCTCGCCCAGGATGTACCTTTCCGATTGGTGGTCCACCTCGGTGACCAGGTCGATCTCGCCCTTGAACTCGATCTGGTGCTGCTTACCGAACCCGGCGCGCAGGATCTCGCCGGCGCCACGGGCGATTGCGATGAGGTCTTCGATCTTAGGCTGCATGCAAGCGTTTATACCACCGCTTCTAGTCGCTGAAGTTTCCGCCTTGGCAGTGAGGAATTGCCTGACCCTCGTTCATTATGCTAATGTCCCGTCAACCATGGTGAAAAGTAACTAAGGCCAATACCTTATCTTGGCAGTTGCGTACAGCTTCCCGCTTCACTCTCCCCATACCATAACTGCCTCATCTGCCATGACCTCTCCCCTGAATGAGCAGTAACATTATCTTTCGCCCCGCGCCTCGGCGTCCAATTGGGCAAAGTACTCATTGAGGAAGGCCTGGCGGCCTCCAGCCAGTTGGCGGGCGGTCTTGGTGTGCAGGCGGTCTTTGATCTTGCTTAACTTGAAGATGAATTCGTGAAAGGAGCTGTGGGTTTCGCCGGTTTCCTTCTCTCCCGTCTTCCTGAATTGCTGCGAAGGTTCGGCATAGAAAGGCCAGCCCATCACTACATCATAGGCCAGGGTGCGGGCCACGCCAAATGCGCCGATCACATCCAGCTTATCGGCGTCGAACAGGATCTTGGCTTCAAGGGTCTGTGGAGCTTCGCTGCCGCGAAAACGATGGGCACGGATGCAATGCTGAACAGCGGCGATGCGTTCCGGCGGCCAGCCTTCGGACTGCAGGATCTCCGTAGCAAATTCAGCCGAGTGGTTCTGGTGCTCGGCGCGGCCTTCGCCTCCGGTTTCGGCGCCGCTGGCGTCGTGCAATAGCACCGCGGCGCGCACGATCTCCAGGTCGGCACCCTCGGCGGCAGCCAGGCGCTCCGCCAGACGCAATACGCGCAGAATATGGTCGAAGCCGTGGACCGGATCTTTATCCGGGTACCAGGCTCGAGCCTGTTCGATGGCGGGCATCTACAGCGAGATGCCGGTGAAAGAGGCGATGAGATACACGGCGCCGATGAGTATAACGCCGACGACTCCGATGATGAAGGCGCGGATGGCCAGACGCACCAAGCCGCGGACGAAGATCACGGAAAGGCCAATGGCCGTGATGAGGCCCAAGATGGCCCATTGGCCGGGGAGGGTGTTGATCAGGGTTTCAAGGTTGAACATGTAACGACATTGCCGCCGGGTATGGCTTCCCTTTCTTGATTACAGTTCGTACAAGATTGGTGCCAAACCGGTAACCAAGATGGCGATAGTCGTTACAGTCCAGGATAAGCAGGTCGGCCTTCTTGCCGGGTTCGATAGAGCCGACCTCATTCTGCCGCCCCAGGGCGGCGGCCCCGTTGATGGTGGCCGCGGCAATGGCCTCGGCGGGGGTCAGTTTGTATGCGCGGCAAGCCAAGGCCAGCGAAAACTGCAGGCTCTCGCACCAGGCCGTGCCGGGGTTAAGGTCCCCCCCGATGGCCAGAAGGCCACCGGCGTCGATGATCTGGCGGGCGGGCATAGAATGTTCCTGGGCCAGCCCGAACGGTGTAGCCGGAAGAGCGACCGCCACCGTGTCGCTGGCGGCCAGGGCGGCAATGTCCTCGGCGGCGGCGGCCACCAGATGGTCGGCGGAAGTCGCGCCAAGTTCCACGGCCAGGCGCGTGCCACCCAGGTTGTCGAATTCGTCAGAATGGATCTTGAGCGGAAAGCCAAATTGCTTAGCGCCTTCCAGGATGCGGCGGGATTGCGCCAAGCTGAAGGCGCCAGTCTCGCAGAACACGTCGACAAAGGGCAGGGGGCGGCCGGCGGCGTTGGCTTGCCACCAGCTCCTGACCTCTGGCAGCCACGTGCTGCAGAGTTCATCAACGTAAGCATCTGCCCGGCCCTTGAATTCATCCGGGATGGCGTGCGCGCCCAGGTAAGTGACCGCAAGGTCCCAAGGTCCTTCGTCCGCCAGGCGGAGCAGGGCTTCCAACATGCGCATCTCTGTCGGCAAGTCCAACCCGTACCCAGTCTTGACTTCGATCGTGGTGGTGCCAAACAGGAACATTTGCTGGAGGCGCGGCCGGGTTTGCTCCACCAGGCTGTCCAGAGATGCGGCCCGGGTGGCGCCTACCGTGGAGAGGATGCCTCCGCCGGTTTCAAGGATCTGCAGGTAGCTCTTGCCCTGCAGGCGCAACTCGAATTCAGCAGCGCGGTCGCCCGCCCATATGGCGTGCGAGTGCGCATCGACAAAGCCGGGCAGTACCACGCGGCCGCCCGCATCCAGCATCGGCTCAGCGGGGTGGGCGGCGCGCAGGTCGGCACTCTTGCCGACCGCGGCGATGCGGCCTTCGCGCACGAGCACGGCGCCGTCCTCGATCAGGCCCAGCTCTCCGAGGCTACCCCCGCGTTGAGGGCCACCGGCCAGAGTCAGCAATTGTCCCGCTGAATGGATGAGCATGCTGCGCGGATTATAGTGTGAAATACAGCCTTTCTTGACACCCTTAACCCCCTATGCTAGAGTTACCCATCCGCCCGCGCAAACTTTTCGAAAAAAGGAATATGGCCAACCCCACGCGAACCGAAAAACTGACGGCGCGCTTGCGCGCCCTGCAGGCCTCGACACCGGAGATCGACGGCGCGGCGTTGATCAGCCCGGACGGACTGGCCATTGCCGCTGTGCTCGCTCCGCCGATCGACGAGGACCGCGTGGCAGCCATGTCGGCGGCCATGCTGTCTCTGGGTGAGCGCATCGCCGCCGAGTTGGGCCGCGGGCAAATGGAGCAGGTGTATGTGAAAGGATCGACCGGCTATGCCCTGCTCACGGCGGCAGGACCCCAAGCAGTGCTTACCGTGATCGCGCACAAAGATATCCGCTTGGGCTTGCTGCTCCTGGAATTGCGCAAGGTCGTGGCCGACCTGCAAAGTTTGTTGTAGAGGGCGGGTATGGATCCTATTCCGAAGAGCGGCTACACACTGCCGAACCGCTTTGCACGCATCACACTGCAATCCATCGAAGAGATCCTCACGCCCAAGGGGACGGAGCAACTGCTAGGCCTGGCGCACCTCTCCCATTTGGTCGACGATTACCCGGCAGCCAACCTGGAGCGCGGCTTCGATTTCGCCGAACTGGGCGCTATTACGCTGGGCCTCGAAGAAATGTACGGCCCGCGCGGCGGTCGCGGTATGGCGCTGCGCGTCGGCCGCAAGACGTTCTCGCAGGCGCTAAGCCATTTTGGCGCGCTGGCCGGGGTGGAGGCGATGGCCTTCAGACTGCTGCCCGCCGGGCGCAAGTTGAAGGTCGGCCTATATGCGCTGGCGCGCATCTTCAGCGAAATGAGCGACCAGACCAGCGGCATAGAAGAAAAGCAGCGGGAGTTCCATTATCTTGTGCATCGCAACGCAACCTGCTGGGGCCGTTCCGGAGAAGATAGGCCGGTGTGCTATTTGATGGTGGGAATTCTGCAGGAGGCACTGCATACCATTTCGGGGGGACGCGAATTCCGCGTGGATGAGGCCGAATGCCAGGCGGCGGGCGGCAAGCTGTGCCGCTTCGTCATCCATATGGATCCCATTAGTTAGTGCCGTTCAATGAAGATCACACTGATCCTGCCCACGTTTAACGAGGCAGACAACCTGCCTAGGATGGTCCCAGCTCTCATGGCCTTGCCGCTTCCGGAGTTGAATCTCCTCATTGTCGATGATTTGAGTCCGGACGGCACGGGCAAGGTGGCCGCGCAACTGGCGGCCGAATATCCCGGGCGAATCAAGGTGCTGCATCGCGATGGCCTGCCCGGCCTGGGCCGGGCCTATATGTTCGGCTTCGACCATGCCCTCGAGGGCGGGGCCGAAGCGATCGGCCAGATGGATTGCGATTTCTCCCATCCGCCTGAGAGGCTGCCGGACCTGGCCGCCAAGCTGGAGACCTGCGATCTGGCGCTGGGCTCGCGTTACATTCCGGGCGGCGGGGTAGACCGGCATTGGCCGGTGTGGCGCAAGGCACTTTCGCGCTGGGGGAATTTTTACGCGCGCACCATCCTGGGTCTGCCCATCAGCGATGTAACCGGCGGCTTCCGGTTGTGGCGCAGGGACCTCTTGGAGCGCATCCCTTATCGACAGGTGGTATCGAACGGCTACATCTTCCTTGTGGAAATCCTGTACCTGGCGAAGCTGCAGCAGGCCCGCTTTGGCGAGGTGCCGATCTACTTTTCCGACCGGCAATGGGGGCAATCTAAGATGAATTTTCGCGTTCAGCTGGAGGCGGCCTGGAAAGTCTGGCAGGTGCGTTGGCGCTACCGCCGGTCAAAACCGAACTAGGTCCTTCGCATTCGACCTTCAAAGTCGGCAAGGTCGACGCGTGAGGTCAGGTCCATGCTGATGGGGGTTATCGCCACTTGCCGTTTGACGATCACAGCATAAACATCGCTATCCGGGGCGAAAGCGCTGGATTCGGGGACCTGCTCGTACCCGGTGGAGCCGGGCTCGGTCCATGCCTTGCGCAGCGGAGCGGTGGGCAAGTAGAACCGCAGTCGCGAAAGGCGGGTCACCATCCAGGCTGTAGTTGGCGTGGCGTCAGATGGGACTTCTACCTTGAGAACGTGGACATCTTCCTCAAATTCCTTACTTAGCAGGAGCCCGGCAAAAAACGTGGTGAAATGTGCGGAGGCTTTGAAGTCCACTTCGTTTGAGTTGCTCAAATGATACTTGTGGTCGGTCTCGAGAGAAACGGCCAGCGAAGGAACCCCGTGAGACGCGCCTTCAATGGC
The DNA here is from genome assembly GCA_040902205.1 of Anaerolineales bacterium. Classification (GTDB taxonomy): domain Bacteria; phylum Chloroflexota; class Anaerolineae; order Anaerolineales; family UBA11579; genus JAMCZK01. Next base: position 118,176 of record JBBDXR010000006.1, on the reverse strand, counting down.
CGCGCCGACCGTCCCTGAGATGGTCACGCCGGTACCGAAATTAGTCCCGTAATTGATGCCCGCCACCACCAGATCCGGCTTGGCCGGCATGATCTCGAGGATGGCATGTTGTACGGTTTGCGCCGGGGTGCCGCCGACGGCGTAGGTGGTCCACTCTTTGCCGTGGACGGTGAGGCTCTGCGTGGTGATGATGCCGTCCGAAGAAGGCGGCATGCTGCGGCCCATACCCGAGGATTGTTCGCGTGGGGCGGCCACCCACACGTAGCCGAGGCTGGACAGCGCTTCAGCCGCAGCCCACAGGCCGGGGGAGTTAATACCATCGTCGTTGGTAAGCAGGATTTGAGGGCGACCGTTATTGGACATAGGGGGAACGAATTATAGCAGTCGCGCGGGGGTCGGCCGGCGCTGTTCAGACCTTAGGGTAGGGGATTGCTGTTTAGCCAGTCCGTGCCCAGGCGGAGCTCGACATCCACGGAACTATTGGGATCGAACTCATGCACGATGCGCGCGCTGGGGATGCCCATGAGCTGCGCCAAGAAGGCCAACGTGTAGGGGTTGCCAGTGTGATCGACAAGCACGGATTGACTCAACGAAACAGAGGCTGGGCGCACTTCCAGCACATTGGCGCCCAAGCCGGCTAGATACTGCTGCGTGCGGGAGCCGAGATTCGCATCGCCCGTCCCGTTCTGGATGGAGATGCGCGGCGCCTCGGCAGCCATGCGTTCTTCCGAGCTCCCCGGAGTTAGCGGGCCCAGGTTGGTGTTGCCGGTGAACACCAGGTCGCGCAGTTCGCGGATCTTATCCGGGATGGGGATGAGTATGGCAAGGTCATCCGGTGAACGGCCATAGATGATCTGGTCCTCACCGATGACGGCGCGCTTGATATCCTCGGATTGGACCTGCGTAGCCAGCACGGCCAGTTGGATGGCGTCGCCCAGGGATAAATTGGTTTGCACGCCGGCTGAAAGTTCCGCATAAAGCTGCGGGGCGTTGGCGATGAAGCCAGGGAGCAGATTGAATTCCAGGAAGCGGTCGCGGATAGCCAGGATGACCTGCTGTTGGCGCTCGGCGCGGCCGAAATCGCCACCGGTCGTGTGGCGCTCGCGGGCATAGGCCAGCGCTACATTGCCGGGCAGCACCTGCACCCCGGGTTTCAGGTTCTTGGGCTGGGTGTCCGCGCCCATGGGATCCACGGTGATAGCCGTGGGCACGTTGATCTTGACACCGCCGATCAGGTCGATGAAGCGCACGAAGGCCTCGAAGTCGATCTGGGCATAGAAATCGATGGGCACGCCGATGGTCTGTTCCACGGTGCGCATGGCCAGTTCCGGGCCGCCGCCGGGTACTTTATACAGCTCGCCGAAATAGTAGGCGGTGTTGATCTTATTGGGATTGAAGCCCGGGATCACCGCCCACAGGTCGCGCGGGATGGAAAGGATGCCCGCCGTCTTGGTGACCGGGTCCACGGTGAGCAGGATCATGGTGTCGCTGCGCGCCGGGCCGCCGGCTACCACATCGCGATAATCCAGACCCATGACCAGGATGGTGACGCGCTCTGCGCCGCTCCACGGCTCGGGCAGAATGAAGCCCTCGGGGGCGGCGATCTCGCCAGGGGTGAGGGTTTCACCCGCTGCTGGTTGAGAACCCGCGGGCAGCACGAAAAGCGGCAAGCCGAAGACTCCCCTTGGGGCCGTGGCGGCGTAATGAGCAAAAGAGAAGGTTAGCGGAATAAGCGCCAAGGCCAGGACGCCGAAGACCGCCAGCGCGATCCGCGAGACGCGGCGATGGCGTTGATAAAGGGAGGGAAGCTTGATCTTGGCCATATCAGGGGGTCGAGGTGGGAGTCTCGGTCGGCGTTTCGCTAGGGGTTGGTGTGTCGGTGAAAGTAGGCGTCTCGCTAGGAGTGGGCGTCTCGCTCGGCGTGGGAGTGACGGAGGGTGTGTCGGACGGCCCCGGCGTGTTGCTGAACAAGGGCGTAAAAGACGGCGTGGGAGTGAAGAGCAAGGTGGGCGTGCTCGACGGGATCAACGAAGGTGTTTCCGTGGGGCCGACGCATTCCAAGAGGGCGAATTCAGCGGTAGGTTGCAGGCCACTGTCCGTACGTGCCTGCTGCGCAAGTTGGTACTGTTCGTAGGCTGCGCACCAATCGCCGGCGGCGGCCAGCTGGTCCGCCCAATGAACAAGGGATTGCCAGTAGCGGCCAAAGGCGGAGAGGCCAGTGGAGTCGCGTAAACCTGGGGCAATAGACATCGAAAGCCCATAATAGTAGGCCGCATCTTGCGGATAGGCCAACCAGAACGCATTCCCATATAGGAAATAGCGCGCGCCCTCGCGCAATACGGAGGCTTCATTATCCAATGGGCCAAAGGCTTCGGCCAGCGAAAAATCGTAAAGGCTCGGCTCGAACAAGCCGAGTTGTATGATGTTGTCGACGCCGCGGTTTCGCAGGGCAGCATACAGCCAGCCATCCACATCGGCTGTGCGGTAGTTGGGATCGGCCTTGCGCAGGGCCAGCAACGTGTCAATGGCCGCGGTCCAATCGCGGGCGTTGATCAGCGCCTGGGCGGCGGTGAACAGTTCTTCCTTGGGCCGTGGATCTTCGGTAGGTGTAGGCGTGGGTTCCAGGCTGGTCGGCTCGGCAGAGGCGCCCAAGGCGACCAGGACGTTGACCAACTGCTGGCGCACATCCAGGAAATTGGGGTTTTGCCCATAAATGTATTCCAGGCGTTGGCGTGCGAGCGAATAATTACCCACGGAGATCTCATCCAGCGCCAGGTTGTACTGGTCGAGCATGTAGATCCCGGCCTCTAGCGTCTTCGTGGCCTGGAACTCGCCGATCCCGATCGACCAGCCGACCGCGGCGCTGGCTCCCGTCACCAGGAACAGACCAAGCAGCGCCATCATCGAAACGATCACAAGTGGCGAGCGGAAAAAGCCGCGAATGCAGCCAGGCTTCTCCGGCTGGCCAATTGAAGACTCTGGCGGTGGGGTCGACCCGCTACCCTTGCGAGCGGCTGGAGAAGGGCGCGTGGTTTGCAGGGGCGAACGCGGGTTGGGGCGAGTGTCGCTTAGGTTAGGGGACATGGCTGATGGGGAACCCGCGTATTTTACTTTGCTGGGCCCTCAGATGGGGAAAATAAAAGAGGCGCATTATGCGCCTCCTTTTCGTCTATCCTCATCAAACTCTAGGGCACCGCCTCATCGTTGTCGTCCGCGCTGCGACATTCGCGGTCTCCGGCGCCTGCAACGCTATAGTCGATCCGCCCGTCGCCGTCGTTGTCGAAGCCGTCACTGCATTGGGCGATGGGCGGCTCCGGGGGGAAGGTAGGGGTAGGCGAGGCGGTAGGCGTGGCCGGGTAGGGGACGAACGGCAGCAGAAGTTCTGGAATGTCTTGAATAGCGGTCAGCCTGTCGTTGATGAAGAACTCGAGGTTGGCCACATACACCCAGCACTGGTTTTCAGTTACGGGGCCCAGAAAACGCACCCATTGGTTATCGAATCCGCGCGCATTTGGAATATAGGCTTCGCCCTCAAAAAGCGTATCGTCAACCTCGAAGACGCTGCCATTGCCTTCGCGGCAGTTGGCGGTCTGGATGGGGATTGCGATGAGGGTCAGTTCTTCAGGCGTATCGGTGAGGATCTGAAGCGCTGGGAGCGTAACCGTTAGCGAAGGAGTGGCCGTCGCTGTCCGGCTGGCTGTCGGCGTGGCTGTCGCGGCGGCCAAGGGCGGGGCCTGGGAGGAGAGCCACAGCAGGGCGGCGACACTCAAAAGCAAGAGAGGTCCCAGCCATTTCAAAATCGTCCAGGGCGCGGCGCCACCACCACCCTTGCCAAATTGCGATTTGAGCTGCTCTGACAGTTCCTTCTTGCCTCCCGGCGGCAATCCCTCCTGCGGCCAGCGGGCCAGCAGCGCGCCTCGCAGGCTGTGTTCCAACGCCGAGAGCTGCGCGGCAAAGGCTCGGCACTTAGCGCAACCCTTCAGATGCTGCTGCAGTAGCTGCTGCTGATCAGGCTGGAGGATGCCGTCCGCGGCTTGTTCGATCCACTGCTGTGCCTGGGTGTGCGAGAGGGCGCTCATGATTGGTCCTTTTCGCCGCCAGGCAGGTCGATATTGGCCCGCTTGAGTTCGCCGATGAGGCGCGTGCGCGCAATGGAGAGCCGCGAGTGAACCGTGCCGATGTTGAGACCCAAGGTCTCGGCGATCTCCTGAGTGGAGAGTTCATGATAGTAGCGCAGGATGATGGGCAGACGGTGCTTTTCGTCCAGGCCGCCGATGGCTAGCCAGATGGCTTGTGAGCGCTGAGTGTCGATCAGGCTTTGTTCGGGGCCAGGCCTGCGTTCTTCTGCTGTTATCACTGGGTCCGCCAGACTCTCCTGAAGGTGGGTCTTTCGTTTGCGCTGCCGAAGTTGGCCCCGGCAGGTGTTAATGGCGATCGAGAAGAACCAGGTTTGAAAGGCCGAGTCACCTCGATAGCTATGCAATGCTTTCAGGCCGGCGATGAAGGTCTCCTGGACCGCATCCTGTGCGTCGTCGGCGTCCTCGAGGATAGACAGGCAAAGACGATAGATCCTGGCCTGGTATTCGGTGACAAGCGCTTCGATGGCCTGGGGATCTCCGGCGCGGCACTTAGCGAGCAGCTCGGAATCCAATGTTTTCTATTTACTGATTAGATGTAGTTAGGGCGTGTTTGCTTCAGTATAGTACGAATGCAGTGAGCAGGGGATTTCTCGGAGAATGGCCTAAGGGATCCACTGCCTGCGGATGCTGCAAGCCATTCTCCCAACAAAACGGCAGCCATGGTTTTTCATGGCTGCCGTTTCTGTAGCGCTCTCGGCGCGGCTCGAACGCGGCGACCCCGTGCGACTGCGAGCGGCTGCGCCGCCCTGGTCGCGTTGGCGTTTGCATAAGGCAGAGGCGCAAACGCCAGCTTAAAGGCAAAAGTGCCGGGGCACTTTCCGGCACTTTTACGAGCGCTCTCGGCGCGACTCGAACGCGCGACCCCTTGCTCCGCAAGCAAGTGCTCTATCCACTGAGCTACGAGAGCGTGCAAATCGGAGCGCAGACCTGAGGCAATCAGTGCGGTGAGGATTTCTGCGCTCCGATTTGCCATGGAGTTTGCTCGCTTCTGTGAAGCTCCCAAACTCCAGCCGGTATTGCGTCCGACTGGTTTGGATCAGAAATCGATCCGTGGTGATTGTAACGAGCGGTCACTGCAATTACAAGGCGGGGAGGGAGGGATTTGAACCCTCGTCCGACTAAAACGCCGGAACCCGCTTAGCAGGCGGGCGCACTAGACCAGGCTATGCGACCTCCCCAGGAGGCTGGATCGATGGCGGAGGGAGAGGGATTCGAACCCCCGGTGGGTTATGCACCCACAGCGGTTTTCAAGACCGCCGCCTTAAGCCACTCGGCCATCCCTCCAGGTTGCTCCCGAGCGCGGGGAAACGTTTGCGTCTCCCTAAGCGAGAAATTCTACCATAGCGAAGACGCGGGCCGGTGCCGCATCAGAGCTCTATCCGTGAGCGTATAATAAGAACAGAGTTACTGCGCGTTTCGCTCGCGCGCATTTCGGGTTAATTCAAAGGTAGATAAGGAGAACCAAATGCCGGTTGCGGAAGCCTGGGTGAATGAAGACCTCAGCGGGTTGAAAGATGCCGGGCTCTACAACAACATCCGCACCATTGGTTCGCCGCAGGGCGCCTGGCTGCAAGTGGACGGGCGCCGCGTGCTCAACTTCTGTTCGAATAATTACCTGGGCCTGGCCAGCCATCCGCAGCTTGTGGAGGCCGCCGCAGCCGCCATGAAGACACACGGCATCGGCCCGGCGGCCGTCCGCTCTATTGCCGGTACCATGGACCTGCACGTAGAGCTGGATAGGCGCATCGCCGCCTTCAAAGGTGTGGAGGCTGCGGTTACGTTCCAATCAGGCTTCACTGCCAATCTGGGGGTGATCCCGGCCTTGGTGAGCAAAGAAGACGTCATTTTCTCCGACGAACTCAACCATGCCAGCATCATCGACGGCTCCCGCCTCTCGGGCGCCACCATCGTCCGTTATGGTCACTGCGATGCCTCTTCGCTGGCAAAGGTCATCGCCGCAGAGCGCGGCAAGTACCGCCGCGCCCTGGTTATTTCGGATGGCGTTTTCAGCATGGACGGAGATATCGCGCCCTTGGCGGATATATATGAAGAAGCCCGCAAAGGCGAGGCGATGCTCATGGTGGACGACGCCCATGGCGAAGGCGTGCTGGGTAAAGGCGGGCGCGGCATTGTCGATCACTTCGGGTTGCATGGCAAGGTGGACATAGAGGTGGGCACATTCTCCAAGGCGTTTGGCGTGGTGGGCGGCGTAGCCGCCGGAAGCACCAAACTGGTGGATTGGCTGCGCCAGCGCGGCCGGCCTTTCTTGTTTTCCTCCGCCATGACTGTTCCCGATGTGGCCGCCTGCCTTGCGGCCATCAGCTTACTTGAGGAATCCACCCAGCTCGTCGAACGGTTGTGGAGCAACACCAAGCTGTTCAAAGACGAGATGAAAAAGCTCGGCTTTGACATTGGCCGGAGCGTTACACCTATTACCCCGGTCATGCTGGGGGAGGCAAAGCTGGCGCAAGATTTCAGCCGGGCGCTATTCGAGGCGGGTGTTTTTGCAATGGCCATCGCCTTCCCCACGGTTGCGAAAGGCGCGGCGCGCATACGAGTAATGATCTCAGCAGCGCACTCGGCGGATGACCTGGAACAGGGCTTGCAAGCATTTGCCGACGTGGGCCGTAAGTTGGGAGTCATTCATTGAGTTCTTGGCCGGGAAAGTTCGTCATCGGCCTGACCGGTAATATTGCCACCGGCAAGAGTGTGGTGCGCCGCATGCTGGAGCATGCCGGCGCCTTCGGCATCGATGCGGATGCATTATCGCACCGCGCGATCCAGTCCGATGCACCGGGCTTCCGGCCGGTCGTAAGCGCCTTTGGGAACTACATATTGAAAGAGAATGGGGAGATCGATCGGAAGAAGCTGGGCCAGGTCGTCTTTTCCGACGCCGAGGCGTTGAAACTGCTGGAAACGATTGTCCATCCAATCGTACGACAGGGCGTCGACCATTTGATCCGCAAAAGCAAGCACCGCGTGGTCGTGGTGGAGGCTATAAAACTGCTCGAGTCCCCATTACGCCAAGGCTGCGACGTGATCTGGGTCGTGACGGCCGGCGAAGCGGTGCAGCTTGATCGACTTCGCCAGCAGCGCCGTATGGGAACGGCCGAGGCTCGGCAACGGATCAGTTTGCAGAGTTCGCAGGCGGAAAAGACCGCCGCGGCTGACATTGTTATCGAGAACAGCGGATCCATCCAAGAGACGTGGGAACAAGTGAGGCGCGCGTGGAAGAAGCTGTTTCCGCGGGCCGCGGGCGAGACGGTACCCACAAAACTTCGTGAGCGGCCCAAGGCTTCAGCCGCGGGACTGCAAGTGATGCGTGCCCGGCCGCGGCAAGCCGCCGAGATCGCCGGCTTTATCAGCACAAACAACGGCACCAAGCCGCTGGCTGCCAGCCAGGTGATGGCTGCTTTTGGCGATAAGGCGTTCTTGTTGCTCGAAGGCAAAGAGGGCCTGAAAGCCCTCCTCGGCTGGAAAGTCGAGAACTTAGTTGCCCGCGTGGATGACATTCATTTGATGTCCGGTTTACCCGTCGAAGAGCATCTGCCGTTTCTGGTTGGCGAAGTGGAAGAGGCCTCAAAAGAACTGCAGTGCGAGGTGGCGTTGATCTTCGTTAATCCCAAGCTGGCCGCGTACCGCGATCTTTGGCAGGGGCTCGGCTACGAAGAGCGCCTACCCGTCGAGTTGAACGTGGGCGCCTGGCAGGAGGCTGCCCTTGAATCGCAGCGCGAGGGCGCGGTGATGTTGTTCAAGCAGTTGCGCGCCGACCGGGTGCTGCGACCCATCTGATCGAGACTATGAACCAGCTGATCGAAGAACTCCTCTTCATTCTCCAACGCCTTTCGCTGTCCAGCGTGCTGGATCTGCTGTTGGTCACCCTGCTCGTATATTGGGGACTGACTTTCCTGCGCAATACACGCGCCATGGTGCTTTTGCGCGGCATCCTATTGCTTTATGTGTTGATCAGCCTGCTCATTGCGCTGCTCAATCTGCCCGCCTTTTCATGGCTGGTGCGCAACTCCTTGCCTGCCATCCTGGTGGCCATCCCGGTGATCTTTGCCCCGGAGATACGCCGAGCCCTCGAAAGGGTGGGGCGAGCCAGCCAGTTCTTGGTGACTTCGCGCGGTTCGACCCAATCAACGGATGTGATCTCTGCCATCAGCCACGCCGCCACGCGGCTCTCCGAACGGCGCCACGGCGCCCTGATCGTTCTGCAACGGCTGGACAGCCTGGAAGAATACGTCGAGACCGGGATCAAGATGGGCGCCGAAGTCAGCCCCAGCCTGCTGCTGCAGATCTTCTACCCGAATACGCCGCTGCACGATGGGGCGGTGATCATTGCCGAGACCCAGATCTTGGGCGCGGCCTGCGTGATGCCGCTGTCTGCCAGCGGCGTTCTTTCAGCAGGCGCGGAGCGGCAAATGGGTTTACGTCACCGCGCGGCACTGGGCACCTCGGAGATCAGCGACGCGGTGTCTCTGGTCGTCTCCGAAGAGACCGGCGCGATCTCTGTGGCTTTCGGCGGCCGCATGATCCACCGCCTGGGCCGCGAGCGCCTGGAAGGCGTATTGCGCGCCTTTTACAAGCCCATCCAGCCTACCAATCCATTCGAGCAGTTCGTTTCGCGCTACTTCCCTTTCCTGATGGGCGAGCAAAAGGACTCCACTGAGGTTTAGATGATCAGGCCTTTGCTTCTGCGCCTGTGGAGTAACCTGGGCACGCTCCTGATGGCTTTCGCCATCGCCTTTGCGGTTTGGATCTCTGCCGTGGTGGCCGCCGACCCAAACGAAACTCGCGATTTCCCTACGCCCCTTTCCGTCCAGGTGCGTGGCTTGGATGCCGAGTTGGTGCTCCTAGGCGACCCGCCGGAGGAAGTCCTGCTCCGGCTTAGCGCTCCCGTTTCGCTCTGGGACCGGCTGACCAGCCGAGCGGATACGGTCAATGTATTTATTGACCTGACGGGACTGGAATCGGGCGAGCATACGGTCCCGATCCAGGTCGAATCGGACCTGGGGCCATTCCGCTTGGTGCAGGTATTGCCCGGTGAAGTTAGTGTCCAACTCGAACCGTTGGTCGTGCAGGAGTTTGCTATCCTCCCGCAGATCCAGGGAGTGCCGGCTCTGGGCTTCGAGATACACGATGCAACCGTGACCCCGGATTTGGCCACGGTCTCCGGGCCTGCCAACCTGGTTAGCCAGGTCGCCCGCCTGGAAGCACGCTTAAACGTGAATGATGCCCGCCAGACCCTCACGTCGACAGTCACGATTCAGGCTGTGGATGCTTTGGGAGGAGTGATCGGCGGCCTCACGATCACCCCCGCGCAAGCCGAGATCGAGCAGACCATCGCGCAGGCAGGTGGTTACAGGGATGTGGCCGTGAACGTGGAAACGACCGGCCAGGCAGCGCCGGGTTTCCGCGTATCCAGCATCACGGTGAACCCGCCTATCGTCACTCTGTTCTCTACGGACAGCCAGACAGTGGCGAACGTACCGGGTTTTGTGGATACGATGCCGCTGGATCTGACTGGCGCAGATGAGGATGTGGTCGCCCGGCTGTCTTTGAACCTGCCAACCGGAGTCATTGTGGTAGGCGCACAGCAGACCGTGGAGGTGACCATCGGAATCGCCCCCATCGAGACCAGCATCCTGCTGAACGTCAATGTCGAAGTGATCGGTTTGGGCAGCGGGCTTGAGGCTGCCCTTTCCCCGCAAACCGTAAGTGTGGTCGTATCGGGTCCTTTGGCCACACTGCAATCCCTGACCGGGAATGACATTCGCCTGTTTGTAAATGTAAGTGGTCTGGGCGTGGGAACTCACCTGATCGAACCCGAGGCCGAGATTGCCCCCGAAGATGTATTGTTAATTTCGGTAAATCCCAGTGCTATTGAAGTTATCATCACACAATAGCGTCAGCCTATGCCAAAACCTATAGTAGCGATCGTTGGCCGCCCTAACGTCGGCAAGAGCACCTTGTTCAACCGCCTGGCCGGTGAACGTCTGGCCGTGGTTGATGAGATCGCCGGCACTACGCGCGATCGTCTCTACGCCGACGCGGAGTGGGCCGGCCAGGCTTTTGTGGTTGTGGATACTGGCGGCATCGACCCGATCAAGGTCGCTTATGGCCAGGGGCGTCAAGCCCTGTCTATTGGATCCGCGGAATTCGTGGAGCAGATCCGCGAACAGGCCGAGCAAGCCATCACCCAGGCGGATGCCGTCCTTTTTATCGTCGATGTAGAGGATGGCGTGACTCCTTCCGACCTGGAGGTGGCGCAGATCCTGCGCACTCACCAGCGCAAGGTGGAAGGTCTGGCGCATCCGCCCGTGCTGCTTGTTGTAAACAAGGTTGATTCGAACGCCCGGCGGGCTTCTGTGCCGGCTTTCTATGAACTCGGCATGGGCGAGCCGTATCCCGTATCGGCGCTGCACGGCACCAGCAGCGGCGACATGCTGGATGCCCTGGTGGCGGCGTTGAAGACGGCGCCAAAGGTCGAGTTCGAGGAGGCCGAGGAGGACCTGGCCATCGCCATACTGGGCAAGCCCAATGCCGGCAAGTCGACTTTATTCAACACGCTGATCGGCGAAGAACGTGCCATTGTCAGCGAGATTCCCGGAACCACGCGTGACGCGGTGGACACCACCCTGGATTGGGAAGGCTTGCGCGTGCGCCTGATCGATACCGCGGGACTAAAGAAGCGCGGCCAGATCCAGCCGGGCGTGGAAAGGTACAGCGTGATCCGCACTATGAAAGCCATCGAGAGGGCCGAAGTAGTGCTATTGCTGATCGACGCCTTGAATGGCATCACCGCCCAGGACGCGCATATCGCCGGCTTCATCCAGGACGCCTGGAAGAGCGCCATCGTGTTGGTGAACAAGTGGGATGCCATTGAGAAAAGCACGGATACCATGGAGCAGTTCACACAGACCATCCGCCATTCGCTGAACTTCATCAGTTATGCGCCTCTGCTTTTTATTTCGGCCAAGACGGGCCAGCGCGTCAACGAGGTGCTGCCCATGGCGGCCCGCGCAGCCGAGGAGCGCCTGGTGCAGTTGAGCACCTCGCAACTGAATCGGATCCTGGCCGAAGCGCAGGACTACCAGCCATCGCCGGGGAAGGGTGGCAGGAACCTGAAGATCTACTACGGGACGCAGGTGCGCAGCGATCCGCCCACCTTCCTCATTTACGTGAACGATTACAAATTAGTGCATTTCACCTATGAGCGTTATCTGGAGAATCGCATTCGAACCGCCCATAGTTTTCTGGGCACACCGATCCATTTGGTCTTCAAGACGCGCGAATAGCGCGCTCCAGGCTCAGATGTTGCGGGGATATAATCCATTTCAATGACCACCAGCATTGCCAATCGCTATAGCCGCGCCGAGGAGATCGCCAACAGCATCATCCATGGCGTGGGGATCGTATTCTCCATCACCGGGCTGGCGGTGATGACCAGTTTTGCCAGCATGTTCGGTACGGCCTGGCACCTGGTCAGTGTTAGCATCTATTCCGCCACCCAGATCCTGCTATACACGGCTTCGACTCTTTACCATAGCATCCCCTTTGAAGGCGCCAAGAATATCTTGCGCCGTCTGGACCATTCGGCCATCTTCCTGATGATCGCCGGCACCTACACCCCGTTCGCTCTGGTCAACCTGCGCGGACCCTGGGGCTGGACCCTGTTCGGACTGGTTTGGGGCTTGGCGCTGGTGGGCATTGCCCTGCAGGGCTTCATGCTCAAGCAGCGGCGCTGGGTGAACGCCATCCCCTACATCGCCATGGGCTGGCTGGTAGTGATCGCCGTGAAACCGCTGATGGCCAGCGTGGCGCCTGGTGGTCTGATCCTGTTACTGGCAGGTGGTCTGGCCTATACCCTCGGCAGCGTGTTTTACGTATGGAAGCGCCTGGCCTTCAACCACGCTATCTGGCATGGCTTTGTGCTGTTGGGCAGCATCCTGCATTATTTCGCCATCCTCTTTTATGTTATTCCTTTAGCTTCGTAGGCCGCCCATACCCACCCGGTAATGAACAAGAGCCCGCTTCTAGGCGGGCTCTTGTCATGAAGAGGGGAGTGCTACGCCACGGGTGTGCGGCGGCCAAGCAACAGTGAAACAATGAACAGGATCAGGAAGATCCCGAACAGCAGCTTGGCGATGCCAGCCGCTGCGCCGGCGATCACGCCAAACCCAAGGATGCCGGCAATGATCGCTACGATCAGAAATGTCAAAGCCCAACTAAGCATATTGTTCTCCTTTCTGTGATTTAAATAACTGAGTGTGCAACTTCAAAGCGGGAAAACGTGGGCCTTTGTCGCCCTGTTACGCGCTTGACTTCACCCCCCGACTTGTGTTATTCTACCCGTGTAGAACATGTTGGAACATGTAGGTATGTCTGGTAAGCCTCTCTACCAAGCCGTCGCGGATACGCTGGCGGCGCGCATCACCGCGGGCGAATTCAAGCCGTCTCAACGTATTCCGTCCGAAAGCGAACTTGGGGAACTCTACGCCGTGGGGCGCAACACTGTGCGGCACGCCCTGGCTGAATTGGCTTCCCGCGGCCTGTTGCGGACGATCCATGGGGTAGGCAGCTTTGTGGCCGCCGAGCGGGTGAGCAAGACTGCTGAATATCTGATGGGCTTTACCCAGGAGATGGGCATGCAAGGCAGGCAGGTGGGCAGCCGCTTGTTGGACGCTCGCATTATCCCCGCCGACCCGTTCTTGGCGCGCCGTTTGCAAATCCAGCTAGGGGCGGAGGTGGCTTATCTTTCGCGTGTGCGCTTCATGGACGGCGAGCCCACTGCCATTGAGCGTGCACATTTGCCCCATGAACTGTGCCCCGGCATTCTTGCGCACGATTTCTCCACGGCCTCGCTCTATCAAGTCTTGGGCGACAGCTACGGCCGCCGGCCGGACCACGCCGAGCAGGAGATCGAGGCCAGCCTGGCCACCCCGCAGGTGGCCGAGCTCTTGAACCTCGAACTTCCCTCGGTCGTTTTTGTATTCCATCGCGAAAGCCGCCTGGCAGATGGCCGGGTGATCGAATACGTTGATTCCGAGGTGCGCGCCGATCGCTTCCGTTTCTATACGAACCTGAAGTTGCACGCGCCTCTGCAGGATTTTGCTTTCCGTCGTCTTCCTGGCAAGGTGTCAGTTGGAGCTTGAAAGCGGTTGTGCCGCCCTTTGGCCGACCCTATAATCGCGAGCAATGGTCACTATCTCCGACTCCGAGCTTCAGCAGATCGTCCAGCAGGTGGTTGCGCGCTTGCACCCCGCCGAGTCTGTTCCAAATGAACCTGCATCCTCTGTCTCCAAGCCGCGAATTATCGCCATCGGCTCCGATCATGGCGGTTTTGGCATGAAGGAGGAGTTGATAAAGAACATCCGGGATAAGGGTTATGAGGTCGTGGATTGCGGCACCAATAGCACCGAGGCCGTCGATTATCCGGATTTTGCCCAGGCCGTGGCCCAAAAAGTCGCGAACGGCGAGGCCTGGCGCGGCATCATGATCGACGGGGCCGGCATCGGTTCCTGTATGGCCGCCAATAAAGTGGTTGGCGTGCGCGCCGCCTTATGTTACGACTATGCCACCGCGGTGAACAGCCGCGAGCACAACGACGCCAATGTGCTCACCCTCGGCGCCAGCCTCATCGGCCTGGGGCTGGCCAAGCAGATCGTGGATGCCTGGCTGCGCACCGAGTTCGGTGGCGGCCGGCACAGCAAGCGCGTCGAAAAGATTATGGCCCTCGAGGGCCATGCCTATGCGCGATAGCGAACAAGTCCGTCATATTGTTGAGATTGTCACCCGTGAGGTGCTGCTTGCTCTCGCCGAGGATGAACACCAGCAACATGGGCACGGTGAACACTGCGATCATCAGTGTGCAGATGGTATCTGCGTAAAGACCTGCTTTGATGAGGTCGGACATGTGATCAACGCCGGAGCCGAGCGCCTGACCTCCACGCTCGGCGGCATTCCCATCGACCTCAGCGTGGCCAAGCTCATCGATCACACGCTGTTGAAGCCGGACGCCACGCCAGACCAGATCGCCCAGCTTTGCTACGAAGCCCGCAAATATGGCTTTGCCTCCGTTTGCGTGAATCCCGGTTACGTGAAGTTGTGTGCGGATCTATTGAAGGGCACTGAGGTCAAAGTGTGCACGGTGATCGGCTTCCCCCTGGGCGCCTCCGCCCCGGATGTGAAGGTCTTCGAGGCAGAGACGGCCCTGCGCGATGGTGCTACTGAGATCGATATGGTCATCAACATCGGCGCTCTCAAAGGCCGCGATTTCACTTTGGTGGCCCGTGACATCGCCGGGGTAGTCAAGTTGGCGCATGCCGCGGGTGCGTTGGTGAAGGTCATTATTGAGACGGCATTGCTGAACGAAGAGGAGAAGATCACTGCCTGCTTGCTGGCTAAAGAGGCAGGCGCCGATTACGTCAAGACGTCCACCGGCTTTTCCGGCGGCGGCGCTACCGTGGCCGATATCGCTTTGATGCGCCGCGTGGTCGGCCCCGAGATGGGCGTAAAGGCTTCCGGCGGCGTGCACGATTATGCTGAGGCCAAGAGCCTGGTGGACGCAGGCGCCACGCGCATCGGCGCCAGCGCCGGCGTAAAGATCGTGGCCGGCGAGAAAGAAATGGCCACTATGCGCGTACAGCCGGCGGCTGTCCTTGAGCCGGCGAAGGCCTATTAGGAGACCGATGTTAATTGCCAAAGTGATCGGCACCACGGTAGCCAGCATCAAAGACGAAAAGCTCGAAGGTCGCAAGCTGCTCATCTGCCGCGAGGCGGATGAAACCGGTAAGCCGACAGGCAAACCCTACGTGGCTGTGGACACCGTGGACGCCGGCATCGGCGACCTGGTGCTCACCGCCCACGGATCCAGCGGCCGTCAAACTTATTTGACCAAAGATTCCCCGGTTGATGCGGTCATCATGGCCGTGATCGATTCACTGCAAGTCGACGGCAAAGACGTCTTTCGCAAGAGCTAGAGGTTAGCAATGGCCGAACTCGACAAAGACCTGCTCTCGATCCAGCAAGCTCGCTCCATGGTGGAAGCGGCCTACACCGCCCAGAAGGTGTGGGCCAAAGTCAGCCAGGAGCAGGTTGACCGCGTCTGCGAGGCGATGGCCGAGGCTGCCTTCCGAGCCTCCGAGCGGCTGGGACGCATGGCCAGCGAAGAGACCGGCTATGGGGTTCCCGAGCATAAAAAGCTCAAGAACGAATTCGCTTCCAGGCATGTTTGGCAGAGCATTCGCAATATCAAGACCGTCGGGGTGGTGCGTCACGATCCGCAAACACGCGTTTACGAGATCGCCTGGCCGATGGGCGTGGTTGCGGCGCTAGTTCCCAGCACTAATCCCACATCCACTACGATTAACAAGATCCTGATCTCGGTAAAGGCGCGCAATGGCGTCATCGTGGCCCCGCATCCCGCCGCTGTCAATTGCTGCGTGGAGACCGCCAGGCTAATGGCTGCGGCCGCGGTGCAAGCGGGTGCGCCCGAGGGTCTGATCGCTTGTATGTCCCAGGTGAGCCTGCAAGGTACTAATGAACTTATGAGCCACCGGCACACGGCAGTGATCCTGGCGACCGGCGGCAGCCCAATGGTGCGCGCCGCCCACTCGCAAGGCAAGCCGGCCTACGGCGTAGGCCCGGGCAACGTGCCCGCCTATGTGGACCGCAGCGCCGATCTTGAAAAAGCAGCGCGCTATATCGTCGCCAGCAAGGCCTTCGATCATTCTGTGATCTGCGCCACCGAGCAGGCCGCGGTGGTGGATCGTCCGATCGCCTCCCGCCTCGAACAATTGATGAAGAACGAGGGCGCTTATTTCATGGACGAAGCCCAAGCGCAGGCCATGCGCAAGACCCTGTTCCATGCGGATGGCAGCATCAACACCGATACCGTGGGCAAATCGCCGCAAGTGCTGGCCGGGATGGCTGGCATCACCGTGCCGAGCTCGGCGCGCATTTTGGTAGCCCGGCTGCGCAGGGTAGGGCGCGAAGAACCGCTCTCGCGAGAAAAGCTCACCACCGTGCTGGGTTGGTACGAAGTGGATGGCTGGGAGCAAGGCTGCGACCGCTGCATCGAGCTGATCCAATTCGGCGGGCGAGGGCATAGCCTGATCATCCATGCTACCGACGACAAGATCATTATGGCCTTTGGGTTGGAGAAACCCGTGTTCCGTATTGGGGTGAACACCATGGGAACGCTGGGCACTATTGGCCTCACCACCAAAGTGATGCCTTCACTGACTTTGGGCTCCGGCGGCATCGGCGGTTCTATTACGGGCGACAACATCACCGTTTATCACCTGTTCAATGTAAAGCGACTGGCGTATGAAACTGTGGCCCCGCCCGAGTCAGCCCTGCGCCCCGGGTCCGTTCCCGCCGTGCCGCTATTCGCGCCTGATGCACAACAACTGGAAAAGATCGTGGCCGACGTAGTCAATGACATTCTGCGTACTCGATAACAGAGTGCGGTAATTTCGCAACTAGGTAAAGGAGAAGAAATGGCACAAGATACTGGTTTGATCGCTCTGGGCATGGTGGAAACCCGTGGCCTGGTGGGCGCCGTGGAGGCCGCTGATGCAATGGTCAAAGCCGCCAACGTGACGCTCATCGGCTCGGAATACGTCGGCGGCGGCTACGTGACCGTGATGGTGCGTGGCGACGTCGGCGCGGTGAAAGCCGCCACAGATGCCGGGGCCGCAGCGGCCAAGCGCATTGGCGAACTCGTTTCGGTGCATGTGATCCCGCGCCCGCACGAGAATGTCGAGATGATCCTGCCGCAAAGCAGTCGTGGCAGCATTAGCGGCCGCGGTTCGGCCAAGGCCTAACTCTACGGTAGTGATGCGCACCCCAAGTTCGCCAACACCTGGCCCGCGCTGAAAAAGCAGCCGGGCCGGGTGGGCGACGGGGAATCTCCCGCGTTGCGAAGCACGCACGGGAAAGATGGAGAGGTATGGCCGAAGAAAAGTTTTCATTACGTTGTTACTGCTACCTGGACCGCATGCAGCCGCAGTACGCGGCCTTTGTCGGCACGATCACACAAGGCGATCTGCCCACAGAGGGTATGGCTTCTCTCTATGTAGAGATGTCCCCGGGTAATGAAGCGTTCCGCATGGTGGACATCGCCGTCAAGGCGACGGAAGCCAAGCCCGGCGCCCAATTGGTCGAGCGTGAGTTCGGCATGTTCGAAGTCCACTCGCACAATCAATCTGCCGTACAGGAAGCGGGCAAGGCCGTACTCGATCGCCTGGGCCTCAAGATCGAAGATCGCATTCGACCGAAGATCGCCTCCATGCAGATCATCACCAATGTGGATCCGTATCAAGCCCAGTTGCTCAATCGCTTCCGCCGCGGCAGTATGCTTGTGCCCGGCGAGACGATGCTGGTTCTTGAAGTGGCTCCGGCCGCCTACATCAACCTGGCCTGCAATGAAGCCGAGAAGAAAGCTAGCATCAAAGTGATGCATGTCTCTTCGGTAGGGCGCTTTGGCCGCATGTGGCTGAGCGGAAGTGAATCTGAGATCATCACTGCCAACGAGGCTGCTACCCAGGCGATGAACGCTCTTGAAGGCATTGATGGCTAGCCAGGAGAAGCACTATGCCTAAGGTCTTTTACACCGAACGCGACATCGAAGACCTGGCCAAACAGGGTGCCACCTCGATCGTCATTACCGACGACGTCGTGGTCACCGATGCGGCCCGTGAGAAGGCGCCGCGTGTTGGCATCACCCTTCTTACCGAGCGCCAAGCCGCGCAAGCGGCGGCCGCGCCGCAAGCCAAGCCGGCGCCTGTGCGGCCAGCTTACCCTGCGCCAACGCCGAGCGCACCGCCGACGGTTCAAAACGAACGCGGCGACGATTTGGAAGCGCGCGTCTACAACGCGGTCAAGAGCAAGCTCAATGGCCAAGTGGACGATGCGCTCCTTCGCACTATCGTGAAGCGCGTCATCCAAAGTTTGAAGGGCAACTGATGCTCTTCGGGCGCGTGCGCGGCACGGCGATCAGCACGTTGAAGTATCCGGATCTTGCCGGATATCGTTTACTGATCGTTGAACCCCTCAACAAGAAGCTGGAACCCACCGGACCGTTGCAGGTCGCCGTGGATGTCGTCGAAGCCAACCAGGGCGACCTATGCGTCATGGTGCGCTCCCGCGAAGCCGCACTGGCCCTGCCCGATAACAAGTTCGTTCCTGTGGATCTGGCGCTGGTAGGGCTAGTAGATGAGTTGAAGGTCAGGCCAGACGGGGAATTCGACTTCACTCTGAAACAGGGGAATACTCGGTATTCATGATCCTCGGCAAAGTCACCGGCACCATCGTCACCACCATAAGCCACGCCGACTACAAGAACAGGCGGTTGCTGGTCGTGCAGCCGCTGATGCTGCCCGGTGAGGCGCCGAGTGGCGACTTCATTGCGCTTGACAATACCCATGCCGGAGTGGGGGATACCGTGTTGGTGAATCGCGAAGGCAACGGCGCCCGCCAAGCGCTCCGCAACCCGGATGCCTGCGTCATTTCCGTTATTGTCGGCATCGTCGACTCGCTAGCCATCGCGGGCTTCGAATGAATTCACTATCAGGGGTGGGGTTCCAAGATCCGGCGTAAAGCCGGGCGGGAACCGCAACGCGAGCGGCGTAAGCACCCTGTTGAACTCGCATCATCGTCGCCGCTCGCAATGTATAATCACGCCGCCTCCCCCCATGTCGCATCCGCCATCATCTTCCGAGATCAGTCCGCTGGACCGCCAGAATGTCGTGGTCATCGAAGAGACGCCGCCTTCTCCAGCCCGGCGCATCCTGGTCGAGGTTATCGAAACCATCGTCCTGGCTTTGGCGCTGTTCTTTGCTATTAACTTCATTACGGCTCGTATTCGCGTGGAAGGCAGCAGCATGGAGCCGAACTTCCATGATGGCGATTACGTCATCGTCAACCGTCTCGCCTATAGCCTGGGCGAGATCCAGCGCGGCGATGTGATCGTTTTTCCGTACCCCCTAAACCCGGAAGAGGACTACATCAAACGCGTGGTCGGCCTGCCCGGGGACCATGTGGCTATGTATAGCGGTGTCGTCTATATCAACGGACAGTCGATCGACGAAACGTACGTCAATGATGCAGCCGTGCGCGATCTGGCTGAACTCATCGTCCCAGAAGGGCATGTGTACGTATTGGGGGACAACCGGAACGCGTCCTCCGACTCGCGGACCTGGGGACCGCTGCCCGTCGCGGACATCATCGGCAAAGCCGTCTTTCGCTACTTTCCCTTTAACACCATCGGGGTTGTCGAGCACCCGCTCATTGAAGTCTCCGCCTCCAACTGACGATTAAAGCCTGCATGGTACAATCCCGCGGCTTTAAAATGAAGCTGGAGTTTGCGTGTGTTGGGCGCGTCTTCCAAAACGCCGGACGTTAGCAAACTCTAGGACGAAGAATAATCGGTTCGGAACGAACCGATTATTCTTCGGACGCCCCCATCGTCTAGAGGCCCAGGACGTGGCCCTTTCAAGGCTAAAACCGGGGTTCGAATCCCCGTGGGGGCACCACAAACAGAACCGGCGCAAGCCGGTTTCTTGTTTGTGGTGCCCTAAGTTTCGTTGCCGGCGAAGCCGGCTTGAAACTTCACGCGCAGCATGCCTTGCGCTGCGCAGGGCACTACGCAAGTGGGAAAGCACCGCTTGCTTAGGAGTTGCAGGTCCGCTTAACGGACCATGCAACTCAGGTGATATGTATTGATAAGAAAGAACCTAAGCAGCGCGCGTCGGTTTCTTGTTTGTGACCTGCTAATTGGGGATGGCTAAGAAAAACTCAAGTTTGTCTTTGACAAGGTCGGCCGCCACCGGCACCGCAGCAGCAACCGCAGGAGAAAGCGTTTCAGAGAACACGTAGCTGGGCTCGATCTCGACAGCAACCACCCAGATCTCGTCAGGCAGCTGCAGACCCATCCTGCGGCCAGTTTCCAAGGCCGCTTGCAGGCTGGCATCGTGACTCGAGTTGGAATGTGCTGTGGCGTTTATCTTGTCCAACGGTTGCGAGTGGACGGCGCCGATGTGGACGTCGGGTGTCACGATGGCATCCGCAAGGATGACGCGCTCATAGCCAACCATGAGCTCCATAAGGCCCAGGCCGCCGGAGGAGGACAGCTCGAAAGTCGCGTCGCCTTGATAGGATTCCTGAGCGGCCTTGGCTATTTGCCAGCCAACACCATCATCCCCCAAAATCGGGTTTCCTAGCCCAATAACGAGAGTCTTGCCGCCTTCGGATCCCATCACATCAGCAGAACTGCCGCAGGACCTTGACCGTCGCGCCTTGCGCGTCCCGGATGCTTACTTCCAGCGGCATCTGGCCGGGTAGCGAATGCGTGGCGCAGCCAAAGCAAGGGTCGTAAGAACGAAAGGCCATCTCCACACGGTTGAGCAGACCTTCGGTGACCACGGTTCCCTGTTTGATGAAGCCTTGCGCGGCCTTCTTGATCGACATGCTCATGGGGGCGTAGTTGTTGGTGGTACCCACGATCAGGTTAACCTTGGTGAGGATGCCCTTTTCATCCGTCCAATAGTGGTGGGTGAGCGTGCCGCGCGGGGCTTCGACGCAACCCACGCCCTCGGTCGGCTTTTCGGTTACCGGCGTGCGGAATTTGTCGGATGTGACTTCCGGATCGGTTGCCAGTTCCACCCAGCGTTCGGCGGCGTAAAGCAATTCGATCAGGCGAGCCCAGTGGGTGGCCAATTGGTGGTGCACGGGCTTGCCGCCCAGGGCCGTATAGAACTTTTCGTATTCCGCTTGAGCCTGGGGAGTGGCCATGCCATCCGCAGCGTTCAGCCGGGAGAGCGGGGTGGCCGAGTACACACCGGAATCCTTGCCGCCCTCGAAACCCTTCCAGCCGATCTTCTTCAAATACGGGAATTTCAGATAGGTCCATGGTTCCACGTGCTCGGCGATCCAATCGCCATAATCCTTGGCGTCGTACTTGGCGATGCGTTTGCCTTCAGGGTCCACCACACTGATCTGGCCATCGTAGAAATTCACATGGTTGTTTGCATCCACGGTGCCCATATAGTGCATGGGAATGTGATAGATGTCGCCCAGGATCAGATCCACGTAACCTTTATTGCCCAGCACAATGTCGTTGAACAGCTTGAGGCTGAACTGGGCAAACTCAATGGCCCATCGGCCCATGCTCTCGATCTCTTTGCGCTGTTCTTCGGTGATACCTTTGGTTTGCCCGCCTGGTATAGAAGTGCAAGGATGTACCTTGCGCCCGCCGATCATCTCAATGACGGCATGGCCATATTTGCGGGACTGCAGCACCTTGCCGGCGATTTCCAGGCCCACCTTGTGGATGACGCCCAGGATGTTGCGCTCGGCTACGGGAGCATCAGGCCCCATTACAAAGTCGGGGCCGCCCAAGGCATAGAAATGCGTGGTGTGGTCTGTAACGTAGAATGCGCTGTACAGCAATTCGCGCAGCAGTTTAGCCGTGCGCGGCGGGTCCACGTGATACGCCGCGTCGGCTGCCTTGGCCGAGGCCATATGGTGCGCCTCGGGGCACACGCCGCAAATGCGGTTAGTGAGGATGGGCATGTCCTCCACCCGCCGCCCGATGCAGAATTGTTCGAAGCCGCGCAGTTCAGGGATCTGGAAGTAGGTGTTGGCTACATTCCCTTCTTTATCCAGGAAGATTTCTATCTTGCCATGACCTTCCAAACGCGTAATGGGGTCAATGGTGATCCGTTCCATAATCGCTCCTAGTTCTTGTTCCACGAGGCTTTGCCGGTTTGCAACAAGGAACCCGCCAGTCCGAAGCGATAGAAAACGCCTGTTGGATCCACCAGGTCGTCGAGCGTAATGTCGATCTTGCGCGGGTCGTGCTCGTCCACGATCGACGCCAGCGACGAGATCATGCGCGCCCCGGCGTCCAGCACACCCAGCGGCGGCCCGTAGCAGCCGGCGCAGGTGGCCCCGGCGGCCGGGCATAACGCCCCACAGCCGGAGGCTGTAGCGGGCCCGTTGCACACCAAGCCCTGTTCCAACAAGCACAGGTTGGGGTCGATTTCCTTCATTTCCTGGATGCGCGTAAACTGCCTGACTTGTTTCTCGTTACGCGTGCGCGGGCACTCATCGCATACCGTGGAATCCCCGACTCCAAGGAAAGAACCTTTCGGCGGAAGCTCTGCCTTGCCCTCCAGGACGGCGATGACCACATCGATGACAGCGGCGATCTGGTGCGATTCGGGTGGGCAGCCGGGGATGTAATAGTCCACATCCACCACCTGGGCCAACGGACGCAGCACGGGGTTGAACACCGGGATGGTCAGTGTCCCCTCCGCAACCTGAACCTGGAATTGCGGCCTGATCCCCTGGGGATTATCCGTGCTGGGAGTGCTGTAGGCGGTGTCGAAGATCTGTGCCGCGGTCGAGAGGTTGGCTAGGCCGGGGATGCACCCTTCGTTGGCGCAGGAGCCAAAGGCCACCAGCAGCTTGGATTTCCTGCGCAGCAGCTGGGCCATGTGCTCGTTTTCCTGGTTGCGGATGCTGCCATTGAACAGGGTCAGCAGGATCTCGCCATCCTGCATCTGCTCGACGTCTTTGTACTTTGCGTCCATGGCCACCGGCCAGAAGACGACCTCGAAGTTCTTGTCCACATCCAGGATCTTTTCGTGGATGTTGAGCACGGCGATCTCGCAGCCGCCGCAGGACGCCGCCCAGTACATGGCAAATTTCGGCTTCTGGGTCATGGCGCTACCTCCTCGAGCTGGTGCATGCTCACCGCCATATCCGGCACGCGCGTGCGTAGCTGCCAGTTCAGCGCGCCAAGCTCGCGGATCTCCTCAACGAATTTGGTGATTTCCTGGGCCAAATGCACGCCTTCAGCGGCACTGGCCCAAACGAGCTTCACGCGTCTGGGGTCAATGCCCATCGGCTCCAATACTCGCTTTAACAGAGTCACGCGTCGTAACGCCTTGTAATTCTGTTCGATGTAATGGCATTCCCCCGGATGGCAGCCGGTGATCAACACGCCGTCCGCGCCACCGGCCAGGGCCTTCATCACAAAGGTAGGGTCCAGCCTGCCGGAGCACATCAGGCGCACCAGCCGCACATTGGCCGGATATTTCACTCGCCCTGTCCCCGCCATATCTGCGGCGCGGTAGCTGCACCAGTTGCAGGTGAAACCGATGATCATAGGTTCGAAACGTTCTTGCATTTCGCCGCTCCTAGACTGCCACCGGATGCGCGGTTTCCAGGTGGACTGGCACTCGCAGCAACCCCTCGATCTGGGCCAACACTTGCTCATTGGTAAATCCCGTTCCCGTGATGGCCCCGGCCGGGCAGGCCGCCACGCAGGTGCCGCAACCCTGGCACAGCGCCTGGTGAACTTCGGAAACCAAGTTCACTTCATCGAAGGAGATCGCATTGAAGGGACACAGATTGTTGCAGATACGGCAGCCGGAACATTGCTCAGCGTTAATGGAAGCCCGCACCGGCTCAAGCGAAAGTTCCTTCTGCTGGATGTAGCTGACTACACGGGCAGCGGCCGCCGAACCTTGCGCCACCGAAGACGGGATGTCTTTGGGGCCGGAGGCGCAGCCGGCGATGAAGATGCCGTCGGTCATGGTCGCCACGGGGTCCAACTTGGGGTGCTTTTCGGTGAACCAGCCGTTGGTGCTGCAGGAAATGCCGAATTGGTGTGCCACGGCAGTCGCATCATGCCGGGGCTCCAGGGCGATCGCCAGGATCACCATATCCACGGGGATGCGCCGCTGTTTGCCGATCAGCGTGTCCTCGACTTGCATGATCAACTGGCCCGGCTTCTCATCGAACAAGCCGCCGTCGGTCACTTCGGCCACTTTGCCGCGGATCAAGTTGGTGCCTTCTTCCAGCACCTTCTGATAGAACTCGTCGTAGTCCTTGGCTGCGGTGCGCATATCAATGTAGAAGTTGAAGACATCCGCTCCCGTTCTCTCTTTCACCATGTGGGCGAACTTAAGGCTTTGCATGCAGCAGATAGCCGAACAGTAGCTGTTGTATTTGTGATCGCGGCTGCCCACGCAATGGATGATGCCCACCGATTTGGGCGGCGTCTTGCCATCCCGCAACACAATGGCCCCGTTGGTAGGGCCGGCTGCATTGCACATGCGCTCGAACTCGATGCTGGTGAACACATTGGGCAGTTTGCCATAGCCGTAGCGCGGGATGCGCCGGGCATCGAAGGTGTCGTAACCGGTCGCCAGGATCACGTTGCCTACATTGAGCTGGACGATCTCGTCCTGGTCATCCAGTTTGATGGCCCCCGGAGCGCAGAACTTCTCGCAAGCCCTGCAGGTACCTTTTTCGAAATAGGTGCAATTATCCCGGTCGAGGACCGGGAACTTGGGCACGGCCTGCTCGAAGGGCGTGTAGATCGCCTTTCGATAACCGATGCCGGCGTCGAATGTTTCGTCGATCACCTTGCGCGGGCACTTCTGCTGGCAGATGCCGCATCCGGTGCAGAGGCTAACGTCCACGTAGCGCGCCTTCTTGCGCACGGTGACCGTGTAATTCCCTAGGTAGCCTTCGACGTTCTCTACCTCGCTCCAGGTGAGTAACTCGATATTCGGATGCATCCCCGCCTCGCTCATGCGCGGGGTCAGGATGCAGGCGGCGCAGTCCAGGGTGGGGAAGGTCTTGTCGAACTGGGCCATGTGCCCGCCGATGGAGGGCTCGCGCTCTACGAGGTAAACGTGGAAGCCCGAGTTCGCAATTTCGAGGGAGGCCTGGATGCCGGCGATACCGCCGCCGACCACCAGAGTTGAGCTATTGATGGGCACGCGGATGGGATCGAGCGGCTCGTGTTGGCGTACGCGGGCCACGGCTGCCGAAACCATGGCCTTGGCCTTTTCCGTGGCCATCTGCTTATCTTCTGTTACCCAGGAAACCTGTTCGCGCACCGAGGCCATTTCGCATAAATAGGGGTTCAGCCCGGCCCGCGCCGCGGCTCCCCGAAAGGTCTTTTCATGCAAGTGGGGCGAGCAGGCCGCCACCACCACGCGATCGAGTTTCTCTTTCTGGATATCTTCTTCGATGAGCTTTTGACCCAGGCTGGAACACATGAATTTGTATTCCTTGGCCACCACCACGCCCTGGTCGGCCAGGTTCTCCTGGGCCCATTTGGCGACTTCAAAAACGTTGACGACGCCCGCAATGTTGGAGCCGCAATGACAAACGTAGACGCCGACCCGATGGTTCCCGTTCTTGCCACTCGAGCTTGTCATAGTTCGTCTCCGTAAGCCTTAGGCATGCGCGGCATGGGCAACCCGGTGTCTTTAGGTGGCCGCCGAGATGTTACCGGCGCGGCTTCTTCTTTCACACCGATGCGGGCCAGGGCCGGAGCCGCGGAAACGATCTCCTTGCCAATGCCCACGGCCTTGGGGCTCAATCCGAATGCCAGGCCGATCAATTGGGTGAAGAAGATGATGGGCATAGAGTAGCTGGTGCCGAAGAACTTGTTCATCTGCGCCTGGTACCCGTCGATATTCAGTTGGCACAGCGGGCAGGTAGTGATCAGCAGGTCAGCGCCGCTCTTTACTGCTCCTTCAACGAGCCGGCGAATCAGATCCAGAGAGGTTTCCGTTGTGATCTGCGGCATATGCCCGGAACAGCAATGCGTGCGGAGGGGGAAATCGACTAGGTCCGCTCCGGTGGCAAGGATCAGCTCCTCCAGTGCGGTTGGCGATTCGGGGTCGCGCCAGCGGTTGTCGGGGTCTGGCCGCAGCACCATGCAACCGTAATAGGGGGCCACGCGTAAGCCGCTAAGCGGCCGTTCCACCATCTTTTTGATTTTGCAGGCGCCGAGCTTGTTGCACATCAGGTCCAGGATGTGGCGTACTTCGACAGAGCCGGCGGTGTAATGCATACCTCCGGCGCCCAGGGCATCGTTGACGCGTGCGTTCAGTTCCTTATCCGTGCCCATGTATTTGGCCGTTCTGGCCAAGTTAACATAGCAAGCGCTGCAGGCCGCTACCAGTGTCTGCGCGCCGTTCTGCTGTTCCTCGGCCAGGGCCAGGTTGCGTGCGATCAACGCGTAGGATGGGATGCGGTGCAGGGCGATGTATTCATTGGCGCCGCAGCAATTCCAATCCTCCACCTCGCTCAACTCGAAGCCCAGTTTGCCTTCGATGGCGTGGAGCGAATCGAGGTAGGCGCTGGATGTGCTATGCAAGGAACACCCGGGATAGAAGAGGTATTTCATAGAGCCGTCTCCAGTTCCTTGGCGCGCGTGAGGATTTTGTTCAATTGGGTCGTTCCCTTGATTCTCTCGGGCAGGAATTTGAGCCGGCCTTTAAGGATCATGGCCGTACCCATCCTGCCTGTTCCCAGCAGGTCCTTTGGCGGGTGACGCAGATAATGCCGCGCGGCGATGCCGAGTTCAAACGCCCGGCCGTAACGCTCGATGTAGCCGGCGAAGGTCGTGGAAAGATGTGTGGCTTTGTTGTTGTGCGTGTAGCCGCGTTGGTAGGCCAGTGTCTTTAGCCCGTACATCAGGTCGGTGATATGGATCTCTTGTGGGCACCTGATCATGCAGAAATAACATGAAACACAATACCAGGGGGTGTTGCTTTGCAGCACCTCCTCCATTTCGCCGGCCTTGATCAGGGCAAACAGCCGCCGCGGCGTGTGATCCATGAGAGTCGCTGCAGGGCATGACCCGCCGCAGCTGCCACATTGGATGCAATATTCAATTTGGGGAAGGCCCGGGGAAATCTCGCGGAAGAACTCCAGAACGGAGGCTTGCGAAGGCGGAGATCCCGGCTGTGGGCTAGCCCTGCCGGGCCTATTCTGCGGAACAGGGGCAATAGGCACTTTGTTACCTCCTTTGTTCCAAAAAGACCCTGAAACGGGAGGCGAATTTATGTATCTTGGTTTTCTCGCAGGTTTGATATGAGTGTGAACCTGAATGGGCGGGGGAGTTAGATACAAATGACCTATGCAAGTGCAGGTCATTTGCACTATATTTCACAAATGTTACAAGGACGTTAATTCTTGACTCCAAGGCGGGTTTCGTGCTATATAGTGGTGGAAACGTTTCCATGAATATCGGCGGGTTTCCCCTTTTTATGCTCAAATATCATCTTTTTCGTGGGGTTAATTACGGGATTTGCTCTTTTTCCCTGTGAACGTTTCCAGAACCATGGCCAAAGAAAAGCCCCCTAAGGTCACCATCGTGGAAGTTGCCGAGCGGGCGGGGGTCTCTTTGGGTACGGTCTCCCGGGTCCTAAATAACGATATCCATGTAGCCCCGGATACCCGGGAGCGCGTGGTGAGCGTAGTCCGTGAGCTGGGGTACGTCGCCAATCGCCAAGCGCGCGGATTGAAGGGTAGCAAGACAAACACGATCGGCATCCTGGTGCCCGATCTGGGTACAGGGTATATCGGCGAGATCATGCATGGGGTGGATGCCGAGCTGGCCCTGCACCAATTGGATCTGATGTTGTTCACCACCCACCGCGCGGCTACAAAAGAAGCCAACTACGTCGCCAACATGGTGCGCGGCATGGTCGATGGACTGCTTGTGGTCCTGCCGCGCAACCCCGCCGATTATGTGGGCACACTCTCGCGAAGGAACTTCCCGTTTGTGTTGATCGACCACCAGGGCACGGGGTCGCCTTGCCCATCGGTGGGGGCCATGAATTGGCAGGGCGCCTATAACGCCACCGAGCACCTCATCAAACTCGGCCACACGCGGATCGGGTTTATCACCGGTTCCATGGACTTGGGTGCAGCTATCGAAAGGCTCGGCGGTTACAAAGCCGCGCTCAAGACATATCACGTGACGGAAGATCCGCAACTCATTTACAAAGGCTCCTTCTTTCAACCGGAAGGGTATGCGGGTGCCTGCGCTTTGCTGGATATCGAGCCGCCGCCCACCGCGATTTTTGCCTCCAACGATGTGATGGCCATGGGCGCCATGGACGCGGTGCGCAGCCGCGGGCTGCGCGTCCCGGAAGATATTTCCATCCTGGGATTCGACGATATCCCTCAAGCGGCCGTCGTACGGCCCGCGTTAACCACCGTCCGCCAGCCGCTCCGGGAGATGGGCGGGCTGGCCGCGCAAATGCTCATCGATAAGTTGAAGAACCCGACTACCGAACTTGGCCGGACGGAGTTGCCCACCGAACTCATCGTCCGCGCCTCGATATCCCCCCCAAAGGACAGGGCTGGCTAGACCGCAAAAGCCAAGCCAGCCCCGCCTTTCGTGTTTGGCACCCTTTACAGGAAAGGAGGACCAACCACTAACAGATTATACGCTTTTCGTTTCCTCACGTTGTTCAGGAGAGCTCGGCCCCTTTGGGGCTGAAGCAAGCATAGCTAAAGGAGAAGAAATGTCCCGAAAGATCTACATGTTTTTGAGCCTGCTGGCGATCTTGGCTTTTGCCCTGACCGCTTGCGGCCCGGCCGCCACTGAGGCCCCCGCGGCAGAAGAACCCGCGGCTGAAGAACCAGCGGCCGAAGAGCCTGTAGCGGAAGAACCCGCTGCGGAGCCGGTCACCATCACCTGGTGGCATATCCAGACCGAAGAACATCAGGTTGCTTTGTGGGAAGGCCTGGCCGCTGAGTACATGGCTGCCCATCCCAATGTGACCATCGAGATTACCGCTCTGGAGAACGAGGCCTTCAAGACCAAGCTCACCACGGTAATGCAATCCAACGATCCCCCCGACATCTTCCAGAGCTGGGGCGGTGGCGTGATGAATGAGTATGCCGAGGCCGGCTTGCTCAAGGACATCACCGCTGACTTGGCCGCTGGCGGCTGGGGCGATACCTTCGCTCCCGGTGCGCTAGGTCTGTACGCGTACAACGGCGTGAACTACGGCGTGCCGCGCGATGCAGGCATCGTGGGCTTCTGGTACAACACCGAGCTATTTGCTCAGGCTGGCATCTCTGCCCCTCCCGCTACCTGGGATGAGCTAGTCGCCGATATCGAGCTGCTCAAAGACGCAGGCATCACGCCGATCGCGGTAGGTGCTGGCGACAAGTGGCCCGGCGCTTTCTGGTGGGAGTATCTGGCTGTGCGCATTGGCGGCAAGGCTGCCTTTGACGCGGCCTACTCTCGTTCTGGCGCTTTCACGGATGCACCGTTTGTGCAGGCCGGCGAAATGCTGCAAGAGCTGGTGGCTATGGATGCCTTCCAACCCGGCTTCCTGGCTGCAACCTGGGGCGATGAAGCCATCGCCATGGCGAACAGCAACGCGGCCATGGACCTGATGGGTCAGTGGGCTCCCGGCGCGTTCCGTGAGAACAGCGCCGATGGCGTCGGCTTGGACGGCAAGCTCGGCTGGTTCCCGTTCCCGGCTATCCCGGGCGGGGCTGGCGGAGCGGTTGATGCCCTCGGCGGCGGGAATGGCTTCGTGGTCGGCATCAATGCCGAACCGGAAGCCATTGACTTCCTCAAGTTCATCAGCAGCGTTGACTCCCAGACCGCTCAGGCCGAAATCGGCATGTCCGTGCCTGTGGTGGCCGGCGCTGAAGTTGGACTGACGGATGCCATGCTGTTACAGGTTCAGCAGGGCTTGTCTGCAGCTGAGTACTTCCAGCTGTACTACGATCAGTATCTGCCCCCTGCAGTTGGTTCTGTGGTGAATGATGCCGTTGCGGGTTTGTTTGCCGGCACCCTCACCCCTGAAGAAGCTGCTCAGCAGATCGACGACGCGTACGCGGCTGAACTGCAATAAGGCTGCTTTGTAATAAATGGGCGGGGAGGAAACTTCCCGCCCAACCCTCTTCCATGTAACGGAGACTCAGTCATGCAAATCGGAGCGGTCGGTAAGGCAGGCGGAGAGCAAGCGACGGGTTTCCCCGTCCGCGCCGGTGATAGATCGGTGATCTTCTTTTTCCTGCTGCCGGCTTTCGCTCTGTTTTTCATTTTCCTGGCTTTCCCCATAATCAAGTCGGTCTATTACAGCTTCTTCGATTGGGCGGGTTTTGGCCCGGCCGTGGATGTTGTCTGGCTGGATAACTTCAAGCGCATTCTCACGGATCAGGTCTTTATCAAGGCCGTGGTGAACTGCCTGATCCTGATCGTTTTGGCCTTGCTCGTTCAACTACCGTTCTCCCTTGCTCTGGCCATGCTGGTCGGCCGTAGCCTGCGGGGCCGGGCTGTTTTCCGCACTATCTTCTTCATGCCCTATGTTCTTTCAGAGGTGATTACCGCGGCCATCTGGCTGATCTTGCTGAATCCGATGCCTGCGCGCGGCTTCATCAATGCGGTGATCACCTTGATCCCTGGTGCCGACCCGGTTCTTTGGTTGGCGGATCCCAGCCTGGTAATGATCTCCATCTTCGTCGTGCTCACCTGGAAATATTTCGGGTTGCACCTGTTGTTGTATATGGCTGGCCTGCAGAGCATTCCCAAGGAGATCGAGGAAGCCGCGGTCATCGACGGGGCTAACAAGCGCCAATTGTTTTTTGGAATCATCCTACCGCTCTTATCCAGCACTATTCGCACCTCTGTATGGCTGTCCGTGCTCGGGTCGCTGCAGCAATTCGCGCTCATCTGGATCATGACTCGTGGGGGTCCGGTGAACTCCAGCGAAGTGATGTCCACCTATATGTATCGCTACTCCTTTGTGCGCTTCGATCTCGGCTATGGCTCTGCCGTTGCGATCATCTTGCTGCTGATTTCACTAACCTTCTCTGTGGCTTACCTCCGCCTCTTCCCGCAGAGAGATCACCTTAGTGGTTTATAAGAGGCCAGTGCAAAGGAAGACTATGCAAGGTCCACCAATAACCCATAGCAGAAGAACAAGCAGAAACTTAACCAAAATAATGCAGTACTTTCTGCTGACCCTGCTTGCGCTGCTTCTGCTGATCCCCATTGTGATATTGATCTTCGCGGCCCTCAAAACCAGAGGCGCGGCGCTGGCCTCACCTCACGCCTTACCCATACCCCTCTATTGGGGAAATATCACCAAGATCCTTGGCATGGATACCTTTTGGGCCATGATGCGCAACAGTCTTTTCGTCATGGTTGCAGCCACCGTAGCGGTTGTGACCGTCTGCGCTTTGGCGGCCTTTGTTTTTGCCCGGATGAAATTCCGCGGCAACAACCTGGCTTTCAACATTCTCACCATCGGCCTTATGTTCCCCATCAACGTGGCCATCTTGCCGGTCTTTTTGGTGCTGCGTGATATGGAGCTGACCGACAGCCTGTGGGGTGTCATTCTCGTGCAAACCGCCTTTGCCATGTCGGGGAACATCATGATCCTGCGCGGCTTCTTCCAATCCATTCCTTCTGAATTACAGGACGCGGCTTACATCGACGGCTGCAATACCTTTGGCTTCTTCTGGCGTGTTTTGCTCCCCCTGGCGCGGCCCGCCCTGGGCGCCGTAGCGGCCTTGACCATGGTAGCGAGTTGGAATGACGTGCTCGTCCCCTTGGTGGTGCTCAACTCCGATAAGCTGTGGACCTTGCCCTTGGGCACCATGCAATTCCAGGGGCAATACAGCGGCAGCGATATAGCGCTCACAGCCGCTTTTGTCGGTCTATCGGCGATACCGGCGGTGCTCTTTTATTTGATCGCCGAGCGGCAGATCGTTTCGGGCCTCACCGCTGGCGCCATCAAGGGTTAGAAGTGAGAATGGAGTAGCAATGCAAGCTGATTACGCGCCGAGACCGGAACACCGCTTCACCTTCGGGCTTTGGACCGTCGGCAACATCGGCCGCGATCCCTTCGGGGCGCCGGTGCGCGAACAAAAATCGCCCGTGGAGTTGGTGCATCTTCTGGCTGAGGTCGGCGCCTGGGGAGTGAATCTTCACGACAATAACCTGGTGCCCATCGACGCCACCCCGGCTGAGCGCGACAAGATCATCCGCGAATTCAAGGGCGCCCTGAAGCAAACCGGCCTGGTAGTGCCCATGGCCACAACGGATCTCTTCAGCGATCCGGCCTTCAAGGACGGCGCCTTCACCTCCAACGACTCACGTGTGCGTGCTTATGCCCTGCAAAAGACCATGCAGGCCATCGATCTGGGAGTAGAGCTGGGCGCCAGGATCTACGTCTTCTGGGGCGGCCGCGAAGGCGTCGAAACCGACGCGGCTAAGGACCCCATTGTCGCCATTAAGCGTACACGCGCGGCGATGGATTTTCTGTGCAATTATGTCCTCGAGCAAAAGTACGATCTGAGGTTCGCTTTGGAGGCCAAGCCTAACGAGCCGCGCGGCGATATCTATAATTCGACCACCGGCCATATGCTGGCCTTCATCGAAACCCTCGAGCATCCCGAGATGGTCGGCGTAAACCCGGAGGTAGCCCACGAGCACATGGCCGGGTTGAACTTCGTCCACGGAGTGGCTCAAGCCCTCGAGGCCGGCAAGCTCTTCCACATCGATTTGAACGATCAGGCCTTTGGCCGCTACGATCAGGATTTCCGCTTCGGCGCGGTCAATCTCAAGAGCGCCTTCTTCCTGGTAAAGCTGCTTGAGGATAACGGCTACTCCGGCAGCCGCCATTTCGATGCGCATGCGTATCGCAGTGAAGACTACGAGGGCGTGAAGGATTTTGCTCGCGGCTGCATGCGCACTTACTTGATCCTCAAGGAAAAGGCCACTCGCTGGAATGCGGATAAGGAAATCCAATCCTTGCTGGCGGCAATCAATGCCGAAGATAAAGCCATGACTGCATATCTTGGGGCCTTTTCCTCCCAAACAGCCGCCGCCCTCAAGAAACAAGCCTTCGACCGCAAGTCGCTTGCCGAGCGCGGCCTGCAGTATGAGAAACTAGACCAGCTGACAGTGGAGTTATTGCTAGGCGTGAGATGATCAATGCCTTAGGCCTATGCCTATGGGCGATGGATACTTAACATGACAGTCACTTTAAGCACGAAGCTGAACATAAAAAACATCTCCCAGCTCATTCGAAAGATGACGCTGGATGAGAAACTGGCTCAATTAGGGTCATGCTGGATCTTTGAATTGCAGTCCAAGGGCACCCTGGATGCGGACCGGATGGCGGGAAGGCTCAAGGACGGTATCGGCCAGATCACTCGCTTGGGCGGTGCTTCGACAATGGACCCGGCTTCGGCAGCCAAGGCGGCCAACAGGATCCAGAAATTCCTGGTCGATGAAACACGCTTGGGGATCCCGGCCATCGTCCACGAGGAATCCTGCTCCGGGGCTATGGTCCTGGGCGGCACGAACTTCCCTCAGATGCTCGGCTTGGCCAGCACCTTCGAACCGGGGCTGGCCCGACGCATGGCGGATGCCATTCGCCGTCAGTTGCGAGCTATCGGCGCCCACCAGGGGTTGGCCCCGGTATTGGATGTCTCCCGCGATCTGCGCTGGGGTCGCGTCGAAGAAACCTTTGGGGAAGACCCGACTTTGGTAGGCCATTTCGGGTGCGCCTATGTGCGTGGCTTGCAGGGAGATTCCACGCTCACCGGCATCCTGGCCACCGGCAAGCATTTTGTTGGGCACAGTTTGTCCCTGGGTGGGCTGAACTGCGCTCCTGTCCAATTGGGTGAACGCGAGCTGTGGAATAGCTTCCTTTCCCCTTTCCACGCCGCAATCCGAGACGCCGACCTGGCCACCATCATGTGCGCTTATCCAGAAGTGGATGGCGAGGTGGTCGCTGCTTCTCATGCCTACCTGACCGAAATCTTGCGCGACAAGCTCGGTTTCGACGGACTGCTGGTCTCCGATTACAACGCGGTCAATATGATCCACGATTACCACTTTGCCGCCCCGGATCTGCCCACCGCGGCAGCCTTGGCCTTGCACGCAGGGGTGGATGTGGAATTGCCGACCACGTATTGTTATGGCGACCCGCTGCGAGCTGCGCTGGAAGCGGGTCAGATCGATATCGAGTGCGTGGATAACGCAGTTGCCCGCCACATGAAGAAGAAGATGGAGCTCGGGCTATTCGACAATCCCTATGTAGATGAAGGCCGAGTCCTGGAGCTCTTTGATGCCACGGCGGCAGAAAAGCTGGCCTACGAGATCGCCGCCAAGACCGTGGTCCTGCTGAAGAACGATGGCCTCTTGCCTCTGCGGAAGGATCTGGGGACGCTTGCGGTTATCGGCCCGAATGCAGATAACGCCCGTAGCCAATTGAGCGACTATTCCTACGCTTCGGTACTGGATCGAGTGAGACTCGATCCGGCGGAAAACTCATCATTTGTTGAAGCCGATTGGGATTCGCTGACCCCGCTAGCCACCCATGCTATTACGGTACTGGATGGCATTAGGGCTGTAATTTCGGCGAGGACCAACGTGCTTTACGCGGAGGGCTGCAAGAACCTGGGCAACGATCGCGGCGGCTTTGACGAAGCCCTGGCTGCTGCTCAACAAGCGGAGGCTGTTATCCTCGTTCTGGGTGACTATTCCGGCCTGACCGTGGATAGCACCACGGGGGAAACGCGTGATAGTGTTGATCTCAAGCTGCCCGGGGTCCAGGGGGAACTGGCGCAGGCGGTCATTGCGCTTGGCAAGCCTGTGGCAATCGTCCTGGTGAATGGGCGGCCTTTCGCCGAACCATGGTTGGATGAGCATGCAAATGCTATCCTCGAGGCCTGGCTGCCCGGCGAACAGGGCGGGGCGGCCGTCGCCGATATCCTGTTCGGTCGGGTGAACCCTGGCGGCAAGCTGCCGGTTTCGATCCCACGCCACGTTGGGCAATCCCCCATCTTTTACAATCACAAGCCCTCGGGAATGCATTCCAATTGGCATGGGGATTACGTTCAGGAAAGCGCGGCGCCTCTATACCCATTTGGGCATGGACTCAGTTACACGAAATTCGAGTACAGGTCCTTGTCCATTAGCCAGGTCCGGGTAAATGCTGGCGAAACCGTGATGATATCCGCTGAGGTGCAGAATATTGGCAAAGTAAGCGGGGACGAAGTTGTCCAGTTGTACACCAAGGATCCCTTTGCTTCAAGCCCGCGCCCGGTCCAGGAGTTGCGCGGCTATGTTCGACTCACGCTGCAGCCCGGCCAAACTCGGCGCATCGCCTTCCATCTTCCGGTCAACCAGTTGGCCTTCTTCGGCTTGAATTTGGAATTGGTATTGGAGCCGGGCCAAATAGAGGTTTCGCTGGGCAGCTCTTCGTCTGACATCCGGCTGCGCGGCGAATTCGAAATTGGCAGGGGGGCGGTGATACCCTTGGAAGAGCGCATCTTTGATTGCCCTGTTGAAGTCGGCTAATCCCGGCCCGGTCCTCTATCCCGGATCACCCATGGCCGCGCAATATTTTCTTGGCATCGATGTCTCGACGACTTCCAGCAAGGCCTTGTTGATCGACGAGGCCGGCAGTCTCATCGCCCAGGCTTCCAGTCCTCATATCCTGCACACCCCAAAACCCCTGTGGTCCGAGCAGGATCCGCGCCAATGGTGGGATGCGACTCAAAATAGCATCCGCATGGCTTTGAAGCAGGCCGGGGATGTCGGCGCTCAGGTGGCCGCCATGGGGCTCACCGGCCAAATGCACGGCCTCGTCCTCCTGGGAGCGGACGGCGCTGTGTTGCGCCACGCCATTTTGTGGAATGACCAACGTACGCAGGCCGAATGTGACGAGATCCACGCGCGCCTGGGCAAAGAGCATTTCATCAGCATCACGGGCAACGCCGCCCTGACCGGCTTCACTGCACCCAAGATCCTTTGGGTGCGAAAACATGAACCGGAGATCTATGCCAAGGCCAGGCACATCCTGTTGCCCAAGGATTATGTGCGTTTTCAATTGACCAGTGAATACGCCATGGACAAAGCCGACGGGTCAGGCACCGCCTTGTTCGACTTGAAGGCGCGCGCTTGGTCGCAGGAAGTCGTCGAGACCCTGGGAATCAATCCCAGCTGGCTGCCACCTACATTTGAAGGTCCCGAGGTTACAGGCGCTTTGAACGCGGCCGTGGCCTCTTCCCTTGGATTGAAGGCCGGCATTCCTGTGATGGCAGGTGGCGGGGACCAGGCCGCCCAAGCCGTCGGAGTGGGCGCCGTGGAACCCGGTGTAATAGCATTGACCTTAGGCACTTCGGGCGTCGTTTTCGCCACCACCCCCTCGGCGCTTATTGAACCCGAAGGCCGCCTGCACGCTTTTTGCCATGCCATCCCCAATACCTGGCACCTCATGGGCGTGATGCTCTCCGCTGCCGGCAGCCTGCAATGGTTCCGTGACACCTTGGCCCCGGGCGTTTCATTCGACAAATTGCTCATTGAGGCCGCTGCTGTTCCTCCAGGAGCGGAAGGCCTTTACTTCCTGCCTTACCTGAGCGGCGAGCGCACGCCGTACGCCGACCCGCTGGCGCGCGGCGCCTTCGTTGGACTGACCTTGCGCCATGGCCGCGGCCATCTCACCCGCGCCGTATTGGAAGGCGTTGCCTTCGGTCTCAAAGACGGCTTTCAGCTGATGCAAAGCACAGGATTGGGGAAGATCACGCAGGTGCGCGCCTCGGGCGGAGGGACAAAGGGGCTCCTGTGGCGCCAAATTCTGGCCAGCGTTCTCGAAGTTGAGCTTTCCCTGGTAAACGCCAGCGAAGGGGCAGCCTTCGGCGCGGCGCTATTGGCCGCAGTCGGGGCGGGCGCCTGGCCTACTGTCGCAGACGCCTGTAAGGCGGTAGTGCGCATCACGGGAGGGTCTGCCCCGGATACTGACCAAGCGGATATATACCGCAAGGCCTACCCCATTTACCGCGGTCTTTACCCTGCGCTAAAGCCTACTTTCGATAAACTGGTTGCATGAAGGAGTTCTGCGACCACCCCGTTGCCGCCCTCGAAAGCGGGAATCTTCGCGTTGAATATTTGACCGACGTTGGGCCTCGGCTGGCACGTTTGATCTTTGCGGGTACCAATCTCCTCGCAGAGCTTCCCGACCTAAGCCAGGACACGGAATACGGCCGTTTTCACTTTATGGGTGGGCATCGCCTATGGCATGCCCCTGAAGCGTTGCCGCGCAGCTATATCCCAGACCAACCAGTCCAGGTCGAGTTACTTGCGGATGGAGTTCGCTTGGCAGCCGGTACGGAACCGGGGACAGGGCTGGCAAAGTCGATGGAGATAAGGCTGGACGAAACGCGGCCCATGCTGACGCTTCGGCATACCTTGCGGAATGAGGGCCAAGAGGATGTGGAGTGTGCGCCGTGGGCGCTGTCCATGCTGCGCCTTGGGGGCACCTTGATCCTGCCCCAGCCTGGGCCGACCGAGAACTCGCTCCTGCCTAATCGCTGGCTGGCTTTGTGGCCGTACTCGCGCATCGGCGATGCGCGTCTCCACCTGGCTGACGATTTCATCCTGTTGGATGCAAACGCCTCGCTGCCTCCGCTGAAGCTGGGGACCTATTGTTCAGCCGGCTGGGCGGCCTATTGGCTGGATGGCATCCTCTTTGTCAAACGCTTCTCCGTTGAACCTATCGCGGCCTACCCGGATGGGGGCTGCAATTTGGAAACCTACTGCAACGATCGTTTTGTCGAGCTGGAGACATTAGGTCCGCTTATAAAGCTGCAGCCTGGTCAGTCCGTAACCCATACGGAGATCTGGGAACTGCACAAAGGCCTGGCCGTAGACTTAATTCCAAGTTCCCTTAGGCGGGCGCTTCAGCGTCAGTAGCGGCTGCCTGGGAAAGCTGAATAGCGCGGTTATGCTGCCAGGCGAGTCCGCCTGATCGCAATTCCCCCATCGGATTCCGCGTGGGCCAGGTTAACGCCGCGCCATGCATTTTCGATTTCCGGTTTTCCGCCCGTTTTCATTTATAATCTTTGGATAGCTGGTTTCCTTATCTAGATTATGACGCCAAAATCAAGTCGTTGTCACCCGGGAGAATAGCCGAACAAAATGAGCTTTCCCCGCGCGTTCACCGGTCGATTTAGCAGTTACTTTTCTGGCCGTAAGGGGCGCGATCTGCGGGAATATCTCACCGGGTACGGGCTGATTGCCCCAGCCATCATTCTCATTTTCCTTTTCGGCATTTTTCCTGTCGCCTTCGCCCTCTACGTCAGTCTGCATAAATGGCTCATCCTGCGCGATGAGTTCCTGGGCATAGGCAACTATGTTGCCGCTCTCGATAATCTCGCCTATATCGGCGCCTTCGCCATCAGCCTTGGCGCCTTGTATGGCAGCTTCCGTATCGTGCGGCGTATTGCCGCCCGGGCCCGTTCCGAGGCCGCCCAACCCTGGTTGCTGGCTATCCCCGGAGCGCTGTGGGCGGCCACCATCATCGCCTTCACCCGCTGGGTTTTCCTTCAGCTGCCTGAATTCCTGGAAATCGCCCGCAAGATGCGCGGCCTGGAAAGGACCCGCGACCTCTTCATGCGCCTGCTTGGTGAGGCCTTCTTCGCTGAAAGCGTTTATCCCGCTTGGTTGCTCTTCGTCGAGCTTCTCGGCGCCGCGCTGGTGGTAGGTTTGTTGCTTCGTTATTTCTTACGGTCAAGGCTGAAGAGTGGTTATCAACGCGATTTCAGCTGGGCCTGGCTGACGGCCGCCATTGGCTTGGGCCTGCTCTACTTCACTTTCCAATCTGTCGCCGCCGCTTACGCCCTGGCCACGGAGATCGGCGCCGACCCCGGGATCTGGCCGCAATTCATTACGGTAGGCTCTGGGGTGATCTTGCTTTATTTTGGCTGGCGTCTCTGGAAGAGCGCAGGCGAGCAGGACAGTAATCGGGCCTTCCTCTGGCGCGTGTTGGCTGCCTCCACCCTGATGGTGGCCGCCGTCCTGCTGATCATCGAAATCCCCACCATCGTCGCGTCAGGCGATGCCGACCTGTGGAATGGGCTCAAACTCACCATCTTCTTCTCGCTGGGCACCGTCCCGATCCAGATAGCCATTGGATTGTTCCTGGCCGTTTTGTTGTTCCAGAAGCTGCGCGGTTCGGCCGCCTTCCGTATCATCTTCTTCATCCCCTATGTGACCCCGGCCATCGCCAGCGCCACGGTCTTCCGTCTCATGTTCTCTGAACGCACGACGGGACCGATCAACGCCATCCTCCAATCGCTTGGGTTGCCACCCCAGGCCTGGCTGGCTGAACCTAAAGGCGTGCTGACCCTGCTGGCTAATGCCTTAGGCGACGCCAACTTTCCCAATTCCATAATTCCATCCTGGCTGCCCGATAACCTGGAAGCCCTGTTGGCCAGCTGGCTGCCCGGCCCTAGCCTGGCCATGCTGGTCATCATCATCTTGTCCATCTGGACTTTCGTCGGCTACAACACCGTCATCTACCTGGCCGGCCTCGCCAACATCGACGGGGAGCTTAGTGAAGCCGCCCAGATCGATGGCGCCA
This sequence comes from Anaerolineales bacterium, assembly GCA_040902205.1. Lineage (GTDB taxonomy): Bacteria > Chloroflexota > Anaerolineae > Anaerolineales > UBA11579 > JAMCZK01. The sequence goes on along the minus strand of JBBDXR010000006.1, from coordinate 78,803 downwards.
GCCGTTGGGAGATCTTCCGTCACATCACCTTCCCGCTCCTTTCGCCCACCACGTATTTCCTCTCGCTGATCGCCGTGATGGGCACCTTCAAGGCCTTCAACACCATCTGGGTGATGCGCCTCGGCCAATCACTGGGTACCGTGGATACCATTAGTATTGTTATTTTCGATGAGTTCTTTACCAAAGGTCGCTACGGTTATGCTTCGGCCTTGGCCTTCATTCTCTTTGCGGTCATCTTGGTGCTCACTTACATAAATAATCGCACGCAAGGTCGTCGGGTGTTCTATGGCTGACATCACCGGCGAAAAGCTTTTCGCCCTGCCGGCGGAGCGATCCCGCGCCCCCTTCTTGCCCCATGGCAAGGTATGGACCATCCTCACGTATATCATCCTTTCCCTTGGGGCGGTTATTTCGTTGGGTCCTTTCGTGTGGATGATCTTGAAATCCTTCATGAGCTTGGGCGAATCGATCGGCACCACGCTAATTCCCAGCCAACTGCACTTTGAGAATTATGTGGAGGCTTGGCAAGGAGCGCAGTTTTCGCAATACCTGAAGAACTCGATCCTGATCACCGTGATTACGCTGTCTGGTGAGCTAATCTTCAGTGTGCTGGCGGCCTATGCTTTTGCGCGCATCAAGTTCCCCGGGCGTGAGGTCCTTTTCGGCTTGCTGCTGAGTTCCATGATGATCCCAGGCATGGTGACCATGATCCCTAACTTGCTCACTGTGACTTGGCTCGGCCGCGTGGGTCCCATCCCGTGGCTGGACTCCTGGCCGGCGCTGACCATTCCCTTCATGGGCAGCGTCTTCTCGGTGTTTCTGCTGCGCCAGTTTTTCTCGCAGATCCCCGAGGAGTTATTCGATGCCGCCAAGATCGATGGGGCAGGGCACATGCGCATTCTGTGGAAGATAGTCCTGCCTCTGTCCAAGGCGCCTGTCATGGTGATCGTGGTGCTTTCCTTCATCGGCACCTGGAACGCTCTGGCTTGGCCGCTCTTGGTCACAAATTCCCCCGAGTGGCTTCCCATCTCAGCCGGCTTGTTCAACTTTCTTCATGAAGCCGGCAGCGAGTTGAATCTGGTGATGGCCGCTTCGATGATCACGATCTTGCCCATCCTGGCTTTGTATTTCCTCACACAAAAGCAATTCACCGAGAGTATTGCCCGCAGCGGGCTAAAAGGCTGACCGCTTGCTGCGGGCTGTTCCATGACTAAAAGGAGGTGGTGTTAGGGACGAACTTTCATGCGGATCAGTTCGCAGCAGTCCGCCATATCATTTAAGGTAAGTAAAACTAGCGTTCCACGAGGAGAAAGACATGAAACAAACCAAGCTTACATCCATCCTGGCCCTTACTACGGTCATGATGCTGGTGCTCACGGCTTGCGGCGCGGCAGCCACGCCCACCACAGCCCCTGCACCAACCGACGCACCGGAGCCGACGCAAGCGCCGGAACCAACCGAAGTCATCAGCAACCTGGAAGGCGATCCGAACGGCCAGGCGATCGTGTTCTGGCATGCCTTTAGCAGCGGCGCCAACCTGGAAGGGATGACCGCCGTTATCGATAAATTCAATGCCGAGAATGAATTCGGCATTACGGTTGAGAACGTTCCCCAGGGCAGCCAGGGCGACTTGGAAACCGCGGTGAACGGCGCCATCACCACAGGCGAATTGCCCAACCTGACCATGGGTTTCCCCAACGGTCTTTCCCGTTGGTATGGGCTTGGAGTCATCTCCAGCCTTAATCCCTTCATCGAAGATCCCATCTACGGAGTCGATCCAGAAGTATGGGGTTCCATTTTCCCTGGCCCGCTTAGCTCGGGCACTCTGGCCGACGGCACCCAGATCGGTATCCCTGTAAATCAATCCGCGCAGGTGCTTTTCTACAACTACACCTGGGCTGAGGAGTTAGGCTTCGATGGCCCGCCGGCCACTTCGGCGGAATTTAAAGAGCAGGCTTGCGCCGCTGCGGCAGCCAACGCAGCCGATGACAATCCGGACAACAATGACGCCGGCTACGTGCTGTTCAACGGCGCCTCTAACGTGTTGCCCTGGATCTGGGCTTTTGGTGGCCCAGGTTTGAATGCTGACGGCAGTGGCTACTTGCTCAACGACGCGGCCAGCCTGAATGCGGCTCTCTTCCTCAAGGACTTGAAGGATAGTGGCTGCACGCTGACCACCCCCAGTTTCCCCAACCCCGAATTTGCCGGCCGGCTAGCCTTGTTCGCCAACAGCTCGACCGCTGGTATTCCGTTCCAGCAGTCGGCTTTTGACGACATCGGCAACACCGATGTTTGGGGTTCCATCCCAGTCCCAGGTCCCGACGGGACCTTGGTCGTGAACGCTTTCGGCCAGATGGCCGGCATCGTCACCACCAACCCTGATGGCGACCTGGCGAGCTGGATTTTCCTGAAATACCTCACTTCGCCGGAGACCCAGGCCCTGTGGGTGTCCATGACCGGTTACTTCCCCACGCAGTCCACCACGGATCTGGGGACTAAGCCGGCCGATGACCCGATCTGGGCAGGCTCCTACGACCTGATGCAATATGGCATGGCCGAACCGAATCTGCCGGCCCACGGCGCAGTGCGCGGCCTGATCAATACCGCCTTCGATGCGGCCATGGCCGCAGCCGATTCCGCTGCGATCCAGGCCATCCTGGACCAGTTGCAGGCCGATGCTGACGCGGCGGTGGCTGAGACCCAGTAACCCTGTAGCGCTGGCAAAACCACGTTGTGAAAGAGGACCGCAGGAAACCCTGCGGTCCTCTCGTTTGGATAACAAGTAAAATCCCGTTGTTGGTTTTCTTAATGAAAAGGCGCTTATTCGTTATTCTCCTGTTTCTGACAGGCGCCTGCGCCAGCCCGCAGGCTACCGCCACGCCGCTTCCCACGGACACACCGCAGCCCATCCCCAGCCCCGGGCCTACCCTTGCCGCGAGCTCCACCCCCACACTAACCGATTACCAAGCTTTCCTGCCGCGTCAGGACGAGAAGGATCTGCGCGTCATGAGTTACAACGTGAACTGGGACTCCATCTTTCCTGCTGATGACCCCCAAAACCACGACCTGCGTCAATTCGATCGCGTGGATGCTTTCAAGCGCATTCTTCGCGCGGTGCAGCCGGACGTGATCTGCCTGCAGGAGATCAACTACCGGCGCAGTTCAGAGCAGATTGGCGCCTTGGTGGCAGAAGCCACGGGTGGGGACGACCCCTGGTTTGTTGCCAAGGAGCGCGATACCTTCATCGTCTCGCGCTTTCCCCTGGCCGTGGAAGGTTATGAATTGGTCACCAACGGGGTGGTGAATGCCCGCCAGCAGGCTGCGGCCATGGTGGATCTTCCTGATCAGATTTATGCATCCACGGATCTCTATATGGTTTGTTCCCACTTTAAGGCCGGGGGCGGCACAGCCGATATTTTCCTACGCCAGGAGCAGGCTGATGTGATCATGTCCCAGGTCCAGGATGCCATCTCGCCAGGCGGAAAAATGGACCTGCTGGCTGAGACTCCGTACTTGTTGCTGGGTGATTTCAATATCTACGACAGCGATCCGCACAATCACCTTTGGACTCTGCTGCGTGGGGATATCTACGAAGAATCGCAGTACGGCCACGACTTTGAACCGGATTGGGACGCCACCGATTTGAGCGACGCTTTCCCCAGCCATAATGGGCTTGGGGCGGAGTTTTACACCTGGCGCGATGACGAGAGCGGGTTTGCGCCCGGCGTTTTCGACCGCATCCTCTTCACCGATAGTGTGCTGATACTGGTCAACGCCTTTATCTTGGATACCACCTCCCTGGCCCCGGAGGTCTTGAATGCGTGGGGCCTGCAAGCTGCAGACGTCCTGTTGGCCGATCAAGCGGGCAGCTATGACCATCTCCCCCTTGTGGTTGACTTTCGGCTTCCTTCTGATTAGTATTTGGCATCGCCCGCTCCTTTAAAGCCAAGAAGCCACATGGTGGCTTCTTGGGGTTTACTTGCGCGCTACGGCAGCAACTTTATCGCTCGAAAGCGAGGAGTGCTGCCGCAGCGCGAAGTTCAGGACTACTGTCCATCGGCAACACCTCCTCTACGATGAGATAGCAGGGGTGGGGGATGTATTCTTTAGGCGTCGTCAGTATGACATACTCCGCGAACTATGTCAATTTGAAATATGTATGAACTGGCGACCCGGGCATCTAGAGCCCGAAATTGGTGGCAGCCCGGCGCTCGTCATCCGTGCTGTCGAATTCGAGCAGGCGCCCGGTGGCGATGAACACAGTCCGTTCGCAAATATTCGTTACCCGGTCCGCCAGGCGTTCCAGATTATGGCAGGCCCACAGCAGGTGGTTGATCTGGGCGATCTTTTCGGGGTGGTCGATCATTTGCTGCAGGATCTCCGTGTGCACTGAATTGAACAGCGCGTCCACCTTGTCATCCTCCTTGGGGATGGCGCGGGCCGCATCGGCGTTGCCGGTTACGAAGGCCTCCAGGGCCCGGTGAAGCATATCCACGCAGATCTCCGCCATAGTCACCAGGTCAGGCGGCCGCTTCAGGTTGCTGTCCGGACCCATGAACAGGTTGATGCGGCCCAGCCCTTTGGCGTAATCCCCCATTCGTTCGAGTTCAGTGATGATCTCCAGGATAGCCGTCAGCAGCCGCAGATCACGCGCCATGGGCTGCTGCGTAGCGATCAGGATGATGGTGCGTTCCTCGATCTCGAAGCGCTTCAAGTTGATCTTCTTATCCCCGGTGTAAACATCTTCGGAGGAGGCCAAGTTGCGATCTTTGAGGGCGCGGACGGCCTGTAGGGTGGCCTGCTCGACCATGGACCCCAGCAGCAGGACCTCATCCATAAGCTCACTTAGTTTGCGTTCCAGCGTCTCTCGCGTCATCGCGTACCTCGGTTTTCAATTATACGGTTTGAAGGCCAGCCTCGTTTTATCGGAATGTTAAGTGTTTATTTCTGTATTACAGGAGTGAGAGGGCATTATATCGGCGGTCGCCTTCCCACGAGTATAATCACCTCACGAATATTTATCACAATTCTCATGTTAACACCCGTATTGAGGAATGAGTTAAAAGGCTGTAGAATGGCAGGAAGGGTTTTGCCCTCTCTATGGAATCGAAGACCGTAAGCCCAGCAATGCAGCGCTATGCCGCCGAGGTGTACCGCATCCAGCAGGATACCCCCCAAGTCTCCCTCTCCCACCTTGCCGAGCATGTCGAATCTTCCCCACAGGCGATTGCCCGCATGGTGAAGCGCCTAACTGATTCCGGCTTCGCCACCTACGAACCCTATCGCGGCGTGCGGCTGACGTCGGCCGGCGAGCGCATCGCCATGCCCGCCCTCCGGCGGCACCGGCTGGGCGAGGCGTTCCTGGTGAAAGTGATGGGTTACGACTGGGCCTCCGCGCACGAGCTTACGGACGTGTTCGAGCGCGGCATTAACCCCGAGCTGGAAGATCGCATGGACGAGATGGCCGGCCGTCCCAAGCATTGTCCCCATGGCGAGCCGATCCCCACCAAAGACGGGGTCATTGATTTTCCTAAGGACGCCCCTTTGATCACGAGTGAGCCGGGTGCCAGCCTGCGCTTGAGCCGCGTACGCACTCACGATATGGACAAGTTGCGCTACATCGCCAACCTGGGCCTGCTCCCCGGTGTGGAGTTCTCGCTGGTTAGCCGCGCTCCCTTCAACGGCCCGCTTCGTCTGCAGTTCGAGCGCAATGAGCAGGTGATCGGCTACGAGCTGGCCAGCAGCCTCTGGGTGGAGAACATCAAGTAATGGCAGTTCGCCCGCCAAGTCTGGGCGAGTGGAACTTAACCTCCGACCCCACGCGCAGGACATCCAACGCAAGTGCGGTGCCGTAAAAAAGAACCGCTGGACTGCGCCACATCTCTTTCCATTGTGCCATCCTGAGTGTGTACGCGAAGCGCCACGCGATAAGGCGACGATTAGCGAAGGATAATTCGTGCCATCTCTTCCGAAAAACCACGTTCTGCATACCTGGTCTGGTGTTTATCTTTAGGCACGCGTCCATCTAGACGCAAAGGCGGCTATTGCTAACGGCATTTGGTCGGGGCGAGGGGATTTGAACATCCGACCCCACGCGCAGCACACCTCATGCAAGTGCGCTGCGAGATAGAGCCTCGCCTGGTTTGCGGCGGGTTCCGGAAAAATAAAAGACCGTCTTTCGACGGTCTCGTTGGTCGGGGCGAGAGGATTTGAACCTCCGACCCCTTGCACCCCATGCAAGTGCGCTACCGGACTGCGCCACGCCCCGATACAGGACTAAGATTATAGCCCAGTTTCCTCAACATTCCTTGTTAGCGTTTTGCTTTCATGCGGAACCGAACAGGCTAGAATTAACACGATGAAGCATTTTCAAACTCTCATATTATTCGCCGTGATCCTCTCCGCCTGCCGCTTGGCGGATCGGCGCGAAACGCCGGATACAGCTGTAACCTTGCCGGCTGCGGCCGGACCTGAGATTGAACCTGGAAACTACCTTCTCTCCCTCGGCGACCAGACCGGCCAGCGAAACGTGATCGTGCACATCCCGCCGGCCTATGACGGCGGGGCCAAGTTACCCCTGCTTATCGTCTTGCATGGCGGCGGGCAAAATGCCGAAGGCATCCAGCGCCTGAGCGAAATGGATGGCGACGCCGATGAATACGGCTTCGTGGTGGCCTACCCCGATGGCAGCGGGCGGCTGGAAGATCGCGTCCTCACCTGGAACGCGGGCCATTGTTGCGAGTATGCCATGGAACAGGGGGTCGATGATGTGGCCTTCCTCGGCTTGCTGATCGACAGCATGGTGAGCCATTATTCGATTGATTCCGATCGCATCTACATTACCGGCATCTCCAACGGCGGCATGATGGCTTATCGCGCCGGCGCCGAGTTGGCTGACAAAGTGGCGGCCATCGCACCGATCGCTGCCACCGTCGGTGGCCGCTCCCCAGATTCGAGTGTCGACGTTGTCATCCCTGCACCGGCCGCGCCTGTGGCCGTCATTGCCTTCCACGGCATGCAGGACCACAATGTTCCTTATGAGGGCGGCATCGGACCCGCGGCCCTTAGCGTCGGGCGGTATGACCTGCCCGTTGAAACGTCCGTCGTTTTTTGGGTGCAAGCCAACGGTTGCGATTCGCAGCCCGCTACCGAAACCCAGGCGGCCGGAAATATCATCGTTGATACCTACAGCGGCTGTGACGCTGATGCTTCCGTGGTGCTGGTGACTATCGTGGATGGCGGCCATGCCTGGCCCGGTGCCCAGCGCGGCTTGGTGTCGGATCCCCCGACGCAGGACATTTCAGCAAATGAGATGATGCTGGAATTCTTCCTGGCTCATCCGAAGCCAGGATCGTAGCTACTCGCTGGGACTAGAAAATTCCCCAATCAGCGCCGGCGCCCTCTTCCATATAAGTCAGATCCCACATCTCGGCGCCCATTTGAATGGTGGTGTCGCGCTTGAGTGCCTCGGCCGCCTTTTGGCGCGTCATCTCTAGTAGGGCGGGGGCATAAGGGCAGAACGGTGTGGTCATGATCATGGTGACCATGACCTTGTTTTCCTTCTCATCAAGCTGCACGTTGCGCACTAAGCCAAGTTCGACCACGTTCAATCCGATTTCCGGGTCGACCACCTGGCGCAGCGAAGCTTCCACCGCCTCGATCAGTTCGGGGTGGGTGCTCTCTATTTCCCAAACGGCTTGTTTGGCTGGATCTTGGGATGAAACTGGGCTCATTCCGATAACTCCATTAGTTCGAGATGATTTCCTTCATGGCGTCCAGCTGTACCACGTAGGTGCAATGGCTATCGCCTGATAGCAGGCAGCTGGTGCGCTCCGGGTCGGTGGCGAGCACCTTGGCGATCAAGGCTTTGTCGATGGTACACACTTCACCGTGTGTTTGCCCGACATAGAAGTAAGGACAACTGGTTTCCTTGATAACGATCTCTTTGTCGCCGCGCTGGATCTGGACCGAATACCCTTCCCACCCCAGCCAATCCTTTAGCAGGGACAGGCGTTCCTTAAGGTTCAATTCGCCCAGCTTCCGGCCGCCCGAATACTGCTCAGCAATGCCGTCTGCCATGCGAGAAAACATCTTGCCAAAGTCCTCCGCGGGCATGTTCTGCTTGACTTCCGCCAGCAATTGGTTGGTGAACCTGATGGTGTGGGCAGGAAACTGCTCGCGGCCGGCTTCGGTGAGGAAATATATCCGTCGGGGACGGCCCACGCCATGGCGTTCCTCTGCCGAGTCCACAAAACCGTCAGCCTCCAGTTTGCCTATGTGATGGCGCACCGAGATCGGGTTTATCTTGACGGCTTTGGCCAGGTCGTTGATCGTGCAGCGCTGCTGGTTGAGCAGCTGCCGCAGGACTAGGTTGCGTGTGGTTCCCATATGAATATACTGGCGAGTATAACACCGGCGATTTTGAGTGTCAATATTTTAGAATTTCCTCATAAATATTGACCCACTAAACCAAACCTGCTATAATTTGCCTGATTAAAGCTCACCCAGGTTGAAAATTACTTTGCTCTTTCGCCTGTGCAATTGTGGCCGATTCAAGGAGAATCACGCTTCATGTCCGAACTAATCATCCGCGGTCTGCGTGTAAAAATCGGGGAGAATGAGATCCTTAAGGGACTAGATCTCACTGTCGAGCAGGGCAAGGTTCACGCCCTTATGGGCCCTAATGGCAGCGGCAAGTCCACCTTGGCTTACACGCTAATGGGCCATCCTGGCTACGAGGTTACCGGGGGCGAGGTGCTGTTCAAGGGGCAAAATGTTCTGGAGCTTGAACCCGACCAGCGCTCTCATTTGGGCCTCTTCCTCGCCTTCCAGTACCCGGTGGCGATTCCGGGTGTCAGCGTGGCGAATTTCCTTCGCACCGCCGTCAACTCGCACCGCAAGGCCAAGGACCCCGAGGACAAGGGGCTACCCATCCCGGAATTCCGCAAGCTGCTGAAAGAAAAGATGGACATGCTGAAGATGGACCATAGTTTCGCCGGGCGCTACCTCAACGAGGGGTTTTCCGGCGGTGAGAAGAAGAGCGCCGAAATCCTGCAGATGGCCACTTTGAATCCAGAAATCGCCATTATGGATGAGACCGACTCCGGTTTGGACATCGACGCGCTGCGCAACGTGGCCGAAGGCGTGGAAGCTCTGCGCAGCCCGAATTTTGGCGTGCTGATCATTACTCACTATCAGCGCATCCTGAATTACATCAAGGCCGACGTGATCCACATTATGTTGAACGGCCGCATCGTTGAAACCGGCGGACCCGACCTGGCGCTAAAGCTTGAAGAGAAAGGCTACGATTGGATCCGCGAGAAGCACGGCGAGAAGGTGACGGCGTAGCCGTCATTGCGAGGAGGCGGACCAAAGGTTCGCCGACGTGGCAATCTCCTAGCTCGAAATACTTTTATGGAACGGAGCCGGAGATTGGAAATTGGAGATGATAAATAATGGCAATCGATAAGGCTATCGAACGACATAAAGACGATGCCGAGCTGTTAGCGGGCATCGACGAATACAAATACAACTTCATCGACGACGCCAAGCCGGTTTTTCGCACGCGCAAGGGTCTTGACGAAGATATCGTCCGCCAGATCAGCGCCAAGAAGGAAGAGCCGCAGTGGATGCTGGATTTCCGTCTCAAGGCCTATAAGCATTTTGCGTCCCGCCCGACGCCGACCTGGGGTGGCGATCTTTCCAAGCTGGACCTGAATGAGATCTATTTCTACAGCAAGCCAGCCGGCGCCGAGGGCAAGAACTGGGACGAGGTGCCCGCCGACATCAAGCGCACCTTCGAACGCCTGGGCATCCCCGAAGCTGAGCAGAAGTTCCTGGCCGGCGTCGGCGCCCAATACGAATCGGAGATGGTGTATCACAACATCCAAAAGCACCTAGCCGATAAAGGTGTGATCTTCAAGAGTATCGAGCACGGTCTGCGCGACCACCCTGATCTCTTCCGCGAATATTTCGGCAAGATCATTCCCATCGAGGATAACAAGTTTGCTGCGCTGAATTCTGCGGTGTGGTCCGGCGGTTCGTTCGTGTACATTCCCAAGGGCGTGAAGGTGGATATGCCCTTGCAGGCTTACTTCCGCGTCAACCAGGCCGACCAGGGCCAATTCGAGCGCACGCTGATCATCGTCGAAGAAGGCGCGCAAGCGCATTATGTAGAAGGCTGCACGGCGCCCATTTACACAACCGACTCCTTTCACAGCGGAGTCATCGAGATCATCGTCAAGAAGGACGCCCGCTTCCGCTACACGACCATCCAGAACTGGTCCAACAACATGTACAACCTGGTGACGCAGCGCGCCTACGTGTACGCCAATGGCACCATGGAGTGGGTGGACGCCAATCTGGGTAGCAAGCTCACTATGAAGTATCCGTCCTGCTATCTGATGGAACCCGGCGCACATGGAGAGATCCTCTCCATGGCCTTTGCTTCCGGGCACCAGCACCAGGATACCGGCGGAAAGGTGATCCACTTTGCCCCTAGGACGACAAGTAAGATCACATCGAAGTCGATCAGCAAGAGCGGAGGCCGCGCCTCCTATCGCGGCTTGCTGAAAGTGCACCCTGGCGCCGAGGGCTCCAAGTCCAATGTCGTCTGTGATGCCTTGCTCTTGGACGAGACCTCGCGTTCGGATACCTATCCCTACATCGAGATCGACGCCGAAGATGTGACCGTGGGCCACGAGGCCTCGGTCTCCAAAGTCGGCGAAGAGCAGCTCTTCTATCTGATGAGCCGCGGCATGACCGAAGAGCAGGCCGCCACCATGGTGGTTTCCGGCTTTATCGAGCCACTGGTGAAAGAGCTGCCCATGGAATACGCCATCGAGATGAACCGACTGATCCAATTGCAAATGGAAGGCTCGATCGGCTAACGCCGCGACGGCAGAATCATGGCTGAACGAAAAACGCGCGTTATCAAACGCTTTACTTCGTCTGGGCGGGCTGCAGCCCCGGCTACGCCATCTGGCTTTGCTTTCACCAAGGCAATGATCCCCAGCCTTTCCAACGGTACTAAGGAGGCTACCTTCCTACGCAGCTACCGCCAGCAGGCTTGGAAGCGGTTCGAAGCCCTTGGGTTGCCTCAAACCACAGAGGAAGCTTGGCGCCGCACCGACATTCGCAACTTGCAGACCGGCAGCTTTTCGTTGCCGGACAAGAAGAAGGCCGCCAAGTTGCCCGCCATCCCCAAGCGTTTGCTCAAACCCTTGGTTGGCAAGGGCCACGGCGGCCAGATCGTTTTGGGTCCGGATGGGGCCAGCATCGAATTGAGCAAAGCCATCGCCAAACAAGGGGTGGTCTTTACCGATTTGGCCACAGCCGCCAGGAAGCAACCCAAGCTGCTGAAGAAGGTGCTGGGTCAGGTGGTCAAACCCGGCGAAGGCAAGTTTGCGGCCTTGGCCGCAGCCATGGCCGCTCGCGGCGTGCTGCTCTATGTGCCCAAAGGCGTCACCGTCGCCGAGCCATTGCACTCCGTTTTATGGGGACCCGGCGCCGGCTTGGCATATTTTTCGCATTTGCTGGTTTGGGTCGAGGATGGCGCTTCGGTCACCTATGTGCACGAGGCCGCTTCCCCCACAGCCGATCGGCAAACCATGCATGCCGGCATCGTGGAGCTGCATGTGGGCGTGGGCGCTAACCTGCGCTTCGTGGAACTGCAATCTTGGGGCGAGCATGTGTGGAACTTCAGCCACGAGCGCGCCCGGCTGCAGAAGGACGCCCAGGTGGATTGGATCTTCGGCGCCCTGGGCAGCAGGCTGACTAAGAATTTCTCCGAGATCAACCTGGAGGGCGAGGGCAGCACCGCCCGTATGTCGGGTTTCTACTTCACGGACGGCGAGCAGCACCTGGACCACGACACCCAGCAGAACCACCTGGCGCCGCATACCACCAGCGACTTGCTGTTCAAGGGCGCGCTGGAAGACAAGAGCCGCTCCGTGTGGCAGGGCATGATCCACGTAGCCCCAGGCGCTCAGCGCGCCGACGGCTATCAGGCCAACCGTAACTTGGTCTTGTCCAGATATGCCCGCGCCGATTCCATCCCCGGCCTGGAGATCCAGGCCGACGATGTGCGCTGCACTCACGGCGCTACGGTGGGAAAGATCGATGAGACCGAGCTGTTTTACCTGCTAAGCCGCGGCATACCCAACAACGATGCGCGCCGCCTGATCGTCGAAGGGTTCTTCGACCCAATCATGCAACGCATCCCCTTCGACGGTGTGCGCGAACGGTTCCAGCAGGCTATTGTTCACAAGTTGAAATAAGAGTATATTGATTTGAAGGCTAATTTCCGAGGAGGAACGAGTGGCTGAACTTCGCTTTACTGCTGCTCCCGACCGCGAAGACGTTTACAAAGTCGGCGAAAGCGTTGAAGTCTATTGCGATCACGAGGACGATAAGGGCAACCGCGTGCGCGGTTGGCTGGAAGGCGTGGTCGTGCAAGTGGATCCCAAGATCGTGGCCGTGCAGTTCAACGAGCCTGTCTACTTGACCGATGGCTGGATGGTACCGGACCACGTCCTGTGGTGCCCGCCCAATTCCCAGCAGATCCGTGCTGCCCGAAAGCGCAAACGCCGCCCGCGGAGCTGATCGCATGGCCACCGCGCCTAAAGTGAACGCATTAGATGTAACCAGAATCAGGGCGGATTTTCCAATTCTCAATGTCGAAGTCAACCCAGGGACCAAGCTGGTCTATTTGGATTCTGGAGCCACCAGCCAGAAACCACTGCAGGTCATCGAGGCGATGGACAATTACTATCGCCGCCAGAACTCCAACATCCACCGCGGCGTTCACTCCCTGGCCGAGGAAGCCACCACGCTATACGAAAACGCCCGCGCCAAAGTGGCCAAGTTCATCAATGCCGCCAAGCCGCGCGAGATCATCTTTACCCGCAACGCCACCGAAGCGATTAACCTGGTGACCTATAGCTGGGGCCGCGCCAACCTCAAGGCGGGCGATGTGGTGCTGCTCTCCGAAATGGAACATCACGCCAACCTGGTGCCCTGGCAAATGCTGGCGGCCGAGAAGGGCATCCGCCTCGAGTTTATTCCTGTCACCGATGACTTTTTATTGGACGTGGGCGCTTTGCCGGGCTTGCTGGATCAATACAAACCCAAGCTGGTCGCCTTCACCGCTATGTCGAACGTGCTGGGCACCATCACTCCGGCGGCCGAGATCATCAAGCAGGCCCATGCTGCAGGTGCGCTGACCCTGATCGACGGCGCCCAGTCGGTGCCGCACCTGGCCACCGACGTGCGCGCCCTGGACGTCGACTTCCTCGCCTTCTCCAGCCACAAGATGCTAGGACCCACCGGTCTCGGCGTGCTGTACGCCAAGGAAGCGCTGCTGGAAGCCATGCCGCCTTTCCTTGGCGGCGGCGACATGATCAAGCGCGTCCAGTTACGCTCTTTTGTTCCTAATGCCGTGCCCCAGAAGTTCGAGGCTGGCACGCCGGCGATCGCCGAAGTGATCGGCCTCGGCGCCGCGGTGGATTACCTGACCGCTGTGGGCATGGCTGCCGTTGCCGCCCACGACCACCAGCTTACCGAATATGCCCTGGAGCGCCTCGAAGAGGTGCCGGGCATCTGGATCTTCGGCCCTTCGGCGGAACACAAGAGTTCCAACGCCGCCTTCACTTTCGAAGGCGTGCATCCGCACGACGTTGCGGAGATCCTCAACCGCCATGGAGTGGCCACGCGCGCCGGGCATCATTGCGCCATGCCCATCCACGAAAAGTTCGGCATTCCGGCCACTACTCGAGCCAGCTTTTACTTATACAATACTAAAGAAGAAATCGATCAACTCATCGAAGCGCTGTACAAAGTGAAGGAAATCTTCGGATAAATGGACGACCTCTACCGCGAACTGATCATCGACCGTTACCAGAACCCCCGCTTCCGCGGGGCGCTGGACCCGCACACGCACAGCTACGAAGACGACAACCCCGTGTGCGGTGACCACATCCGCATTGATTTGCGCGTCAACGATAAGGACGTGGTGACCGAAGCCAAGTTCAGCGGGGAAGGATGCTCGATCTCGCAGGCCTCGGCGGATTTACTTATGGAGAAGATCACCGGTATGCCGATCTCCGACGTGCGCAAGCTGGGCAAGCAGGATCTCTTGGACCTGCTGGGCATCGAATTGGGGCCGGTGCGTCTGAAGTGCGCGCTGCTCTCGTTGAAAGTCCTCAAGGGCGGCGTCTACGGCCTCGACGAGGTCATGTCCCTCGACGAGTTGGCTGCCTCTTAGGTTTGGCAAGGCGACTCTATTTGGGCAGAACCTTCTAAATTGTGCCACTCTGAGCGAAGCGAAGAGTAACGAGAACGTTCTTTTTCCATTTGCTCTCGCCGGAAAATTAATCGCTCTTGGGATTCTTCGCGGCGTGAAGGCTGGCGGGGCCAGTCTTCCTTGCTCAGAATGACACAGGAACATCATGACCTTCACCTACACCCACCTCGGACCCAAAGAAGTCGACTTCGTTCCGGTTGCCGCGGAAAGCGAGCTGCCTAACGGCCAGCGCATTTTCGTCGAGATCGATAACGAGACTATCGTCGTCTTCAACATTGCCGGGCAATACTTCGCCATCGGCGATGTATGCTCACATGATAATGGTCCGGTGGGGGAGGGCGAGCTGGAAGGCCATGAGATCATCTGCCCGCGCCACGGTGCCCGCTTCGACGTGCGCAACGGTGAAGTGCGTGCCTTGCCCGCCGTCATCGGCATCCCCGCTTATCCCGTGCGCGTGGTGGATAGTCAGATCGAAGTGGGAGTCCCAGTTACCCGCTAGGTCCTTTAATCAACCAGCTTCCAACCGCGTTGTCTCGCTATCGGCCGAAGATCCTCGTCCGGATGGAAGGCCACTGGCTTCCCAACCATCGCCAACAAGTGCACATCCGTAGCGCTGTCGGCGTAGGCCGTACTGGCAGCGTAGTCGATTTGGATGCCCTTGGCCGCCAACGCCTGCTTTGCCAACTCCGCTTTCTGCTTATCCAGGCACACCGGCCCAGCCAGCCGCCCTGTGTAGCGGCCGCTGCGCAATTCCGGTTCAGTCCCCACCGCTAGATCGGCGCCGACCCGCTGCGCGATGGCCTCCTCGAGCGGCGTGAGGCCGGCAGACACCAGCACCACCATGTTGCCCGTGCTCTTATGCTGCCTGATCATCTCAAGGGCGTCCGCCCGCCAATATGGCGTCAGGTATTCCTGCGCCACCCAATCCCATACGGGCTGTGCCTGCTCCACGGTGTATCCGCGGATGTACCAGGCTAGGTGGGCTGCCCAGGGGCGGCGGAAGCCACTTTGCGAGATCAGCCTGAGTTTGTATAGCAGGAACAGGGGAGTGTGATAGAGCCAGAAGAGGCGATGCGTCCAGCGTCGCAGGCCTCTTTGCGTGAAGAATTCCAGCATGCCTCGCCATACCCGTTCGGTGGTCAGGGTGCCGTCGACATCGAAGAAAGCCGCTGCTTTTGCCATTATTGTTGCAGGAACCCCGCGATTTCGTTTTGGATAGCCTCGATCACTTCAGTTTCCCCTGCCTCGAACCAGTGGATGCTCGCATCCCCCGGCTTGAACCAGGCTGCCTGGCGGCGCACGAACATGCGTGTCTTCCGCTTGATTTCGGTGATAGCCTGCTCCAGGCTTATTTCGCCGCTCAGGTGGGCGGCCAGCTGCGCATATCCGATCGCCGATAAGCTCGGCAAGGATGGATCGTACCCGCGTGCGAGCAAGCTGCGCACTTCGTCCAGCCAACCGGCGTCGAGCATCTCTTGGATGCGAGCGTCGATGCGCGCGCAGAGCTCCACCCGCGGCCGAGTGAGACCGATCTGTAACAAACGGTAGGGCGCTTCCCGGTGGGTGCGCTGCTCGGAAAAGCGCCGTCCTGTGGCCAGCGTCACCTCTAGCGCCCTTAGCGTGCGCCGTACATTGCGTCCGTCGATTTGCTGGGCCGCGGCTGGGTCCAATACAGCGAGCCTTCGGTGCATTCCCTCTCGGCCCACCTGTCTCTCCCACTCATCCAGCACTTTTCGCAAAAGTGGTTGGGGTGCTAGCTTCGGCGGCATCCAACCCTCGACGATAGCGCGCAGATATTGCCCAGTGCCGCCCACCAGGATGGGCAGCTTTCCTCGCTCGTGCACCTCATCTATGGCCTTGGCCGCTGCTTGCTGGAAGACCGTCAGGCTCCAGCCCTCGTTCGGCTCGGCCACGTCGATCAGGTGATGTACCACCCTTGAACGTTGTTCGAGGGATGGTTTGGCCGTGCCAATATCCATGCCGCGATACAGCAGCCGCGAGTCGGCCGAGATGATCTCTGCCCCCAGCCGTTCCGCCAATTGGATGGCGATCTCCGTCTTGCCCACCGCCGTAGGCCCGAGGATCGCCACCACGGGCGGCCTGCTAATTGAGGGCATTTTCGAAGTGCAGGATTTCTGGTCGGCCGGCTTGGGTCCGCGTCACCGAGATAACATCCACTCGCCAGTCGCCGTCGAATTCCGGGTGCGCCTGCAAATAATCCAGCGCCGAGTCCAGTAAGTGCTGCTGCTTGGCCGCGGTGATCGCTTCTTCGGGGTGGCCGTAATCCGCGGAGCTGCGCGCCTTCACCTCGACGAACACCAGCACGTCCCCTTGTTGGGCTAGCAGGTCGATCTCGCCGTACTCGCCGCGCAGGTTGCGCGACAAAAGCTTATAACCGTTCGTCTGCAAATACTCCGCGGCGCGCTCTTCGCCCCAGCGGCCCATGGCTTGCTTTTGGTCAGTCATGCAATCCGACCGGGATTAGTTGCGGCAGTAATTCTCTTCAGGTCCACGGCGCGGTCAGTATACCTTCGCCATCGCTGGAGTACAATCGCAGCATGCAGGTGGCGCGCGATTTGCCCGAGCGTCAGCGCCTTAGCGCGGTGATGGCTGTCATCTTGCTCGCTTATGCTGCAACCCGCTTTGTCCAGCTCCCGGGCCAGGCTCTGGCCTTCGACATCGCCGGCATCTCTCTTCCCTTGCCGCTTAACCTTAATACCATCACTGCCATCCTGATAGCCGGCCTTACCGCCACGGGCGCGGATTGGCTGCTTCAAAGCTATGCGGGCGCGGCTGACCGCTCGCGCTATCGGCACTGGTTCCTGCCTGCCATGACTGCCTGGGTGCTAAGCCTCCTGCTGGGCAGCCTGGCCTTTGATCTCCAATGGTGGCTTGGCCTTGGCCTCTGTGCTTTGTTTCTGTTGGCGGTGTTACTGGCCGAGTACGCCAGTTCCGCCCCGCAGAATCGTTATTACGCGCTGTCCACGCAGGCTTTGGCCGTGCTCACCTATTGCCTCTTCCTGATCCTGGCGATCACTGTGCGCGCCGTGGCGCTGCGCCTGTATCTCGCCCTCCCGGCTGTTGCTTTGGGAGTGTTCACCGCCGGTTCTCGTTTGCAGTTGCTTACTCCGGGCCAGCGTTGGCAGCCTTTGCACGCCATTGGGGTCACCTTCATATGCATGCAACTGGCTGCCGCTTTCCATTACCTTCCCCTCTCCGCGCTGGGTTATGGTTTAGGTCTGCTTGGCCTCCTGTACGCGCTCAATCGATACACGGTAGCCTTGAATACTGGAGAGCCCATCAGGCCGGCATTGCGTGAGGCCGGCATTAGCCTGGCCGTGTTCTGGGTCCTGGCTTTGCTCCTTCGCTGATGTCTTTGCTTCCAATAATGATCCGCCGCGAACATTGGGAAGCCATGCGCGCCCATGTCTCTGCCGAGTACCCTCAGGAAGCCTGCGGCTTACTGGCCGGCCAGGGCGGTACCAGCCAGGCCGCTTTTCCGATCGGAAACGAGCTGGTCAGCCCGACTCACTTCCGCATGGATGCCAAACAGCAACTGGAAACCTTCCTCGCCATCGAGCGCGCTGGCTGGCAGCTTTTGGCCATCTACCATTCGCACCCGGCCGGGCCTCCCCATCCTTCGCAACGCGACCTCCAAGAGGCCCTCTACCCAGGGGTTGCCCATTTGATCTGGAGCAAGGCGGACGGCTGGACCTGCCTTGCCTATTCACTGGACGATGGCCGCATCCAGGCCTTAGAATATCAGCGCTTGGATGAGTAACTCACGCCAAGGGCCTGTGTTTCAACTAGCGCCCCATTCGCTAAATTCGCTTGACTAGGAGCATCTGTGCAACTTATCAATGGCCTTATTGTCATCGCGCTCGGATATTTGCTGGGGGCGTTGCCTTTTGGCTATATTTTGGTCAGGATACGCACAGGCAAGGACATCCGAGACGTTCATAGTGGGCGCACCGGCGGGACCAACGCCATGCGCGCGGCCGGTAAGCGCGTTGGCATCCTCACCGGCATCCTCGATATCCTCAAGGGTTATCTGGCTGTGGTCTTAGCCGGTTGGCTGTTCCCCGGGAATGTGTGGATTGCCGTTCTCGCTCCTCTAGCCGCCGTCGTTGGCCACAACTATTCGGTCTTCCTCCTGAAGCTGGACAAAGAAGGCAGGCTCCAGTTTGCTGGCGGCGCAGGGGGTGCCCCGGTCTTCGGCGGCGCGGTCGGGCTTTGGTACCCGAGTTTCTTCATCATCCTGCCGGTCGCCGCCTTCATCTATTACTTTGTTGGCTATGCTTCAGTGACTACGTTGAGCGCCGGCGTCATGTCCATCCTGGTCTTCGCCGCGCGCGCCTTATTGGGCTATTCGCCGTGGGAGTTTGTTCTTTACGGTGTCTTCGCCTTGATCTTGCAGGTCTGGGCTCTGCGGCCTAATATCCGTCGCCTGCTGAATGGAACCGAGCGAATGCACGGATATAGAGCTAGGAAGAAGGTTTCCCCCAGAAGATCGGGAAAGCGCAGAACAAGCTCGATAAGGGGAATCGCCGCGCGTTAGCCTCAGCGGCTTTCGAAAACGACTTCGGATCCTTCCGGAACCTTGCCGTATTCCTGGCGGTACAGCGCGATCAGGTTGCGATGGTGCAATTGTTCAGCTAGCCCGGCGATGAGCACCCGGCTCTTGCCACAATGCTCCACGTGCACTGTCTCCAACACATCCAGCGGATAGCGGCGGCGGGCGGCTTTGCGCACCGTCTTGCGGATCAGATTAAGGTAGTTCAAGTTAGAACGCACCGCGGCATCAATTTCGCCCCGCAGCACAATGTCACCGTGTCCTGGCACCAGGTTCTCCAGGCTCATCTTCGGAATTCTCTTTAGCGAGCTGATCATGTCGTCGATGTCGCCGTCTACTAGGGTGGGGAGGGCCATAAAAGTGTCGCCGCAAAACAGGATGCGGTCTTCCTCGACCAGCACGGCGATGTTGTCATCGCTGTGACCCGGTAGCGGCAAGATCGTCAGCGTCTTCTTGCCCACTTGCAGGGTGACTTCGCCCTCATCAAAGGTGAAGGTGGGTAGCACGATGGCCACTTCGCGCAGTTGCGGGTTTTCTTTCCTCTCCGCTTCCAAGGCCGTCTTTCCCCGCGTCTTCAGCATCTCGTAGCAGCTCTTGTGCGAGATCACCTGGGCCTCGGGGAAGAAGCTGTTGCCCCAGCTATGATCCGCATGGTAATGCGTGTTGATGATGAACTTGACCGGCACGCACAGCTCGCGGTCCACGAAATTCCGCAGTTGGCGCGTCTCTTCCGGCAAGGCCAGCGTGTCGATCAGCACGGCCATGTCGGGGCCCGTGACAACCCCCGCGGTCACCTGGGCATACAGGCTGCTCTGGAAGAAGTAGACGTTGTCCGCGATGCGCTCGTGCTGCATAGTTGCGAAGAATAGCATAGCCATTAAGCCCAGTCAAGAAATGTGAAATATTTCACTATCAAAACCAGGATTTGACAGAGGTGCACCGCTTCTGTATAATCCGCTCAATCGCATACAGGATCCAGGAGGAGTAGGCGCGCCGGCGCTCTCAAGAGAGGGAGTGGCCATAGGCTGAAAGCCACCCGAGCCGCTCAACGCCCAAAGTCGCCTGGAGTGCCACCGAAGAAAAGCAGGGCTTTTCCTGCCGACTAGACCGGTGCGGGTCCGCCCGATACAGCCTTCAAGCGTGGCCCTTCTTGGGCCAAAACGAGGTGGTACCGCGGAACGCCCTTCCGTCCTCACAGGAAGGGCGCGTTGTTTAAGGAGGCCGCGGTGACCGCTATCCAATTACCCAAGACTTACGATTTCAAATCTACGGAGGAGCGCGTCTACGCTCGTTGGGAGGAGCAAGGCTACTTCAAGCCCGCCAACCACCCGCGCAAGAAAGGCTTCGATCCTTCCAGGAAGCCATTCGTCATCTCCATCCCGCCACCCAACGTGACCGGGGAATTGCACCTGGGGCACGCCATGTTCGTGGCGATGGAGGACCTCATGATCCGCTATCAGCGCATGAAGGGCGTGCCCGCCCTCTGGGTTCCCGGCAGCGACCACGCCGGCATCGCCACCCAGCTCAAGGTGGAGGAGGACTTGCTGCGCACCGAGGAGGTCACCCGCGATGAACTGGGTCGCGAGGAATTCCTCAAACGCACCTGGGCCTGGAAGGAGAAGTATCACGCCATCATCTCCAGGCAGATCAGGCGACTGGGTGCTTCGGTGGACTGGTCCCGCGAGCGCTTCACGCTTGACGAAGGTCTGTCACTCGCCGTGCGCGAAGCCTTCGTGCGCCTTTACGAAAAGGGGCTGATCTATCGCGGTCCGCGCCTGATCAACTGGTCGCCGGGCTTGCGCACCGCCGTGTCCGACCTCGAAGTCGAATACAACGAGGAGGACGGCCTACTTTACTTCTTCAAATATCGCATTCAGGGATCGGACGACTTCATCCCCGTGGCTACCACGCGCCCGGAGACCATCCTCGCCGATACCGCCGTGGCCGTGCATCCGCAGGATGCGCGCTACCAAAAATTCATCGGCGCCACAGCCCTGGTGCCCATGCTCGACCGCCACATCCCCGTGATCGCCGACGAATACGTGGACCGCGAATTCGGCACCGGCGCTCTTAAGATCACGCCGGGCCACGACGCCAACGATTACCAGATCGGCATGCGCCATAAGCTGCCCATCATCTCGATCCTGGACGAGGCCGCGCACATCACAAAAGAAGGCGGCCCTTACGCCGGAATGGATCGCTTTGCGGCCCGCAAGAAAATATGGGCCGACATGCGCGCCAAAGACCTGGTGATCAAGACCGAGAGTTACAGGCAACGCGTGCCGCGTTCCCAAAGGGGCGGCGAGATCATCGAACCCATGATCTCAACGCAGTGGTTCGTGACCATCCAATCTCTTGCCCAACCCGCCCTGGAAGCCGTGGATTCTGGGCGCATTAAGATCGTGCCCGAATACTTCACCAAGGTCTATCGAAATTGGATGGAGAACATCCAGGATTGGTGCATCAGCCGCCAATTGTGGTGGGGGCACCGCATTCCGGTTTGGTACGCTTCGGACGGGAGCATGTTCTGCGCCCGCACGGAGGAAGAAGCTCTCGCCCAGGCCAAGGCACGGTTCGGGAAAGCTGTGGAGCTTAAGCAGGACCCGGATGTGCTCGATACTTGGTTTTCGTCCGGGCTGTGGCCGTTCTCCACGCTTGGCTGGCCACAGGCCACACCTGACCTGGCTTATTTCTATCCAACCTCCATGCTGGAGACCGGATATGACATCCTGTTCTTCTGGGTGGCGCGCATGATCATGATGGGCCTGGAATTCACCGGCCAGGTTCCGTTCCATACGGTGTATCTGCACGGCCTGGTGCGCGATGATCAGGGCCGCAAAATGAGCAAGACTCTGGGCAACGTGATCGACCCGCTTGAGGTCATGGACAAATACGGCACGGATGCTTTGCGTTTCACCTTGCTGGTGGGTTCCACTCCCGGCCAGGATGTGAACCTAAGCCTGGACAAGGTGGGCGCCAATCGCAACTTTGCCAACAAACTTTGGAATGCCG
Organism: Anaerolineales bacterium; assembly: GCA_040902205.1. Lineage (GTDB taxonomy): Bacteria > Chloroflexota > Anaerolineae > Anaerolineales > UBA11579 > JAMCZK01. The sequence goes on along the minus strand of JBBDXR010000006.1, from coordinate 56,916 downwards.
GGCGCTTCGTGATCGGCGCCCTGGATGGCGCCCCGGCAACGATGAACGCAGAACTCCAACCGACTCTGGCCGATGCCTGGATCTGGGCGCGCGCCAAACAAGTGATGGCCGTTTGCCAGCGCTTATTTGAAACCTACCAGTACGGCGAGGCGGGCCGCCAGGTCTACGACTTCTTCTGGAGTGAATTCGCCGATTGGTACATCGAGATCGCCAAGCTGCAGCTCGCCGAGGGCGGCGACCGCGCTCTTAAGACCTGCGACTTGCTGGTTCGCGTGCTGGATATCTGCCTGCGCCTGCTGCATCCCTTCACGCCCTTCATCACTGAGGAGCTGTGGGGCCACTTGAAGGCGGCCTCTCTGGCGCATCCGGCCAACCTGCCAACTCACGGCGGTCAGTGGCCCGAAGCCCTGATCGTGGCTCCGTGGCCGGGACCGCTGCCCGACGAAGGGAAGGACGAAGGTGCGCTGCGTGACTTCGCCATCTTCCAGGAGACTGTGCGCAGCATCCGCAACCTGCGCGCCGAGAAGAACGTGAAGCCTGGCCAGAAGCTGGCCGCTATGCTCGCCTCGACTGATTGCTTTGAAATGCTGGACAACCAGAGGCAACCACTAGCGGCTTTGACCCAACTTGACCTCGACAAGTTGCAGATCACCAGGTCCATGGAAAAGAAGCCGGATGGCTATGTCGGCCTCGTGGCCGGGCCGGTGGAGATCTATGTTTCGCTGGCCGAGGCGCTGGACCCTATCTTCGAGCGGGCACGGATCGAAAAGGAACTCGCCGCTGCCCGCCAACAGGTGCAGCGTCTGCAAAAATTACTGGACAGCGACTTCGGGCAAAAAGCGCCGGACAACGTAGTCGAAAAAGAAAAGGCCCGCCTGGAGGGGTTTAAGTCAACTGCGCGAAGCCTTGAGGAGCAGCTCAAGAATACGCGCTAGCCGCGCCGCCAATTCTGGAAAAAAAGGAGGCCCGTTTTCGGACCTCCTTTTTTTGTCTCGAGCCCATTATCTCGATACGAGCCAGCTTGGGGGAACATGTTTACGAGCTTGAAATAATCACAAAGAGAATGGGGCCAGGCTGATGGCGATTAAGGTGGATCATTTGCTAGGCTCTACCGGTGTAATGCATCCTGGCAGATCATTGCGGGCATTGCTCACTATCGTCGAGACTTGGTAATAGGCCATCTTTTCAGCAGGGTAGGGTTTCAGGAGCGGCAGGAGCTCCTTAGATTCCACTTCCCCTGGCTGCAGCCAATTAGCGAAATTCTCTTCGTCCAGTATCACGCCCATGCGATGATGGATCTGGGCCACGAGCTCATTGGGTTCGCAGGTGATGAAACAGCAAGTCCTGACTTCGGAGCCATCCATGGCTTGCCAGGTATCCCAAAGCCCGGCAAAGGCAAAGGGCTGTTTGGACTTCAGGTGCAACCAGTAAGGGATTTTTTCCTTTTTTCGAGGGATCTTGACCCATTCGTAGTAACCGTCCGCCAGCACCAAGCAGCGCTGCCTCTTGAATGGCCCGCGGAAAGAAGGCTTCTTCTGGATGCCTTCGGCCCGTGCGTTCAGCAGGAACGTGGTCATCTTGACTTTAGCGAATGATGGGATCATCCCCCAGCTCACAAAGTCCACCTGGTTCTTGCCGTCGTTGAGCACCACGGCGATCATCTGCGTTGGTGAGATGTTGTAACGCGGCTGCAATTCCGGCGGTACCTTCAGCCAGGGGAATGCGGCGCTTAGCGCGGCCGCATCCGTGGTGAGTGTGATGCGGCCCGGCACTTAGGGAGCCCTCGGATGGACTGTGGCTTGCCGGCCGTCGGCTCCTTCGATCATCGCGAAGGACACCACTGCGCCAAAGGTCACCAGCGCGGCGCACACGTACATCAACGTGCGGAACGCGTCGATGAACGCCAAGTCGAAAATGCGGTTCACTTCCTGCCGCTGCCCCGGCTGCAAGCTCGATGGCGCCTGCGCGTTAGCCAGCTTGACAGTCTCAGCTTCGATCAGCGCGATGGTTTGCGGCGGCAATTCAAGGTTGCGCAGCTGGCCGTTTACGGACACGTTGAACACGCTCAAGGCCACCACGCCCAGCACCGCCACGGCCAGCACATTGGCCGCGCTGTTGATCGCTGTGTTGATGCCGGATGCGGTTCCCGAAAGACGGTTGGGTGCAGAGCTCATGACCGCCGTGGTGAGCGGCGCGATGATGATCGACATGCCGATGGCCATCACGATTACCGCCGGGAAGAAGTCCAGCCAGAATGAAGCGCCCAGCCCGGCACGACCGAACAGGAGGAACCCGACCGCCACGATCAGCGGACCGATGATCAGCGGGCGTTTCACGCCGTAGCGTGCGATCAGCTTTCCTGAAAATCCGGAGGCCAGCCCGATAATCAGCGGGAAGGGCAGAAAGCCGAGAGCGGCCTGAACGATATCGTATCCCTGGACCTGGATCAGGTTGAAGGGCAGGAAGAAGATCAGGGCGTTGATGGCCCCGTACAAAAGTAGCGTGAATAGATTTGCGCCGCTGAAAGTGGAAGAGCGGAACAGCGATAACGGGAGTAACGGCTCCTTGATCTTCAGTTGAGTGTAGATAAATAGCCCAAAGGTGATGACGCCAAAAAGGATGGTCCCCCAAACGATCGGATTTAGGAACCCATAGTTAGACGACTCGATAAAGCCAAAAACAAAAGTGCCCAATCCCATGGTTGCGAGGGCAGCGCCCCGCCAGTCCAGCCGCCCGGTGGCATGCTCGTCTCTGCTTTCCGGGACCTTCCAAAAGAGAACCAGAAGCGTAATTGCCGCAACGGGGATGTTGATGAAGAATAGCCAGCGCCAGGACGCATGCTGAACGATGAGCGCTCCGAGGGCCGGCCCCAACGCCACGGCGATGGCCGACGCTCCGGACCAAGCGCCAAAAGCCGCAGGACGCCGGTTCTCGTCGAAGAATGCGTTGATGATGGCCAGGCTGGCCGGCCCCAGCATAGCGCCGCCCAGCGCCTGCAGAATGCGGGCGAGGATGAGGAAGTTGGCGCTGAGGGCAAAACCGCAAAGCGCCGAGGCCAAAGCAAAGACTACGATGCCAATCCCGAACACGCGGCGGCGCCCGAGCCGGTCCCCCAGCGAACCGCCCACCAGGATCAGCGCCGCCTGAAAAAGCACATAGGCTTCCACGATCCACTGAGCTTGCACCACCGTGGCGTTCAGGTCCTTCTGCAGCACGGGCAATGCGATATAGATCACCGTGCTATCGATGTAGGACATGACGGAACCCAGGATGGTGGCGGCCAGAACCCAGAAACCCGTGCTGGATCTACTAAGCAAATCGTCTCCTATTATCGAAAGCGGGCAATTTTAGCGCAGAAAGCCACGGCTCACATTAGCCAAGCCAGGAGGACTTGGGCAAGGATGATCTTGGCAATGGTGGCAACCGGGTAGACGGAGGCGTAGCCAACGTTGGGCAGCTCGTCGCCGCTTTGGTCCGCAGCGAAGCTGAGCAGGGCTGGCTGTGTTTGTAAGCCCGCGAGCATGCCTGTCAGCACGCTCATCGGGATCTTGAGCCGCCTGTATCCCATCCACAGGAAGAGCAGGGCGGTAATAAACGTGATCACGGCGCCGGAGACGAAAAGCGATAGCCCATTGCCTTGAACCAGTGTCGTGAAGAAGGTATATCCGGCGCGCGAGCCGACGCCGGCCAGGAACAACACCAGGCCGAACTGCCTCAAGGTCAGGTTTGCGCTGTAGGGGAGATTCCATAGAAACGGCCCCGTCCGGCTGATGGCTCCAAGGACGAGCGCCGCGATCAGCGGACCGCCTGCTAGGCCGAGCCGCAGCGTCAGACCGCCGGGTAGGGGAATGGGAACCAGGCCGAGCAGCGTGCCCAGCGCCAGGCCCAGGCCCAGGGAGAGGACGTCAATCTCGCTGACCGCCCGGTAAGAATCGCCAAGCAGCTCCGTGACCGCGCCTAGTTGATCGCGCTGCGCCAGGACCCGGACGCGGTCGCCCAGCTCCAGAATGGTCTCTCCGTTCGGGATGAGATAGACATCTCCGCGCCGGATGCGGGTGATCACCGCGCCGTGTTTGCGCGGCAATTGCAGGTCCTTCAGGCGGCGCCCGGCCAATCGAGGATTGGAGACGAACAGGCGACGGTAATCGATTTCGCTGTGTTCCAGGTCAATGCGCTGGCGGCTGATCTCCCCCAGGTATTCCGTGACGATCTCCAGTTGATCTGGCGGCCCGACTACGGTCACCAGATCGCCGAGGTGCAGCCGGGATCTGGGATCGGCCAGCCCGAGCTGGCCCTTGTGCTGGATGCGCCCAAACACGACCCGCCAACCGTGTTCCTGCACGAGTTTGGATAGCTGTGTCTTGGCGGCCGCCGCTCGTGTCACGCGTACTGTGCGGTTATCAAGTTTGAGATCGAAGGCGCCGGCGCGTTTGGCCTCTCTGCGATAATCGATCCTCCACAACCTCTGGGCCAAGGAGACCGCCAGCATCATGCCCAGCACTCCGATGGGATAAGCAATCGAGTAAGCCACTACGGGCTCCGCCAGAACGGTTTCCAGCAGTCCTGGCGAAACGTTGGCTTTTAGGAATTCCAGGGCGCCGGCTAGCGCTGGCGTGTTAGTGAGGCTGCCCGAAAAAAGGCCGGCAGCCTCTGTAGGCTGCAGGTTCAGCAGCCTGTAAGCCGTCGCAGACAGCCCGGCGGCAACCAGCAACACGGTGACCACGAACAGATTGTTGCGCAAACCCCGCCTGCGCAGCGAGGCAAAGAAGCTGGAGCCGCTGCTGAGGCCTACTGTATAAACGAAAAGGACCAAGCCGAGGATGTATACAATCTCGGGAAGACGCAACTCGGGGTTGAGCGCGCCGACCGCCAGCCCGGTGAACAGCACCGCGGCCACGCCCAGGCGGCCACCGCCGATCTGGATGCGGCCCAAAGGCCAGCCGATAGCGGCGATTACGAAAAGCAGGAGAAGCGGATTATCACGGAGTAGTTCGATCATTCGCCGAATCCGGTTCCTTGAGCGCCTTCAGGTGTTCCCTGCGAGCCAGGGCTGCAAGCGGCACGGCAAGTGCTTGAATGATACTGCTGACCAGGAACGATTGAGCATATCCCCCGATATCAGCCACGCGGCCGAGGATGGGCTGGATGACCACGCCGCCGCTGGAACCCATCAACGAATCGAAGGACAGCACCGTGGCGCGTTGCTCCGATGGGATAAGGCTGTTCAGGTACGCGGCCCTTACGGGCATCATGGCCGCGAAGAGCAGACCCCAGACGGAGAGGAAGGTGATCGCCAGCCAGAAGCTAGAGGTCACGCCCATCAGCAACAGAAAGCCGACGCTGATCACTTCCCCCACCAACAGCGCGGTTGTCCGCAGCGAAAACAGTTTGCGCACCAGCGGCGCGGAGAGACCGCCGACGATCTGCGCGCAGGCCACAATGGCTGCCGCCAACCCGGCCACGCCATATGCCGTAGGATCGCCGTACAGGGCCAGCAGGTGCGGCTGCATGGCATAGAAGACATAGAAGCCGACGCCGGAGGCGAACGGCGCTCCTAACATGATCCAGCGCACTGCCGGCCGCTTAAGCCCGAGTTGAACCGAGGTGGCGAAAAGAGTCTTTACATCCTTCCACAAGTGAGTGCTCTTCACCGGATTGAAACCCCAGTCCCGCATGAAGGCCAAAGCAATGGCGAAGTCGATAATCAGAAAAGCAGCGCGCAGGAGATAAGGCACGCCCAGGTCCGTAGCCTGGGCGATGAAGCCGCCGCCGACCGAGCCGGCCAGCATCGCAATGCCCGATACAGATTGGCTCTTGGCGAATACGGATTCGAGTTCACCTTTGTATTTCGCGAACTTCAGCGCATCCACCAGCCAGGCTTCCGTGGCCCCGGAAAAGAACGTGTAGCCCAGGCCGAGCAAAATGGAAGAGACCGCCCATGCCCAGAACGGGGCGTGCAGCATCCAGGCAGCCAGGTAGAGCAAGGTCGCGCCGGCCAGGGTCAGCGCGCCCAGCATGTAGGAAGCGCGCCGCCCGCGGATATCGGCAACGATACCCGTCGGTATTTCGAAGACGACCTGGCCAACAGTGAAAAAGGCGTTGGCCAGGAAGGCCTGCGCATTGGTCAGGCCGGCGTCCAGCAAAAACAGCGTGTTGATCCCCCAGATGAATGAGGTGGCCAGCGTATTGAATAGCGTCAGCGACAGGTAGACATTCTGGATGGTTTTAGGGCTTGGCTTGCCGCTCATGGTCGGTTCTCGGATGTGGCGTTGGCATTCAGGTGCTGGGGCGAGTACCTGTTTCTGAATCCGCAGCCAGATTAATTCTAACCCGGAACGTAAGCCGGGTTTTTTAGGGCTGGATCGGGCGTTTCCATTAACCGCATCTGGAAGCTCGGCAGTTTGCCGTCCAGCAGTACGTAAGGCGCAGCTCGTTTCGCGGTGATGCCAAGCCTTTGCAGGTCCTCCAAGGAGCGCAGCTTGTGCTTGCGTCGGGCATTGATGATGTTGGCCGCGCCTTTCGGGCCGATGCCCGGCACCAGCATCAATTGCTCGCGGGTCGCCTTATTCAGCTCGATGGGCTTGTGCAGAAGGGTCTGTTCGGCCCACGCGGTTTTGGGATCTTTATTCAAGGGCAGGCGGCCGTTTTGCATGAAGGGCAATTCCTCCATGGCCCAGCCGTAATCGCGCAGCAGGAACGAGGCCTGATATAGGCGGTGCTCCCGCCATGGATTCTCGGCAGGATGATTCTCCAGCGGCGTGTCTGCCACCGGCACGAAGGCCGAGAAATAGGTGCGCTTCAGCTTGAGCTGCCTGTACAAATATTCGGCGGTGGAGATCAGCTCCAGGTCGCTCTCGCCCGACGGGCCGACCACGAATTGCGTGATGGTACTTGCCCAACGGCCGCTCCAGTTGCGCGGTTCCTCTGCTTGCCGGATCTCTTCGGCCCATTTTAGCGGCGCCAGCAATTCATCGGCAAAGTTCTTCATGGGAGCAAGAGTTGGCAGGCGGCCGGGGTTGGCCGCTTCCAGGTTTACCGACACGCGGTCGGCCAATTGCATGGCGCGGCGCAGTTGCTCGCGCTCGGAGCCCGGCATGATCTTGAGGTGCAGATAGCCACGGTAGTGCAGCTTGCTGCGCAGGATGTCGGCCGTGTCGAGCAGCTTGTCCTGCGTCGCTACGCCGCCCTTGATGATCCCTGAACTCAGGAACATGCCTTCCACCGCGCCGGCTTTATAAACGGCCGTGAACGCCTTTGCCATCTCTTCCGGTTTGAAAGTCTCGCGGCGCATCTTGCGCCCCGCGCGGAATGGGCAGTAATGGCAGTTGCGCTCGCAGGCCGTGGTCAGCATGGTCTTGAGCACGTTCATCTTCTTTCCGCCCGGCAGCGCTACTGGGTAATGGGTATGGTTGAAATTGTCCTGCCGCCAACGACTGGCTGGCAATCCTTCTCGCTGTCGGCCTCGAGAACCATATCCTTGGAGAGGACCCCAAGTTTGGCTAACTGGTCCATGCTGCAATAGTAGAACATTAATTCTATATTGGCAACCCTTGTCAAGCTTCGGTGTCCAGTCCTGTCCTTTGACGCGTGATGATTCCCAGCCCATTGTCAGCCAGGCTCTGCTTTAATGAGGCCGTGGCAGTTTTTTGTCAGTTTCGATCACTGAACCAGCAGCGAGAGTTGTCAAGTTGCTAATATGCTGTGTCTCGCATTTGCAACTGGCAATTAGCAACTTGACAATGGACGGACGGATCAGGCCGTTTTAGGGAGATGCAGAGCCGCGAGATTGCCTGAACTATAATGAGCCAATGAGCCAGAATTTGGTCCTAATCGACAGGCGGGCTTCGGTTGCCGTTGTCACCCTAAATCGGCCGGAAAAGCTCAACGCGCTCAGCCCTGAGCTTCTCAAGGACCTGGCCGAGGCCCTAGAACGGCTGAATGCCGACGGCGCCATCCGCGTGGTCGTGCTTACTGGTGGTCCTAAGTTTTTCGCCGCCGGGGCGGACATCGAAGCCATGGCTAAGGCATCGCCTATAGACATTTACTTGCGCAACACCCGTGCTCTTTGGCAACGCATTTGGTCGCTGGATAAGCCCATCATCGCCGCCGTGAACGGGGTCGCCTTCGGCGGCGGCTGCGAGCTGGCCATGAGTTGCGACTTGATCGTGGCCGGCGAATCCTCTCGTTTCGGCCAACCCGAGGTCAAGCTGGGCATCATGCCGGGGGCGGGCGGCACCCAGCGCCTGGCGGTCGCCATTGGCCCCTATCGCGCCATGGAACTGGTGCTCACCGGTGAGCCCATCAGCGCTGCGGAGGCGCGGGCTGCCGGGCTGGTAAACCGCGTCGTGGCCGATGACCAAGTTTTGGAGGAAGCCGTGAAACTGGCCGCCTTGATCGCCGAAAGGCCACCCGTGGCTGTGCGCTTGGCCCGCAAGGCGCTTCGCCACGGAATTGAACGCACTTTGTTGGAGGGGTTGGAGATCGAACGCAGGAATTACCTGATGCTCTACGACACCGAAGATCAAAAGGAAGGCATGGCGGCTTTCCTCGAAAAGCGGCGGCCAGGCTTCAAAGGCAGCTAGTGCGCATAGCCAGCCCCTTAATTCCCGATATTCAATGACTGTAAAACCTCTTCCAATTATTGGCGTGGTCGGCTCAGGCACTATGGGCGCTGGCATCGCCCTCGTTGCGCTTTACGCCGGTGGCGAGGTCTACGTGCAAGACGCCTTGCCGTCTGCCCTCGAAAGGGCCGGCGACTATATCCGTAAGTTCCTCGACAAGAAGGGTCAGGGCGAACGCTTCGCCAAGCTACACCTCACCGCTAACCTCGAGGACTTGGCGCCGGCGCGCGTCGTGATAGAAGCGGCTCCTGAACAATTGCCGCTGAAGCAAGACCTGTTCCGCCGCCTGGGAACCATCTGCCCGGCGCCGGCCATCCTAGCGACCAACACCAGCACGCTTTCCGTGACCAGCATTGCCACCGCCACACAGCAGCCGGAGCGCGTGGCCGGCCTGCACTTCTTCAACCCGGTGCCGCTCCTGCCTTTGGTCGAGGTGGTACGCGCCGCGCAAACTAGCCAGCGCACGATCGATGCGCTGGTCGAGCTGGCCCAGGCTCTCGGCAAGACCCCTGTGGTTACCGGCGATACGCCCGGCTTCATCGTCAATCGCGTGGCGCGGCCCTTCTACGGCGAGGCGTTGCGTTTGCTCGGCGAAGGCGTGGCCAGCCATGAAGTGATCGACCAGATCGCTGAACTCGGCGGCGGTTTCCGCATGGGGCCGTTCAGCCTCATGGATCTGATCGGCATAGACGTCAACGCCGCGGCCATGCGCTCACTGTACGAGCAAACCTACGGTGAACCGCGCTACCGCCCGCATTGGATCCAAATGCAGAAGGCCGCCGAGGGCGCGCTGGGGCGCAAGACCGGCCGCGGTTTTTACGAATACAAGGATGGGCAGCCCATCAAGGAGAGCGCCAAGGCAGACCTCAACATTGGCGGCGGATCAGGCCGCGTGTTGATCTCGGAGGGCAGCTGGGCTCCCGGGCTGGCTGAACTCTGCCAGCAGGCCGGCTATGCCATCGACTCGGTGCCCGACCCCGGCGAGTCTCCGGTCGCCTGCTTCGTGGTCGCCGGCCGCGACGAGGAAGCCGCGCGTTTGGTCGCCTGGTACGATCAGAGCCTCCCCCCGCAAGTTCCCTTGCTCGTTCAATGCGCAGATACTTCGTTAAACGAAGCCGCTACCTGGGTTCAGCACCCGGAGCGCCTCGTCGGCTTCGATGGTCTGTTTCTGCCCAATGGGAGCGCCGCCACCTTTGCTGATTCCGGCCGCTTGCACGCTGACATCAAAACTCGAACCGAAGGCCTGGCGCACCACCTGGGCACGCTGCCGCTGTGGGTGAAGACATCACCGGCCCTGGTGCTGCCCCGCATCGTATGCCAGCTCGCCAACGAAGCCGCCTTCGCCGAACTGGAAGGCGTTGCCGACGGCGCCACTATAGATCTGGCAATGCGCCTGGGCGTGAGTTATCCGCAAGGTCCGCTGGAGTGGAGCAAAGCGATTGGCTACAGGAAAGTGCTGGCGGTGCTAGACCACCTATTCAATGAATATCATGAAGAACGCTATAGGGCTTGCGTGCTGCTAAGAACGTGGGCTCGGGAAAGCGATCCGCTTAGCTAGAACTGAGGCCAAGCGAGATGCGCTTTCGCTGCAAGAGAAACAGGATCCCGGCCGCCAAAAGAACCGCCAGCCCGAACCAATTGATCAGCGCCCACCCCGCCGAAGAGAGCACCGCCCCCGCCGAAAATGAGGACGCCGCCTGCACCGCGAAGATGGTGAAATCGTTGGCCGCCTGCGCCTTGAAGCGCTCCTCGGGCCTGTAGGTCGTGGTCAGCAACACTGTTCCGCCCACGAACAGAAGGTTCCATCCCAGCCCCAATAGGACCAGCGCCACCCAGTACGCGGTCAAGTCCACGCCCAGCATGGCCACCGCGTTGCAGCCCACCATCAGCAGGGTTCCGGCCAGCATAATGCGCAAGGCCCCCAGCCGCTCCACCAGGAAGCCGGTCAGCAATGAGGGCAAGTACATCGCAATGATGTGGCTCTGGATCACCCAGGCCGTATTGGCGATGGTGAAGCCGGTGTTGTGCATATGCAGCGGCGTTGCCGTCATCACGAAGTTCATCAGGCCGTAGGAGACGACCCCGGCCAGCAGCGCCACCAGATAGGCCGGCTGCCTGGCGATCTGAGCTAGCGGCCGCCCGGCCGTTTGGCCGAGCGCGGCCGGCGGGCTGATGCGCTGCATCTGGCTTAGCAGTAGGATGCCGGTGGCATACAGGATGGCCAGCGCCACGAAAGACCCGGTGTACAGGCCGGCTGGCAGCCAGTCCTGCGCGCGTTGGGCGATTTCGGGACCCAGGTAGCCAGCCAGGATGCCGCCGACCAGCACGAATGAAATGGCGCGCCCAGCATATACTGGCTCAATGCTTTCGGCCGCCGCAAAACGGTATTGCAGGACAAAGGCGCCGTTCTGCCCGATGAGCACTGTCGCGATGCAAAACAACACGAAGCTGCCCTGCGTGATGGCGAAGGCCGCTAGCAGTGCCCCGGTGGCGGCCGTCAAATTCCCAAGGATGAAACCTAATTTGCGCCCGATTCGCCGCATCAGCAGGGAGGCGGGAATACTGACCAGCGCCATGCTTACGATGCCGAGCGAGATCGGCACCGTGGCCAGGCTGGGGTTAGGCGCCAAGTCGGCGCCGATGATGCCGCCGAGCAGCACCACCATTCCAGGGCCGGCCATTCCCAGCGCCTGGCAAAAAGCGAGCAGGAACACGTTGCGGGAGCGCATGCGAAGGCGAGATTATAATGCTGCACTTCACCGGAGGTCATTATGGCAGGCAGCAAGACCGTCAAACTAAGTTGGATCGATCGTTATTTCTCATGGGTTGAGCGCCTGCCCATTCCTTTTTTTCTCGTATATTTGCTGGGCTACTTGCTCTTTGTTTTGGCTTACCATCTCATCCTGTGGACCGGTGGGCTGCTGCCGTGGGATGAGTTCTCGCAAGGAATTTTGTTTACGATCGTGTTTTGGGTGTTCTTGCAAATGGCAGCTTTTCACTATTTTAAAAACCAGGCGGAGGCAGCCCTATTGCGCTTTCGCCCCGCTCTGGATGTGAATGATAAAGAGTTTGAAAGGCTTCGATTTTCATTTGTCAATTTTTCTGCGCGGCCTACACTGATCGGGAGTTTGGTGAGTATCGCGATCGCATTGTTACTTTCCATTGGCCCGGTTACGATCGTCTCCTCTTTATATACCGCCACCCCATTGGCAAGCGCTTTAACGTTCCTATTACTGTTCGGAACTCCTTTTGCCTTTGGTTTCTTCTTCTTTGTTTTCCGCAGTCTAGTTGGGATCAACCGTTTATATCGACAGGTGAAACGCATCAATTTGTTTAACCTGGGGCCGCTATATGTACTTTCCCGCTTCACTTCAAGAGTAGGGATGCTCTTCATTCTCTACCTGGTGCTCAACTTTCTTACTACAAGCGCTTGGGGGTCACCGGAAACCGGGGAAGCTGTAGCAGGTTTTTACTATGTGTTTAATGGCCTGATTGCCATCCTGGCCTTTATTCTTCCATTGTGGGGAATACATCTCAGGTTGGCCATGGCGAAAGAAGCCGCCTCGACAGAAAACAACCAGATGATCCAGGAGCATTTCGCCGCCATTCAAAAGAATGTGAAACAGGGAAAGATCGAAACAATCGCTTCGCTGCGAGCTGGCAACACTGCCTTGCTCGAATATCGCCAGGAACTGAATAAGATCTCCACCTGGCCGTGGGATACGGCCACCCTGCGTACCTTTGTCACCGCGCTGGCGGTGCCTATGACAGTCTGGATCGTCCAACAGGTGCTTTTGCGCACTGTGGTTAAGTAGGCGATGTTCTACGGCGCCATCGCTCTCACCGTTCTTTCCAATGTCCTCTACCATCTATTCCAGAAGGCCATCCCCGCTAACGTTAACCCGCTGATCTCGCTGGCAGTCACCTACGTCGTGGCCGCCGGGGCTACGCTCCTGCTCTTGCCGCTCTTCCCGCTGCAAGGCGCCCTGGGCGCCGAACTGCGCAAGGTGAACTGGTCCAGCGTTGGTTTAGGCGCAGTCATCGTGGGCCTCGAGCTGGGCTTCCTGCTGGCTTACCGGGCGGGCTGGAATCTGAGCGTGGCCTCCCTGGTGGCCAACACCGCCGTGGCCATCCTGCTCATCCCTTTCGGGCTCATGTTATTCAAGGAGCAGCTTTCTGCGCTGAACATCCTGGGGATAGTGCTGGCCCTTGCCGGCTTGGTGCTCGTCAATCTTCGATGAAACTCCGCTAATCGGCTATCGATTAACGGACTAACCGATTAACCGATTGCCTTCTCTCATGTAGAATAGTCTTATGCCTTCCCGCAAATTCACCGGTAAGCCCGCCAAAGAATTCAAATTCGAAGCCATCCTTTACGAAAAGGTGGATGGCCGCGCCACGGTCACTTTTAACCGCCCCCAGGTGCTCAACGCCGTCAACCACCAGATGCTCGCTGAATTGAGCATCGCCTTCAAAGATGCATCCTGGGATGATACTGTAGCCGTACTAGTGCTGACGGGGGCGGGAGAGCGCGCCTTCTGCACAGGAGCTGACCTCGACGAACAGAAACAATTCCTGGAGCGTCCGCGCGATTATTGGAAGTGGATGGGCGACTTCATCGAAGTCCATGAGCGTCTGCGCAATCTGGGTAAGCCGGCCATCGCCCGCCTCAATGGTATCGTAGTCGGCGGAGGTAACGAGTTCAACTTGAGTTGCGATCTGGCGATTGCAGCCGACGACATCTACATTCGCCACGTAGGCACCAGCCATGGCAGCGTACCTTTGGCAGGCGCCACGCAGTTCCTGCCGCTCACCGTTGGTGACCGTCGCGCCCGGGAGATACTGTTCCTGAACGAAGAGATTCCGGCCGCTAAAGCGGAACAATGGGGCTTGGTGAACTGGGTCGTCCCCCGCGCCCAGCTGGATACCAAGGTAGACGAGATCGTCGGAAAACTGAAAGCCAAGTTCCCGGAGAAGACGCGCTACACCAAGCAGCAGCTCAATTTCTGGCGCGATTTCAGTTGGCACATGACCATCGGCCACGGCCGCGATTGGCTGGCAGTGCACAACACCAGCCCGGAAACGTGGGAAGGCGTGCGTGCTTTCGATGAGAAACGCAAGCCGGATTACGACGCCATTCGCCGCAAGTGGGCCGAGGACGGCGCACCCGAATGGCTGGATGGCGAAATACCGGGGAATGAATAACTAGCGTTTGATAAATGTTTTTAATCATTAGGGAGGGGAAAAGTCCGATGTGAATCCCAGGCCATTAACATGACATTACCTAATTAGCTGCCTCCGGCCAGGAGGCTCCTTTACCGCCGCCTTGGGCAGATTAACGCACCCCTGCTGCACCCAAAACCAAAAATTCCCCCTTGACTTATATATCACGCTGTGATATACCATAGCGTGATATATCACAGGATTCTATAAGGGAGTTGGCAAAAAATTATGACTCTTGAAAAGGCCCGCAATAGGTATCTTCCGATGAGCGAATCGATGTTTTATATTCTTCTCTCGTTGAAACAGGAACGCCATGGCTATGCCATTATGCAGTACGTAAAAGAGCTGACCAAGGGACGGATCGTTCTCGGCGCAGGAACAGTGTATTCAAGTTTGGGAAAACTCGAAAACGATGGGCTGATAAACAGCATACGGGAAGAGGAGAGACGAAAAATATACAGCATCACACGTTTGGGCAACCAAATACTGCATGAAGAAGCCGACCGGATTGCGGAGCTTTATAACAACGGAAAGGTATTGCTATGACTGAAAGAAAAATCGTTTTGTTCTCGGTATGTCGGCACTTACTGCCGTCCGATTACGAAAACTGGCTTGAACAAATGGCGGCCGAAGGGTGGCACATTAATCATTTTCGACAGTGGAATTCGATGGTTATGGCTTTCCAGCGGGGTAAACCGAAAAAATACCGCTTTGTCTACGATCCGCAGGTTTCGCCGCGCAAGGAGTACATTGCGACTTACGAGCAATTCGGGTGGGAATACCTTGGGCGTATGGCGAGCGCTCATTTCTGGCGTATGGAATACGAAGGCGAACGTCCGCAGGCCTTCAGTGACCAGGAAGGACTGGTCGACCGCAATCGCCGCAACCTCACTGCTGTATCCGTTTCCTTCTTTATATTCTTTTTAGCGGTTATTGCCATAGGGCTGGCGCTTGGGTTTGCTGCCGATTCCTTATCTGCCGGCGACAGGATCCAACTGATAATCGCAGCCATATTCTTCGGCATAATATCGCTTGCGCTGGGTTACATCATGCTCCTGATGCGGAAAAATCTATTGAGGTAACACACTTTGAGGATCGAATGATTTGGTAATTGCTTGTTGTTAGGCAACGTGTAACCATGCAGGCTAAAGGGCTGTGTTGTTTGCTGGCGGGACGTGGATAAGAGCCGAAAATACTGCAACATCGGCACGTTTCGTGGGAGTTTTATTGATTGAACCGCAAATGGATTACGCAGTACAACTCAGAGCTTCGAGCGCGCCAAGAGGTACTCGAATCAGGAATCACATGCATTTAATACTGTAGAATCAACCTATGCCGCAGCCCAACCTCCCGTCCTACAACTTTCACCCAGGGACCCTCAGGTTCCTCGAGGTTTCACCCAAGCAACTCTTCATCAACAATGAATGGGTAAAGCCGCTATCCGGAAAAACCTTTGAGACGCTGAACCCAGCCACCGGCCAGGTCTTGGCTGAGGTGGCCTTGGCCGGCGCGGGCGATGTCGACTCCGCGGTGGCGGCTGCCAAGGCAGCCTTTCCGGCTTGGCGCGACACCATAGCCGCCGATCGCGCCGCGCTGCTCTTCAAGCTGGCCGACCTTATCGATGCCCATGCCGATGCGCTGGCTGAGCTGGAGACCCTGGATAATGGCAAGCCTATCCGCGTAGCGCGCAAGGGCGACCTGCCTTACGTTACCAAGCACCTGCGCTATCAGGCCGGCTGGGCGGACAAGATCGAAGGCACTACCGTTCCCGTCACTTTCCCCAACCAGTTCGTCTACACTCGCCGCGAGCCGCTGGGCGTTGTGGGCGCCATCATCCCCTGGAACTTCCCGCTGCTCATGGCTATCTGGAAGCTGGGCCCGGCCCTGGCCGCCGGAAACACTCTGGTGCTTAAACCAGCTGAGCAGACGCCGCTCACGGCCCTTTATCTTGCTGACCTCGTCCGCGAAGCAGGCTTCCCGCCCGGCGTGGTCAACATCATTACCGGCCCTGGTGAGCCAACAGGCGCGGCCATGGCCGCTCACCCGGACATCGCCAAGATCGCCTTCACGGGTTCCACCGCAGTTGGCAGCCTTATTATGGAAGCAGCAGCCAAGAGCAACCTAAAGCGCGTGAGCTTGGAACTCGGCGGCAAGTCTCCTAACGTCATCTTTGCCGACGCGGACTTGCCCGCCGCCATCCGCGGCGCTCAGTGGGCGGTGTTCAGCACCGCCGGCCAGGAGTGCGTGGCCGGAACACGTCTGTTTGTGGAGCGACCTGTTTACGAGCAAGTTATTGCAGGTCTGAAAGTTAATGTGGAGAAGATGATCGTCAACCATGGGTTCGCCGAGAAGGTACATGTCGGCCCCGTGATCAGCGCCCAACAATTGGATCGCATTTCGGGTTACATCGCAGAAGGCAAAGCGAGTGGGGCGGAATTCGTAACGGGTGGTGATCGTGTTGGTGATTCCGGCTTTTTCCTGAGACCTGCCGTATTTGCTTATCAGGATGATTCATTAGCCCTGGTAAAGGAAGAGATCTTTGGCCCTGTGGCTGCTGTAACCGCCTTCGACAGCGAAGAAGAGCTGATCGCTAGGGCAAATAACACCCAATATGGGTTGGCAGCTGGCGTTTGGACGCGAGACGTAGGCAAGGCTCATCGCTTTGCGCATGCCGTACAAGCCGGCACCGTATGGATCAACGGCTACGGTATGATCGATCCAGCCGCGCCTTTTGGCGGCTATAAGATGTCCGGCTTCGGCCGCGAGATGGGCAAGGAAGCCATCGACCTATATACGCAAGTCAAAACAGTCTGGGTGAGCACACAATAATGTACGGATCAGATATAGAGCAAGTCGCCATTGAATTGAACGAAGACTCGCAGAAGCTGGCGGCTTTCGAAGCGCGCATCGCCCGCGGCGAGAAGATCGAACCCGGCGATTGGATGCCGGCCGAGTATCGCCGCCAGTTGATCCGCATGATCTCGCAACACGCCCACAGCGAAGTGGTGGGCATGCTGCCCGAAGGCGCGTGGATCACGCGAGCGCCTTCCTTGCGCCGTAAGCTCATACTGTTGGCCAAGGTGCAGGACGAAGCTGGGCACGGCCAATACCTGTACCACGCCGCCGAAACCCTGGGCGCTACCCGCGAGGAGATGCTCGACGCGCTGCTCAGCGGCAAGGCCAAATATTCCAGCATCTTCAACTATCACACTCTCACCTGGGCGGATAACGGCGCCATCGGCTGGCTGGTTGATGGCGCGGCCATCCTCAACCAGACCATGCTGGCGCGTTGTTCCTACGGCCCCTACTCGCGCGCCATGGTACGTATTTGCATGGAAGAGAACTTCCATAAGAAGCAAGGCCAGGAGATGATCATTCGCTACTCGCAGGGCACGCCCAAGCAACGCGCCATGGTGCAGGATGCCATCACGCGCTGGTGGTGGCCGACGCTGATGATGTTCGGCCCGCACGACAAGGACAGCCCCAATAGCGGCGTGCTCATCCGCTGGGGCATCAAAATGCGCACCAATGATGAATTGCGCCAGGAGTTCATCAACCAGCTCGCTCCGGACCTGCAAGCCTGCGGCATCCACATCCCCGATCCGCTGCTTCGTTACGACGAGGCCAGCGGCAACTACCTGCACGGCGACATCAATTGGGATGAGTTTTGGGCGGTGATCAAGGGCAACGGTCCCGCCAACGCTGAGCGTATGGCCGCCCGCCGCCAGGCGCACGCCGATGGGCTGTGGGTGCGCGAAGCCCTAGCGGCCTACGCCGAGAAGCACAAGCCGCAACCCGTTCTATAGATTCCCCATGCCTGACACACAGTGGCCTCGTTTCATGGTCTTCCAGCAATCAGGGGAAGGTGAGCTCCTGTTGCACAATGGCACCGTCCACGCGCCTGACATCGAGATGGCGCTGCTCAATGCGCGCGACGTCTTTGCCCGCCGTCCGGAGGCTGTTGCCATGTGGGTCGTGCCTGCGGACGCTATCTACACGCAGACCCGCGAGGAACTGGCCGTCCGGAAGCCCGTCGACACGGCCTCCGGCCAGCCTACCGATTTTTTCGTCTTCGGCAAATTCAGCGAACAGACCCAATGCAGTCATATCGGCGAAGTTCACGCAGCTTCGCCTCAGGCCGCCATGCGCGTCGCCATCGAGAAATACCGCGGCCAGGATCCGCTGTGGTGGTGGGTCTTTCCGGCGAGCGCCGTGGTCAAGTCGGGTGCCGGCGAGGCTGATTCTTTGTTCGCCCCCGCCCGCGCCAAGACCTTCAAGGACCAGGCCGAATATCCGGTGGTCACCATGATGCGCCAGCTTCGTTCCAAGGGGAAACTGGACAAGAAATGAACGACGCGCTCAAGCAAGCCCTGTCCGCCTACCTCATCGCCCTGGCCGATGACGAGCTCATCCTCGGCCATCGCGATTCGGAATGGACCGGGCATGCCCCCATCCTCGAAGAGGACATTGCCTTCGCCAATCTTGCCCTCGACGAGATCGGCCATGCTCGCTTGTGGTACGAGCTGGCCGCCGATCTTGTCGGCGCCGATAAAGCCCGCTATCCCGATCAGCAAGTCTATTTCCGCCCCGCGTCCGGCTTCCGCTGTTTGCAGCTCGTGGAGCTGCCCAAGGGCGATTGGGCCTTCAGCATGCTGCGCCAATATCTATTCGATGCCTTCGAGCAGCATTGCCTGGCCGGGCTGGTGACCAGTCAGCACAAGCCGTTGGCCGATGTGGCCGCTCGCATCCTCAACGAGGAGCTTTACCACCTGCGCCACACCCGCGCCTGGGTGCCGCGCCTGGGGCAGGGCACCGCAGAAAGCCATCGCCGCATGCAGGCCGCCCTCGATGAATTATGGCCATACGCCCAGGGTCTGGGCGCGCCGCTCCCGGGGGAATTGGAATCGCTGGAAGCCAGGCTTGTCCCAGGCAGCAGTTCACTGTTCGATATTTGGAGCCGCGAGGTAACCACCTTCCTGTCCGAATCCGGTCTCCAGGTTCCGCCCGCGGACCGCAACGTTATTGCCGATCGCGCGGTGCATTCCGAATACTTCGGCGCGCTTATCGCCGATCTGCAGCAGGTCGCTCAACTCGACCCCGAGGCGCAGTGGTAGACGTCCGCGTGCGGCCTTCTGTGGGAGAAATCTGGGCCGCCTTGGCTGAGGTCCCCGACCCCGAGATGCCTTCCGTGAATCTCGTGGAGCTTGGCATCGTGCGCGACCTGGATTGGGTCGGGCCATCCTTACGTGTCACCATCACGCCCACCTTCGCCGCCTGCCCGGCCTACGAGGTCATGGGCGACGACATCCGCCGCCGGATTGGGCAGCTCGGAGTGAGCCAAGTTGAAGTGTTGGTGCGCCACGATCCGCCCTGGACCTCGGAGTGGATCACCGAAGAGGCGCGGCTCAAGCTCAAGGCGGCCGGCCTGGCGCCACCCCCGCATCACCGCGGAAATCTGATCCAGGTCCTGCTCGACCCCGTGGCCTGTCCCCGTTGCGGCTCGACGAATACCTCCCTGCGCAATAGCTTCGGCACAACGCCTTGCCGCATGATCTACACCTGTAACGACTGCAAAGAACCCTTTGAGCAGTTCAAGCCGCTTTAGGAGATCTGTGCCGAGGATTCAGCGACCCATTCCAATAACCTTGCTGGCCTGGTTTGCTATGTTAGGTTGGGATTTCCTGTTACACGGCGGGCTGCTTGCGCGGTTTTACGTCGCCGATGATCCGGTGTTGTTGTCTCCCTTGGAAGCATTCCAGCGCATCCCACTGGGTTATGCCAGTTTCCTCATGCTGGCCGTTCTGCTGGTTTGGCTTATGCCGCGTTTCGAGCTAAAGGAGGGGCGGGCTGCCTTCGGGTTCGGGGTAAAGATAGGAGCGCTGCTTTGGGGCTCCTTTGTCCTGGGCCTTGTTTCTATTGTGCGCTTTGACATCCTGCTGGGGGCAGGCTGGTTTATCGGTCAGACGCTTGGCCTGGGGATCGGCGCGGTGGTCGTGCAACAGGCCGCGGCCGCCAGTAACCTGAAGCGAGTGACCTTCTTTGTCGTCCTGTTCTTTATTGTGTGCGCGAGCATCACCGTCATATTGCAGAGCACAGGTTTGGCTCCGGCATTGATTATCGCTCCCTAGCTTCGAGAGGTCCTTATGCCCAAACTAATCGCCCTTTACAAGCAGCCCTCAGACCCCACCGCTTTCGACCAGGCGTACTTCGACACGCATCTGCCCCTGATCGCAAAGCTGCCCGGCCTGCAAAAGACCGAGGTCACACGTTTCACCCGATCGCTGGGCGGCGACAGCTTTTACCTGATGGCGGAAATGTACTTTGCTGATGAAGACGCGCGCAAGGCCGCGATGAAAAGCCCGGAGATGGCGGCCGCAGGCGAAAGCCTCGATTCATTTGCCAATGGCCTTTACAGCTTGTTGTTCGGCGAAGAAACGTAACTTCACAAGATAGAATCTTGGGATGCGTTCGCCCCGAGAGCATCGCCTTTTCCTCGAATCCTTAGCAGCCAAAGTACCCAACCCGCAGGCTGGCTTCTTCGGCCCCGGCAGCATGGCGTGGCGCCTGAGCCGCGAACTGGTGCTGGGTCTTGTAGTGCTGCGCGCCTTGTTCCTGCAGGTGGCGCACCCCAAAATAGCGCAAGGCGTGGCCGAGCACAGCGATTTCCGCCGCAGGCCGTTCGCCCGGGCTTACGCCACCTTCAAGGCTCAGCAGCGCATCGTTTTCGGCACCTGCGACGAGGCCATTGACGCGCTCGTGCGCATCTACGCCCGGCACACAGTCATCTCCGGCGACAGCTACCGGGCCAACGATCCCTCATTGTTGTTCTGGGTATACGCCACGCTCATTGATTCCATGTTCTTCGCTTATCGTACATTCTTGCCTGACCTCACCGCCGCCGAGTGGGCGCGTTTCTATGAGGAGGGCAAGCTGTTCGCCAGCCTCATCGGCATCCCCGCCGAGCAGGTGCCGCCGCGCCTGGCGGACTTCAACGCCTGGATGCAGGCTGCGATCAGTAGCGACGAGATCACCGTGTCACCCGTCGGCCGCGAGATCGGGCGTTCTCTGCTGCGCATGCCCGTAGGTCTGGCGGCGTCGCTCAACGCAATCCTGGCTGGCGGGACCTTGCCACCCAAGCTGCGCCAGCAGTTCGGCATCCGTTGGTCGCTGCGGCGGCAGAAGTGGTTCAACGCATTTGCGGCGTCGATCAAATGGCTGATGCGCGTTACTCCTCAATTTCTGCATACTGCGCCAGTTTATTGGACAGCACTGCACAGGGCAAAGGGATCAGCACCCTCCACCTAGTCTCAAACCACTTTACCTTCATCCCCAACAATAGTGACATTCGCCTCTACGTCTTCCTGATCTTTGGTCCATGATGTCAGGTGGAGGCTAATCGAGAGTAGGGGCCAAACCCCTCGGCTTTATCGAATCAGAAGAGAAAATGAAGAGCTCAAATGGTACCTTCAGGGCAACCCGGCTTGTGGCAACTACCTTTGGCATTCTCGTAGGCTTGGCCGGAATTGACCACGGAATCTTCGAAATACTCCAGGGGAACGTCGCGCCTGACGGCGTGATGGTTTCCGCCATCGGTCCTGCACAACGGTTCTGGGAGTATGGGACGGAAGTAGCACTTACTCTTATTCCAAACTTCCTGATATCCGGAATTCTTTCCGTTCTAATCGGACTATTGGTTGTAGTGTGGTCTATCGCTTATATAGACCGGAAATATGGTGCCGGGATTCTAATGTTGCTCTCCCTCGCACTTTTCCTGGTTGGCGGCGGGTTTGCTCCCATCTTCACTGCCATATTGGCCAGCCTGACCGCAACGCGAATGAATAGGCCGTTGACGTTTAGAAGCGCGGGGCTGGCCGCCAGGGTTCGAGATCTTCTGGCACCCATTTGGTTGGGCGCCTTGATAGCCTTCGTGGTTACGTTTTTTGTTTCCGTCGAGATCGCAATATTCGGATGGCCCCTAACCGCTTTCTTCGATGCAGACACTTCGTTTGCCATTTTGAACTTACTTGCCTTCATCATGCTCGGCCTGATGCTGTTGTCCGTTCTGACTGGGCTTGCGCAGGATAGCAGACAAAGGAGTTAGGAAAAGAGGCGGCCAAGTGGCCGCCACTTTTGTTTTGTCTCGTTCCGTTAGCTAGATCCCCAACAGCCTGGCAATAGCGCCGCTCCACAGGATTCCAGCGGCCATCAGGATCCCAGATATCGCGTGCAGCTTGATGGTAGTCACGTTGGCGCGCACCAGGCTGCGCTGAGCGTATTCCCGTAAAATCACGCGGCTGGCCTGATAGGCCAACGGCACCCCCCCCAGGACGAGCAGCGTGCCGATGGGGAAGATGCCGCTTACCAGCGTCCAATAAACCGCCAGCCCAAAGGCCGCCAGCATGAGTAACACGTAGCCCCAGGCAGCCCGCGCCTTGCCCAGCACGACCACCAGGTTGTGCTTGCCGGTGGCTTTATCGGCAGCCTCATCAGGGAATTGGTTGATCCACAGGATTGCGATGGTCAGCAAGCCGATCGGCACGCCGGCCAGGAAGTCGGCCAGCGTGACGCGGCCGATCAGGGCGTATACCGTACCGGCCACGGCCAGTGGGCCGAAGTTGAGACCGACCGCCAGTTCGCCCAGGCCGCGGCGAGCGGCCAATCGGATTGGTGGGGCGGTGTAGAAGAACGCGCAAAAGGCGCCGATGGCGCCAAACATCAGCACGCCCCAGCCGCTCTTCAGCGCCAGGACCAAGCCCAGCGTAGCTGAGGCAATCAAAGAGAGACTTGCCACGATGAACAAGGCGCGTTCACTTACCAGGCCCAATTCAATAGAGCGGCTGCCCCCGGAGTACGGCAGGAAGTAATCGTTGTTGGCCGGGTCCGTGCCGGACTTCCAATCGAAATAATCATTGAACGTATTAGCGGCCACGTGCAGGGCGATGCCACCGAAAAGTGTGAGCAGGAAATTGTCCCAAGGGAACGGGTTCGCCAACCCCAAGGTGGCAACCCAGGCCGCGCCGATTAGGATGGGGACGATGATGGCGGTGAGGAACGGAGCGCGGGTGATGACCAGCCAGGTGAATATCTTAGTCATGAGGCTCACTTGAGGCATGGCGTCCTTCAGGTCGATGCCTTCGAGCTCCTCAGTCACGCCGCAGAAGCCGCTCATCTTGCCGTCTTTGAAGGTCGGAGTGATGCGGATCTCGGCGGCGAACGGCTCCCCGCTCTTGCGTAGAAAGACGGTGCGGCCACTGTACTCGCCTTTGGTGGCGGCGATCCCGAGCCACTGGGGCACATGTTCCAGTACCACCTGGCCGGGCGAAAATAAGGATACGCGCTTCTTGCCGATCACTTCATCCTTGGAATAGCCGAACATGACTTCGGAGCCGTCTCCGAAGGTCTCGATGCGACCTTCCAAATCACAAGTAATCACGCTCTTTTCAAGGGTCTTTGCCATGGCGAACTCCTTACAAGGTATGTATTAAAACCAATTTCAGCGTCTGCTTTGCTTAAGC
Source organism: Anaerolineales bacterium (assembly GCA_040902205.1). Lineage (GTDB taxonomy): Bacteria > Chloroflexota > Anaerolineae > Anaerolineales > UBA11579 > JAMCZK01. The sequence goes on along the minus strand of JBBDXR010000006.1, from coordinate 33,557 downwards.
AAAGCAGCGATGTAGCGAAGCAGCGAAAGGTCCTCTTGTCCGGATAATTGTATAGCATGAATTGCGCTCAGTACAAAACAAAAAGGCCTGGCTAAGAAGTCAGGCCCTTTTTGTTATTGAGTGGTGTAGCTAGTCCCCGGAACGCTTCACAGAACCTAAACCATCAGTTTGCTGATGCACTTGCGGAGAACCGTAGTAGTTCACCGAACCAAGGCCGTCGATGTCGACGGTCAGCTCTTGCTCCACACGCACGGTGGCGCTGCCCAGGCCATTCAGCCTGACCTCGGCGGTTTGAGCCGCGAGGCCTTCGGCATCCAGGCTGCCCAAGCCGTCGAGGGATACGTTCAGGTCGCCTACGACCCCGCTGGCGTCCACGCTGCCGGCGCCGTTCAGGTCTAAGGTCAGTTGGCCAGCTTCCACGCCGATCAGCGTGGTACTGCCGGCGCCATCCATGCGCACCGAGATCTCATCGGCGGTCAGGCCATTAAGCGTGACTGACCCGGCCCCGTTAAGCCTGAATTCAAGTTGTTCGGCAGAGATGCTCTCAACCACCAGGGAGCCGGCGCTGTTGAATTCCACCTTCTCCAGGTCAGTGACCGTCACGGTGATCTCAACGGCTTCGCTGGCATTGACGCGATCAGACCAATCGCGTTCGTCATTGCCGATGGTCAGTTCGCTTCCATTGACCCGAGATGTCAGTTGCGGCATCAGGTTGTCATCCGCAGTGATCGTGATCGTCTCGCTGCTCCCTGGCCTCACGATAACGTCGGCCGGGTAACGGATGTCGATGCTCGAGAACTGCTGCAAGTCGCGCGTTTCGGTGACGATCACTCCGGAACCGGCGATGGCCCCGCTCACGTTGAAGTCCCAGTGCCAGGCCCACTTAGGCGCCTGGTTCCAGCCCAACTGCGGGGCGTAGATAACCGCGGCCACCAAGCCGATGACCAGCAGGGCGGAGATGACTATGCCTGCCTCGGCCCAGTAGGACCGCAGGATCAGGCCAAGTCCCAGCCCGATCAACAGAATGGGCCACACGTGCGCCAGCGCCCACATGTTTGCCCCGGGGACGTATCCGAAGTTGATCAGCAGCCACAAGACTCCGGCGCCGATCAATAGCATGGGAAAGAATAAACTGTGTCGTCTGTTCATTTCTTGCTGCCTTTCTTTGCTTTCTTGGCCGGGCTTGCCTCGATAGGCTCAGCCGATGCGATGGGGCGCATGCTGCGCGTGACGATGAGGTATCCGCCCAACGCGATGAGCGCCACCGGGAAGATGAATTGTGCGAACGGCATGGAGTTGAAGATCATTTCGAAGAAGGCGCCGAACAGGATGAACATCACCAAACCAATGCCCATCACACGCCGGCCTGCTTCGCGATGGTCCTTCTCATTGGACCAAGCGCCCATGATGTAGATCCCCGCGCCGACCATCACCAGGATCAGCGTCCACCCGTAAGACCAACTCTCCCAATGACCGGTGATCACCTGTAGGAACAGGATCAGCCCGATGCCCACGAAGATGCTCCCAGGGATGGCCAGGGGAGCCGCAGTCTTGCCGGAGGAGACCATGATGATAAAGAACAGGGCTCCAAAGCCGACGATGATGAAGGGCCAGAAAGTCGTCCAGAAATTCCAGCCCGGTACAAATTGGGTCAGCAAAGCCAGCAGGCCAAAACCTACCAGCAATAAACCGCCGACCAACGCCCCTATGTTGCGGTTTTCCATGTGTTTCTCCTTTTCATGTTTTCCGTGCATGTGAAGATATACGCAAAGCGCCGTGAAAGGATGCGCCGTCCCCTGTCTTCTTTAGTGGGATAGTTCACAATAAGAAGAGTATGATTGTCCTATGGGTTGGAGTGCAACCGTACACCTCCTTTTTCGTATAGTCCAATGACTGGAATAGGAGCGCCATTGCCGCCGAACGAAATACAGTGGCTCAAAGCCGCCAGGCAAGGCGATTCTGAGGCTTTCTCCAGGCTGGTTGAGATGTACTCCAGACCCGTCTATAACCTCTGCTACCGCATGTTGGGCAACCCCCAGGACGCCGAGGATGCTGCCCAAGAGGCTTTCTTGCGGGCTTTCCGCAATCTGGGGCGCTATGACCCACAGCGCAAGTTTGCCACCTGGCTATTGAGCATCGCAGCCAATTACTGTATCGACCAGCACCGCCGGGTGAGGCCTGTCCAGGTCTCTCTGGATGATGCGCCGGAGACCGACTTGCGCGAAAGGGGCGCCGGGCCTGAAAAGCGGGCGATCCAGCGCGAGACGGAAGATGACGTCCAGCGCTTGTTGGCCGGCTTGTCCGCCCGGGATAGAGTAGCCATCATTTTGTACTACTGGTACGACTATTCCTATACGGAAATTGCCAAGGAGCTAGCTATTACTGAAGTCGCCTTGAAAGCTCGTTTGCACCGCGCCCGCCGTGGCCTGGCCGCGGTCTGGCAGCAGGATCACACGGAAACCATGTTTGCCCAGAGGAGCGCATATGAAAAGCAGATCCCTTAGGTCCCAACGGGAAGACGATGCTCTGATGGAGCTGGTCTTGCCGCAGCTCGAACAGGTCTTCCGTGTGGCCGAGCGCAAGGAGCCGGAACCCGGCTTTGCCCAGCGCTGGCTGGCCCGCCAGCTGCACGCCGCGCGCGCCCAACAACGCGTGCGCAACAACTGGATGGTGGCTGCGAACGGGTTGGCCCTGCTGCTAATGCTTGCGTTGATCTCCACCGGCGCCCTGGCTTTACTGGGCCGCTCTGTACCTTTTCTTTCAGACGTCTTTAGCGGCATTGTGGCCATGGTCGGTTTCGAGCTGGCGCTTGCCAGCGTGGTCTTTGCTGTCATTTCTGCAGTCCCTGTCTGGGTCTGGCTCATTTCCTGCTCCATTGGCGGGACGCTTCTGGTCCTTTGGATTGCAGCCTTCCGTCGAGCTACTTTCCTCAGGGAGCAATCGTGAAGCTTTCCAGGCTCATCCTTTCGATCCTGTTTGTTTTCGCCCTCCTGGGTCTGCCGTCCGCGGCGCTGGCTGCGCCGGCCGCTTCCCCTGCTAAGGAGGATATCGTCATCTTCGGCGAGGATTACACGCTGGCCTCGGGCGAAAGTATCAATGGCAATCTGGTCCTGTTTGGCGGGGACGCCACGGTGGAGAGCGGCGCGCAGGTACAGGGCAGCGTAGTGGTCTTCGGCGGCGATGTCGATGTGGATGGCACCGTTGACGAGAACGTGATCGTCATCGGCGGAGATGCGCAGATCGGCAGTAGCGCGATCATCGAGGGTGACCTGGTAAACCCGTTCGGCAACATCGATCGCGCCTTTGGGGCGCAGGTGCATGGCAACCAGGTGTCCAACATCGGCCCCGGCGTGTTCCGCGAGTTTCGCTGGGCTTTAGGCGGGCATATGTTCAGCGGGGCGTGGATCTCATTCAACACCATCGCCATGACCGGCGTCGCGTTCCTCCTGGCGCTGTTCGTCCCCGAGCCATTGCGGCGCACCTCCGCTACCATTGCTGCCAGGCCAGGAACCTCCGGCGGGTTAGGCGCGCTGACGCTTATCCTGCTTCCTTTCGTGTTGGTCGTCACTATCATTACTTGCATCCTTCCGCCCATCATTCTGTTGCTGGCCATTGCCGGCGGCATCTTCGGTTGGGCTGCCTTAGGGCTGGAGATCGGCCGCCTGCTAGCGCGTTCCTTGCGTTCGGATTGGTCGCCGGTGATGCAGGCCACCGTTGGCACTGTGCTGCTGACCCTGCTCGCTGGCCTGCTCACCCTGATACCGTTCATTGGTTGGCTGCCCGGATTCGCTCTGGGGGCCGCGGGCTTTGGTGCCGTTCTGCTCACTCGCTTTGGCACTCAGCCGCAGCAAACGGCGATCGCGGCGACCAGGGCAGGCTCGCGGACCGCAAAACCGGCGCGCAAGCGCACCGCGCGCTAACAAACAGTCGTTTTAGGCACGGCCTCCAGCAATGGGGGCCGTTTTTCATTGAAAAACCCGCATGTTATACTCGCGCAGCCCATGTTTCCAGGCAAATTCCAACTGCAACCAATGAGGAACAGGCGGGTTATCACTGATACTTCAATCCCCAGGCGGTTTCCGTGCCCGAACTGACCGACGAACAGGTCTTGGCGCGAGCCACACAAGGGGATAAGCAAGCTTTTGGCGCTCTTTACGACAAGTACGCCGGCCGCATCTACAACTACATTTATTACCGCACCGGCAGCCCTCAGGACGCCGAAGACCTGACCTCCCGTGTATTCTTCCGGGCTATGCGGCACATTACCAACTACACAGACCGAGGTGTTCCATTTTCGGCCTGGCTGTATCGCATCGCACATAACCTGGTGGCCAACTGGCACCGGGACAGCAGCCGCCGCCAGGAAGTGGAACTCGAGGACGGGTACCGCGCCAACAAGGACGATGAATACCCGGAAGCGGCGCTGATGGAAAGCGAGGAGCAGCGTGCCTTGCTGGTCCACATTCGCAAGCTGCCGGAGGAACGACAGCAATTGCTCATTTTGAAGTTCGTGCAGCATATGTCCAATATGGATATCGGCCTCGTCATGGATCGCACAGAAGGCGCCATAAAAAGCTTGTACCATCGCACGCTGCTGTCATTGAGAGAAGAGATCAGTAAGGACACCAGCGGCCACTTTTCAGCGGATTTGCTGATCGGCTTGCCGGAGGACGAAGAGACTTAGCCATGAGAATTATCTGGCCGTGGGAACGCAAGAAAGTGGAGCGTGAGCTGTCTTCCGTGGAAGGCATGCTGGCCTCGGCCTTTAAACCCGTGACCGCACGCCCCGCTTTCGTGAACGATCTGCGCAAGCGCCTGGTCGGCAGCCGCAATCCCTTCGCCCGCGTTGGCCTCTCCACGCTTGAGCTTATTCTCCTGATCGGCGGGGCCATCGTCGGCGTGGTGGTCTTGATCCTGACACTCTTAGGCCGCTTCGGTGGCTTGTTCAGCCGCCTTCGCCCCCAGCCCAAGGACGCCCCCGGCAAGATCCGCAGCGAAGCCAAGAAGCGGGCGGCCTAGCCCTCCGCGAACAGCAGGCCGATCAGCTCACGGGCCTCTGCCACCAGATCGACATCCAGGGGAAAATACGAGTCGCTTTCCAGACTATCCTTTTTCTTGACCGTCAGCAAATGGCCCAGGATCTCCTTGGCCCTTAAGCTTGTCCCTCCCTGGTCCTGCAGTTGCCGCATCGGCTCCAGTAGGCTGGGCGTACCTATATCAGCGCCGCCTTGCTTCAGGTTGGCGTCCGCCGCCCAGCCGCCTGCCCGCCGGGCGCACACCCGCGCCATGCCTTCGTTGCCGCTCGCCCGCGCCGCCTCGGCTGTCTCCAGTGCCTCGCGGGCTCGTTGTCGCCAGTCCATGGCGCGGCATTATAGCTGCCCGCGCCTCCAGCTTGACAAAGCCCCGCCCCGCGTATATTCTCTACCCATGGCTCTGCCAGAAGCCCGGGTCTTCTGCCCGGTCCCTACCCAGGTAACGGTCTTTTCCTCTTCCCCTGCGGGGCAAGGCTAGCTTTTCGCGTCGCCTGCCAAGAAATTTTTTGCGCCCCGTTGCCTGGGGCGCTTTTTATTTGCTAAGGAGACTTTGCTATGAAGATGTCGCACATGTTCGGCACCACCCTGCGCCAGGCGCCTGCCGACGCGGAGACCGCCAGCCACCAATTGCTGGTGCGCGCCGGCTTCATCCGCCAACTGGGCGCCGGCATCTACAGCCTCATGCCCATGGGCTGGCGCTCGGTGGACAAGATCGAGGACGTGATGCGCCGCGAGATCAATGCCATCGGCGGCCAGGAACTCTACATGCCGGTGATCCACCCAGCGGACCTGTGGAAGGAGACTGGCCGCTGGTTCCAGATCGGCGATGAGATGAGCCGCTTCCAAGATCGCAAGGGGCACGACATGGTTTTGGCCATGACCCACGAAGAAGTCGTGGCTGACTTGGCGCGCCGCGAGATCCAATCCTACAAGCAGCTGCCCATGCTGGTCTATCACATTCAGACCAAGTGGCGCGATGATCCCCGCCCGCGCGCCGGCCTGATCCGCGTGCGCGAATTCACAATGAAGGATAGTTACAGCCTGGATGCCGACGAGGCCGGCCTCGACGTGCAGTACCGCGCCCATTTCCAGGCCTACTTCAATATCTTCCGCGGCTGCGGTATCCCCGTCGTTGCCGTCCGTTCCGACGTGGGCATGATGGGCGGCAGCCTGGCCCACGAGTACATGTATCTGACCGGGGCCGGCGAAGATACTCTGCTGCTGTGTGACAAGTGCGGTTACCGCGCCAACCGCCAGATCGCGTTGTTTCGCAAGGATAAACCCGCCGACGAGCAACCGGGCAAACTGGAGAAGGTGGCAACGCCGAACGCCGCCACGATCGAAGACTTGGCGAATTTCCTGAAAGTTCCGAAATCCAAAACCGCCAAAGCTTTGTTTATGGTCGCTACGCTGGCCGAGGGTGAGAAGGAAATCGAGAAACTGATCTTCGCCGTGGTGCGCGGCGACATGGAGGTCAACGAGACCAAGCTGGCCAACGCCGTGAAAGCCAAGGAACTGCGCACGGCGCGCGCCGAGGAGATCGCCGCTATTGGGGCCGTGCCCGGTTACGCCTCGCCCATTGGCCTCAAGGGCGCGCTGGTGGTGGTGGATGATCTGATCCCGATCTCCCCCAATCTGGTGTCCGGCGCCAACGAGATCGGATATCACTACCTGAACGTAAATTACGAACGCGATTACACCGCGGACCTAGTCGCCGATATCGCCTCCGCCGAGGAAGGTGCCGCTTGTCCGCGCTGCGGTTCACCGATGCGTACTTCGCGCGGCGTGGAGGTGGGCCACATCTTCAAGCTGGGCACACGCTACACAACCGCGCTCGGAGCCAATTACCTGGACGAATCTGGTAAGGAACATCCCATCGTGATGGGCTCCTACGGCATCGGCAGCGGCCGCCTGTTGGGTTGCGTGGCCGAGGAACACCACGACGATAAGGGCCTCATTTGGCCGGCCAGCATAGCGCCTTACGATGTGCATTTGGTCGCGCTGCGCGCCGGATACGAGCAAGCTGAGGCGCTGTATGGCCAGTTGCGCCAGGCCGGGCTCGAAGTCCTGTTCGACGATCGCGACGAATCGCCCGGCGTCAAGTTCAACGACGCCGATCTGATCGGCCTGCCCATCCGCCTCACTGTCAGTGAACGCTCCCTCAAAGAGGGTGGGGTGGAGTTCAAATTGAGGCGCAGCCCAGACAGGTCCGTCACCAAGATGGAGGACGTGGTCAAGGAAGCGGCTCGGGTCAAGCAACTCATGCTCGATGAGATAAGCGCACAGCTTGTGGCCGTTCCTTACGAGGAGTGAGCCTGACCCCCGCCCCTGATATCCAGGAAGTCCAGCTTGGTTCCTGGACACTGACGGTCCGCTTGCCTGCCCGAACCGAGCGGCCGTTTCCAGCGGTTTTCCTGATCCACGGCTGGACTGGCGACGAGCGTTCGATGTGGGTGTTTGCGCCTCGCTTGCCCAAGGACGCTTTGCTCATCGCGCCCCGGGCGCCGTATGCTTCCAGTCATCCTGAACTTGCGGGCCACAGTTGGGTGGAAAGGCGCGGCAGCGAATTCAGCCCGTTGACGGCCTTTGGTCCTTCTTTGGATGCGTTCGAAGGTATGCTAACCGATCTGGCCCTGCGCTATCCGGAGGCGGACTTCCGCTGTTTTTCTCTGATGGGCTTCAGCCAGGGCGCTGCGTTTAGTTTCGCGTGCGCCTTGCGCCACCCGCAGCGCGTCAGCCGGCTGGCCGCGCTGGCCGGCTTCCTGCCGCCAGGCAGCGAAAGCCAGCTCGCCGCGCTGGCGAATATTCCCATCTTCATCGCCCACGGTAGCAAAGACGAAACTGTCCCTATCGACCAGGCTCGCGCAATGCGAGCCGCATTGGAAGCCGCTGGAATTGGGGTTGAGTATTGCGAGTCCGAAACCGGGCACAAACTGGGCGCCAACTGCGCTCCCCGGTTGCAGGAATTCTTTAAGTAGGGGCGGATCCCTATACGTTTTTTGCGTCAACTAATACGGGATTCCGCTGCATTGTATAATCGCGTTTCATGAGCGACAAAGCCCTTCGCCAGCATCTCGAGGAATTACGCCAGGCCGTAAACGACCACAACTATCGTTACCACGTGCTCGATGAACCCGCGGTCAGCGATGCCGAATACGACCGCCTGCTAGCCGAACTGCGCTCTATCGAGGACCAGCACCCGGAGTGGATCACTCCGGACTCGCCCACGCAACGCGCCGGGTCCCAACCCTCCGCAAAGTTCAGCAAGGTGCGCCACCCGGCGCCCATCTTGAGCCTGAACAACGCCTTCGGCGAGGCCGACTTGCGCGCCTGGTTCGAGCGCGTCAGCCGCCTGGACGACCGCGTGCTGCGCGCCAACTTCGTGGCCGAGCCCAAGATCGACGGTCTGACCGTCGTTCTGCACTACAAAGATGGCCTTTTCGTTCAAGGCGCCACGCGCGGCAATGGCGACGTGGGCGAGGACGTTACCCTCAATCTGCGCACCTTGCGCACCCTTCCTTTGCGCATTCCGTTGCGCGCCGGCGGCCCCAAGCCGCCCGCCGACTTGTTCGTGCGCGGCGAGGTGTTCTTCAACAAGGCCGATTTCGAAGCCCTGAATAGGCGCCAGGCGGCCGAAGGCGGCCAGATCTACCAGACTGCCCGTAACACGGCTGCCGGAACCCTGCGGCAGCTTGACCCCGCCATCACCGCTTCCCGCCCGCTCACTCTCTTCGTCTACAACATCGTCACCGCCCAGGGCAAAGTGCCCACCACCCAGTGGGACACGTTGGAACTGCTGAAAGCATTGGGCTTTCCCGTCGCTCCCGAGTCCAGGGTGTGCAAGGACCTGGATGAAGTGATCGCCACTTATGAGAAGTGGAAGGCGATCAGAGACGATCTTTCCTATGAAGTGGATGGCATGGTGGTCAAGATCAACGACCTGGGCTTGGCCGAGGACCTCGGCTTTGTCGGCAAAGACCCGCGCGGCGCCATCGCCTACAAGTTCCCGGCCATCGAAGTGACTACGCAGCTCAATGACATCGGCGTGAACGTTGGCCGCACTGGCGTGCTGACGCCTTACGCCATCCTCGAACCGGTGGAGATCGGCGGCGTGATCGTGCGCCAGGCTACATTGCACAATTTCGATTTCATCGAGGAACGCGATATCCGCGTGGGCGACCGTGTGCTGGTCAAACGGGCCGGGGATGTCATCCCCTATGTGATCGGCCCGGTGCTGTCCGCTCGCCCCGCGAGCGTAAAGAAATACGTGCCGCCCAAGAAGTGCCCAGTATGTGGCCAGCCTGTCGAGCATTTGGCGGGCGAGGTAGCCTGGTATTGCATTAACGCCGCCTGTCCCGAGCAACTGGTGCGCAACGTGGACCACTTCATCGCTGTGATGGATGTAGTTGGCATGGGCGAGAAGACGGTCATCCAGCTTATTCAAAACGGGATCATCAAAGATGCCGCTGACATCTATTCGATCAAAAGGGAAGACCTGCTGAAGTTGGAAGGATTTGCGGAGAAAAAAGCGGATGGCCTGTTATCCTCCATCGAAGCCACCCGCGCTCGCTCATTGGCGAGGTTGATCATCGCCTTCGGCATCCGGGGCACGGGTGACGCCAACGCGGTGGCCCTCGCCAGGCGCTACCGCGACCTCGACGAGTTGGCCAAGGCCAAAGCCGATGAAATCGATGAGATTGAGGGCATTGGGCCGAGCATAGCCGAGGCCATCGCGGACTGGTTCACCAAGCCCACCAACCGGGCTTTACTGAAGAAGCTGGAAAAGGCCGGCATCTGGCCAATTTCGGAACCGCCAAAAAAGCTGACCGGCCCGCAGCCATTCGCCGGGCAAACTTTTGTCGTCACCGGAACGCTGGCTACCTTCAGCCGCAAACAGGCCAGGGAGTTTATTGAGAGTCGCGGCGGCAAGGTGACCGACTCAGTGAGCGCCAAGACCTCGTACTTGGTGGTTGGTGAGGACGCTGGTTCCAAATTGGACAAGGCTACGCAGTTGGGGGTAAAGACCTTGGATGAGGCCGGCCTGCGTAAACTGGCTGCGAAGCGCTAAGGGCAGTCGGTTTGACAGCCCGCGCCGCCTAAGCTAAACTCACCGCACTCCCAGGAGCGTAAATGGATTTCCCGCAAATAGATGATGCAGTCAGCAAGCGCATCCGCGCCATGGTGGAACGCGTAGAGCAAGCGCAAGAGGCGGATCTCTACTATTACAACCAGCCTATCACCGAACTGCGCGGGGGCGCCCGTGTGCTGGTGCACGGCCGCGAGATGGGCATGTTCGCATCTTACAGTTATCTTGGCCTCATCGGCCATCCCAAGATCAACAAAGCCGCCAAGGATGCCGTCGACAAATACGGCACCGGCACGCACGGTGTGCGCAGCCTGGCGGGCACTCTGGAACTCCACGTAGAACTTGAGAAGACCATCGCCGATTTCAAACACGCCGAAGCCGCCATCACGTATTCCTCCGGTTATGTAACCAACCTGAGCGTCGTCTCCACGCTGGTGGGCCGCCACGATTACGTCTTCTCCGATAAGCTCAACCACGCCAGCATCGTGGACGGCTGCATGATGTCCGGCGCCAAATTCGTGCGCTTCAAGCACAATGACCTGGACGATCTCCAGCGCCGCTTGGAGGAAGCACCGGCCAGCGCCGCTAAGCTGGTCATCGCCGATTCCGTATTCAGCATGGACGGCGATATTGTCCATTTACCTCGTTTAGTCGAACTTTGCCGTAAACACAACGCCTGGCTGATGATCGATGAGGCGCATTCCTTAGGGGTGCTCGGCGCCACTGGCCGCGGCATCGAAGAGCACTTCGGCATGGGCGATGTCATCGATATCAAGATGGGCACGTTGAGCAAGACCATCCCCTCCGTTGGCGGTTACGTAGCCGGCCGCAAGGATCTCATCACTTACTTGCGCCATGCCAGCCGCGCCTACATCTTCTCGGCGGCGCTGCCGCCTGCCCAGGCCGGCGCGGCCAACGCCGCCTTCAAGATCATCCTGGAGGAACCTGAGCGCGTAAAGAAATTGAAGGCCAATGCCGAGCAATTCATCAGCGGCATAAAACGCCGCGGCTTCGATACTCTGTATACAGAGACCGCCATCGTGCCCGTCCTGTGCGGCGATGACATGGTCGCCTATGCCATGACCCGCGAGGTGCAGAAGAAGGACGTCTTCGTCCTTCCGGTGGTGTCGCCTGCGGTGCCCCCGGGGTTGGCGCGCCTGCGCGCCACGGTCACGGCGGCCCATGAGCCCGCCGAGATCGAGAACGCCATGAACGAGATCGAGATCGCCGGTAAGAAGCTGGGCGTCATTAAATAGCCGCCAACTGTAGGGGCGCACTGCAGTGCGCCCTTTTTGTTTTCAGCGCGAGACCCTGAATGTCTGTAAAGCCACAAGTTATCCTTCGCCCCGCCCGCGAAAAATCGCTGCTGCGGCGCCATCCCTGGATTTTTGCCTCCGCCATCGCCGAAGTCCGTGGCGATCCGTCCCCTGGGGCTACGGTGGAGGTGATGTCGTCCACCGGCGAGTTCCTGGCGCAAGCTGCGTTTAGCCCGCAATCGCAGATCCGCGCCCGCGTGTGGACCTGGGACCGCGAAGAGATCGTCGATGGGGTTTTCTTCCACCGCCGTCTGGAACGCGCCATCCACTCGCGTTCCAGCTTGGACCAGGAATCCAATGCTTGCCGCCTGGTCAATGCCGAATCGGACGGGCTGCCCGGCATCGTGGTGGACAAATACGGCGATGCGCTGGTGCTGCAGTGCCTCAATTGGGGCGCAGAAGCCTGGCGGGATACCCTCGTCGAAGCTCTCGTCGAGCTCGTTGCTCCCGCCACGCTCTACGAGCGCTCGGACGCCGATGTGCGCGGCCTGGAGGGCCTGCCTCCGCGCGTCGGCACATTGCGGGGCACTGAATTACCTGGGCCAATCACTATCAGTGAGCATGGCCTTGATTTCCTCGTTGACATCCAAAAGGGACATAAATCAGGTTTCTACTTGGACCAACGTGCGAATAGGCTCACCGTCCGTCCATTAGCAGAAGGTCGCCAGGTGCTGGACTGCTTCTCCTATACCGGTGGATTCGCCGTCAACGCGCTGAAGGGTGGGGCGAAGTCTGTGACCCTGGTTGAGGATTCGCGCGATGCGCTGGCTTTGGCGAAACAGAATATCGAATTGAATAAGCTGCCTGCAGATAAAGCGGAATTCATTGACGGCGACGCCTTTCAGGTCCTGCGCCGCTTCCGCGACGCTGCCCGCCAATTCGATATGGTCATCCTTGATCCGCCTAAGTTCGCGCCCACCAAAGCCCAGGCCGAGCGCGCCGCCCGCGGCTACAAGGATATCAACCTGCTGGCCTTCAAGCTGTTGCGACCCGGCGGCCTGCTGTTCACCTTCTCTTGTTCCGGCGGCATCGATGCCGCCCTGTTCCAAAAGATCGTGGCCGGCGCCGCCCTGGATGCAGGCGTCGACGCCCGCATCCTGCAGCGCCTCAGCCAGGGGCCAGACCATACCGTGGCGCTCAACTTCCCGGAAGGCGATTATTTGAAGGGGCTGGTGGTTGAAGTCGGCTAGCTAAGCCGCCAGGAACCCACCATCCACGGGGATGGCGGCCCCATGTACATAGCTGGCAAGGTCACTGGCCAGCACCAGCGCTATGTGCGCCACCTCGTCGGGCTGCGCAAAGCGGGCCGCCGGCAGCCGCTGCCGGAAGTCCCAGCCGGTCTTAAGCAATCCGAATCGCAATTGCAGTACGCCCTTGGCGGCGGCCCGAGTACCCTGGGTCACCACGCCGCCCGGCAAAATAGCGTTCACGCGGAAGCCGTGCTTGGCGTGCTCTTTTGCCAGCGCACGCGTCAGGGCGATCACCCCGGCCTTGCTCACGCTGTAGAGAGCAAGGTCTTCCTTGAACGGCAGCACCGCCTCGATCGAGCCCATATTCACGATGACGCCGCCACGCTTGCCGCGTCGGCGGATCATCTCATAGCAGTTCCAGGTGACCGAGTGCAGGTTGGTATCGATCACCTTCTTCACAAAAGCTTCGTCGATGTCAGTGAAGTCCTTGAAAGGATAGATCCCGGCGTTGTTCACCAGGATATCGGGCACTGGTTCGCCCATCTCATCCCACAGCATGCGGATCTCTTCCTTGCTGGAAACGTCGACGCCGTAGGTATGAACCCTGGCGCCCTCTTCGCCAAGCTGCCTCGCAAGGGCTGCCAGACTGGCGGCCTTCAGATCCACAAGATCGAGCGCGGCGCCAGCTTCCGCAAATCGCAGTGCGATGGCTTTTCCGATGCCGGCGGCTGCACCGGTGATCAAGGCGCGTTTGCCGCGCAATGAAATCAATTCTTCGATGCTTTTGTGTTTTGGCATTTTTCCCTTCATTCGGACGCGCCGCAATGCGTTATGGACAGAAATCTGCCCAGCCATCCAATGCCTGCGTTTTCAGTATCGCGCTGAAGCCTAATTGGGTCGCCCCGCTACAGAAATCCTCGAGACTCATCCCCTCCTCCACATACTCGATGGCAAACACCGGTTTGCCGTTCTGGATGAAAGTCAGCATGTCCTCGCACCAACCCTGGGCGAAGCAGCTTTCGGTGAGCGCCCAATCGACGTGAGGCTCGAGCTGAGCAGCGAGCTCGGGAACGTTCTTGATACCAATGCCAAGGCCGCGGGCGTGGGCCTGCTCAGCAAGCCATCTGACGTAAGCCGCCGCGTCCTCTGCATTCAGGTCGAACCCGGTGTCCACATTGAACCCATCCAGGTTGTCGGGATCGACGCCGTCGAAGCCTTTGCTCGCGCACAGGTCCAGTCGCGCCAGAATGATCGGCGCCAGGGCCTCCACATTGCTGATATCCAGCCAGCGTTCGCCCGGCCAGCCTTCGTAATCCCGGCCGACCACTTCGCCATCGAAGCTGGCCGCGTCCGGGCGCCAGTCTTCCCAAGCGCCCGCATTCAGGTAGCACATCACCTGCGCGCCTCGGGCGTGCAAGCCGTCGATTACCTCAACAGGTGTGTCGAACAGGTCAAGGTCGTATACATCGACATCGAGGCGTGTATCGATGCTTTCGCCGGTGAATTGGATCTGCCAACTTTCACCGGCAGCAGGTTGCCACCAGGCGCCGGGCGTTTGCGTGGGTGCGGGCGTGCTCGTGAACCTGGCCGTCGGCGGAGTCGTACTGATAGGCGGCGAGAGCGTAGGGGCTGGAGAGCAGGCGGCGAGGAGGTAAATGATCGCGACCCATGCCCGTTGCATAGGATTAGTTTACGACAAACAAATCGATCGTGAAGTGCAAAAAGAGAGCGCCGAATAGGCGCTCTCTTTGTGGTGCGTTGACCTGTTAACCTAAGCCGATGCTCCGCTGTAAAACTTCAAACCGAAGAACCAGATCTTGCGCGCCAGGAAGGCGACGGCGACCGTGAACACAAAGGTTGCCGCGAGTAGGGTGGGTGTCAGCCGCCCGGTGAGGGCCTCGGCCGGCACGGTCACCGCGAACGCAACGGGGATCAGATAGGTGAGACCGATACGTAGCCAATCCGGGTAGATGCCTACCGGCCAGCGGCCGGCCTGGTAGATGCTTTGCAGCATTTCCATCAGTTCCCACACGCGCACGAACCAGAAGGCCAGCGTGCTGGCCATGAGGATGATGCTATACAGCATCACTCCGCCCATGACGAGGGTGGCTAAAAAGGCAAAGGCCAGCCACCAGCTTGCCTGGAGGCCGATCTGCGTGATGGCCACGGCCAATACGATGACCCCTAGGATCACTTCCACTAGGCGCCACACCGCAAACTGGCGCACGCTGATCAGCAGCTGCGCGTCTTCGGGCTTGGTCAGCGTGAAGTCGAGGCGCCCCTCGCGCACGTCTTCCATGAAGGCCCACATATTGGGGATGACAATGGTGCCCATGAAGCCGCCCATCAGATAGAACACGCCGTAGATGGCCAGCAACTCGGCGTGGTTCCAGCCGCCCAGCGTCTCCGTGTAGCTGAAGACCACGCCCAGCACGATCAGCCCGGTAGCCAACGTCAGCCCGGACTGGAAGAGTTGCAGGAAGAAATTGGCCCGGTATTGCATCTCGTTCAAGATGCTGATGCGGGAAAACAAGCCGAACAGTCTGATCGCTTTCATATCAACTCCCAACGGCCGTAAAGCGTTTGATAGCATGCTTCCAAACAAACATGACCAGCGCGTATCCCCCGACCACCCATCCAACCTGGATTAGGAAGCCCCAGCCGAATTCAGCAGGTTGCACGCGGCCCAGAAGCACTTCGATGGGGAAGTAAAAAGTCCATTGGAACGGTAAGAAGGCGGCCACGCTTTGCGCCCAGGCCGGCATCACTTCCAGAGGCACCAGGCGGCCCGAGAACAGAAGCTCCAAGGTGAAGTACAGCTCGAACAGCGCGTCGATCTTCTCCGTCCAGAAACACACCAGGCCGAGCAGCCACATAAACGTGAAGCGCACGAAGAAGGCGAACATCAGCGCCAGCGGGAAAGCCAGGATCTGCCACAGTTGTGCATTGATCTCCGGCTTGAACAGAAACCACAGGAGGACACCCATCGGCAGCCAGTAAAGCGTTTGCGGGATCTTGTATCCCAGATAGAAGCCCAGGTCCGTCTGGATCGGATGCACGGGCCGCAGCAGTTCGGCTGCCAGGCGGCCTTCCTTGATGCGCCAGTTGAAGTTGTAGGGCCCTAGGGTCAGGTTGAACTGGCGCACCAGCGTCCAGATGATGTAGTAACCGGCGAACTGCGCCGCGGTGTACCCGCCGATCTGACCGCCTTGCGTGTTCGCCACCGTGCTCCATACCACCAGGTAGATCACCGGCTCGATGAGCACGTGCACCATGAACATGACATTGGCGGCGCGGTATTGCAGCGCCTCCATGACGGCTTGGCGCCCGGCCACAACATACATGTCGATCCAGTCGCGCAGTGAGGTCCGCCCCGGTTGAGCAGAAGGCGCGGCCGTGCTCACTTGGCCTCCTCGCTGGGCATGGCGAACACGCTCTCGATGACTTCCTCGATGGGCGGGTCCTCCACAAGCAGATCGGTCACCGGCAGGTCGGCCAGCAGCCGCGCTGTCACTTGCGGCGCATCGCTCTTGCTGACCCGCAGCGCGATGCGATTCGATTCATTGCTGATCACCGCGCCGTACTTGGTCAGGTCCGGCATATTGCCGTTCATCTCACTGGTGGTCACCACCAGTGTTTTCATCGCGGAAAACCGTTCAACGAGGCCGGAGAAGGCCCCGTCGTAGAGGATCTTGCCGTGGTGGATGACGATCACCCGCTTGCACAGGGCCTGCACATCGGCCATATAGTGGCTGGTGAGCAGCACCGTAGCCTTGTGCTTCCGGTTGTACTCCTGGATGAAAGTGCGGATGCGCCGCTGCATGGTGACGTCCACACCTATGGTGGGCTCGTCCAGGAACAGAACCTTCGGTTGGTGCAGAAGAGCGCCGACCATCTCGGCCTTCATGCGCTCCCCCAGCGAGAGATTACGCACCGGCTTCTTCACCAGGTCGCCCAGCATCATCACCTCGATCATCTCATCGCGGGTCTTCTGGTACTGCTCCAGTGGGAGCCCGTAGATCGCGCGGTAGAGATCATAGGAATCAAGGGCGGGGATGTCCCAGTTCAACTGGCTGCGCTGGCCCATCACTAACGTGATCTGCTGCAGAAAGCTCCTCTCGCGCTTCTCCGGCAGGTAACCCAGCACGCTCAATTCGCCACTGGTGGGGTAGAGCAGGCCAGACAGCATTTTGAGCGTCGTGGTCTTGCCGGCGCCGTTGGGTCCCAGAAAGCCGACGATCTCGCCCGGCTCGATCTCGAAGCTGACGCCATCCACGGCGCGCACGTCTTTGAATTTGCGCTTGAACAGGCTTACGACGGCGGCTTTGACGCCAGCCTCGCGTTCAGGCACCTTGTATATCTTGGTCAATTCCTTGACCCGAATTCCTGTTGACAAAATAGTCCTCCAAAACAAAAAACCGCAGGTCGACTAGCTCCTGCGGCTCGGGAAACCAGGGAAACAGGCGCCTAAAGCGCCGCCTCAGGAGGTATGGAAACATAATTGCCGGCGAAGATTATTTGCATCAAATCACTACCTCCTTTCTTGAGAGTCGCCCTTTTGAGGCGCCGCCCAAGAATAAACCCTCCTGACGATCTTGTCAACTATTTTCCTGCCCGCTCCGTTGATTAGACGAAAATTAAGTGGATAACGGCCAGGGATTCCTATCGTTTGTTTGATGAGAAGGGCGTATTGCCCTTGAGGAGGTTTTATGGCAACACAGAAAGAACGCAGAAAACGAGGTCTTTTTCTTCTTTTAGCGATCGTCGCCTTGCTGCTGCTGGCCGCTTTCGCCGCCAACTCCGGCATCCCGTGGTTGGAAGCTTGGTTCGGTGGCGGGGATGGCGGGGGCGCAATGGCGGCATCCGCCGATAGTGACGGCGGTGAGGGTGACCTCCCCGGCACTGATGGTGATGGGGCTGGCTCCGGATCCGGCAACGGCTGCTTCCTGGGCTTCATTTGTCTCGATGCTTCGGCGAGTGCCGACGGCGAAGAGGCGGATGCTTCGGCCAATGACGAAGGCGTTGACGTAAATCCTTAGTCGATCTGCGTAATCAAAAACGGCCCGCTCTTGCGGGCCGTTTTTGTTGGGCCAAACTAAGGCATAGGGTTTGAGGGGAAGGCGCCTTCCGGCGCATACCAATCTTGCGGGTTTACCCCAAATGAATCTTGCCCGGCGAATACTTCTACATAGATCAAAGTGTGATCTGTGCAACTGGCATCCAAGCCACACAAGACCGCGGAAGAGTACCCACCAGAAAATCCGTCTACATACGCGACGACCTGATAAAGGCCGATCGGGAGGTTGGGAATTTGATACGAGTTGCTGCCGGCCGCCGTGATGGTGTAGTAGTAGGAACCCGGATCGTTAAGGTCCCATGCGACCACAGTCATAGAAGGGAGACCTTCGCTGGGGAAACCTAGCGTGCCGGAGATGCTGCCGGTATTTGAAGACTGAACATTCACTCCGGGATCAACCTCGCCTCCCACGCCGGATGGGGGTGCTTGAGCCCCAGGCGGAAGAGGCACGTCGCCCGGGTTGCCATACCAATCGCATACGGCAACCCCCCTAGTGGTGGCGCCGGCGCTCACCTGGAATTGAACGAGCGAATGATCAGTGCATCCAACGCTCAAGCCGCACGCTACGGCCAATGAGTAGCTGCCGCCGAAGGAAAAATCAGGCAACCAGGCATAGGCAACGTAAATGCCGGGATTCAGTTCCGCAGAGAAGGCGGTCTGATTCTCGCCGTTGGCCAAAACGGTTGGGCTCGCCGCGCCCACCTGGTGTAGGTATACATTGAGCGCCGGGATCCCTCCGGCCGGGTAGCACACGCTGCCTTCAACCCTTCCGGTGGAGGGCATCGGGGTTTGCGTAGGGGCTGTGGTGGGCGACGGGACGGCCTGCATGGTGGCCGCCACGATGGTGGCCACCGCATCCGCATTCGATTGGCCGCCGCTGCAGCCTGCCAGCAGCAGAGTGCAAATAAGAACCGGTATTGCGTTTCGCATCTTTTTCTCCAAGGAACGAATGACTTGTTGGCAGTATACAGCGGATTGCCTGGCTAGTAAACGAAACAAAAGCCCGCTGCACCGCAGCGGGCTAAGGTGGAGATGGCGGGAATCGAACCCGCGTCCGATCGATTAGGTGCGCACACGTCTACGAGCGTAGTCGGTTGTGCTTGTCGCCGTATGGCCCACAACTGACAAGGGGGTCCACGCGGCCATCCGTAGGCCTTTCGACCTGGTCTTTCGTGCGCTAAACGGAGTCGCGCACGGCACTCCGGCATTGTCTCGCCCGTTCCCACCCAGCCGGAGGGAGGGCGGGGCGGACGCGGCTCACAAGGAGCCGAGCAGTTCTGTGCTAACCGGTTTTACGCGGCGAGCGGGAGAGCTGCGTAGTCAGTGCTTTTGGCACTTGATTGTTGCGCTGATTTCACGAGGTCGGCGCCTCTCGGCTCGCAATGTGCGACCAGCCTCAACCGTCGAAGCCAGTCATCCCCAGGCTCAAGGATTATAGCATTTGCGCGTAAGCGTTGTATAAGACAAGGAAAGTGTTTGCGGGCCGTAGATTTACAAATAGGTCTAAGCCACTTTCATGCCCAACAAAGCCTAACCTCCATAATGCCTGATGCAAATATCCATATTTCCTCCACAGGAAATTAGTACATTAGGAACACCAAAGCTAACGAATGGAGAATAACTATGAAAGCAATTGTCTATGAAAAGTACGGCTCGCCTGATGTCCTCGAACTCGTGGAAATCGACAAGCCAGTCCCCTCAGAAGATGAAGTGTTGGTCCGGGTCCACGCGAATTCTGTGAACCCAGTAGACTGGTACGGCATGACTGGGCTACTTGTCGCACGCCTTTCATCCGGGTGGCTCAGGCCAAAGAACCCAAGGTTGGGGACTGATTACGCGGGAGTGGTAGAAGAGGTTGGGCGGAACGTTAAAGATTTTCAACCAGGAGATGAAGTTTACGGCGGGAAAAACGGTGCCTTCGCCGAATACGTGTGCGTTCGCGGGGCAATCGCACCCAAACCTGACAATTTGACGTTGGCGCAGGCAGCGGCCGTGCCTGTGGCGGCTCTCACTGCGCTGCAGGGCCTGCGGGATCACGGGAAGATCCAGCCCGGGCAGAAGGTATTGATCAATGGCGCGTCGGGAGGTGTGGGCACGTTTGCCGTGCAGGTCGCCAAGGCCTTCGGCGCGGAAGTGACTGCCGTTTGCAGCACGGAAAACATAGATCAAGCCTTGATGCTCGGCGCCGATCACGTTTACGACTACACCAGGGAAGACTTCACTCGAAGCGAGCAGCGTTACGACCTATTTATCGATATAGCAGGCAGCCGGTCGTGGCGAGAGTGCAAACGCGTGTTGACGCCCAATGCAATCTTCGTCATTATCGGAGGGCAGAAAGCGCCCTTGATCGGGCCCCTTAATCATATACTCAAGATAAAACTTGCGTCGCTTCGCGCAAGTCAAAAACTGATATTTTTCATGGCCAAATTCAACCGAGCAGATTTTGCCGTCCTGCGTGAACTTATCGAGGCCGGAAAGGTGGTTCCGGTGATTGACCGGCAGTACAAGCTAAGTGAGTTTTCAGAGGCGATGCGCTACCTGGGCACAGGCCACGCCCGTGGAAAAGTCGTCGTTACGATGAAGGCCTAGTAGTGAGTTGGATAGCCTCGTATGAGGCTGGCAGAAGAACGAATTCTTTTCTGCCCTTTCCTAATGCATGATTCTCCACTTCCTTAGCTTATACTTTTCCCGTGCCCGAACTCATCCTCGTCGTAGATGACGAGCCTAAGATCATACGGCTAGCCCGCGACTATTTGGTGAAGAATGGTTTCCGCGTCGCCACGGCGGCAGACGGCCCC
Source organism: Anaerolineales bacterium (assembly GCA_040902205.1). GTDB lineage: Bacteria > Chloroflexota > Anaerolineae > Anaerolineales > UBA11579 > JAMCZK01. The sequence continues at coordinate 13,057 of JBBDXR010000006.1, read as the reverse complement.
TCTGCCATCGCTTCGTTTCGCCGGGAAAAGCCTGATCTTGTCATCCTTGATCTCATGCTCCCAAAGTTGGACGGGCGGGAGGTGTGTAAAATCCTACGCCGCGAGAGCGAGGTGCCCATCATCATGCTCACCGCGCTGGCAGAGGAAATAGACCAGGTTACAGGTCTCGAAATCGGCGCTGATGATTACATCATTAAACCGTTCTCGCCGCGCGCGTTGGTGGCCAGGGTACGCGCGCTTTTGCGCCGCACACGCGGCGTAGTAGGCACCCCGGACCTGGTTCGCATTGGTGGGTTGAAGATCGATTCGAAGGAATACCGGGTTACTTTCAAGGATCATCCTGTCAAACTTACTCCCAATGAATTCAGGTTGCTGCAGCTGCTTGCCAACCGCCCCGGCCAGACTCTCAAGCGGGTCCAATTGCTCGACCATCTGCATGGCTCCGCGTCCAATTTCGATAGAAGCGTGGATTCTCACATCAAGAATCTGCGTAAGAAGCTGCAGGTCGCATCAGGCACGCCAATGATAGAAACCGTCTATGGGGTCGGTTATCGCTTCACACTGCCCAGTGGGGATAAGGAAAAATAGACTTTACAGGTAACTTATGTCCCAGCAACCTTCCACGCATCCTCGACCTACAAAGCAAGAAGAATGGCGGCAGGGTGTTCGTTTTCTGCCGATATTCCTGTTAATCTTCCTTGTTATCCTACTTCTTATTGGCGGCATCGCCGCTGTTTTTTACTTGGTCTTCACGCAGGTCTCCGGAATCTCAAATATTTGGCTGCTCGTATGTTGCCTCCCGTTTGTGGTGATTCTAATGGCGATCGCCATTATCTATTCTCTGTATTCTCGCTACGGTAGGCCGCTGGGGCGGGTCTTCAGTGCCATCGATTCTGTCGCAGAAGGCGACCTCAGCGTGCGTGTGCCTGAGGATAATTCGCCCCAGTTCGGGGAACTGATCAAACGCTTCAACAAGATGGTCGTTGAACTTGAGCGCGCCGACAAGCAACGCCGCGACCTGACCGCCGACATTGCCCACGAGCTGCGCACACCGCTGCACATCATTCAGGGCAACCTGGAGGGCATATTGGATGGCGTCTACGACGCGGCACCCAGGCATATTAATGACGCTCTGGAAGAGACCAAGTTGCTTGGGCGGCTGGTGGACGATCTGCAAACCCTGTCTCTTGCCGAAAGCGGGCAACTTCCTCTGCACAAAACTAGTTTCCAGCTCGGCGACCTGATGCGTGATATAACGCTGAGCTTTTCCGCTCAAGCCGCGTCGCTTGGAGTTGAGCTAAAAACAAACATCGGCGATCCGAAACAGCAGATCACGGCTGATTACGTCAGGCTGAGCCAAGTGCTGTCCAACCTGATTTCCAACGCGCTTCGCTATACCCCGAAGGGTGGGGCGATATCCATCGAAACGGAATCCGCCCGGGATGCAACGGGGCTCGTCCGGATCCGAGTCAAAGACACGGGCGTCGGAATTCCGCCCGAGGAACTCCCCTTCATTTTTGATAGATTTTGGCGTGGAGAGAAATCCCGCACACGCGCGGGGCATTCCACCAGCGGGTTAGGGCTGGCAATTTCCAAGCAGCTTATTTATGCACATAGCGGTACTATCGAGGCGCAGAGTGAACTCGGCAAAGGCACTAATTTCCTAATTGAGTTGCCGCAACAAGGATCCTGATTCAGGAGTCGGCTTGATTATCGAGGCCAGCGACTATGAAGCCTGGGTTTTGTGCACGGCTTCAGTTTCTGCGGTCAGCAGTTCAATGCGGATGCCGTCTTGATCGTCCAGGGCCACACCAGGATGACCTTCGCGCTCAATGGCCTGCAGCTCCTGACCTGATTTCCGCAATCGTTTATAGAGTTCTAGCCAGTTGGCTTCGCCAGGGATCATAAAAGCGTAGGACTTCAGGCCGGTAGCATCACTTTCTCTGCGCGGCGCATTCAGGCTGTGCCAGGTGTTTGCGCCCAGGTGATGGTGGTAGCCACCGGCCGACATAAAGAGCGCGGTGGGCATGGACATCACAATGTCCAGGCCCAGCAGGTCGTGATAGAAGGCCTGCGCGGTGGCCAGGTTCGACACTTGCAGGTGGACATGCCCAATATCTGTGCCCTGGTCAACTTTCGCCGCTTGTGCCTTTTCCTGGTCCCCCTCTTCCAGCAGCTTGCGCAGGTCGAGCGGCAGGTTGCCCATTTCAATGCTGCCTTGAAGGCGCGGCCATTGCTCGCGCGGACGGTCGCGATAGAGCTCGATGCCGTTTCCCTCCGGGTCTGCCAGGTAGATGGCCTCGCTGACCCGGTGGTCCGAAGCGCCTTGCAGCGGCCAGCCGGAGGCCACTATGCGCATCAGCATGGTGGCCAAGGCACCGCGGTCGGGGAAGCGGAACGCGGTGTGGTACAGCCCGGCAGCGAAGGATGTGGAGGGGTGCGGGCGGGCGTCCTTGCGCTCCACCAGGGTGAGCAGGGCTGGGGTCTTCCCGGTGGCGGATAACCACGCTCTATCTCCCTGCACGTCGATCACCTGGAGGCCCAGCAGCCCGCCGTAAAAACCGACCATATTGGCCAGGTCCACGGCCTGCAGTTCAACGTGGGCGATTTGGGCGGCAGGGTGGATTTGAAAGCGGTCCATCATCTGTTCTCTTGACATATTGACGCATATCTATTAGTATCTATTACATAGACAGCTGTCTATGTAATCCTTCTGGCGAAAGGAGGCTGTATGGCCACTCAGGATCCCGAACTGACCGTCTGTTGCGATGGCGGTTGCTGCGGCGGCGGAACCGGCTGCTGCTGACCCGAGCGGCGGATGGTCGGACCGAATTTCGCCGGGCTATCCGCCGTTTACTTTACCGAATCCAGCTTGATCAATTTCTCGGCCGCTTTGCTTTCAGGGGCAAACACAGTGAGCAGCTGGCCGCAACAAGTGGCCACTGTTTCCTGGTTCAACGTGTAATATGTATGCTTGCCCTTGTCCTTTGAACTCACCAATCCCAATTCGCGCAACACCGCCAAATGATGGGACACGGTGGGTTGGCTCACCTTCACTTCATCCACGATCTCGCTGACCGATTTCCATTCGCAGCAGCAATACTCCATGATTTGCTGGCGGGTGGGGTCGGCCAGAACTTTGGCAAAAGCCACTGAATCGATTCTAGGTGCCTTCGTTTTCATATCGATTACCTTCGATGTATAGTTTACTTAGGCCCGAGGAGAATGTCAACTCTTCTGCCTGTATACTTGGTGCCGGTTATGAAGGTCCTTTCATTAAGCGACCAGGTGCTTGAAGTCATTTATACGCCAACCGTGGCTAAGCGGTTTAGCGGAGTTGATTTCGTGTTGGGTTGCGGCGATCTGCCTTACTACTACCTGGAATTCCTGGTGGATATTATGCGCAAGCCGGTCTATTATGTGCGCGGCAACCATGCCTCCGAGGTGGAGTACAACTCGGGCGGAGAAAGCCGCCAGGCCCCATGGGGGGCGGTGGACCTGCATCGGCGGGCGATCAACTTCAACGGCCTGCTGCTGGCGGGATTCGAAGGCTCGGTACGCTATCGGCGCGGTCTGTTCATGTACACGCAAGCTGAGATGTGGGGCTTTGTGCTGCGCATGGTACCTCGCCTGCTGGTAAACAGGCTTTTGTACGGGCGCGCTCTGGATGTCCTGGCGACGCACGCGCCGCCCTGGGGAATCCAGGACGCCATAGACCCGGCCCATCAGGGTTTCAAGGCCTTCCTCTGGCTGATCAAGGTCTTCAAGCCACGCTATCATTTTCACGGACACATCCACGTGTATCACAAAGACACGCCCGTGCTCACCCGCTTTCATCATACGCTGGTGATCAATACCTATGGTTACCGCGAGACGAAGCTTCAGATCCCGCAGTTGGCAAAAGCTCCCGCATCGGAAAGGGCGGGGTCTGCCTGATGGACAGCGATAATTACGGCACCGCTGTTCAGGACTTCAAGCGCGCGCGCCGCCGGGCCGATTTGCAGGAGATGCTCGCCCGCCTGGGAGCTGGCCGGCGTTCCCGGCTGCTTTCGTTCGATGAGGTGCGCAAGCAGATCGGCAAAGGCAGCCTGCTGCCCCGCGGCCTTAAGGACATCCCTATCGATGCCATTGTGGGCAGCGTGGGCCGCTACGAAGATTTCAATCGCCAGTTCCTGCCTCGCCAGGAAAGCCAGCAGAGCCGCTGGGCTTCGGTGCGCGTGGCTTTCGATTACACCGGCCTTGCGCCCATTGAGGTTTACCAGATCGGCGAGGTCTACTTTGTGCTCGATGGTCACCACCGCGTATCCGTGGCTAAACAGTTGGGCGCCAAAAACATCGAGGCTTACGTCACCGAGCTTCCCGCCCGCGTCAAGATAACCCCGGAGCTTGATGCCGATGAGTTGATCCGTCGGGCCGAAGAGGCGCGCTTCCTGGAAGAGACCCGCCTTGAGGAATCGCATCCCGACTTGGACCTGCGCGTCACGGTTCCAGGCCGTTACAACGAATTGCGCGATCATATTGCTGTGCATCGCTATTACATGGGGCTGGAGAGCAAGCGGGATATCCCCTTTGAGGAAGCGGCCGAGCATTGGCTCACTGACATCTATCTGCCGGCCGTGGCTGAGATCCGCAGGTTGGATCTGCTGCGCGACTTCCCAGGGCGCACCGAGACGGATATCTACCTCTGGCTGATGAAGCATCGCGCCGACCTGGCCAAGCAGTTGGGCTGGGATCTTGGCACCGAGGAAGCCGCCGCCCATCTGTTCAATCGCCTTTACACCAAGCCGCGCCGTTTGTGGGAGCGCTTCCGCCGCTTCCTGGCGCGCATCATTCCGTGGAAGGCGCTGCAGATGAAGCCCAAGCCCACCGAGTGGAGGCTTGATCGCGGCGAGATCAAAGCAGGGCAGCGCCTGTTCCCCCGCATCCTGGTGCCGATCAGCGGTGAGGACGCCAGTTGGACAGCCGTCGACGTGGCCATCCGCGTGGCGCAGAAGGAAAAAGCCGAGCTGCGCGGTGTGCACGTGTTGCTTGCCGGCGAAGCCAAAGACAGCCGCCGCGTCGATTCGATCCGTAAGCAATTCGAGCGCCGCCTGGCGAAGTCAGGGCTGCGTGGTCGTCTGGTGATCGAGCAGGGCAATATTCCCCGCCGCGTCGAGACCCGCTCGCATTGGAGCGATCTGGTTGTGCTGCACCTCAAGCACCCGCCGGGCAGGCAGCCTATGCAGCGCCTGCTTTCCGGCTTGCGCGCCTTCCTGGCGCGCAGCCCGCGGCCGGCCCTGGTGGTGAGCAAGGCAAGCCGCATGAAGCGCGCCTTGCTGGCTTACGACGGCAGCCGCAAGGCCAACGAGGCGTTATACCTGGCGGCTTACCTTGCCCGCAATTGGGGCGCCAAGATCACGGTCCTGACCTCGCGCGAGCACAGCATCAGGGAGACGCTCAACCTGCAGAAGGCGAAGGGCTATCTGATCTCGCAGGGCGTAGAGGACGCTAAATACATTTCCGAGCGCGGCCAAGCCGGCCCTCTGGTGATCGAAACGGCCCGCGCCCACAAATGCGATTTCGTGCTCATGGGCGGCTATGGCAAAGGTGGATTTATGGAGGTCATGGTCGGCAGCACTTTGGACTACGTGCTGCGCGAGTTCAAAGGCCCCATCTGGGTTTGCAGCTAAGGGCTAGACCTAACTACTATTCGCTGCAATCTCTTCCGATCTAGTAACTTCCCCTTCGCCCAAGTTCCAGCCCAGCGCGCCGGCATTCTCCTTGGCTTGCTGTTCATTCTTCGCCCCGGGGATCGGCAACGTGCCTTTGATGATGCACCAATTGAGCGCTACCTGCGCCGGCGTCTTGTTCCCGTGGGCGATGCCAATGCGCCTCATCTCATCCAGCAGCGGTTGCAAGCGCCGCAATCTGTCGGCCCCGAATCCCCGCTTGCGCGGCGGCGGGTTCTGCGGGCTGTATTTGCCGCTTAGCACGCCCTGTGCCAGGGGGCTATAGGCGATCACTGTGATGCCCAGATCCTTGCACAACGCCAGCAGGCCGCTGCGTTCCGGGCCGCGGTCCAACAAGCTGTAGCGCACCTGGTTGCTCGCAAGGTGCAGGCCGCGGCTTTGCAGCGCTTTGTGAGCCCGCTCTGTTTGCTGCGGGCTGTAGTTGGACACCCCGACTTGCTTGATCAGCCCGGCCTCATCCGCGTCCGCCATGGCGTCCATCCAGCTTTCGATCCTCACAGGGGGAAGCGGCCAGTGCATTTGGTAAAGCTGGATATGCGGCAGGCCCAGCCGCTGCAGGCTGTGGCGCAACGCGCCTTTCAGTTGCCGGGCGCTAATTCGCCAGGGCAGGGGGAAGCACTTGCTGGCCACCACCACTTCGGCGCCGGACGCGGCGATGAATTCGCCCAGCAGCCGTTCCGAAGCGCCGATGCCGTACACTTCGGCCGTATCGAAGAACGTCAGCCCTTGGGCAACGCTGGCCTTGAAGGCGGCCTGCAGGTCATCCTTCCCGTAGGTCTGGCCGTAATCCCAGAACAGCCGGTCACCCCAGGCCCAGCAGCCCACTCCGACCGCGGGCACCTGCGGACCATTAAGGCCCAGTTGTATCAATTGCATGGGACTGTTGTATCACGCCTGCAGGCCGTTCTGCACCAACAGGGCTGCAATCAGCAGCATGAGCACCAGGCTGCTGAATTGCAGGACGCGGCGGCCGCCCGCGCTGATCTCGCCAATGCGTCCGAGGATCAGGGCGAGTAGTTGCAGGCCGCCGATGCTGAAACCATAGAAGCCCAGCAGGAAAAGAATGCCGTGCAATAACGAAAGGGCCAACGCATCCAAGAGCAGGGGTCCCAGCACCGTTGCCCAAAAAAGATAAGGCCCCGGGCTAAGGAAGATCATCAACACGCCCTGCGCCAAGCCGCGCAACGGGGACTGAGGCGGAGCCTTTTTGCCCTCCGCCGTCTCAACGCGGCTGCGTATCTCCCTCCACAAGCCCCAAGCCAGTGACAGCAGCAGGGCCGCGCCGGCGAATTTCACGAAACGCAGGAAGCCCTCCGGAACCTGGCTCATCACCAGGACCAGCGTGATGGCAATGGGGATATCCGCGACCAGTGGGCCAAAGGTGACGGGCGCAGCCCGTCGCCAGCCGCCCAGCAGGCTTTGCGCGATGACCAATGATTGGAACGGCCCCGGGCTCAGCGCGGCCAGCACGCCAATGCCGGCGCCTTGCAGGAAGAAAGAGGTGAGGCTTTCCACTTTACCCCCTCTCCCCCGTCCCCTCTCCCGCACGCGGGAGAGGGGCGCTGGCCGCCGGCCGGCGGGGTGAGGGGTCTTTTAGCGCCCTTAATAATTCTTCTTTCACCTTTTCGATTTCTCGAAAGACCTGCTGGTTGCGAAATCGAATCACCCGAAACCCTAAACCTGCGAGGACCTCATTACGAGCTCGGTCATGCTCCTTCTGTGATTTGTGAATTTCCCCGTCGATTTCAACAATTAGATTCGCCGCAGCGCAATAAAAGTCGACAATGAACTGATCGATTACAACTTGCCGTTTGAACTTATGCCCGCCAAGTTTGCGATTACGAACTTCCTTCCATAGAATCCTCTCAGCACTGGTATGGTTTTTTCGGAAAGCCTTTGCCTGCTCGCGCAGTTCGAACGTGAGCTTGCCTAGAAACGCCCTTGACACGCCTAGGCCTATCGTAGTTCTATGGTTACCACCAAGGGCAGGTGGTCGGACGCCATGGTGCTGGGGATATAGAAGTCCCGATATCCAAGGTCGGGCGTCACAAAGATGTAATCGATCTGATGATCAGGATTAGCGGAATAGTAGGTGTACGTGGGCTGCTGGCCGATCTCGCGCGAGATATCGATGAACGCGGCATCCAGAAAGATGCTGATCGCCTGCGAATCGGGCAGGGCGTTGAAGTCGCCCATGATCACGGTGGCCTCGCTGCCCGCCCATGCATCTAGAATCGCTGAAGCCTGGATATTGCGGATCTGGTCCTGGTCGTCCTTCTCGCTGAAGTGCGTGTTGATCACCGTCAGCGAGGAGCCATCCACATTGATTTTCGCAACGGTGAACCCACGCAGCAGCTGGATATCTTCGGGCGGTAGGTCGTAGGTTTCCAGGCTGGCAATCGGGTAACGGCTCAAGATGGCCATGCCCCATTGCGCATCCGCGGTTGCGTCCCACACATACGGCATGCCCAGCCGCTGGGAGAGCCACTCCAGCATGTCCATGCCGCCCCAAACCAGCCAACCCCGCGAGACCTCCTGCAGGCCTACGATATCAGCGCCGCTTTCTTCTATGACGCGTGCCAGCGCTTCCGGATCCACGCGGCCATCTGTGTTCACCGCATCGTGCAGGTTGTAATCCAGCACGATCACACTATTGGTCCCGGAAGCCGCAGGCTGCGCGGCCAAAGCGCGCCAGCCCGGAAGCAGCGCCAGGGGGATCACGATCAGGAGCAGTGCCGAGAGGGCGGGGGAATAGGTGCGGAGCAGGGCCTTCCCCTGCTTAGCCGCACTGGTTGTAAAGGACAGCGCAACTAGGATTGTCGTCAGACCCAAAGCAACCAGCGGAAGCACGCTCGAGCGGAAACCGAAAGCGATATCGTAAGAAGCGTAATAGACGAACAGGAATAGCACGAATAAGATCTGACCGATGCCACTCAAAACCGCGCTGCTCAGTAGGCCAGGCCTTCCTTGCGCCCTGCTGGCGCCCAGGAAGATGAACATCCCCAGGGTCATACTAAAGACTTGTCCGAATAGCAGCCAAAGATAACTCAGCGGGAATTCGTTCAGGAGCATGATCAATGGCAGCAAGGTCAAGGCTCCGGCGAGGAGTACATTCACCCAACTGCGCGGCGGCCAGGCAGCCTGGGCGGCCATGTAGAGCGCCAGCGCATTACCGGCTACCAGCAAGGCCCCGGCAGCCGGCGTATTCCATTCGGTCAGTGAAGACCACACGGCCGCGTTTTGAAAAATGAGTAGCTGTAGAAATATCCATGGGCCGAAAGCCAGTAAAGCCAGATTCGCTCGCCAACTTCCGTCGGTCGCCGCCGGCGTCTTCTTGATCTCTGTCGCCAGAGCCCACAACAGCGCGGCCGCCATAGCAATTGTGAGCGCCAGTGGCACGAGGCCGGGCTGCCACGAGAGGTCCAAGGTTTTGCCGCCAATCTGGATGGCGCTATCCAGGCTTATGCCCATTAGGAATGCCAAGCCCAAATGCATTGGCGCTTGGCCGCCTTTGGCGCGCGCCATGCCCACCGCCAGCGGAACCCACATCAGGAATAGCACGACCGCCGCACTCGAGAGATAAAGGTCCACTGCGGCCTTTTGCGCCAACTGTTCGCCCACGCGCAGCAACGCCAGCCCGCCAGCCGTAACCCACAGCGCGCCGCGGCTGCCTAAATAGCGGTTGAGCACTCCGGCCAGCAAGCTCAGCGCGAAGATCCCGATCGCCACGGGCGCTAGACTCAGGGAGCCCATGCCTTGTGAATCGCGCAAGTAGCCCACGAAGCCAACGAAGAGCACGCGCAGCTCTTGCAGGCCAAATATCGCCACCAACGCGGTAAGCAGCCAGGCTGCGCCATGGCGGCGCCAATCCGAGATCAATGAGGCGAGCATAGATGATCCTTTCGAAGGTTAGGGCTTTTTGTGCCGATCTGCATCCTCGCGGTAAGCGCGATCCGGCTCCCGGAAATAGGCGGCCAGGGCTCCGGCGGTGGTTAACGTGGCGATGATGTCGGGGATGCTGGCCAACAGCACTACCGACCAGGTCCCGCAGATGAAGTAGATGATCTCCACCGGTCTTTGCAGCGCGAAGGCCGTTACCATCATGCTGGTGAACCCCAGCGTGGAGGCATAAAGGATACTGCGGGTGGGAACCAGGATGGCCGCACCCAGAACGAAACTGATCAGCCCTTCGGGGAACACGACGGCGGTGATGGCGCCTAGGGCCGCAAGCAATCCCTTGCCGCCATGGAAACGCAGCCAAAGCGGCCAGTTATGTCCGGCCACCACGGCCATGCCATTCACCAAGCGGATGGGATGCGGCACCCCGATCAACTCGGCGAACCACAGGGCGGCGGCGCCTTTGGCTACATCCAGGACTCCCCCCAGAATGCCCCAGAGCAGGCCCAGCTGGCGGCTTAGATTACGGCCGCCCACATTGCGGCTGCCCACTTTGCGTAAGTCGATGCCCTTCACCCATTTGGCCACGATCTGCGTGAATGGGATAGATCCTAAGAGATAGCTGGCAACAATAGAAAGAGCCAATTTCGCTTCCATCAACTCCTCGGCAAACTGACGCTCGTTTTCCTACAAAGCCTTTTCTATTATAGTCGGGCCTGGAAAACCAAAGAGGCGCCTCCCGGCGCCTCTTGCTTTGATCTCTAATTCCATTTCACATGTTCAGGAATTTCATCAGTTCGTAGACCACCATGGCCGGCCAGAAGATGCCTTTGAGAATTCCCAGGGCGCCCATCCAGAAGGTGGCTGCGGTCGTAAGGTAATAGAACCAGGCGCCGAGTAAGCCGAGACCATAGACGGCCTCAGACGCGCCGCGGCTATAGATCACTCTGGGCTTACGAGGTTCATTCGATGTTGCTGCTGTGGTCATTTCGTCTCCTTTTAATTAATGCGGGATGTCGTTGCTCAAATCATCCGCGTGGTTCGGCTATCGCCTGCGCACGGCATCGATGAGGAAAAACAGGCCGAGCAGGATGATGAGACTGGGCCATATGTAGTTCCAGGAGGCAGCCTCGCCGAAGCCCACGAAGAAACCCAGGATGAGCAGGGGGATGGCTGGGTAGACTGCCCAGGTAAGGCGCTCTTCCCCGACGCGGAGCTGCGAAAGCGCCAGGAAGGTTAGCCCCATACCAAAGAACAGCAAGCTGCCAGATTCGAAGGGCAGCTCGATTGGCAAGTCATCCACGACGGAGATAAGCGCCAGAGAAAACATGACGCCTGCCGGAATGAGCGCCCACCAATTGCCAGGATTGCGCCGGTACGCGATCAGGAAGCCCGCACCGATGGCGCCCAGGAAGATGAAGCCTCCCAGCGCCCCGCCCAGTTGTGGAAAGAACAAAGCCAGCGCGCTGGTAACCGCCAACCCGGCAAGGACGAATGCTGCCAGGCCAAACCACCATTGGCCGCGATCCTGACGATAGATATCAAAAAGATAGAGCGCGCCCAGTGCCCAGAGGCCGGTAAAAACGGCATCGCTCCATTCACCCCTCAAGTAGCCATATTGCTGCAAACCCAGCAGCACGCCGGCCACGACAAGCAAGATCCCAAGCAGAGTGGTGTAATTGCGTTTCATGTTTTTCTCACCTTATCGAATGCTCACAGAACTGACCCCTACTTCGATGCGCAGGTCCAGCGTGTTAGCCGCGGACTTGTAGTTCTCGGACTGGTAGGCTTTGCCGGCGCGCGGGAAGCGGCCTTCGTCCACGTTCACCGAGCCCAGCCCGGATTGGACTTCGATGCGCGCCGCCACTCCCTTGGGGATGGTAATGTCGAATGAAGCCGCGCCGCCGGAGATCTCAGCATCGGTATGGCCGGCCTTCTTGGGCATGACCACCGTGGTGGAGCTGGCTCCTGTATCGATATCCAGCCGCTCGATGGTGAGTTCGCTAAGGTCCAGCCGGTTTTCAGAAGCGCCAGTCTCGATCTTCAGAGCGATAGGCACATCCGGATTCAAGCTGAAGTCCCAGCCCCTGCGGCCGCGATGCCAGTTCCAGGGGAAAACCCAGAAGGCGGCATCTTCAACCGCAGTGCGCAAACGCACGTCCAGTTTGCTCCCCGATTTGCGGGTTTCCATGCGCATGGCCTCGAAGCTCCCGCTAAGCAGCGCGCCTTTGGAGGCTGCGCCGGAAATGCGCACGCGCCCGGCGCCGTGTTCCAGTCGGATTGAGGCTTGCTTGGCGCCATCCAAAGGTACGGATACCTCTTGGGTTTCCAGGTCTTTGGAAGCCCAAGAGGAGCCCATCAGGATATAGACGCCCAGAGCAACGATCAAAAGCGGCCAAATGAGACGAATTCCAAGAGTTAACCCCCCGAACGTGTCGGCCAGGAAAATGGCCCCGATAAGAATGAGAATGACGCCCCAAAATACGTTGTGCCTTGACATTTAATCTCCTCTATAGGATTGCCTGCTTTTCTTAGTATATATACGCAGTTAATGGGGACTTAGTGACAAATGACCTCGCCCCCTGGTTCCTTCAATTCACCCTGGCGATGGCAAAGAAAGTGGGCACATGCAGGGACAAGGCCCCGCTTTGGCTGGCGCGATAGTATTCGGTGGCTAATCGTTCCAGATCCGTTCCAGGTACGCGGTCCGCCAGATCGGCCTGCAATACTTCCCATTCGAGCGCATCATCACGTTGTACAGGTTGTTCAGCCATCTGCAGTTGGCCGCTTTCGAGGACCGCCAGCCCAGCGGCCCGGAATAGTTTCGCCAGGTGGCCGCCAATCCCCGGATCTGCACCCTGCATGCGCAGCGCCTCGGTCTGCAGGGCGCCGAGAGGCAGCATTGAGGCGGGCTTGTTTATCCGCTGGCTATAGTCGGGTTCGGCGAAGGCGATCACGAATGCGCCTGGCCGAGTAACGCGGGCGGCTTCCCGCAAGGCCTGTAATGGATCGGCAAGCCAAAGGAGGACGAAATGGAAGAAGGCAATATCGAAGCTGCCAGGAAAATAGGGTAGGCGATGGGCGTCGCCGCTAGTGAACCTGGCTCGCGGAATTTCCTGTTGCGCCATGTGCAGCGAGGCCTTGTCGATATCGAGCCCGAAGAGGCGGGTGCGCGGCGGCGGCTCGATGGCGGCCAGCACCGCGCCGGTGCCGCAGCCGATGTCCAACACCCGGCGCGCGTTGGGCAGGCCGGCGCGGGCGAAGAGATGGCGGCGCAATTGCGCCGTCCAGCCGGCCTGTTGCCGGTAGCGGCGGGCGGCAAGCTCCAGGGGCAGGGCCATGTTGGCATTATACGTTTCGTCTGCAAAGAAGTCCCCTTGTCAAGTTGCTAGTTGCTAACGCGACACACTGAAGTGAACCCCAATGTTTGG
>JBBDXR010000005.1:0-1309 GCA_040902205.1 Anaerolineales bacterium | reverse complement strand
CTAGCAGGGTGCTGAAAAAGGGTCGCTAAATCGATCACCGATCTATACATTTCCCTTAGAAGGACTCAAGAGGAGGGGAAATGCGCGGCGACCAAAGTAACCAGGGCGAGATCATGCTGGCCCTGACACCCGATCAATTGGTCCCGGCGGACCACCCACTGCGGCGGGTCAAGCCAATCGTCGAGCGAGTGCTAGGCCAGCTTTCGCCCACCTTTAACCGGATGTACGCCCGTATCGGCCGGCCCTCGATACCGCCTGAGCACCTGCTTAAGGCGTCCTTGCTCAGCGCCCTCTATTCGACCCGCTCGGAGCGTCAGTTTTGCGCCCGCTTGCAGACCGACCTTCTCTTCAAGTGGTTCCTCGACCTCAATGTCAGCCAGCCCGGGTTCGACCCCTCGACCTTCTCCAAGAATCGCCAGCGGCTTTTGAGCCACGACGTTGCCGGAGAGTTCTTTCGGGCAGTGCTCGCGGAGGCCGGCGCTCAGAAGCTGCTCTCCGACGAATGCTTCACAGTTGACGGGACGTTGCTCGAGGCCTGGGCATCAATCAAGAGCTTTCGGCCGCGAGGGGAAGATGACCCGCCGCGTAACGGCTGGGGGCGCAACCAGGGGGTCGACTTCCGCGGCCAGCGACGCCGCAACGACACTCACGTCTCGCTGACCGACCCCGAAGCGCGGCTGGCCAGGAAGGGACCTGGTAAGGAAGCGAAGCTGTCGTATGCCGGTCATGTCCTGATGGAGAACCGCAACGGGCTGGCGGTTGATGTGCTGCTCACCGAAGCCGACGGCTATGCTGAGCGCCGAGCGGCCCTGGAGATGCTTGGGCGCCGCGGTAGGCGGAGTAGAGCTACTGTCGGCGCGGACAAGGGCTATGACAGCCGGGAGTTTGTAGCAGGCTGCCGACAGTTGAGAGTCACCCCGCACCTGGCACGCAACACGAACAAGCGCAGAAGCGCAATTGACGGGCGGACGACGAGGCACCCTGGCTACCAGCAGAGTCAACGCAAGCGCAAGCGCGTCGAGGAGATATTCGGCTGGGTGAAGACGGTCGGCTGCGGGAGAAAGCTGCGCTACATCGGTGTCGCGCGTAACCAGCTCTGGATCGAGCTAACGCTAGCGGCCTACAACCTGATTCGGATAGCTAAGCTTCAAGCCGTGGCGCCCGCATAAGAGCGATTTTGAGCTGGCCCTGGGCCAGGCCAAGCCAGCGACCCGGCTCGGCCAGGCGCGAATTCCCGACATTGAACTCCGGGACGGCCCCAGAAGCCTGACTTAACCAAGCGACAGGGCCTTTTTCAGCACCCTGCTAG
>JBBDXR010000004.1:0-1372 GCA_040902205.1 Anaerolineales bacterium | reverse complement strand
TATTACTACGTTAGGTATTGACAAAGCAAAAGAGCACTGTTATGTTTGGGCATGACCGATGCTCAGGTGGAGCGTTGCCGCAAACGTCTCAAGCAATTCCTGATTGATCTTCTGGAACCGGTTGGCCGCAGTGAGCGCCGTCATTGGGGAGAGGTCTACGTACGGGGGTTGCTACTGGATGGAGAGCGGAAGTCGATCGAGCCCTTGGCGACGCGATTGCCTGATGGCAACGTACAGGCCATGCAGCAGTTCATCGGGCAGAGCCCTTGGGACTGGAATCCGGTGTGGGAGCGTCTGGGAAGGCGCATGACCGCGGAACTGGAGCCGGATCCAGCATGGGTCGTGGATGACACTGGCTTTCCGAAGCAGGGCAGTCATTCCGTAGCTGTGGCGCGCCAGTATTCAGGGACGCTAGGCAAGACCGGTAATTGTCAGGTAGCAGTCAGTCTGCATCACGTGGGCGAGCAAGGAAATGCTCCTTTGGCCTGGCGGCTGTATTTACCGGAAGAGTGGGCCAATGATAAACAACGTCGCAAAGATGCCGGCATTCCAGATGAGATCGTGTTCCGTACCAAGTGGCGACTGGCGTTGGACATTATAGATGAGGTGCGTGGCTGGGGATTACCAGATCGGGTGGTGATTGCGGATGCGGGCTACGGCGAGACAACCGAGTTCCGGGATGGATTGGAAGGCCGGAAGCTTCCTTATGTAGTGGGGATCTCGGGCAAGGTCGGCGTGTGGACCAAGGCGCCTGATGCGAGGATTCCCCCGCATCGCGGCCGAGGCGGACCACCCACGCGATACGTTTACGGCGATGAGAGGCCAACCTCGGTAGCTCAGGTCGCCATGCAGGCGAGGGGGTGGAAGAAAGTGCGTTGGCGGGAAGGCACTAAGGGATGGCTGGAATCGCGCTTCTGGGCGATGCGCGTTCAACCATCCCACGGATTCGTCCATGGCCAGCCGCCGCATAAAGAAGTGTGGCTTCTCGTAGAATGGGCCGAACAAGAAGAGGCGCCGACTAAGTATTTCTTGTGCGACCTGCCGGCAAGCTACACACTTCGCCGTCTAGTCCGACTGGCGAAGTGTCGATGGAAGATTGAGCAAGACTACCACCAATTAAAGGAGGAACTCGGATTGGATCACTACGAGGGGCGAAGTTGGACCGGCTGGCATCATCACGTCACATTGGTGATGATGGCGCACGCGTTCCTTACCCTTGAGTCCCTCCGCGCCAAAAAAAACTTCTGGGTGGACCCTGCCACGGACGCGCCGTGAAATGCAGTATCTGCTCTGCACTTGGACCGGCAGTTGCTGCTACTGCGGGTACGCAATTCAAAAGGGTCGCGGTCCATAAACACTTAACGTAGTAATA
>JBBDXR010000003.1:0-9064 GCA_040902205.1 Anaerolineales bacterium | reverse complement strand
GATTTTGTGTCCAACTTCTGGGGTGCACTTCACACAGCTCGTTAGCAACTTGACAGATCCATACGGGCGCCAAGATGTAATGTAATGCAGGACACATAGCCCCGTTACAACTTGACAAGGACGAAGTAGGCATAGGCGGATTATTACATGAGAGTGGAAGTGGGCAGACGAATCGGGAAGAATGTCAAGCAGTTGGTCGGTTGCCCAGAGACAGGCAGGCAGATCGCCTGGGCGAACCTTGGTTAGGAGGCCGCAGCCGCCGGGCGAGCCCAGCGATGCTGCAACGCCAGGGCCACGTTAACCAGGGCGACCATCACCGGCACTTCGATGAGCGGACCGATGACGGCGGCAAAGGCCACACCGCTTTCGATGCCGAAAACGGCAACGGCGACGGCGATGGCCAACTCGAAGTTGTTGCTGGCGGCGGTGAAGGCCAGGGTTGTCGTCTTTGAATAATCGGCGCCCACGGCGCGCCCCATGAAGAAGGAAACGAGGAACATGAGCACAAAGTAGATGAGCAGAGGGATGGCGATGCGCACTACGTCCAACGGAATGGCGAGGATGAGATCGCCCTTGAGGGAGAACATGACGACAATAGTGAACAAGAGCGCAACGAGCGTCAGGGGGCTGATCTTGGGGATAAAGGTCTTGTGGTACCAATCCCTGCCATAGGAGCGTATCAAGATCAGGCGCGTGAAGAAGCCCGCCAGGAAGGGTATGCCCAGATAGATGAAGACGCTTTTGGCGATCTCTACGATGGTGATATCAACGATGTTGCCGGTTAAGCCAAACCAGGTGGGCAGCACCGTAATGAATACATAGGCATAAACACTGTAGAACAGAACCTGGAAGACACTATTGAAGGCCACCAAGCCGGCGGCATACTGCGTGTCGCCTTTAGCCAATTCGTTCCAGACAATGACCATGGCAATACAGCGCGCCAGCCCGATAAGAATGAGCCCGGTCATGTATTCGGGATAGCCGCGCAAGAAGAGGACAGCAAGGGCGAACATCAGCAAGGGACCGATGATCCAGTTCTGGATCAGTGAAAGGCCGAGAATCCTCCAGTTACGAAAGACGTCGCCGAGTTCTTCGTAATGCACCCTCGCCAAAGGCGGGTACATCATCAGGATCAGGCCAATGGCAATGGGGATATTGGTGGTACCCACGGAGACTGCGGCGTTCAGATCAGCCACAGCCGAGGGGAACAAGTATCCAAGACCTACGCCCAAGGCCATGGCCAGGAAAATCCACAGAGTCAGGAAACGGTCAAAGAACGAAAGCTGTTTTGCACGAGACTGAGCCATGCTGTATCCTCCTTAGGCGCGGAGCCGGGAAAGTGAAGGCCATTATATATCAATCGCTATCAATATAAAGAATAGGGGATTAGTCAGACCAGCTACGCGCGCCGCGCAGGAATTCGGCGCCGCTCATGGCTGTCTTGCCGGCGGGCTGCACTTCGTCCAAGACCAACAAACGAAAGGCGGTGCCGAGAGCCGGCAGACCACCGATGACGCTGTGCGCGCCAGGGGACGAGGGACCGGAGGCCACGTGGGCGCGATGCACTTTGAGCGGCTGGCCTTTCCACATGACGAAAGCGCCCGGCCAAGGGTTGTAGGCGCGCACTTTGCGGGCCAGCACATCGGCGACCAGGTTGGTCTCCAGCAAGCCGTCCCTTTTAGTGAGAGTGGATGCGGTGGTCACACCCTCTTGCGGCTGGGGGCTTGGAAGCAATTCGCCTGAAAGGTACGCGGGGAGAGATTCCATCAAAAGGTCAGCGCCCAACGTGGCAAGCTTTTCGCTTAGGGAGGCCGCTGTGTCATCCGGCGCGATGGGGATGGCGCGTCGGCTCAAGATCGGGCCGGTGTCCAAGCCGGCGTCCATGCGCATGATGGTGACGCCGGTTTCGGCATCGCCGTGCAGGATGGCGGCCTGGATAGGGGAAGCGCCGCGCCAACGCGGCAGCAGCGAGGCATGCACGTTGATGCAGCCATGAGGAGGAAGATCCAGCACTTCCTGGCGCAGGATCTGGCCGAAGGCAGCCACCACGATGAGGTCCGGCGCCCAGGCGCGCAGTTGCTCCAGGGCCTGCGGACCCCTCACCCCCTCCCCCTCTCCCGCGGAGCGGGCGAGGGGTGCCTCCAAACCAGGAGAGGTTTTGGAGGGCAATCCTCGCAAACGAGTCGGCTGAATAACTGGAATGCCCAGCTCGAGCGCCAGAAGCTTGACCGGCGGCGGGGAAAGCTGCTGGCCGCGGCCGGAAGGCCGGTCCGGCTGGGTGACGACGCCGACTACGGGGTAAGCCGCGGCGAGGGCGCGCAAGGCCGCCAGCGAGAAATCCGGTGAGCCCATGAAGACGAGGCGCGCAGGCATGGGCGGATTTTAGCATGACAGGATTCCATGCTAGAATGCCGCGGTTAGGGAGAAACTTGAATTTAGATATTGCGTATGTATCCGAGGAGGAATCGATGAATCCAAAAGCAGTAAGCGTAGTAAAGCCCGGCAAGGTGACGGCGCTTGGCATCGCCACGATCGTCAGCGGCGCGATCAACATCATGGCCGCCTGCGGGATCACGGCTTCCATCGTCATCGGGACGATCGGCTTCGGCATTATTTGCGCACCCATCACGATCCTGCCCATGATCCTGGGCATTTTCGAGATCCTTTACGGGGTGAAGATCCTCTCCAACCCGCCTCAGCCGGTGCGGCCATCGCAAATCATCGCCGCTTTGGAAATCGCCATGGTTCTATTCCTGAACGCGATCAGCTTGGCGGTCGGAATCCTGGCCCTGGTCTTTTACAACGACCAGGAGGTCAAGGAATACTTCGAACAGATCAATAGCTAAAAACAAGAAAGGGATAGGCATGAAACTCAATAATTCTTCACTTCTCTATGCGTCCGGCATTGCCGGCGGAGCGGCCGGGCTGGCCTCCAGCCTGCCGATCATCGGCCTGCTCAACTGCTTGCTGTGCGGTTGGCTGTGGCTGGGCGGCATGGGCGCGGTATGGCTATACAACAAGCGGGAGGGCCGCTCTTTGACCGTGGGCGAAGGCGCCCTGGTAGGCGCGTTGAGCGGAGTGGCCGCGTCCCTGGTAGGGTTCCTGTTGGGCCTGCTGCTGGGCGGGCTGGGCCTGGGCATGATGAGCGTTTCCGACCCGGAGATCGCCCGTAACTTCGAGGCGATTGGCGGTGTGGCCGTGGTCACGGCCATCGCAAGCACGCTGGGGTTGATCTGCAATCTAGTGCTGTACACGCTCTTTGGGACGCTGGGTGGCCTGGTCGGCGCGGCGGTATTCCAAAAGAAGTAGGCAAATCATGACAAAGGTCGCTTGACAGTCGTCAGGCGGCCTTTTAGAATCAGCGCACAATTGAACGGGTGTTCGAGGAGAGCTGCTGAGCGCTGAGGCTCAGCCACCGAAGGGGCAAGCGCGAGAATAGCTTCGCGTGAAACTCTCAGGTCCCAGGACTCGCCACCCGACCACTTCTGGAAATTGGCCGCCATGCGGCCAACCCGATGGGGCAGGCTTATTGATGATTGTTTCTTGAAGAAACAATAATCAAACGCTCGATCTCTCAGGGCCAAAGACAGAGGCGCACAGGTATGACTGTGCGCCTTTTTGTTACCAAACGGAGGCAGCAATGAAATTTCCCCAGGATCTGAAGTATACGCAGAACGACGAATGGATCCGTGTGCAAGGCGAGACAGCCACGGTGGGCATCTCCGACTACGCCCAGGATCAACTTTCCGACATTGTGTATGTGGACTACAGCGCGGCGCCCGGAACCAAGGTGACCAAAGGCAACAGCTTCGGGTCGCTGGAATCGGTGAAGGCCGCGGCTGAATTCTATATGCCGGTGGACGCCGAGGTAGTTGAGGTCAACAAGGCACTGCAGCAGAAGCCGGAGACAGTGAACAGCGATCCCTATGGCGAAGCCTGGCTGGCCAAGGTGAAAGTGACCGACCCCGGCCAGCTGGATAAGCTGATGGATGCGGCGGCGTACGAGAAGTTCTGCCAGGAGCGGAAGGCTTGATGGGATGGGATCGGGCGTGCAAAGTCATGACATGGGACAAAGCCATGGTTTACCCATCGACATTAACGTCGAGCGCGGCGGGCTACCCTTCGCTAGGATTCGAGATTGCCACGTCGGGCAGCTTCGCTAAAAGCGAAGCTAAACGCCCTCCTCGCAATGACGAAAATAGGGCACGCCTCTTACTCTATGCCCTCCTAGGTGACAAATAAAGAATGGTGACTATGACATATACTGGATCATTCATTCCACATACAGATGCTGACCGCGCCGAGATGCTGAAGGCGATCGGCGCGCAATCCATTGCCGAGCTCTTCGCCGATGTGCCGGCCAAGCATCGTTTCCCAAAGCTGAAGCTGCCGCAGGCGCTCACCGAAATGGAAGCGCGCGGCGAACTGCAGGCGCTGGCCGAGGCGAACGAGAGCACCAACGAAGTGGTCAGCTTCCTGGGGGCGGGCGCCTACAGCCATTACATTCCGGCAGGCGTGGACACCATTTTGCGACGCGGCGAATATTACACGGCCTACACGCCCTACCAGCCGGAGATCTCGCAAGGCACGCTGCAAGCGATCTTCGAGTACCAGAGCCTGATCGTGGCGCTGACCGGCATGCAAGCCAGCAACGCCTCGCATTACGACGGGGCCACGGCGCTAGCCGAGGCGGTGAACATGGCGCGGGGCATTCACCGCGGAGCGCGCAAGAAAGTGATCTTGTCGCCGGGCATCCATCCCCAATACCGCGCCGTGGTTCACACCTACGAGCACGGCTTCGACACGCAACTCGTGGGCGAGGAGACGGATCTGAGCGCGGGTCCCGACGCGTTGATCAAGTTGATCGATGAAGAGACCGGGCTGGTGGCCGTGGCCTACCCTGATTTCTTCGGGCGCATTTACGATTACGCCAAGCTGGCCGAGGCGGCGCATGCCAAAGGCGCGCTGCTGGCCGTCTCGGTGAACCCGACGGCGCTGGGGTTGCTGAAGCCGCCCGGCGAGTTCGGGGCGGATATTGTCACCGGCGAAGGGCAGCCGCTGGGCATCCCGCTGTCGTTCGGCGGACCGTACCTGGGCATCCTGGCGACGAAGCAAGAATACGTCCGCTCGCTGGCCGGCCGCCTGGTGGGCGAGACGGTGGACAGCCGCGGCCAACGCGGCTACGTGCTGACCTTAAGCACGCGCGAGCAGCACATCAAGCGCGAGAAGGCTAGCTCCAACATTTGCACTAACCAGGGGCTGATGATGCTGGCGGCCACGGTGTACATGAGCCTGCTGGGCAAGAGCGGCCTGCGCCAGGTGGCGGAAAGCTGCTATCACAAGGCGCACTACGCGGCCAAAGAGATCGGCAAAGTGAAGGGCTTCAAATTGAAGTTCGCTGACACGCCCTTCTTCCATGAGTTCGTGGTCGAGATGCCAAAGCCCGCAAAGGAGATCAACAGCCGTTTGCTGGAACGCGGCATCATTGGCGGGTACGACGTGTCTCAAGACTATCCTGCGCTCAAGAATTGCGCGCTGCTGGCGGTCACCGAGGTCAACTCCAAAGAAGAGATCGACTTCCTGGCCGAGAGCCTGGCGGAGGTGAGCCGTGGCTGAACCTCTCATCTACGAAATTGGAGCACCGGGCCGCAAGGGCGTGCAATTCCCTGGACCGGACGTCCCGCTGGCTCCGCTGCCGAAAGAACATATGCGCGGCGAGTTGCCGCTGCCGGAAGTGGGCGAGATGGAAGCGCTGCGGCATTACACGCGCTTGTCCCAGCTGAACCACAGCATCCTGACCGGCTTCTACCCGCTGGGTTCCTGCACGATGAAATACAACCCGGCGATCAACGAGGACACGGCGCGCATGGGCGGCTTCGCCCACGCGCATCCCTTCCAGCCGATCGAGATGGTGCAGGGCAGCCTGGCGATCATGTACCACCTGCAGGAATGGCTCAAAGAGATCAGCGGCTTCGCGGCGGTCTCGCTGCAGCCGGCGGCCGGGGCGCAGGGCGAACTGGCGGGCGTGATGATGATCCGCGCGTACCACGAGAGCCGCAAGGACGCGAAACGCAACAAGATCCTGATCCCCGATTCGGCGCACGGCACCAACCCGGCCACGTCTGCGATGTCCGGCTACCGCGTTGTGGAGATCAAGAGCGACGCGCGCGGCAACGTGGACCTGGCGGCGCTGAAGGCGGAATGCGACGACACGCTGGCCGGGCTGATGCTGACCAACCCCAACACGCTGGGCTTGTTCGAAGAACACGTCGAGCAGGTGATCGAGGCGGTGCATGCGGCCGGCGGGCTGGTGTATGGCGACGGCGCCAACCTGAACGCCCTGCTGGGCATTTGCCGCCCAGGAGACCTGGGCTTCGACGTACTGCATATCAACTTGCATAAAACGTTCACTACACCGCACGGCGGCGGCGGCCCCGGCTCCGGGCCGGTGTGCGTGACCAAGCATCTGGCCGACTTCCTGCCCGGCCCTATCGTGGGCATCGAGGTCGAGCCGGTCAAAGGCGAAGCCCCGCTGTACGGCTGGCTGATGCCGAAGAAGAGCATCGGGCGACTGAAGGCTTTCCATGGGCAGCTCGGCATGCACGTGCGCGCCTTCACCTACATCCTGATGCAGGGCGCCGAGGGTCTGCGTGCGGTTTCCGAGCACGCCGTGCTGAACGCCAACTACCTGAAAGAGAAGCTAAAGGGCACCTACCACCTGCCCTACGACCGCACCTGCATGCACGAGATGGTGCTGGAAGGCATCTGGCACGATGCGCCGGGGGTGAGGGCGTTGGATATCGCCAAGCGGCTGATGGACTTCGGCTTCCACCCGCCGACGAACTACTTCCCTCTGATCGTGCACGATGCGCTGATGATCGAGCCGACGGAGACCGAGGACAAGGCCACGCTGGATGCCTTCGTGGACGCCATGCTCAAGATCGCCGAGGAAGCACATACGACGCCGGAGGTACTGCACGGCGCGCCGCATACCACGAAGTACGGGCGCATGGACGAGGTGCGGGCGGCGCGGCAGCTGGTGTTATGCTGTGACATCAGGCCGGAGGTAGAGGCGGCCTGACGTCCGAAGTCCGACGTCCAACGTCAAAGGCAATAAGTGAAGATCGAACGGGAGGGTCCCTTCGCTTCGCTCGAGGGCAAGCTTAGACCCTCCCCTACTTTTTAAAGTCGCAGGTGGTTCGGACCCACGTGTATAGTGGGTGCGTTGGACCAAGGGAATTACAAGGCGAATGTATAATTCTACGAGAGGGTAAGGATGCCTTACAGACGATTTGCTCGCACCAAATTGAAGGCAAGGGTCGGTCAAGTATTTGAAGCCGGCCACAGGAAATATCGTCTTGAAGGGAAAATTGGCGATGGGGCAATAGGCGTCGTTCGAAAAGCCCGAAGGTTGAATTCCGATTCTCTATTTGCAGTCAAGTTTCTTGCACCTGAACTCAAATACATTAATCCTGAATCGATGCTGGATATATACAGTCGGTTTAAGAGAGAGGGGACTCGGGGGATTTCACTGAAGCACGAATACCTGGTAGAAATCATTGCGTACGAGGAGAATAACAAGGGCAGAAATTTTGTCGGCGCGGATGGTCCGAAAAATCCATTCATTCTGATGGAGTATATCCATGGGAGAACACTCGAACACCATATTAAGCGGAATGCCGGAGATGTACCTAGATTCAGCATATCCCAGGTGAATATAAAGATCGGATATCTGCTTTGCGATGCCTTGGTTTATCTTCACGAGCGGAAAATCGTTCATCGAGATGTTAAGCCAGCTAATGTTTATCTATCAAAGAGCGAGAACCCGCGCTTTCCCTACTTGGTGAAACTAGGGGATTTCGGTGTAGTTAAGTGGGGTGACTTCAGGGCATCCATAACAAGCGGAACACTGACTATTGCCGGCCTTCAAGGTTTGGGGACTTTGAAATACATGTCCCCAGAACAGGCACTGAACCCAAAAGGCGTCACTGTTCGTTCCGACATGTATTCACTCGGTATTACTCTTTTTGAAATGTTTACAGGGCAGATCTTCTCATCACCACACGAGATATTTAATCTAAGCATTCAAAGAAGTCAGCGTAGTCAAAACCCTCTAAAGAATCTGTACGCGCTGGGCCTTGGTTTCATGGATCAAAAATATGAGGTCCTGTTTGGCGCTATATATGACTGTTTTTCTATCAGTCCAGATGTCCGCCCCTCCTCTCGATCCTTGCGAAGCGTACTTGGAAGATTGATTGACTAGGGATAACCACTTTGCAGAGACCCTCGCTATAATATCCAACATGAACGCTAGAACTCTTCTCGTTTTGACCTTTGCCGCCCTGCTGCTGGCCGGTTGCGGCCCCAGCCAAGCGGAGCGCGACGCCGCCGTGCAGACCCAGGTGGCGATGCTGCTAGCCAACCAGGAGGCCACTAACCAGGCCGCCCAGCCCGCCGCCGCCCCCACCTCCGCGGCGCCGGTGACCACGACGGACCCGCTGCTGCCGCCCATCCCCAATGATGCCGCCTGCGTGCCGGATAGCACGCCACGCGTGCTGGCCACAGTGACTGAAATCTGGAGCGCGGTAGAGATCGGCGTGGAGATCGAAGGGCGGGATTACGAAGTGCGCTTGATCGGGCTGGATGGGGACAATATGCCGTTGGACACAACCCGCCAGCTGGTGGAGGGCAAGCAGGTGCTGCTGATCATGGATGTCACCGACTTTGACGAGTCGGGAAGAATCCCGCGCTATATGATCGCGGATGGCGTGTTCGTGAACCTGGAGCTGATCCGCCGCGGGGCGGCCTTTGCCAGCATCGAACCACCGGATATAGCCTGCGAGCGGGAGTTCAAGCGGGAGCAGAGGTAAATCAGTAGGCAGTTGACAGTTGACAGTAAAAGCGGGCCCCATGGGCCCGCTTTTGTTTGGAGCAGCGACTACCCTGCAGAAAATGGCCATTCGGAAGACTAAGTAATGAGAGTTCTTCGGCTCGCCGAGCTCGCCTCAGAGTAACGGACCCCGCCGCAAGCGGCGGGGCTTTGCGGTTTTGTTCAAGTTCATGT
>JBBDXR010000002.1:0-54338 GCA_040902205.1 Anaerolineales bacterium | reverse complement strand
AAAGACCCGTAGATGAAGGGGAAAGCCCCGCCGCTTGCGGCGGGGTTCGTTACTCCGAGCAGGCGCCGTCCTGAGCGTAGCGAAGGAGCGCTCAGCGCCGCCTTGAGCGGCGCTGCCCGACGAGGAATTCCTATGACGGTCTTTTTTCCAGCTAGCTCACTGGTGATACAGACGCATTAGGAATTTCTCGTCGCCTTAGTGGCCTTCGGCAACACGGCTCGCTCGAAATGACAAACATAAAAACGTCATTGCGAGGAGGGCGTTTTGCGTCGCCTTCAGCGACGCAGCCCGACGTGGCAATCTCGAATCATGAACAAGGTTGGGGAATTAACTCTGTCGTTGAAAAACCAACTAGGGCAGGGAAGGTGCTAACCCACTTCGACGATCTCGAACACCAAATCGCCGCCGGGAGTCTTCGCCGTCACCGTTTCCCCGACGCGGTGCCCCAGCAACGCCATCCCAATAGGCGACTCGTTGGAGAGCTTGCCGTTGCGCGGGTCTGCTTCGCGGGCGCCCACCAGCATATAGCGCGCCGGCTCGCGGCCTTTCTCGTGCAGCACAAAGCTCGAGCCGAGTTCGATGACGCCGTTGGGCGAACCCGCCTCGATCATCACCGCCCGGGAGAGCATATTCTGGATCTCCTGGATGCGGCCTTCGAGGAAGCCCTGGTCCTCCTTGGCCTTGTGGTAATCGGCGTTCTCGGAGAGATCGCCCTGTTGGATCGCCGCGCGCAGACGCGCCGCCAGCTCGGTGCGCCGCGGCCCTTTGAGTTCAACCAACTCTTTGCGAAGGCGCTCGGCGCCTTCTTCCGTGAGGTGATATTGTTGCGGCGAATTCATGGAAGACTGTCTGGGTCGAATAACCTTTCATGTTCCTGGATGGCGTAACGGTCCGTCATGCCCGCCAGGTAATCGCACACGGTGCGTTGCAGGCCGCGCGGTTTGATGAAGTCCTGGAAATCATAGGGCAGCATGGCCGGGTTGCGGATGTATGCATTGAAAATATCGCTCAGCACGCGTTCGGCTTTAACCGCCATGCGCACCACGCGGGGGTGATTGTAGAGATTCTTGAACAGCAGGTCCTTCAGCTGGCGGTTGCGCCGCTGCATCGCGTCGCTGTAGCCGATCACGTTGTGGTCCAGCTGCTGCAGTTCCAGCGCGCTCTTGGCCTTGCTCTTTTGGATGCGCCCGTCGGTGGCCTCAATGACATCCGCCACCAGCAGCCCGATGAGCCGGCGGATGAGGCGGTGGCGCATCATGTCGTCGAGCTGCTGGCCGTCCCAGCCGACGCTCTTCAGCAGCAGCTGCCACATCTCCAGGCCGGCCAGATCGAGCGGCGTGAGCATGCCGGAGCGCAGCCCGTCGTCGAGATCGTGAGTGGTGTAGGCCAGCTCATCGGCCGCATTGGCGATCTGGGCTTCCAGGTTGCCGCGTAGCTCGGGGTTGAACTCGCGGGCATCCGAGATGTCGTACTCGGTCTCGTGTTTGACGATGCCCTCGCGCACTTCCCAAGTGAGGTTGAGGCCGGGGAAATTGGGATAGCGCTGTTCAAGTTCAGTGACGATGCGGAAGGACTGGCGGTTGTGGTCGAAGCCGCCATGCTCTTTCATTAGGTTGTTCAACGTCATCTCGCCGGAATGGCCAAAGGCGGCGTGGCCCAGGTCGTGGGCCAGGCAGACGGCTTCGATCAGGTCCTCATTGGCGCCCAGAGCGCGGGCGATGGCCCGGCCGATCTGGGTGACTTCGAGCGTGTGGGTCAGGCGGGTGCGGAAGTAATCGCCCTCGAAATTGATGAACACCTGGGTCTTGTATTCCAGGCGGCGAAAAGCGGAGGTGTGCAGGATGCGGTCGCGGTCGCGCTGGTAGCTGGTGCGATGCTTGGGCTCCTTATCGGGGTAGGCGCGGCCTTTGGTATCGCGGCTGCGCATGCCGTACGGCGCCAGGATCTGGTCTTCGAAGGCTTCCAGTTTTTCGCGGGTGTTCATGGTGTATGAGTTTAATGGAGTGGCGGGGCGATGTCAACGCAACCGCGCCGCGAGGTGTGGGCGCCAGCGAGGATCAATCGTTGCTGATCAGCGTACCCGGCGGTTCGCCCTTAAGCGCCAGCGCCAAATTGCCGGGGACTAGGCCGGAGAAAATGTGCACTTTACAGCCGGGAATCTGCTTCACCAGGCCAAGCATGGCCTGTACTTTGCCGGCCATGCCGCCGGTCACATCCGGGGCCACCGCCCCCTGTAATCCGGCGGCGATCTTTGCATAGCTGGCGGGCGTGATCTTTTCGATCAGGCGCGGCGCCTGCGGATAATCGGCGTACACCCCCTCTTCGTCCCCCGCCAGCAAGACGCTTTGCGGCAAGAGGGCCTTGGCAAGATAGATGAAGAGGTCCTCGGTGGAGAGAATGGTGCCGCCGCGGACGGAGTCAAAGGCCACATCGCCATAGACCACCGGCAGCAGCCCGGCATTCAGGGCGGCTCGGATCGGGGCTAGATCCCAGTTGCCGACATGGCCATCCTCGGCTGTCACCATCGCCGAAGGAGGGAAGGCAAGGGCGGGCAGCCCGCCGGCCGCCAGCGCATCCATGACGATGTGGTTGAGGGCAGCGGCCTGCTGCCAGACGTCAATGAAGCCGCGCCACTGTCCTTCGCTGTGCACACCTTCACGGGTGTTGTGCCGCTTGGCAGGGAAATGGCCGAAGGAGCCGGAGCCGTGTCCGAGGAGCAAGCGCAGCCCAGGATCAACAGCACGGGCGGCGGCGATCTCGCTGGCCGCGCGCTGAATTAGATCAAGGCGCGCCGTGGAGGGCTGGTCTTTCTCGGTGATAAGTGAGCCGCCGAGCTTGAGGAAGATCATGTTGTCCGCTTAACCGTAGTAACGATCAAACCTTTGCCGCCAGCAGCAAGCAGCGCCGCCTTGACGGCCGCCAGCTTATTCTGCGTTACCAGCGCAATAATATGCCCGCCGCGCCCTCCCCCCGAAAGTTTGGCGCCTCCCGCGCCGGCGGCTTTGGCCGCCGCCACCAGCGCGTCAAGCTCCGCTGAAGAGACATCCAATTGCTGCAAGAGCTCGTGGTTGGCATTCATCAAGGGGCCAAGTTGGTCGGGGTTTCCGCCTTCGATGGCGGAGCGGGCTTGCTGCGCAATGGCTCCGATCTCGGTGAACAACTTCTCGTAGCGTTGGGGCTCCTTCTGCCAGCCCTTGCCCACATCCGTCACGGTGATCTTCGTGGGGGTGGACATTCCAGTGTCCGCAATAAGCAGGGAGAATTGCGCCGCTGGGCGCAGCATTTCGATTGGTTTGTCTTTCACAAAGAACACCGGCTTTTCGTAGGAGATCACCGTGTTGTCGATGCCGGATGGCGTGCCGTGATGCAGCTTTTCGATGTTGAAGGTCAGCGCAGAAACGCGATCGTTGGGAAGCGGGTGGCCCAGGAAGGCAGATAGGGCCCGGATGATGGCCACGGTGACCGCTGCTCCGGAACCCAGCCCACCGCCAAATGGAATAGTGGAATTTATCCGCAACCTGAAAGCGGGGGGTTCATGGATCGCAAGGGCCTGTAAGGTGGCCCATACCGCGGCGGACAGAGGATGGTCTTTTGGCAGCTGGTCGAGGTCGCTGTCGATGCCGATATCCGTCGCCTGGATTCGGATGCGGCCTTTGGGAGCCGTGATGTCCGGGCTAATGGAGGCTTTCGCAGCCACGGCATGAACCGGCACGGCGATGGCGGGTTGCCCATAGACGACGGCGTGTTCGCCGAACAGGATCACCTTGCCCGGGGCGGAGGCAGAGATGGCTGGCATGAATTAGTAGTAGTAGAAAATGAGCAGGATGGAAGCGCCCCACAGAAGCAGATCGGCCTGCAGCGGGCGATCGGTGAACAGGATCTCCTCAGGCGCCTCGCCGATGTTCTTCACCTGGACCAAGTAAAGATAGCGGAAGAAACCGAAGATCACGAAAGGAATGGTGAGCATCATGGCGTGATTTTCGGGCAGGTTAGGCGCCAGGAAAGTGTAAAGGCTGTAGGTAACAATGGCGAGGCTAAGCACGATGAGCAGCAATTGCTCCAGATAATCGACCGTGTAGCCTTCCAGAACCTTGCGGGCGTGTGAACCGGGTTTGTTGCGCATGATCTCGGTGCGGCGTTTGCCAACACCAAGAAAGAGGGCCAGGAAGGTCGTGAAGACGTAGATCCACGGGGAAAAACGCTGCACAACGATGAGCGAGACGCCAGCCCAAACGCGGATCACGTAGAAGCTTGCCAGGATCAGCACATCGATGACGGGCTGGTGCTTCAACCAGAGAGAATATCCCAGGTTGAGGATGGCGTAGGACAGGCAGGCCAAGGCAAATACTGGCGAAAGCCAGTAACCGGCGCCAATGGCCACGGTTATCAAGGCGAAGGCGGCGACCCAGGCTACCGGCACCGGCAGCGCACCTGAAGCCAGCGGCCGATATTTCTTTTTTGGATGCTTGCGGTCATTATCGATGTCGATGATGTCATTGACTAAATAAATGCCGCTGCTCAATAAGCAGAAGAGGGCGAAACCGATAAGTGTGCGCTCCAGGGCAGGCTGGTAGGTCAACTGGCGGTCGAAGACCAGGCCGGCGAAGATGAGCAGGTTCTTGGCCCACTGCTTGGGGCGCATGTTCCTTATTAATGCGATCAGCATGGGTGGAATAATAGCAGAGATTAGAGACAGGAGATTGGTAATTAGTAATTAGTAATTGACTGTTGTTCGGTGCGTGTAGAATCTTGGGTATGCTGAAGAAACGCGCGGATGCGCTGCTGGTAGAGCGTGGGCTGGCCGAAAGCCGTAACCAGGCGCAACGGCTGGTGATGGCCGGCCAGGTGCGAGCCGATGGGCAGGTAGTGGCCAAACCATCCAGCCTGCTGGCGCCGGAGGCCGCGCTGGAGGTTGATAAGGGCCCCCGGTTTGTCTCTCGAGGTGGAGAGAAACTGGAGGCGGCCCTCCTGGGATTCGATATCAAGGTGGCTGGCTTGACCTGCGCCGACATCGGCGCATCGACAGGCGGGTTCACCGATTGCCTGTTGCAGCACGGCGCCGCCAAGGTCTATGCCATTGATGTAGGCAAGGGGCAATTGCATTGGAAGCTGCGCCAGGACCCTCGTGTGGTGGTGATGGAAGAGACCAATGCCCGCCATCTGGCCGCCCTGCCCGAGTCCGTCGACTTGGTGACCATCGATGCCTCGTTCATTTCATTGAAGACGCTATTGCCGGTGGCGCGCAAATGGCTGGCGGACGAAGGGCAACTGGTTGCCTTGATCAAGCCGCAATTCGAGGCTGGCAAAGCGGAGGCTGGGAGGGGAAAGGGCGTCATCCGCGATGCGCTGATCCACCGCCGCGTGTTGGCCGAGGTGCTGGAAGCCGCAGGGCAGCATGGTTTTGGAGTTAAGGGACTAATGCGCTCGCCCATACTTGGACCCAAAGGGAATGTAGAATTCCTGATGTGGGCCAGAATTGGGGATGACGATTCGCCAAATGGTAGCGTTCTGATAGACGGCGTGTTACCCGAAGGGGAATAGTAAGGCTAGCTAAGTCCCCTCGCCGCGGAGGGAAGCCGTTCAGTTATACTCTCCTAGTTATGCAGCAGATCCGCAATTTCTGCATCATTGCGCACATCGACCACGGCAAATCCACGCTGGCGGATCGCTTGTTGCAGCTTACCGGCACCATTTCGGCGCGCGAAATGACCGAGCAGGTGCTGGACAGCATGGACCTGGAACGTGAAAAAGGGGTCACGATCAAGGCTTCGGCCGTGCGCATGCAATACACGGCTAAGGATGGCCAGACCTACGAGCTCAATCTGATCGATACCCCAGGGCACGTGGATTTCGGCTACGAGGTCAGCCGCGCCCTGGAAGCCTGCGAGGGCGCGCTGCTGGTAGTGGATGCCTCGCAAGGCATCCAGGCGCAGACATTGGCCAATCTCTACATGGCGATGGAGGCCGATCTGGAGATCATCCCGGTGATCAATAAGATCGATATGCCCGCGGCCAACCCCGAAGGCGTGGCCCAGGAGATCAGCCAATTGCTGGGGGTCCCTTCCGAGCAGATCCTGCGCATTTCGGCCAAATCGGGAATCAACGTGGAGGCCGTATTGGAAGCTGTGGTGCAGCGCGTGCCGGCTCCCAAAGGCGACCCGGAAGCCCCGTTGCGCGCCCTTATCTTCGATTCGCATTACGACTCATACAAAGGCGTGGTGGCCTATGTGCGCGTGGTAGACGGCCGCATCCAGGGCGAGGACCCTCTGCGGTTGATGATCACGGGCATTGAACTCAAGCCCGTGGAGGTCGGCACCTTCTCGCCCACCCTGACCCCCGCCAAGTTCCTGGAAGCCGGCGAGGTGGGCTATGTGGCCACGGGATTGAAGACCGTTTCCGAATGCCGCGTGGGCGATACCTTCACGACCAAGGCGAGCCCGGCGGCCGCGCCGCTGCCCGGCTACCGGCAGGTCAAGCCCATGGTGTTCGCCGGCATCTACCCGGTGGAAGGGGACGATTATCCGGAACTCAAAGAAGCCCTTGAGAAACTGCAGCTCAACGATGCCTCTTTGGTCTACGAACCTGAAGTATCCCAGGCGCTCAACTTCGGCTTCCGCTGCGGCTTCCTGGGCATGTTCCATATGGAAATCGTCCAGGAACGTTTGGAGCGCGAATACGACCTGGACATCATCGTCACTGCGCCTTCGGTGGCCTATGAGGTGGTGACGCACCTAGGCGAGACGATCCCTGTCGACTCGCCGGCCGCCCTGCCGGATGAGGGCAGTGTCCTGGAAGTGCGTGAGCCGTGGATGGACATCCAGATTTTTACTCCCACCCAATTTTACGGTCCGGTGATGGAGTTGGTCACCAAACGCCGCGGGGTCTACCTGCGCGAGGAATATCCCGCGCCGGAGCGCATCCAGCTTTATTTTGAAATCCCATTGGCTGAGATTATCGTGGATTTCTTCGACCAGCTCAAGTCCGTCACGCGGGGTTACGCCTCCCTCGACTATCATTTCAAAGAATACCGGCCGGATGAACTGGTGAAATTGGAGATCCACGTCAACCAGGAACCGGTGGATGCCTTCACGACTATCGTGCATAAGAACGACGCCTATCGCAAAGGGCAGGCGTTGATCACCAAGCTCAAGGACCTCATCCCGCGGCAGCTGTTTGTGGTGCCCATCCAGGCCGTATCCGGCGGCCGGGTCATCTCGCGCGCCAATGTGAAAGCCATGCGTAAGGATGTGCTGGCGAAATGCTACGGCGGCGATGTGACCCGCAAACGGAAGCTGCTGGAGAAACAAAAGAAGGGCAAGAAGCGCATGAAGATGGTGGGCAGCGTGGAGATCCCCCAGGAAGCCTTTTTGGCGGTGTTGCGGTTGGGCGATGAGTAAGGCTGCATCTCCACCGCGCGGCAACATTCTGCTGCGCATGCTTCCGGGCCTGCTGGTCACCGTGGTGGCGGTGGCGGCCCTATTCTATTTCGTGGATTTCGGCCAGGTGCGAGAGGCCGTGGGCCTGGCGGATTACCGGATGCTTCCCCTGGTGATCCTGCTGTTCCTGGGAACCGTGGGGGCGCGGGCCATGGCCTGGCGCACGACCATGATGGAGAAGGCCTCGTTCGTGGATTGCTTTCTGGTGCTCAACCAGGGTTACTTGCTGAATAACGTACTCCCGTTTCGATTGGGGGAGTTGGGCCGCGCCCTGCTGCTGGCCGGCCGGGTGGGCCAGCGTTTCTGGCGCGTGCTCTCCAGTGTCGTGATCGAGCGGGTCTTCGATCTGGGGTTTGCCGCCGGTATGCTGTTTGGCACGCTGCCGTTCGTAGTGGGTGGCGATTGGGCGCGTTCTGCGGCCCTGGTGGCGGCCGCGCTAGTGGCCGCCGGCTTCGTGGTCCTTTTTCTTATGGCCAGGCGGCCCCAATTGGCCACAAAGTTTGTGGCGATCCTGACGAAGCCATTGCCCAAGCTGCAGAGTTGGGCGAACGAACAGCTCTCGCACTTTCTTGAAGGGCTCTCAGCTCTGAAGGATGGCTGGCGCTTCCTGCGAGTTGCCTTTTGGATGAGCCTCACCTGGATGATGAACGTGGCTTGGTATTACGTCTTGCTGCGCAGTTTTCTGCCCGAGGCTACCTGGCTCTGGGCATTCTTTGCCATCGCCATCTCGTCGTTGGGAGTGGCGCTGCCATCCTCGCCGGCGTATATCGGGGTGCTTGAAACGGCGCTGGTGGCGGCGCTGAGTTTATTCGGTGTGGACCCGGCCATCGCCTTGGCCTATGCGCTGGTGGCCCACCTCCTTTATTTCATTATTACTGGCATCATCGGTATCATCGGTTTCTGGCAGCAGGGCCAATCGCTGGGCGATGTGTATCGCCAATTGTTGGCGCGGCCTGCGGCCAAGTAGGGAGCACATGGTGCGGAGTTATCTCATTACGGGTGGGGCGGGCTTCATCGGCAGCAATTATGCCGACCATTTGCTGGCGCAAGACGCCAGCGTCACCATCTTCGATAATCTCTCCCGGCGCGGCGCGGACAAGAACCTGGCCTGGCTGCGTGAAAAGCATGGCGCCGATTCATTCGAACTGGTCATCGGGGACGTACGCGATGCCGAGGCGCTGAAGGATCTGGCAGGCCAGATGGATGTCATCGTGCATCTTGCCGGGCAGGTGGCGGTGACCAGTTCGGTCACGGACCCGCGTACCGATTTCGAGATCAACGCGTTGGGCACCTTCAACATGCTGGAAGCGGCGCGGCAAAGCGGCCGCAAGCCCTTTGTGATCTATTCGTCCACCAACAAGGTGTACGGCGAGATGACCGAACACAAGTTGCTGGAGCAGAAGACGCGCTACCGCTATGCCAGGCTGCCCCATGGGCTGCCAGAAACCCAGCAGCTGGATTTCCATTCGCCCTATGGCTGCTCCAAGGGCACTGCCGAGCAATACGTGCACGATTATTGCCGCATCTACGGTATTCCCAGCGTGGTCATGCGCCAGAGCTGCATTTATGGCCCGCGCCAATTCGGCGTGGAGGACCAGGGTTGGCTGGCCTGGTTCGTGATCGCCGCGGTGCTAGGCAAGCCCATCACCATCTACGGCAACGGCAAGCAGGTGCGCGACATGCTGCATGTGCGCGACCTGATCGCGGCGTACGACGCGACTGTGGCGCACAGCAAGAAAGCGGCCGGGCAGATCTACAACATCGGCGGGGGGCCGGAGCATACGCTATCTATCTGGATGGAATGCGGCCCTATGCTGGAAAAGATGCTGGGGCGCAAGATAGCGGTGAATCGCGGCGCTGTGCGGCCGGGGGATCAGATGGTATATATCAGCGATATCCGCAAGGCGAAGAAGGACCTTGGCTGGCAACCCAAGATCGGGGTAGAGCAGGGGACGCAGGAATTGGTGGATTGGGTGCAAGCGCATCGTAATCTATTCGAGTAACGCTCGCTACCCTTCGCTGTGCGCATTCTCACCGTCCTCACTTATTACCGGCCGCACACCAGCGGGCTGACCATTTATGCCGAACGGCTGGCGCAAGCTTTGGTGCGTCGCGGCCATGAAGTCACCGTGCTTACGGCCCAGTTTGAAGAAACACTGCCCTTGGAAGAAATGCAAGGCAGCGTGCGAATCCGTCGCGTGCCGGTGATGATGCGCGTAAGCAAAGGGGTCATCATGCCGTCGTTGGGGCGCATCGCCTCCGAAGAGATCGACAAACACGATGCGCTGCTGCTGCATCTGCCGCAATTCGATGCAGCGGGCCTGGCTTTGCGCGGCCGGCTGCGCAGGAAACCTACAGTGATCATCTATCACTCAGACCTGACGTTGCCGCCGGGCTTATTCAATCGTATCGTGGGTTATGTGATCAACCTGATGAACAATCTGGCGGCGCGATTCACACATCGCATCTCGTCGTACACGGAAGATTTCGCCAGCCACTCGCCCTATTTGCGGCGCTTTGCCAACAAGGTGCGAGTGATTTCGCCTGCCGTGGAACTGCCTCAGGCGGCGGCCGGCGAGGTGAAGACCTTCGGCGCGCAGCACAACCCTCAAGGCCGCCATCCCGTGATTGCCATGGCCACGCGTTTCGCCGCCGAGAAGGGTGTGGAATTATTGTTGGCAGCGCTGCCGAGAGTGCAGGCCAAGCATCCCCAGGCGCTGGTATGGTTTGCAGGGCAATACCAGAATGTTCTGGGCGAGGAGGCCTATCTGCAGCGGCTGTGGCCGCAGATCGAGGAGTATCAGCGCAAGGGACAGTGGGCCTTCCTTGGCAACCTGTCCCTGCAACAGATGGCCGCTTTCTATGCCAATATCGATCTGCTGGTAGTGCCCAGCACGAACTCCACCGAGACCTTTGGCTTCGTGCAAATCGAAGCCATGATGAACGGCAAGCCGGTGGTGGCCTCGGACCTGCCAGGCGTGCGCCAGCCGGTGCGCATGACCGCCATGGGCCGAGTGACCCCGGTGGGCGATGCGGGGGCGTTAGCCCTCAATATGCTCGAGGTGCTGGATGGGCATGCAAGGGGACGGGCAAGTATGGATGCGGCGGAGCTGCGCGGCGAGTTCAGCCCGGACACCTGCGCTCAGCGTCACGAGGCGCTCTTTAATGAAATTGCCGAAGAGCTGAAGCCATAGCTGCCATGCCGGACAGCAAGTTGAAGCCACCCGCCGCCCGGGCCGGCGAGAACCCATTCATTTGGCCCATGCTGAAGAGCCTGCCATATTTCCGCGGCTTGCTGCGCGCCGTGGAAGCGGATTTCTACGGCGAGTTCGAAATGGCCTCACCCGTGCTCGACTTGGGCTGCGGGGATGGGCACTTTGCCAGCCTGGTCTTCAAGAAACAAGTAGACGTCGGCATTGATCCCTATTTCCCTTCGCTGCGCGAAGCTAAAAAACGGGGCGCTTACAGGCAGTTGTTCAACTCCACGGGAGCCAATCTGCCTTTCCCAAATGGCCACTTTGCGTCTGGCTTTAGCAATTCGGTCCTGGAGCATATCCCCCACTTGCAGCCAGTCCTGAATGAAACAGCCCGAGTGCTGAAACCTGGAGCGGTCTTTCTTTTCTGCATCCCTAATCACCGCTGGCAGGAATCACTGTCGGTGGGGCGTTTCTTACGGCGAATCGGATTCAAACGATTAGCCAATGCATATGTGCGGTTCTTTACTCGCATCTCTCGCCATGCCAACATGCTTTCACCTGAAGAGTGGCAGGCGCGTTTGGATGAGGCGGGCTTCACCATCGAGCGCTACTGGCATTATTTTCCGCCAGCGGCGTTGCATGCCCTGGAGTGGGGCCATTACTTCGGACTGCCAAGCTGGGTGGCGCGAGCCCTCACCGGGCGCTGGATCCTGGCGCCGGTACGATGGAACCTGGCGCTGACGGAGCGGCTGATGCGCAGGCATGCGCACGGTGCGGCGCACCCGCAAGGTACCTACACCTGGTACGTGGCTCGCCGGAAATAGCTGCTTGGCACAGCGTAGCTGCAGGCGCCGCCTGGGATAAAATCATCCCCAGCCGCGCCCCTTTGCCGTTTGGCTAACCTCCCATATGCCTGAGCCCAGCGTCCTAGATTACTTAAAAGCCCTGTTCTCCTTCGGGCGCAGGCGCCTCCCAGCTATTCCGACGCGCCCTGCAAAGGAATTCAAGCGCGCGGCTGCCAGGGCGCTGGTTGTTCCGAGACCAGCCACCCGACGGGTCGGCCTACGTGTGACCTTGCCCTGGCGCAGCATCGCGGCCTTCGCTCTCTTCCTTCTCGCCCAACTCATGTGGTCGGAACCCACAAAAGCGGCGGTTGCCGGCGCAGTCCTGGCGCTGGCTGGGGCGGCTTTGGCGGTGTGGGGCATCACGCAGGGGGAATGGCGCCTTCCTCAAATCGAAAAAGCCAAAGTCGATAGAAAGCCGCTCGGCTTTCGGCGTGTACCTCTCGGAATTGGCCTGCTCTTCTTTGCCCTCACCTTTTTATTTTCCGGCGGAAATCGCTTCACTCTGCTCAATGTAACATTCTGGTTGCTGAGCATCCTGTTCGTGCTGGCTGCTTTTTGGCAATTACCTCAAAGCCCCAAAGCGACATGGAACAAGGTCAAGGCTTTTTGGCGGCAACCAAACTGGTCGCTGCCCATCGTGCGATGGACGTTGGTATTGGTGGCCGCTTTCGCCGTGATCGCCTTCTTCCGTTTCTCGCAACTGGGGAGCGCGCCAACGGAGATGACCAGCGACCATGCCGAAAAGCTTCTGGACGTCAATGACATCTTCCACGGGCAATATTCGATATTCTTCGAACGCAACACCGGCCGCGAGCCGCTGCAGTTCTATTTCACCGCGGCCCTTGCCCAGGTCTTTGGCACGGGCATTTCCTTTCTCAGCCTGAAACTGGGCACTGTGCTGCTGGCTTTTATTTCGCTGGTTTACGTCTATTTATTAGGCAAGGAACTGGGTGGACGCTGGGTGGGTTTGTTTGCGCTGCTTCTGGTGGGCCTCGCCTTCTGGCCTAATCTGCTGGCGCGCACCGGCCTGAGGTTTTCGCTCTTCCCGACGTTTGCCGCGCCCACGCTTTATTATCTTTTAATCGCGTTGCGCCGCGGCCGCCTCAACGATTTCCTGCTCTGCGGCCTTTTTATGGGGATCGGGCTGAATGGTTACACCGCATTTCGCATCATGCCGTTGGTGGCCGCGGCCGCGGTTGTCATCTTCCTGCTGCACAAGACCAATACGGAACAGCGCCGCCGAGCGCTTATTGGCTTTGCGCTGCTGGCCCTAGTGGCGCTGGTGATCTGCACGCCGCTGCTGCGCTACGCCGTCGAACACCCTGCAACATTCAGCCAGCGCGTCTCCACGCGGATGCTCGAGGCTGAACGCGCCTATAGCGAGCCTGTGGGGCTGACCTTCATCAAGAACGTGTGGAATGGGCTGACTATGTTCAATTACGACGGCGGCCAGATTTGGCTGGTAGGGCTGCCGGGCCAACCTGCCTTGGATATGGTCTCGGCCGCGCTGTTTTTGATGGGCATACTCCTGGCCATCTTCCGCTACGCGCGGACGCGATCCTGGCTGGACCTATTCTTGTTGATCTCGATCCCATTGCTGATGCTGCCATCGACTTTGTCCCTGGCTTTTCCGGAGGAGAATCCAGCCATGAACCGCGCCAGTGGGGCGTGGATCCCTGCTTTCCTGCTGGCGGCCTTGGCCCTGGATGCCTTCCTGCATGGCCTGCGCGATAAGCTGGGAGCCAATCTGGGCCTGCGCGTGGCGCAGGGTTTAGGGGCTATTATCCTATTGGCGTTCGCCCTTTCGAACTACGGCTTGTTCTTTGGCAGCTATCTTTACCGGTACGATGCCTCTTCGTGGAATTCCTCTGAAATGGGCGCAGTCATCGCCGATTATGCCGGCAGTTTTGGGAGCTATGAAAGCGCCTGGGTGGTGCCCTACGCGCATTGGGTGGATACGCGGCTGGTTGGCATCAGCGCCGGCGTCCCGGAGCACGATTACGCCATTTGGCCGGATCAACTGACCAACACGCTTA
Source organism: Anaerolineales bacterium (assembly GCA_040902205.1). GTDB lineage: Bacteria > Chloroflexota > Anaerolineae > Anaerolineales > UBA11579 > JAMCZK01. The sequence continues at coordinate 40,824 of JBBDXR010000002.1, read as the reverse complement.
CTACGCCTCCGCCGAAGCTATTTCTGCTGCGGCCTGCAGATGAAGAAGGGTTAAGTGTCCTGCGCCAACTTTATCCTCAAGGCCTGTTGAGTTACCATGAGAGTCGCGTCCCCGGTAAGGAATTCCTGGCCTACTTCGTGCCCGCGCAGGTTACTGGTCAATAGATGCTATGACTTTTTCAAGTCTTGTTGTCGCCATTTTAATTGCGGCCGCACTGGGGACTTTGGTGGCGGCTCTTTTTATCTATATCCGGCAGAGTGCCAGGTCACACACCTGGATCTTCGATGTGCTGTTCGCCTTGCTGCTGATCATTGCAGCGTACTTACGCCTGGTCGGCATCGATTGGGACGAGAGTCAGCACCTGCACCCGGATGAGCGCTTCCTTACTGGCGTGGTGGCCAGCTTGCACTCCGTGAGCGGCGTGGGCGAATACTTCGACACAGCCACCTCCAGCCTCAACCCGAACAACCGCGGCGCGGGGTTCTTTGTATATGGCACGCTACCGGTGTTCATCGTGCGTTACGCCGCGGAAGGGTTGGATTGGATCAATTCCCTGCAAGTGCAGTGGGGTTGGATCCAGGCGCCGCAGCATTCGGCCACGGGCTACGATCAGATCCACATTATCGGCCGCGCCCTCTCCGCCCTGGCGGACCTGGGGGTTATCGCACTGGTGTACTTGATCGCGAGTCGATTATTCGATAAGCGTGTCGGCCTGCTGGCGGCAGCGTTCTCGACTCTTACGGTGATGCAGATCCAGCAATCGCATTTCTGGACGGTCGATAATTTTGCCAACTTTTTCACGCTATTGGCTGTTTTCTTTGCCGTTCGCATAGCGACCCATGGCCGGTCGACGACCCCGCCAAGACCCTTCAGCGTTTGGGATTTTGTTGGCTTTGGCTTGGCCTTCGGCATGGCCCTGGCTTCCAAGATCAACCAACCCAGCGTGGTAGCGGTGCAGGCGCTGATGCTGCCGGCGGCTGTGGCTATCCGTCTGTGGGCTTTGCCGCGCGAGCAACGCCAGCCGCATTTTGCGCGCTCGTTCTGGCTGTTGGTGCTGGCCGGCGGATTAAGCCTGCTGGCCTTCCGCGTGTTCCAACCTTATGCGTTCCAGGGCTTGGGAGTTGGCGGCTGGTTTGGCAATCTCGGCACGGTTTGGCAGCAATCCCAGGGCTTGGGCCTACTGGAACGGATCAAGGATCTGGTGCTCGCCTTTTTTGGGCTCAACCCTCACTGGGTGGAGACCATGGCTTCGCTGGCGGCACAAGTGAACGGAGACGCCGATTGGCCGCCGTCCATGCAATGGGCGCGGCGCCCCCTTTGGTTCGGACTGCAAAACATCGTCGGCTGGGGTCTAGGCTGGCCACTGGCGCTGTTGTGCCTGGGGGGCATGGCCTGGGCTGGCTGGCGCATCTACAAGGGAGACTGGCGTAATCCGCTCGTCATCCTGTGGGGCTGGGGAGTTTTCTATTTCTTATCGCAATCTCTGGGCTTCAACCCCACCATGCGCTATTTCCTGCCGGTCTATCCGGTCTTCATCATCTTTGGCGCCTGGGCGGTCGTCATCCTCTGGGATCTGGGAGCCAAAGCAGCCCGGAAGGCGCCGCCTTGGCGAGTTTGGGCTCGACCGGCAGCCGCCATCCTGGGTGGGGTTGCGCTGCTCGGCGCGGCGCTGTGGGCCTGGGCTTTCGTGCAGATCTACCAGCAGGATGTTTCCCGCGTGGCGGCGGCGCGCTGGATCTACGAGACCATCCCCGGTCCGGTCACCCTCGTTTATCAAGGGGATGGGGCACAGTGGCACCAACCCATCCACGTTTCCTACGATAAGCTCATTACCCCAGACTCTCCTCTATTTACGAACCTTGCACCCAGCGCGGACGGAGAGCTTACCCAGATCGGATTCAAATATGTGCTGGCGCCGGTAACGATCGCCCTGCGCAAAGGCGCGGAAGAGGGCAGCCCGGTGCTGACCTCGGCCCAGGTCGTGGATTTGGAGGGTTTGCAGGCCGGTCAATCCACGGAGATCATCTTCGAAATTCCTGCGGAGTTTCTTGCTGACCCGAGCGCGCAATACGAATTGGAGCTCCGCTTGCCAGCGGGAGTGGGCCGGTTGCAGGTTGAAAGTATCGAGCTGCGCGATTCCCACCTGGTGGACACACCCGGGTTTGCGGTGCTTGCCGGACCGATCGAGCTGCAAATGGGGGAAAGCCTGCCTGCAACTTTTTCGCCGCCCACCGGAATGGCTGCGGACCATGTAGTGATTAACCTGCGCGTACTGGAGCCATTGTTTGTTTCTCCTGTCGATGTCGATGTGACTATCGCCTCGGTCGAGAGCGGGGCGGCGCTGGCGACCGTGGAGGCGCGGCTGGACGCAGGCACCAATAAGGGCGCGGTGGGCACCGAGCAAGTGATCACCTTGCCCACCCCCGTTCCGGTACAGGAAGGCCACTCGCTTAGTCTGGAGATCATGCTGGAGAGTGGTGTAGTGAATCTGCAGGGCGCGGCCGTGGCCAACGAATCCAGTTGGGACGATGGGCTGCCCCTGCGCATGGGCGGCTACGACGGCTTCGGCGGCATCTACCAAGGCGACCTGAATTTTGAGATGTATTGGGATGAAGATTCGGCCAAGGTCGAGCGCTTCCTGCATACGCTGGACGGCGCTGAATATATTTTCATCACCTCCAGCCGGCAGTGGGGCAGCCTGCCGCGGCTGCCGGAGCGCTTCCCGTTGGTGGTGGCCTACTACCGCGCGCTGACCGGCTGCCCCGAAGGGCGCACCATCGAAGCCTGCTTCATCGATGCCCAGGTGGGAAGTGTGCAAAGCGATTACGGCTTCGAACTCGTGCAGGTTTTCGAGAATGCTCCTCAGCTCGGTCCGTGGAAGATCAATGACCAGGCCGCCGAGGAAGCCTATTCGGTCTACGACCATCCCAAGGTTCTGGTATTCCGAAAGACCGCGAATTACGACTCGCAGCAGTGGGCGAATCTTTTTGCACAGATCGACCTGACCCAGGTCGTGCGCCTCACGCCCAAGCAAGCGTCGGGGCGCATTCCGCCGAACCTGATGTTGCCGGCCGAGCGGCTGGAACAACAGCGCGCCGGTGGAACCTGGTCGGACATTTTCGATACGGATAGTTGGATCAACAGCTCGCCCTGGGTGAGCGCGATCGTTTGGTATCTGGCGTTGGCCGCGCTGGGCATCGCCGTCTTTCCTCTGGTGCGCTGGCTATTGCCCGGGCTGAAAGATGGCGGCTATCCCCTGGCGCGTTTGGCTGCGTTGGTCTTGCTGGCCTATCTGGCGTGGCTGGGCGCCTCGCTGGGCCTGACCTTCAGCCGCGGCTGGCTGCTGGCGTTTATGCTGCTGCTCGTGCTGGCCGGGCTGGCGGCCGGCTGGTTGCAGCGCGAGACACTGGCCGCGGAGTGGAAAACGAGGCGCGCCTATTTCCTGCGCATCGAGTTGCTCTTCTTCATCTTCTTCTTCATTATGTTGCTGATCCGCGCAGCCAACCCGGACCTGTGGCATCCATCGTATGGCGGCGAAAAGCCGATGGATTTCTCCTATTTCAATGCGGTGCTCAAGAGCAGCAGTTTCCCCCCATACGACCCGTGGTTCTCAGGCGGCTACATCAACTATTACTATTACGGGTTCGTGCTGGTGGGCGTGTGGACCAAGCTGTTGGGCGTCGTCCCAGCGGTGGCCTACAACCTGATCCTGCCGACATTGTTCGCCATGCTGGCGCTGGGCGCCTACAGCCTGAGCTGGAATCTGTGGAGCGTGTGGCGCGCCGGAAAAGGCAAGGACTCGCGGGTGAACGCTGAAACGGTGGGCCTGACCGCGGCCATCGGCGTTGTGCTTTTGGGCAATCTGGGCAGCATTGGCATGCTGTTCGTAGCCCTGGCGCGCCTGGGTGCGGACGGGGTGTACACGGGGGACAGCGGCCTCATTACCCAGCTCGGCTGGATCGGACGCGGCCTCATGCGCTGGCTAAGCGGCAATTCCTTCCCGGTAGGCACCGGCGAATGGTATTGGAACCCGACGCGCATCATCGGCACTCCCTCAGGGGAAACCATCCCGATTACGGAATTCCCATTGTTCACTTTCACTTACGCTGACCTGCATGCCCACATGATCGCCCTGCCCGTGACGGTGTTGGGGTTGGCTTGGTCGGTTTCGGTTGTCTTAAGCCGCGCCTGGAACGGACTGAAATCAAGATGGCAGGCGTTGGCGGGGCTGGCCTTTGGGGCCATCATCCTGGGCAGCCTGCGCCCGATCAACACCTGGGACCTGCCCACATACTTGGCCATCGCCCTCGTGGCCGTTGGCTACTCTGTTTGGCGCTACGGCGCCGGGGCTTTTGGCCGGCGCAGAAGATCGGCGCCCAGTTGGCTGCTGGCCGCAGGCGCTATGGGTCTGCTGGCGCTGTTGAGCGTAGTGGCCTATCAACCGTTCGCCGCCTGGTACCGTCAAGGCTATTCCAGCGTGCAGTTATGGACAGGCGGCCACACGCCATCCTCATCCTATTTCCTACATTGGGGCATCTTCCTGTTCATTATTATCGCCTGGCTGGCCTGGGAAACGCGGGAGTGGATGGCCGCCACGCCGCTGGCTTCGCTGCGCAAGCTGGAGCCTCACCAGGTGCTGCTCTTTAGTACCGGGCTGTCCTTGATTGCGGCGGTGGTCGGGCTGCTGTTTTTTGGCGTCCACATCGCCTGGCTTGTGCTACCCCTTTTGATCTGGGTAGGTTTGCTGTTCGTCCGACCGGGCCAGGATCTGAGCAAACGCCTGATCCTTTTCCTCATCGGGACCGCCTTGTTCTTGACCCTGTTGGTTGAGGTCATTGTTTTGAAAGGCGACATCTCTCGAATGAACACGGTATTCAAGTTCTATATGCAGGCCTGGGTGCTGTTTGCCATTGGAGCCGCGCTGGCCTTCGCCTGGACCCTGGAGGCATTGCCGCGCTGGCTCCCGGCGTGGCGTTCGGTGTGGCGTTGGGGTGTGGGCTTCCTGTTTGTATGTGGAGGTTTCTTCGTGCTATACGGCGTTTCGGCCAAAATGGGCGACCGCATGGCGGATAACGCCCCGCATACACTGGACGGCCTGGCGTACATGAGCTATTCGGTCTACTTTGACAAAGACCAACGGCTGGATTTGGTGCAAGACTATGAAGCCATCCGTTGGATGCAGGAGAATGTCCAGGGGTCGCCGGTGATCGTTGAGGCCCATACCGGAGAATACAAGTGGGGCTCGCGCTTCACGATCAATACCGGATTGCCAGCGGTGATCGGCTGGAACTGGCACCAACGCCAGCAGCGCGAGTTCGTCCCCGGCAATGACATCTGGGGTCGAGTAGGCGAGGTGGAGAACTTCTACAGTACCGCCGACCTGGCCGCAGCGCAGGCTTTCCTGCAGAAATACGACGTTAAGTACATCATCGTAGGCCAATTGGAACGCGCCTACTATCTCCCTGAAGGGCTGGATAAATTCGAAGCGCAGGATGGGGTTCTGTGGCACGCGGTGTATCGTGCGGATGACACCGTGATCTACGAAGTGTTTAACGCCACGTTAGCCGGGGAATGATGGATCAACTCTTAGCGGCTGTGCTTTGGTACTTGTTGGTGGCTGCGCTCGGCTGGCTGAGCTTCCCGATCGCCTATCGCTTTCTCGGCGCGCTGCCGGACCGAGGCTACGCCTTCAGCCGGCCGCTGGGCATGCTGCTGTGGGGTTTCATCTTTTGGCTACTTAGCAGCTTTGGCTTTTTGCATAACGATGTCACCGGGCTGCTCACCGCAGCGGCCCTGCTGGGCGGCTTGAGCTGGTGGGCCTGGAAGCATGCGCCGAAGGGCGAGCTGCGCGCCTGGCTGCGCACCCATGTTTCGACTGTGGTCGTCATGGAAGCCGTCTTTTTGCTGGCCTTCCTGTTCATGGCTTTTATCCGCACGGCCCGCCCGGAGATCTTCCACACCGAGCAGCCCATGGAACTGGCGTTCATCAACGGTATCCTGCGCTCCCCCAGCATGCCGCCGCACGATCCCTGGCTTTCCGGCTATTCGATCTCGTACTATTATTTCGGCTATTTGATGATCGCCATGTTGGCCAAACTGGCCGGGGTCATCGGCTCGGTGGCGTTCAATTTGGGATTCATCACTACGTTCGCCAGCGCGGCGCTGGCCGCCTATGGACTGGCCTATAACCTGTTGGTGCTGTATCGGCCGAAGGCGCGAGCGGCGATGCTTTGGTTTGCCGGGCTGGCGCCCCTCTTTGTTTTGCTGTTGGGCAATGTAGAGGGATTGCTGGAGATCGCCCATTCGCAGCACTTGTTCTGGCCCACGGATGCCAATGGGGCACAGAGCTCCACGTTCTGGGCCTGGCTGGATATCGACGATCTATCACAGCCGCCGCCCAACCCGGAGCCGCAATGGGCGCCGCGCAACTACGCCTCCGGCGCGTGGTGGTGGTGGCGCGCCTCGCGGGTGATCAACGACAGGGCCTTCAACGGCGGCGACCAGGAGCTGATCGACGAGATCCCGGCTTTCTCATTTACATTAGGAGACCTGCACCCGCACGTCCTTTCGATGCCCTTCGTGATGCTGGCCATGGGCCTGGCGCTGAATGTGTATCTGGGCGGCGCAGAAAGGAAAGACCCGCTTCCCCTTGTGGTGTTGCGCCTGCGCGGAGACGCGTTGTTGCTGGCCATGGTGATCCTTGGCGGATTGGCCTTCCTGAATATCTGGGACTTTCCTATCTATGTGGGCCTATTCGCGCTCGCCTACATGTTGCGCTACATCCACCAGGAGGGTTGGTCCTGGATGCGCGCCGTGGACTTAGTTTCCTTGGTTATCATTTTGATCATCGGCGGCATCCTGGTTTATTTACCCTTTTACCTGGGATTCACCTCGCAAGCGGCCGGCATCCTGCCCAACGTGATCAACCCGACCCGCGGCGTGCACTTGTGGGTGCTGTTCGGCTTGCTTGTGCTTCCCCTTTTCATCTTCCTGATAAAGCTCTGGAGAGGCACGGACCGTTGGCGGGCGCCGCTGCTCAACATCGTGTGGGGATTATTGTTCGTTGCCGGTCTTTGGATCGCCTCCTTCCTGCTAGCCGGGATCTACGCGACCATTATGGCCTCCAGCGAATTAGGGCAAGCCCTGGCCTCGCTGGGCGCGCCGGACCTGGCCGGCTTGTTGGCCGAGTCAGTGCGGCGGCGCTGGACTGCGGCGGGCGGCCTGATCACACTGGCCGCCTTGCTGGGCTTGGCTTTCGGCCTGTTGATAAGGCCTGCCGCGGCTAAGCATCAGCGCAAGGCTCAGCCAGGTATTCAGCAAAGCCGCGCGTTTTTGATTTTGCTAGTCTTTATGGGCGCATTGCTGGTGGCGGCGCCGGAGTTCATCTACCTGCGCGATCAGTTCGGTACGCGCATGAACACTGTCTTCAAGTTCTTCTTCCAGGCCTGGCAAATGTGGGCTGTGGCCGCCGCCGTAGCCTCAACCATGCTTTTGCAGGAGCTGCGCGGCCTGGGCCGGGCGCTCTTCGGCGGGCTACTGGTGTTGCTGCTGGGAGTCGGCGCACTCTACCCCATGTTTTCTTTTTCGGATATCACACGCAATCCGGTCGGCAGTCTGGATGGCGCCAGCTATATTTCCTCTGATGTGCGCTCGGCCATCGCCTGGTTGCAGCAGGCTCCGCTGGGTCCGCTGGTCGAGGCAATCGGCGGCCAATACGATGCAAGCTTCGCCCGCTATGCCACCCATAGCGGCCAGCCTGCTTTGATGGGCTGGCCGGGCCATGAGGGTCAGTGGCGCGGCGGCAATGTGGATTGGGCGCGCATCGGTGACGTTCAGACCCTGTACAACACTCCAGATTGGCAGGTTGCCGCGCAGATCATAGACCACTATGATGTAAGGTACATCGTCGTGGGCAGCGTGGAACGCAGCAGCTATGCCGTGAACGAGGCGAAATTTGCGGAGCATTTGGAGGTCGCCTTTCAAAACGAAGGCGTGACCATTTACCAGGTCCCGTAGGCCCGAAACACCCGCGACTATAATGGCAGCTGTGGCACAAAGACCTCGCATTGATATCGAAATCGTCTTATACATTGCCGTTCTGCTGTTAGCCTTCGGGCTGCGCTTTGTGAACCTGGGCGGCGCGCCGCTGGCGGAATCCGAAACCAGCGCGGCCCTGCCGGCTTATGCCGTGGCGGGCGGCCAGGACGCCGATCTGGGTCCCCAACCAGGCTATGTGCTGCTCACCAGTTTGCTTTTCGGCGTTTTCGGCGGGAGCGAATTTTTGGCGCGGCTTCTCCCAGCCGTGTTCGGGCTTGCCCTGGTTGCCCTGCCTTTTGCTTGGCGAGATTTGCTCGGTACACGGGTTGCATTGTTGCTGGCCTTATTCCTGGCGATCGACCCGGGGTTAGTGGCGACCTCCCGCATGGCGTCCGGGCACATGCTGGCGATTGCGGCCATTCTGTTTGCGCTGACGGCCTGGTGGCGGTCCCGCCCGGTGCTGGCCGGCGTCTTTGCGGCCCTGGCCGGGTTGGCCGCGCCAACCATCTATTTCGGCTTGGCCGCGGCTTTGCTGACCGCGCTTGCGCTCCAACTCCGTCCCCGCCTCCGGCCAGAGGTATTGCGCCCAGCGGGGATGGCCTTCGCTGTTACGCTCCTGTTTGGAGGTACGTTGTTATTTACCGCGTTGCCGGGATTGGGAGGCGTCCCGCAGGTACTTGCGGCTTTCGTGGGAGGCCAAGCGGCATTTCCGGGCGCCGGGGTGGGCAGCATCGCCTTGGCGTTGGTGGGTTACTACCTGCCGGCGCTCATTTTCGGCGGCCTTGGTGCGCTGCGCGCGTGGACCGCAGGAGGCGCCACCGGCAGGGTGCTTTCCGTGTTTACGGCATTAAGCCTACTTGTTATCTTATTGAATCCCAACCGCCAAGTAGCCGATTTGATCTGGGTTTCTTTGCCTTTGTGGACCCTGGCCGCGACAGAGATCGCTCGTTATCTAAAGCATCCAGAAGGCGAGTTGCCCATCGCTATCGCGGAGGCCGCGCTGATTTTAGTGCTGGCTGTGTATCTGTCCTTCAGCCTGCTTAACTATGCCAGTGAATATCAATTAGCCGGCGTGGCTGGCCTGGGGCTAACCTCCATTGTTGCCCTTAGTGTCGTGGGCTTCGCCGGATTGGCCACGTTGCTCATCGGCCTGGGCTGGTCGCAGCGGTCCGCCATGCAAGGCCTCGCTTGGGCGGGCGCGCTGATCGGGGTTGCTTTCCTTGTGTCGGCCAGCACACGTTTTGCGCGCATCGATGCCGATTCCGCCAACGACCTCTGGCTTCCAGGCCCTGCCGCCGGATCCATGAATATTCTCACAGCCACTTTGAACGACTTGGAATTCGTCGAGCAAATCAATCTGCATCCTCTGCCACTGGAGTTGCGCGCAGGGAGCACTGCTTTGCAATGGGCGCTGCGCGAGGTGCCAACGCCTGCGCCTGGCGACGGCGCTCCGGCTTTGGCCATCACGATTTGGACCGGAGAAGTTCCCACAGAATTCGCCGGTTACCGCGGGCAGAGTTTTGCCATTAGCATCCAGCGGGCTTGGGATCCCTTCCCCCCAGATTTCCTCAGCTGGTTCTTCTTGCGCAAGGGTCCCACGCAGGTGCAAATGATGTCACTTTGGGTCCGCCCCGACCTATTCCCGGGTGGAGAGGTCAGATCGCCAACGGGTTTGGAACCCGCCCCTTAATCATGGCAAAGGCGCTTACCATCGCTATCGACGGGCCGGCCGCATCGGGGAAAACCACATTGGCGGAGACTCTGGCAAAGAAACTGGGCCTGCTTTACTTTGACACGGGTGCCATGTATCGCGCAGTTACCCTGGCCGCACTGCGCCGCGGCGTTGAGATCAACGACGAGGCAGGCCTGGAGCACCTGGCCGAGACGATCGAGATCGAACTGCGCCCTCCCAGCCAAGCCGATGGCCGTCTCTACGACGTATTTATGGACGGTGAAGATTGCACCTGGGAGATCCGCAGCAAGGAGGTCGATGCGTCTGTTTCACAGGTATCCGCGGTGCCCGGCGTGCGCCGCCTGCTAAGCGCCAAACAGCGTCAGATCGGGATCCAGGGCGGGGTGGTGATGGTCGGCCGCGACATCGGTACGGTGGTTCTACCCAATGCGGATCTGAAGATCTACCTGGACGCCTCGCTGCCAAAACGCGCTGAACGCCGCTACGGCGAGCTGGTGCAACGCGGCCAGGCGCCTTCCCTCGATCGTGTGTTGCAAGGATTGCGTGAGCGCGACGAGATCGATTCTGGGCGGGCGGTGGCGCCCTTGCGTCCAGCCGCCGATGCGATCCAACTGAACACAGACGGGATGGATCAAGACCAGGTCTTTGAAAAAGTCATGGAACTAATGCAGAACAGCCAAAACGTATCCACGTCCCCCGGCGTACAGAAGCCCTACTTTGTTCCTCTGAAGAACCGGATATTCCGCGTGGTAGTGGCAGCCATTGTCCGCTTGCTGTTCCGCATTCTGTGCCGCATCGAGATGGTAGGGCTGGAGAATATCCCTAAAACCGGCGCTTACATCATGGCGTATAACCACATCTCCTATTTCGAGCCCCCCTTGTTGCTGGCCTTTTGGCCTACATTTCCGGCGGCAGTAGCCGGAGCGGATGTGTTCGAGCGGGGCGCGGTAAAACTATTCGTGCGCGGCTATGGCGCGCTGGCCGTACATCGGGGAGAATATGATCGCAAGATCATTGACGAAATGCTCTGGGTTTTGGCCTCCGGTGTCCCTTTGATGATCGCCCCCGAGGGCGGCCGCGGCCACGCGCCGGGTTTGCGTCAGGCGCGCGCCGGCGTGGCATACCTCATGGATCGAGCGCGGGTGCCGGTGCTGCCCGTGGGGGTCTCCGGCACCAGCGATGGGATGCTCAAACACGCCCTGCGCGGCAAGCGGCCCCACTTGTTGATTAAGATCGGCAAGCCTTTCAACTTGCCTCCTATCGAAGGGCGCGGCGGAGACCGCCGCCTTGCCCGCCAAGCCAACGCCGACCTGGTGATGCGCCACCTCGCCGCGGTACTGCCCGAGGACTACTGGGGCGTTTACAAGCCTATATAAAAAGGCAAGTATACCCTTACGTCACGGATTTGGAGTATAATCCTAAACCATCCCTTGACGCGCGCGGCAATTTTGACGGCGAACTAAAATCGGGGGATAGTGAGGGTTGCTTATGGTTGGTAATTTTTGGTTGTTTTGGGGAAATATTATTTGGCACTCGCTTCTATCTGTTTATTTTAATCTCGGCGACATTCTCGGAATTTCTATTGCGACAATCGTTTTGGCAGGATTGCTATGGCTTATTGTTGACTTGTGGAAATTCAAGCTTCGCGGGTTTTCTATCTGGTGGGGCGAGATGAAGACAATTTACGACAAGAAGTTAGAAGATAGAGCCGCCAGATACACTCTCATTGCTATTGCCATATTGATTACCGTATACTATTTGATTCCTTTTTATACTTTGCCATTCAGAGGTTTTATGGACGCACAAGCCACCATGCTTGTTCAGGCAAATGAAATAGATTCTCTAAACACAGAAGTTGCTTTGACGACAAAAGAGCCAACGGATACAACGTCAGCATTTACTCCTACAGCCACATTGACGATAACTCCCACAGATCTCGCTGCTGTTGAGCAAGATAAACTAGAGATTTTGGAGTTGATAAATAAATTTCTAAATGACCTAAATCAAGAGAGATTACCCAACGATTGGGATTTGTATTTGACAAATGAATATTCAGGGCTTTATAAAACGATATATGGTGGCGAGGATGGTATAAGCCGTGCTTTTTTTGGTAAAGATAGACATGTATTTCAATTCGGTGTATTTGATTGGGAAAACCAAGGAAAAGCCGCTATAGTTCCCGTGATTATTAGATTTGGATATGGAACAGACTTTGTCGAAGAAGATTTTTTCTTTCATGTGACCTGGAACAACAATATTAATCATTGGACTATTACTTCGGATCAATTAACATCTATACCAAGCACCCCAACACCGACCAAGTGAGATGAACATGACCAAAAAAGAAAACGACAAAGACAAAGAACAAAAGGAAAATGAAGAAATCTTTACCGAAGATGACTACATGGAAGCCCTAAAGAAGGCTAGTCAACCTTTGCCGAAACAATCCGATGAAGAAACAGATAAAACATCGGAATAATTTGCTTTCGGTTGTTATACCGGAAAGCGTATTCATTTAGATAGGACTGTAGATATTTGGAACTGACTGCATGATAAACACCACGAATACCATTCTTGCACAAAGACCAAAAGCCTTCGATAGTGTTGGTGTGGACGTTTCCCAGCACGTAGATTTTCTCGGCGTGAGGGATCGTTTCGTGCGCGTATCCCATCGCCGGCAGAGCTTTGTAGGTGTGCATTTCATCCGTGTACACGCGGGCAGTTCGCGCGACGTTGGCATTCACAATCGGAAGAATGGAAATACTCCGTACATTTGGGACAACATAAGTTTCAACCGAGCCGCCGCGTTGAGCCATCCCAAACACAGCGGTCTTACCTTCCGCGCCGCGTCCGCGTTTGCCGTGCCTGCGCCCGCCGAAATAACTTTCGTCCATTTCAACGTGCCCGTCAAATGGGGCCGCGTTCTCAAAGAGAATATGGCGAACCTGTTTGCACATTCTCCACGCGGTCTTGTAAGTAACGCCCGTTTGTCTTTCGATCTGCTTAGCGGAAATGCCACCGCGCGTTTGCGCCATTTGATAAATCACAAAAAACCAAAGAGTAAGGGGTGTGCTGGATTTATGGAAAATGGTATTGGCGGTCGGGGAAAGCTGGTATCCGCAAAATTCGCATCCGTAAACCTTACGAGTGGTAATGCGATAAAACTTAGACTGCCTTCCGCAATTCGGGCATTCTATAATTTCGGGATAGCAACTATGACGAAGCCAATCAAGGCAGGAATCATCATCGGGGAACTTGGATTGAAAATCCTTGACCGTAAACTTTCGCATCTTGCTTTTGGTAGCCATTTTGCCTCTCAGGTGTACGTGATATGACTACCCAAAGCATAGCAGATTATCTACGTGATGTCAAGGGATACTTACCTATAAAAATGGCCTTTACCCTTTTGGAAGGTTTCGCATTTCAGCGGCTCGTTCCTCCTCAGGGCCTGGCTGGCTGGGTCGTTTGGATTCTGCTTGCCGGCTTGGTGGCCTGGCTCCTTTGGCGGCTGCCGCGGCCGAAACTAATCTGGACCCGCCAGCTCTTGGGCTGGCTGTTGGCCTTGGGGCTGCTAGTCCCCGTTTCGATAGTCCTGGTCACGGTCCGCCTGCCTTCAATGGGGGCCTTGCCTATCCCGGCACTTGGTTCCCCGGCCGCAGGGTCCTTGCTGCCGATCCTGGCGGCAATACCGTGGGTGTTCGCCTTAGGGTACTTTGGCGCCCCTGCCGGAGTGGGGCTGGCCATATTCTCCGGAAGCCTGCTGGCTTTATGGGATACACGCAGCCCATTTACGCCGCTTGAGTTTGGTTTGCTGGCGGTCCTGTTTGCCGCTGCCCTGGGCCAACCCTATCGCACTCGTCTGTTTGATTGGTTGCGCCATCCGCTGATCGCTGCGGTCGCCCTTTCAATTCTCTATCCCTTCATTTACTCGTTCACCGCCTTTTTCTGGGCTTCTACCGACCCGGTTTCAGGACTGGATTTTGCGCTTTCTCGCCTGCCAGGAGTTACCGTGGCAGTGGCGATCCCCTTGCTCTTGGCGGCCGCGGCGCTGCAGGGGCTAAGGGCGCGCATCCCAGGTGGTGCTGAGCACCCGGCGGCGGTTCGTCCCTCGCCCGGCGAACGCAGCCTTGAGGCCCGCTTGCTCTTCACTCTTGGGCCCATAGTTCTCCTAGCCTTCCTGCTTCTCGGCGCTCTGGCCTGGTGGTCGGCTGGTCGTTCGGCAGAGCAGCTGTTGGGGGAGCGCGTGCAGGCCAGTGGGGAGTTGGCCGCGGAAAGCGTCCCCTTCCTGCTGGAGACCGGCCAGAATCTGATTCTGCAATTGGCCACGAACACGCGTCTGGCGGACGCCGCGCCGGATGTTGCGCTGGCCATGCTGCAAGACCACCTGCGCGCCGTGCCTTATTTCGAGCAACTCGTGTTGCTGGATACGGGTGGAAATACCCTGGCTAGTTTCCCCGCTTCCGATTTTCTGGATCTGCAACCCACCGGAGATGAGATCTCCGCGGTGGGACTGGCCATCCAGGGCGTTTCCCTCCAGACCCTTAGCGTTGCGCCACTCGATCTTGAATCGAACTTCGCTCAACTCTCCTTTGTAGCCGCAGTGCGCAACCCGAACGGGCAGGTGCGCGGGGTGTTGTTGGGCCGCACCTCGCTGGCATCCAACCCGTTCGCGCAGCCCGTGCTGCAAAGCCTGGACAGCGTGGACGCGCTGGGCGGCCAGGGTTTCCTTTTGGATGGGGGTAATCGCATTGTGATCGCGCCCGAGCCGGCAGCCCTGCTGAGGCCGTATAACGGCCGCACCGCTGGAAGCCAGATGACGTACCAGGATTCCGCTTCGGATGGCTCGCGCCGTTTCGTTGATTATCTGCCGGTCACCGGCAGCAATTGGGCGGTGGTGACGCAGTGGCCGGCGCGCCTGAGCCAGCAACTGGCCTTCGAACTCGCCTTGCCCCTTTTGGTGCTTTTGCTTTTTCTGGCGGCAGGCGCTTATTTGCTTTTGCGGTTCAGCCTGCGCGCCGTGACTTCCTCGCTGCAGGCGCTGGTGGGTGAAACAAACCGCATTGCAGCGGGTGATTTGCGGGCACCGCTATCCGTGCAAGGCGCAGATGAAGTCGGGCGCCTGGCGGCAGCCTTTGAATCCATGCGCCAGACATTGGCGGCGCGCGTGGAGGAGATCCAACGCTTGCTTTCGGTGAGCCAGGGTCTTACGTCGACGCTCGACGTCGGCCCGCACATTGAACCTATCCTGGAAGCGGCGCTGGCCAGCGGCGCCAGTTCGGCGCGACTCGTGTTCAGTGCAGACGGAGATGGCAAGCAAGTGGTGGGTTTCGGTCGCGGCAGTGAAAGCAAAGCTCTCCAGGGCCTGGATGAGCAGGTGATCTCCATGTCGCGCAAGCAACAGCGCGTGCTGCTGGCCAATCCGGCCCGCGCCCGGCTCAAAGCCCCCAAAGGCGCAGCGTTACCGCAGACCATTGCGGCGTTCGCTTTGCAGAACAATGAGGAGCATCTGGGCGTTTTATGGCTGGCCTATGATGCTGCGCAAACTTTTACGCCCGAGAAGGTGCATTACCTTGAAACCCTGGCCGGCCAGGCCGCCAAGGCGGCCGTGAACGCGCGACTGTATGCCAGCGCCAGCTCCGGCCGCCAACGCATGGAGGCGGTGCTGGAGTCGCTGCCCGAACCACTGCTGGTGCTGGAGCGAGGCGACCGGATTGCGTTTGCCAATTCCTCCGCTGTGCAAGCCCTGGGAGCGCAGGCCGGCAACCTTGTGGGGGCTTCGCTTCAAAAGATCCTTCGGGCGCCGCAACTTTCCACTTTGCTAGCGTCCTCGCAAGGGCAGTTGCCCATCGAGGTAAAGATCGGGCAGGATGAATACGAACTGATGGTTTCCGCGTTGAAGGAGCCGGAGGGAGTGGCCGGCCATGTGGTGCGGCTGCGAAATTTGAGCCAGGCAAAGCAAGCCGACGCGGCTCGAGCGGATTTTCTTTCCACCGTGAGCCACGACTTGCACGATCCGCTAAAACTTACCAGGGGTTATCTGAATATGCTAAGCCATTTTGGAGACCTGAACGAGCAGCAGGCCAGCTACGTAGAGAAGATCGATCACAATCTCGACAATATCTCCCGTTTGGCCGGGAATCTGCTGGATGTCGAGCGTCTCTCCGGCTTTAAGGGCCTGCAGGTCCAATCGCTTTCGCTGCCTGATTTGATCCAGGAAGTCTGTGAGGAATTGGAGCCGCGGGCACGGCAGAAGAAGATCGACGTCTCCGTGGATAGCATCGGTACGGTCCGACCTTTACAGGCAGATCGCACGCTATTGCAGCGGGCTTTATACAACATGATTGACAATGCGATCAAATTCAACCCGCGAGAAGCTCCGGTTGAAGTGAAAAGCACTTATTCAAGAGATAAAGTCACTGTGACGGTGACTGATAGGGGTCCCGGGATTGCCCCCCTGGACCTCCCAGACATATTTACTGCCAAGCCAGTCAAGGGGCGCAAATCCTCCGGGTTGGCCATTGTCAAATCTGTCATCGAGCGGCATGGGGGCAGAGTCTGGGCGCAGAGCGAGCTGGGGACAGGGAGCACGTTCTTCTTCGAGTTGCCTTTACAGGCTGGCAAAGAATTAGCCTGAAGATCAGGTGAGATTGAGCCAGATGGCTTGACAGCCTTGACACGCCGGATATAATTCTGGAACTAATCGAATAGGCTGCTTGCACGGCAAGCGCTTGAGGAGCAAGGCTCCCAGCGCTTGTTTTCGTTTGTCTGTAACCTAGCACGTTTGTTCGAAAATCTAAGATATGGTTGGTTGTGGATGCTAGTTCGTGGAAGCCAAGCGGCACGTTTAGGGGGAGGTAATTTTCCCCCGGCCACAGCTAACGCGCACTCATCGATTCGCTTCAGTATTCAGGAGGCCTCATAATGGAAACAAAGGGATTGCGCGCACTTCGTATTACTCTAGCTTCGCCGGAGACCATTCGAAGTTGGTCTTACGGGGAAGTGCTAAAGCCCGAAACGATAAACTACCGGCGCCTCCGCCCTGAAAAGGATGGCTTGTTCGATGAAGCCATTTTTGGACCCACGCGTGACTGGCAGTGCTATTGCGGCAAATACAAGAACATCCGCTATAAGGGCATCGTTTGCGATAAGTGCGGCGTCGAAGTCACCCGCTCTTCGGTGCGCCGCGAGCGCATGGGCCACATCTCTTTGGCCGCGCCGGTGGCCCACGTTTGGTACACCCGACGCGTGCCTTCCTACCTCGGCCTGTTGCTTGACATTTCCCGACGCAATCTTGATCGTGTCCTTTACTTCGCCCAATATGTAGTCACATACGTGGACGAAGACGCGCGCCAGAAGGCAGTGGCCCGCTTGGACGAAGAAATCAGCGATGCAGAGAAGGCGCAAGCCAGCTCCATCAACGCTCAGATCGCTGAAATCAAGAAAGCGCGCGACGAAAAGCTTGCCGGCTTGGATAAGCGCACCAAAGAAGTTGAGACTCGCTATGACGAGGACCTGGCCACGCAAATCGATCCGGTCATCAAAGAAGGCCAACGCCTGGAAGCCAAGCTGCAGGACCAGCTAGGGAAACAGTCGCGCTCCGGGATCACCTTCGCCGCCACCAAAGCTGCTATCGTCAAGGCGGGAGATACGGTGGCCAACAAACATATCGCCGCGCTGCAGAAACAAGTGCAGAATTTCCTGGACGAGAAGGAAAAGGCGGCCTCCAAGAGCAAACAAAAGGAACTCGAGCGCCTGGCCGTGGAACGAGCCAGCGCCAAGGCCGAAGCCGAAATGGCGATGAATCAACTGCGCATGAAGCTCGACGAAAAATCTAATCCCGCGCAGGATGAGAACATACGCGCCCACGAGGAGCTGGAAAACCTGCGCCCGTTGACCTTCATGGGCGAAAATCGCTACCGCGAGTTACGTGCCCGATACGGCCAGGTGTTCCGCGCGGATATGGGCGCCGAAGCCTTCTATGACATCCTCGAACGCCTTGACCTGGATAAATTAGCCGAAGAGCTGTGGCACGAGTTGCGCACTTCGCGCAGCAAGCAACGCCGCCGCAAAGCCACTAACCGCCTGCGCGTGGTGGAAGCCTTCCGGCGTTCCGGCAACCGTCCGGAGTGGATGGTGCTTACTGTCCTCCCGGTGATCCCGCCCGACCTGCGCCCTATGGTGCAGTTGGATGGCGGCCGTTTTGCCACCTCGGACCTCAACGATCTGTATCGCCGCGTCATCAATCGCAACAATCGTTTGAAGCGCCTGTTAGAACTGGGCGCTCCCGATGTGATTGTGCGCAACGAGAAGCGTATGTTGCAGGAGGCGGTGGATTCCCTTATCGACAATTCGCAACGCGGCAAAGCGCTCTCGCGCCGCGGCCGCCGCGAACTGAAATCTCTTAGCGATCTGTTGAAGGGCAAGAAAGGCCGTTTCCGCCGCAACCTGCTGGGCAAGCGTGTAGATTATTCCGGCCGCTCGGTCATTGTGGTGGGCCCGCAACTGAAGCTGTATCAATGCGGCTTGCCCAAGTCCATGGCCCTGGAACTCTATAAGCCCTTCGTCATCTCCAAACTGGTATCACGCAATTACGCCGCGAACGTCAAAGGCGCCAAGCGCATCATCGATCGCAACCGACCTGAGGTCTACGAGGTCCTCGAAGAAGTTATCAAGAGTCGCCCCGTGCTGCTGAACCGGGCGCCCACCTTGCACCGCTTGGGCATCCAGGCTTTCGAGCCGGTGCTCATCGAGGGCAGCGCCATCCAGTTACATCCGTTGGTCACCACTGCGTTCAATGCCGACTTCGACGGCGATCAAATGGCCGTCCACGTCCCGCTTTCTCAAAAAGCGGTTTGGGAAGCCCGCGAGCTGATGCTCTCCACCCGCAACTTGCTCAAGCCCGCAGATGGTGAGCCGATCATCGGCCCTTCCAAGGATATGGTGTTGGGCGTCTATTACCTCACCGTGGACCCCAGGACGCCCGATAGCAAAACGAGCACGTCCGTCTTTTCGGAAATGGACGAAGTGGAGATGGCCTACCAGTTAGGCAAGCTCAAGGTCCACGCGCCAATCCGGTTGCGCACCGAAACCTGGTACGACGATAAGAATCACCGTTTACCCCAGGCTGAGGTCCGCATGATCGAAACGACCGTCGGTCGTGTTTTGTTCAACCTGGTGTTGGAGCCTGAGATCCGCTTCATGAACAAGAAGATGGACAAAGGCGCCATCAAAGACCTGATCGCCGAAATGCTGCAGGTGACTGGCGACGAAGGCCGCACGACGGCCATCGCTGATCGCATCAAGGATGTAGGCTTCACCTATGCAACGCGGTCCGGCACTACGATCGCCATCTCGGATATCACTATTCCCGATGAGAAGCAAGGCATCGTTAATTCTGCTATGGAGAGAGAAGAAGCGGTGGAAGAGGACTTTCGCCGTGGATTGCTCACCCAACAGGAGCAGAACGAACGCGTCATCGAGATCTGGCAGGAGACGACCAACAAGGTAGCCGAAGCCGTGCGTGCCCGCATGGATCCAATGGGCAACCTAGCGACTATGGCCAACTCCGGGGCCACCAAGGGTGGCTTCAGCTCCATCTCGCAGCTGGCCGGCATGCGCGGCATGATGGCCGACCCGGCCGGGCGCATCATCCCACTGCCCATCCGTTCCAATTTCCGCGAGGGTCTCACGACCCTCGAGTACTTCATTTCCACCCACGGCTCGCGCAAGGGTCTGGCTGACACCGCGCTGCGTACGGCGGATGCCGGCTATCTGACCCGGCGGCTGGTAGATGTAGCGCAGGATGTCATTACCACCGTCGAAGATTGCGGCACGGAAGAAGGCATCTGGATGCGCAGCTCGGATAACGTGGCCGAGCAGGCTTTGGGCAGCCGCATCTTTGGCCGCGTGGCGGCGAAGAATATCGTCGACCCGAAGACCGGGGAAGTCCTGGTGGAGAAGGGTGAAGTGCTCGGTCATGAACAGACCCGCGCCGTTGTAGCCGCGGGGGTTCAGGATGTGTTTGTCTTCTCCCCGCTAACCTGCGAGGCAGTGCAGGGCATTTGCGTGAAGTGCTATGGCATGGATCTCGGCCGCGGCCGCACGGTGGCCATGGGGGCTGCTGTCGGTATTGTGGCTGCGCAATCCATCGGTGAGCCGGGGACGCAGCTGACGCTGCGCACCTTCCACACCGGTGGTGTGGCCGCCGAATCGGATATCACCACGGGTCTCCCCCGCGTGGAAGAGCTCTTCGAGGCCCGCCGGGCGCCGAAAGGCGAAGCCGTGGTGGCCGAATTGAATGGCACCGTGGATGTGGCGCAGTCAGAACGCTTCAGCGACTTGCGTGTCATCCGCATCGCGCACAGCGAAATGGTGCACGATGAATACGAATTGCCCAAGGGTTATCGCATCAGCGTGGAAGATGGCGATAAGGTGCAGGCCGGCGCAGTACTGGCTTCCCTCAAAGGCAATGATCTGAAGGCTGAGAATGCCGGTAAAGTTCGCGTGGAAGACCGTAAGGTATTTGTCTCTTACGAACAACACGATGCTGTCGAGTACGAAGTGCCGAACACCACTCGCCTGCTGATCAAGCCCGGCGACAAGGTGGAAGCCGGCCAGGCGCTCACCGAAGGTTCGCTGAACCCGCACAATATCCTGCGCATCCAGGGCCGCGAAACCTGCTACATGTACCTGTTGACCGAAGTGCAACGCGTGTACCGCTCCCAGGGCCAGAACATCCACGACAAGCACTTCGAGGTCATCATTCGAAAAATGATGTCCAAAGTGCAGGTAACCCGGCCCGGTGATACCGGCTATCTGCCCGGTGACTTCGTCAACCGCCTGGATATCCGCTGGAAGAACGAAAAGCTCCTGTCGGAGAGCAAGGACACCGGCAAATTCGTGGAAGTTCTGCTGGGCATCACCAAGGCTTCGCTCACCACCGACTCGTTCCTGTCGGCTGCCTCCTTCCAGCATACGATCAAGGTGTTGGCGGGCGCGGCCATTGCCGGACAGGAAGACCCGCTCACAGGCCTGAAGGAGAACGTGATCCTGGGCAAGCTGATCCCTGCAGGCACCGGCCACCCGGCCAACGCACATTTATTGCCGCCGCCGGAGCCGCGCAAGGAGGCTTTGGTCGAAGCGCCGCTGGGCGAGGCGCTGGGTCTGCTGCCCGAAGCGCCTATCGAGCCGTTGCCGACCACCGAAGGCGAATAGCCTTAGTCGAATGCGAGAGGCCCGCTGCATGCGGGCCTCTTTTTATTTGAATACGTCCTCCAGGTCGGGGAGCTTGCCCCCGCAATTCTGGGAAAACCATGCGGCTTCGGCTGCATAGTTTTCCTTGGCGAATTCCTGCGCCGCGTCGCCGATCTGGGCGGTCTGCTCCAGGTTCAGCAGAGCAGCCGTATCCCAGAAGCGCGGCAGCAACAGTAGCGGATCGCCGAAAGCGCGCTCCCGTTCAGAGAGCGGCACCCAATTGAAGAGCAGAGGGCCGTACGAGCGTTCGATGAATCCCAGCTCAAAACCGGCTTCGTGAGCTACCTGGATAGCGGAGTCGGTAAAGTTGCCTCCCGGCCATATATAGGCGATGGGCGTACTTCCAAAGTGCTCCTTCAAAATCGGGATGGAGCCAGCGATCTCCTGCCGGGTCGCTTCTTCACTGGTGCTCTCAGTAATGTAAATGTGATCGCGGCCGTGGGACTGGATATCGAAATACCCGGTATCGTTTAGCCTTTCGATCCAATCCCACATGCTCTCCCCTGCGAGGCGCCCCGACCTTCGATCCGTGTCGCTTTGTGCGATCCACGCCAATGTAGCCGTCCAGCCCTGCTCCTCAAGCACGGGAAGGAAAATGTCCTCGGCGGTGCCGGGTTTACGGTCATCGAGAATTAGGATCATCGAACGCGCCGGGATCTTGGCATTGCCCCTAAGAAAATCTAGCAACTGCTGGGTGGTGATGGTTTCAAATCCCAGGTCTTCGGCCAGGCGGATAATCGCAGCGAACATGGCTTCATTGATTGCCGAGTCGCTGTTGGGCTCCGTGTTTCCTTCCAGGATGCTATGAAACATGATCGGAGCCACGACCGTTCCAGGCAGAGCGCCCGCGGGATCCCAGCGCATCTGCAAATATTGGCAGCCATCGGTAATGTAGGCCACCGGCTCGATGCCAGGGCGGATTATGTCGCTGGTAAAACCGGCGGGCAGAGGATCCGTTGTTGGCGCGGCAGCGGTGTTTGGCGTGGCAGTAGGCTCAGATGATTGTGATGTTGCTGGGCTCTGATTGGTGAATGGGGTAGGCGTAATGGTGTGTGTGGGAGCGGCGCCGGATTGCGGAGCACAGGCTGCCATAGCAAACAGCAGGACGAGCGTTCCGATCAAGGATTTATGAGGAGGAGACATACGAGGCGGATGTGAAGCCGTATTATATCGAAGCGAGGATGAAACCACATTGTAATTTCGAGGAGGCAAAGCCGACGAGAAATCCCTTTCTCCAAATTGAGTTTCGAATTACCAAAGGATTCTCACATTAGTTACCCCTCGCTTAGAGCGCCTCAACTGTTTCTCCGTTACCAAAGGGATTCCTCTTCGGCCTTCGGCCTCATCGGAATGACAGAGAAATGTGACTCCCTTGCCAGGTTTTCACTTTTGTCAAGTTCCGATACCCAGACACAGCACCATTAATACTTGACTGATCCTTACGCTTTAGCCACCGTGAAATAACAGTAGTGATAAGCGACCTGCCCATCCTTGACCCCCAGGGAATCCTTGCCATCCAGCACGCGGCCGGCGTTGGATTCAGCAATCCAGGTCAGGGTGTGAATGTTCTCCGCATGATCCTCCCCGGTGAGCTCAAAGCGGGCGCCGGGCAAAGCATCGTTCAGCAGGCTGTTGTACCAGCGCAGGATGGCCTCGGGACCCTGTGAGGTGCGCTGGGCGGTCACATGCATGCCCGCCGGGTCATATAAGGCGGCAACTTTCACGGGGTCATTGGAGTTCAACGCGTCGATGTAACGAATAGCGATGTCCTGCTGTTGCGGCGCGGTAGCTGGCCAGGAGTATTGCTGAACAGGGTTCCACAGTTGAGAGTCCTTTTGCCGGGCGAAATACCATTCCCAGAAGTTGCAGCCTGGCAGACCCAGGTCTCTTACGGCCTGCAGAAACGCGGTCACCTCATCGGGTTTCGCCCGCCAGCCGTGCTCGCCATACGCGGCGCCGGTTGGAAAAACGGGCCGCCAGACGCGCAGACCCTGGAACTCACGCAGTGATCGGGCCAATTGCGCCGCCGGGTTCGTGGCGCCTACCCAGTAAACCTGAGGCATGTTCAGATCGCTGTATTCGAGAAAGGTGTTCCAAGGGAAAGGATTATGCACGTTGGGATAGCGGAAGCTGCTAAGGGCGATGGGCGTGTTGGGCAGGGCGGTGCGCAGTTCGCGCATATAGTGGCCGGCGGGGATATCCATGCCCTTCTCCTGGAATTCGATCTCGGCATTGACTACGAAGCCGTCCAGCCCAAATTGCTTGACGCGCTGAATGGCCATACGGGCCTCGGCGAGAGGGTTTTGGCCATAGATGTATTGCCAGCCCCAGGGGCTGATGCCGCGCGCGCGCAACGCAGACACCACGGCCGGAACATGATCCACGCCATCCTGGGCGTTGAAGTACTCGCGGCCGTTGGCCACTTTGTACGTGTTATAGGTGCCGCGACCATCGGCCACCTTGACGAGGACATGCGTCAGGCCGGCTTGCACGGCGGCGTCGGCGATGGCCGCGGGGTCGCCGCCTTCGACATTCTTGATGCGCCACAGATACATACCTTTGCCTTGCAGCATATGGCCCCCTTAGGAAACGCTCTTAGGTGGAATAGGCGGGATGGTCTTCATGCGCCAGGATGTGAAATAGCGCCACTTGTTGGCAACCGGGTACCAACACAAGGCGATCCAGCCCTTATCCGTGCGGCCCCAAACGTAGGTGCCGCGCACCGCGTATTCATACACGGTGGCGCTTGCCATCGGCAAATACTTGTCGATTTTTTGACCTGCCGACCCAGGCGCATCTTTGGCCAGCAGCCATGGCAACGTGGTTACCTTGATGCTGATCTTGGCCGGAAGGGAAGGGAAGAACTCCAAACGGTTCAGCGGAATGTACAGCGGCTTGCGCCCGATCAGGAAGATGTAGGCGTCGATGCCTTCGGCAGGGTTGACCACCCCTCCATTGCGGGTGATCACGGTGAACTTATGCACCAATTCAGGGTGGGTTTCGAAGTTCCATTTGGCTGGATCCGGAGGTTTATCCCCCATGTTGAAGGTCCTTACTCGCGCCGAATTGCCTTCGATGCCCAGGACTTCGACGACGTTTCCGGCAAAGCCCAAGGTATCGGCGTTCAGGTTCTTGTTGAACCAGCCGGCAGGGGGCCAGGTGATGAACTTGTAACCGCGGTCATCGTTCAGGCTGCGCAAATAAGCCATCCAAGCCTGGCCCAGCGGCAGGTCGTCCTTATGAGAACTTTTTCTGGGAGTAAGCCAGAGCGGGACAGTCTCCGGCGTGGAACGCAGGCCGGCCCAGCCGGGGGTGCGCGTGCGGGATGGGAACTTCATCCAGTGGAAATCGTGGAGCAACCGGGCATATCTCACAGTAGGGTGAGTAGCAAGTTTTGTGCCTAAATCCCCCATTCTGACCCCCTTACTTGCTGGTTATTGAGAAGCGGGCGTGCCGGCCAAGCCAAGTTCAGCCGCACTGGCTTGCATAGCCGCCAATACGTTGCCGGCATGCTCCCACAAGTCCATGCCGAATTCTGCGGCGGCCGCCTCGATCTCATCTCGTTTGGCCCCGGCGGCGAAGGCTTTGTCCTTCCACTTGTTCTTGATCGATTTCACCGTCACATCGGCGATCGATTTCGAAGGGCGCACCAGCGTGACGGCCGTGATCAGCCCGGTGAGCTCGTCACAAGCGTAAAGAGCTTTCTCCATGCGCGTAGTTCGCGGCACGCCGGTATGGCTGGCGTGGCTCTGCACGGCCAAGATGATCTCCTCGGGCACACCGCGCTGGCGCAGGATAGGCGCGCCCGCTTGCGGGTGCTGTTCCAGGGTGGGGTGGATCTCCCAATCGAAGTCGTGCAATAAGCCTGCCACCCGCCAGGTTTCTTCATCCTCGCCGAACAGGCGGGCGTAATGGGCCATGGCAGCCTCCACGGCCAGCATGTGGCGCACCAGGTTCTCGTTCTTCACGTGCTCGCGCACCAGGTCAAGGGCTTCTTGGCGAGAGGTCAAAGTTGTTACTCCGCGACGTAGGGGCAGGGGTCATCATTACTTGACAAGTGATTGGGTTTCATCGGCTTACCTGATAGCCAATTCGCCGCATTCTAACGCGGTTCCAGCATTTGGATGGGAATCAGGGGCGCGCGTCAAGCTGTTGGAACGCAGTCGACTTTAGGTGAAGCGCTCGCGCACTATCGAGCTGATGTAGTCCAGCGAGGCGACCACCACGGCAATGGCCAGCATCTGCGTGGCCGCGGCCCGGTAGTTGAGCAAATTGGTGTTCTGGATCAGCAAGAAGCCGATACCGCCTCCGCCCACAAAACCGATAATGGTGGACATGCGTACGTTGATGTCCCAGCGATACATCGTGTACGAAATAAACGGCGGGATCACTTGCGGGATCACGGCGTACACAATGGTCTGCAAGCGGTTGGCGCCCGTGGCCTGGATGGCTTCCAGGGGACCGGAGGAGATGCTTTCCACCTGCTCGGAATACAGCTTGGCCAGGCTGACAATGGTGTGCAAGCCCAAGGCCAGCACGCCGGCGAAGGGACCGATGCCCACGGCGATCACAAAGACGATGGCCATCACCAGAGCTTCGACGGAGCGCAGCATGTTGAAGATCGTGCGCATTGTGTAATAGATGACCAAACCGATCGGCAACGTGTCTTTGGCTTTGGTCCTAAGCGCCAGCGCGGCGCCAAGGGCGGCGCCGATGGCAGCCGGCCACCACAAAGTCAATGTGAGACGGCCAACCTGGTAGAGCCAATCGATGGCCGCGCCAAACAGAGCCATAAGAGTGGCGCCGGCCAAAGCGGCCAGCAGGATGTTCATGGTTTTCACCGCCTGGTCCGGTAGCTTTTCGGTGGCTTGCTGGCCAAGGCGGCTGGCCAATCCGCCCAAGGCCCCTCCGGCGGCAAGCGCTAAAAAGACGGGGGCCACTGTCCTCAAGATGTCTCCGGCATGGAAGAAGAAGGAACCCATGAAGGCAAAGAACCTGAGCGCCTCGGCCAACGGGGTGCCGATGCTCATCATGAGACCGGCGAGGGAGTACAGGCCGTAGATGGCAAGCAGGACCACCAAGACAAGAGCTGCCATGCGCAAGAGGCGGATTTGGACTGGGGGTACCTGGGTCTCCTCTTCGGGCAAGGCCCAGCGTATCAGGAAGACCACGATCACCGGGATGAGCAACACGCTCAACGCGGAGATGAGAACATTGCTCGTATAGGATTGAGTGAATTGCGCGATCCAGTTCGCGGCCTTTAGGCCGGCGTAGATACCGGCGATCCAGCCAAGCATACTCAAAGCAATGCTGGCCAAAGGACTGCGCACGGGCTTCATCAGGTTTCGGGCGGCGAAGAAGCTCAACGGCACTGCCAGCAAGGTCCCGACGATGGTGGCGAGCAAGGCCAGGAAGATCGTTTCGATGATCTTGTCCCAAGTGTCATAAGCATTTTTGGTGAAGCTAGGCGCGCCCACGCTTTGGCGCAGAATGGCGCGGATAGTCTGCGGGCCTTCGTTGGGGCGGTTGGGCAAAACAAAGTCCGCAGAGAAATGGCCAGCCTCGTCGGTCTCGACCACTTCACGGCCCAATGAAACGGGCGGTTCGGTGTTAGGGACAAAGCGAAGCGGACCTTGCGTATTGGGGACAAAACCAAAGCCCTCTACGTGGACCGTCTCGCCAGGCTCACCGCAAGCCGGTGTAACGACGATATAAGCGCCTGCCGGACTTACCCCCTCTGCCGGCGGGATGCCCTCGGCAGGGCAGGGCACATACACAGGAGCATCGATAATGACTTCTTCTTGCTGGTAGGAGATGATGTCGGGGTGGAAAAGAGCGCGGATGACACGCGTCAGACTGGACTGGCGTTGCTCGCTGCGCAGCGTGCTGAGATCGATATCGGTGACCTCGACTGCCAGGGCGATGACAATGAAGGTAAAGAAGGCAGCCAGCGTGATGAGCAGCGTTTTGCGGCGGTCTCGGCTTTTAGGTTCCATGGCATTACCCTACACGCTCGGCATCTTTGCCGTAAATTTCTTTGAACTTGGCGTCATCGATTTCCTTGGGACTACCCTCGAAGACCACGCGACCCAGGTTGAGAGCGACCACGTAGTCCGCATAGCGGTGGACGATATCCAGGAAGTGCAGCGAGCACATCACGGTGACGCCATCCTCTTTGTTGATCAATTCAAGATACTTCATGATGGTGTGGGCCAGCACGGGATCAAGGCTGGCCACGGGTTCATCCGCCAGGATGATCTTGGGGTCCTGCATCAGCGCCCGGGCAATGCCCACGCGCTGCTGTTGGCCGCCGGAAAGCTCGTCGGCGCGGAAGTTGGCTTTGTCGGCAATGCCCACGCGCTCCATTTGCTGCAGCGCCTTTTCCATGTCCTTCTTGGGGAAGCGGTTCAGCAGGCTCCAGGCGGGGTTCACATAGCCCAGACGGCCCGCCAACACATTGGTGATGACGCGCGAGCGGTGCACGAGGTTGAAATGCTGGAAGACCATGCCGATGCGCCGGCGAATGCGGCGCATCTCTTCCGGTGAGGCCTTGGCGATATCCACGCCATCCCACAGGATCTCACCGCTGGTGGGCTCTACGAGCCGGTTGATGCAGCGCAACAGGGTGGATTTCCCCGAACCGCTCAAGCCGATGACGGCCAGGAATTGCCCATCCGGAATATCGAAACTGACGTTATCAAGAGCCAGCACTCCCCCTTCGTAGATCTTTGTCAGATTGCGGATCTGCAGCATCGGCTCTATCCTCAGGCTTTCCTTGGACGACTTGGCAGAATTATAAAGGACAATTTCCTATTCCAATTTCCGAGGTTTTTCGGGGAGGATTAAAAGATAAGGGCAGGGATTAACCCTGCCCTTATGTGAAGCTTGTTTCAATTCTCTTTACTCAGGCAGCGTGTAGCCGGTGGCCTCTACCATGGCGCGCACGAAGTCATAATCGGCGTCCGTGGCCGGGATAATCCCCGACCAGCCGTAGAAGTCCGCCGAGCCGAGCGTGGTTTCCCAAGCGTCGGTTTGCGCAAAGGCGAGCAAAGCCTCTTCGATCTGCGCACGCAGGTCAGCCGGGAAATCCGGCCCGAAGGACATCGTGTCGTTCGGGATTGCCGGCGAGACGGCCAGGATGCGGACGCTCTGGACTACGTCGGGGGCCTCGGTGCGGATGTTAGCCCGCGCGTCGAGCACACGGAAACCGTCGCAGAACAGGCGGCTGGCGTCCTCGTTGGGAGCGCAGTTGGGGATGTTCTCGGCCGGAATTTCATAGATATCTTGGTTCAAGGTACCGGCCAAGGCAGCTGCGGTATCGTAGTAGGCTATCTCCACCCCATCGCTGGTCACACCGGCCAGGTACTCATCATACGTGAACACCGGGGCGCCATCGGGATCCAACGGTACGCTGTAGAAGGTGGTGGCAAAGTCCACTTCGCCGTTGTACACGGCCAGGGCTGATTGGTTATGTCCGCCGGTTTGCACTTCTTCACCTACAGTGATGCCGGCTTCCTGCAGCATGACCAAGGGAACCATGTAGCCGGAGGTGGAGCCTGCGTCGCCATAGCCCCAGGTCTTGCCTTCCAGGTCAGCCAGGGTCAGGATGTCGCTGTCACGGTGGACCAAGATTTGCGCCCAGTAGACCGGGTAGCCGAAGCGCACGGCTTTGAAACCAACATCCACTCCGCACAGTTGGCTGGCAATGGCATACCCCAGGGCGGGAATGAAGGCTATGGTGTCAGTGGGGGAAGCGCACATTTCTTCGATGGTGGCCGCGTAAGAGGTCGGGACGGTCACTTCGAAGGCCAGACCAGTGGCTTCGGTGAGGGCGTCGGCCATCACTTGGCCGCTGGTCACTATCACGTTGGCGTCAACCGAAGGGACGAACAGCACCTTAATCGGGTGGGCTGCCGTGCCGATGTCGGTGACGGTGGGCTCCGCAGTCGGTTCAGGAGCCTCAGTGGGGGCAGCGGTGGCGGGGGCTGCAGTGGGCGCCACTGTGGCCGCAGGGCCGCAGGCTGACAGTATCAACGCCGCCGCTACCATGAGACTAAAAAGCAGGGCTAATCGGTTCTTCATACGCTCTCTCTCCTTGAGGGATGTGGGATAGGGATCTTTTTGAGCCTTATCGCTCGGCTTGAATCATACTCCACATATGTGGGTGGAAACCTTAAAGAATCCATACAGGTGGTGCGAGCTGAATCTTCACCAAGCTAATTGTGAACCAGGCCGCAAGTACAATCCAGGGATGGCGACTTCGTTCTTATCCTCGCTGCCTGATTTGGGAGCCAGGCCGCAAGGCCCCATGCGGCCCGGCGACTTCACGCTGGAACGCATCCGCCGGCTAATGGCAGCGCTTGGCCAGCCGCAGCAAGGTTATGCGAGCGTTCATGTAGCCGGCACGAATGGCAAGGGCTCGGTGAGCGCGTTGTGCGCGGCGGCCTTGCAGGCCGGCGGGCATCGCGTGGGGCTATTTACATCGCCGCATTTGCATGGCCCGCTCGAAGGGATCAGCGTGAATGGGCAGATGGTTACCGGGGAGGACCTCGATGCGCCTTTTCAGAAAATGCTGCCCCATCTGGAGTCTGCACAAGGGTGGACCCAGTTTGAAGTCACTGCCGCGCTAGCTTTCCAGTATTTTGCCGATGCAGGAGTGGATGTCGCAGTGATCGAAGTCGGTCTGGGGGGTCGCCTGGATGCTACTAATATGCTGGTGCCCACGGTGTCTGTGATCACCCCCATTGACTACGATCACACGTCTATCCTGGGTGACCGGCTTGGACGGATCGCCGGAGAAAAGGCGGGCATCATCAAGCAAGGAGTCACCGTGGTGATGGCTCCGCAGGTAGCTGAAGCCCGCCAGGTGATCGCGGAAGAGGCGAAGGCAAAGAAAGCGACCCTGATCGAAGTGGGCGTCGACATCCTCTTTGAGCGCGGTGAAGCGAATCTTTCCGGGCAAGATGTTCGCGTTTGGCCCGCACTGCGGCCGGAACAAGCCTTGGAGTTGCGTATCGCGCTCTTGGGTGCGCACCAGGCGGAAAATACCGCTGTGGCCTGCGCGGCGCTGTGGGCGGGGCGAGACGGAGGGCAAGAGGTGAGCGACGAAGCCATCCGGAAGGGCTTTGCCGCCGTGCGCTGGCCCGGCCGCTTCGAGGTGCTACAGGCTGATCCTGCGCTCATCGTGGATGCGGCCCATTCGCCGCACGCGGCCCGCGCCCTGCGCAGTTCCCTGGAGGATTACTTTCCCGGCAAGGCGGTGGTTCTGGTTTTAGGCGTCTCTGCAGACAAGGATCTGGCAGGTATTATCGAGCCATTGCGTCCGCGTATCGCCCGAGCTATCGCCACGCAATCGATCCATCCGCGGGCTATGCCCGCCGCGGTGTTGCAGGCTAGGCTGGCTGGGCTAGGCTTGCAGGCGGAGGGGCAGCCGGATGCGGCCCAAGCACTGCAAATCGCGTTGGAGGCTGCCTGCCAGGATGAGGTCGTATTGGTTTGCGGATCCGTGTTTTTGGTGGAGCAGATAAGGGAACTCTATTCGATGGCTAGGGGCGGTTTGCAAACCGCCCCTACGGCGCGATAATGTTGCCTATGCAAAAGATAGTGTCGCCCTACTTGGTATTGGTTTTTGCCTTAGCTGCCTGCAGCCCGGCAGCCACGCAGCCCGCCGCCACAAGCAGTCCCTTCCCCACAGCCACCCAGCCGCCGACGCAGACGCCCTTCGTTATCACGGCAACGACGGAATCCGCACCGACCGCCGAAGGCTCCGCGTTAGAGGCCATCCTCCTCACCTCACCGGGCCTGGGGTCCCGGGTGAGTTCGCCGGCCGCGGTTCAGGGGCAATCGCGACCGACCTTCGAGCAGAATTTGGTCGTAGCGATCTATGGAGAGAACGGCGAGGAGCTGGCACTTGTGCCTACTACAATCCAGGCGCCATCTCCAGAGCCCGGACCTTTCAGTGTCGAGCTGACCTTCGCCGTGTCGACTGAACAACCCGGGCGCATCTCCGTCTTTGAGACT
The DNA here is from genome assembly GCA_040902205.1 of Anaerolineales bacterium. Classification (GTDB taxonomy): domain Bacteria; phylum Chloroflexota; class Anaerolineae; order Anaerolineales; family UBA11579; genus JAMCZK01. Next base: position 9,821 of record JBBDXR010000002.1, on the reverse strand, counting down.
AGCGCCATGGATGGCGGCATCATTCACCTTTCCAGCGTCGAGGTGACGCTGCTGCCGGGTGGCGCAGTTGAGCTCCTGCCTGAAGAGATCCATTTCGAAAGCATCTTCATCGACTCTCCCGCGCCCCTGGCAGAGATCAGCGGCGGCGTTATCACCATCACAGGTTTCTCCGACTATTACTTCGAGTCCAATTTGGGCCTGATGCTATGCGGCGAAGGCGGCAGCGGCGCTCCCAATGACCTGTGCGGTACGGAGGACAACATCCTGGCCGTAGGCAACGCGCTCATCGATGCTCCTGAAATGGGCCAGCCGGGGCCGTTCAGTGGGCAGCTGAGCTATTCGGTATCGGGTCCCACCCACGCCCGCATCGTGGTTTTTGCTGCCTCGCCGCGCGACGGCGGCTTGCTGCACGTGAGCAGTATCCCTATTGTGCTAATGCCCTAAAACCGTTTGCTCTTCAATTCGCCAAATGGAAGCGGAGGCCTTATGGAAGCGCAGCCAGTAATCATTGTCACCGGAGCGTCCTCGGGTATTGGGGAAGCCACGGCATGCCGGTTCGGCGCGAATGGCTATCGCGTCGTGTTGGCGGCCAGGCGCCTTGATCGCCTGGAAGCGTTGAAGGCCGAGATCGAAGCGAAGGGCGGGACGGCCTTGGCGGTGGAGACCGATGTCAGTTCCGCTGCTGCCTTAAAGGATCTGGCAGACAGGACGCTGGCAGCTTATGGGCAGATCGATATCCTGTTCAATAACGCCGGCTTTGGGCGCACCAAATGGCTGGAAGAGTTGGATCCGGAAAAAGACATCGCAGCCCAGATCCAAGTTAACCTTACCAGTGTGATCCAGGCCACGCGCGCCGTATTGCCGCACATGATCGAACGCAAAACCGGGCACATCATCAATATGTGTTCGCTGGCGGGCTTTGTGGCCACTCCTACCTACACGGTGTATGCGGCCACCAAATTCGGCGTGCGCGGCTTCAGCGATGCGTTGCGCCGCGAGGTCGGCGTGTGGGGCATCAAAGTATCGGCGATCTACCCCGGCGGGGTGGCCACCGAGTTTGGGCAGCATACCGAGGCCAAACGCAAGACGGGCATCAAGACGCCGAAGGCCCTGTTGCTGACCGCGGACGACGTGGCCGGCGCGGTTTTGGCTGCGGCCAAGCGACCCGTGCGGGCGCGCATTCTCCCTGGGATCTCTGCGGTCGGGGTTTGGTTCGCCACCACTTTCCCGGGCATAAGCGATTGGATGCAAGAACGCTATTTCACACGGCCCGAGCGTGGGCTGTAGGAGTTTACAGTAAATAGAAAAGAGCCTCGGATCTCCGAGGCTCTTTTTGTTAAGCTAGCTGTGCTCTATTCCTTTACTTCGGCGGGTTGCCCCTGCCCGGCGGATTTCTTTTCTTCCTGTTGCTGGATGATGGCGCGGATGCCGTTGCGCACCTGGTTCAGGATGCGCTCCAATTCCATCTCGAGGTTGGTAAGGATCTCGATCACGTAGTCATCGGCCTCGGCGCGGGTGGCTTCGGCGTCCAGCCCGGCCTGGCGCAGGACCTCTTTGGCGCGGTCTTCGGCGGCGGCCACGATCGAGTCGCGCTCCACCAGACCCTGGCTTTTCTCCTTCGCCAACTGCAGGGTACGGTGAGCTTCTTCCGTGGCCGAGGCCAGGGTGCGATCACGTTCGGCGATCAGCTTCTGCGCCTTTTTCACCTCGTCGGGGATGGCCACGCGCATCTGGTCGATGAGGTCCAACATTTTGTCCTCATCTACGATCACATTGTTGGTGAGCGGAATGGGACGGCTGTGATTGAACAGCTCTTCGAGGCGGTCAACGAGTTGGAGGATGTCCATAGTTAGCCCAGGGTCAGGTATAAGCACCATTAGTGGTGCAAGTTGTGTACCAGGGGCTTAGCATCCAAGCTTATACGCAAACCAGCCGCCAGTCAACTGAAAGCAGCCGGCTAATCTCTGGGCGGGCTGGCGACGAATTCTGCCTCGCCGTTCATTTTGATCTCGGCAAAGCGGGCCGACAGCGCCTTCTTAACATGGGCAGGCACCATGGCGCTCACATCTCCACCCAAGGATGCTATTTCCCGTACGGTGGTGGACGATAGGAACGAATGCTCCTTGCTGGTGATCAGCGAGACGGTCTCGATATCCGGCGCCAGCTGTCGATTGGCCAGCGCCATGCGGAACTCGTACTCGAAGTCGGAGAGGACGCGCAGGCCGCGCACGATCACCTGCGCTCCGATCTCACGGGCGAAGTTCACCGTCAGGCCGTGATAGGTCATCACCTTGATCTTCTTATCGTCTTTGAAGACTTTTTTCACCAGATCGAGGCGTGTTTCGGTGGGGAAGAGCAAAGATTTCTGCGGCATTTCATATACGGCCACCACAACCTCGTCGAAGAGCTTGACGGCGCGGTTGGCGATATCGATGTGGCCGTTGTGGATGGGGTCGAATGTAGCGGGGAACAGGGCTCGGATCATTAGCTAAGATCTCCCTTACCGTCGCGCAGGTATTGTTTCAGCGCAGCGGCTAGTGCGCGGTGCTCGGCGTTGGCGAGCGTTGGGTCGGCCGCTAGCAGTTCTTCGGCGTGGCGGCGGGCTTTGTCGATCAGGCGGCCATCGCTCAACGAGGCCAGGCGGAAGTCCAGGAATCCGGCCTGCTGGCCACCCAGGAACTGCCCGGGGCCACGTTGCTGCAAATCCTTCTCTGCAAGCATAAAGCCGTCGCTGGTTTCCAGCAAGGCTTTCAGGCGTTCGTTTTCAGAGGCGTTCTCCCCGCTGGGAATGAGGATACAGTAGGACTGGTTGGCGCCGCGGCCCACCCGGCCGCGCAACTGGTGGAGTTGCGCCAGGCCAAAATGATCGGCGCCCTCGATGAGCATCACGCTGGCATTGGGGATGTCCACGCCCACCTCGATCACCGTAGTGGAGACCAGCACTTGCGCCTTACTGTCGCGGAAGGCCGCCATAGCCTTCTCCTTCTCATCCGACGGCATGCGCCCATGCAACAATTTCAGCTTGAGCCCCGCGAATACAGTCTTTTTCAGGCGCTTCTCTTCCTCGACTGCGGAGAGGGCTTGGCCCGTTTCGCTTTCTTCTATCAGCGGGTAGATGATGAAGGCCTGGCGTCCTGCATCCACCTCGCGCCGGATTAGGTCATAAGCGCGCTGGCGTTCGTTCGGCAGCATCAACTGCGTGCTGACCTCGCGGCGGCCCGGGGGCAACTCGCCGATCACGCTCAGATCCAGATCGCCATACAGCGTGAGGGCGAGGGAGCGCGGGATGGGAGTGGCGGTCATTACCAGCAGGTGGGGATTGGTGCCCTTGGCGCGCAGAGCGGCGCGCTGCCCCACGCCGAAGCGGTGCTGTTCATCGATCACCACCATTTCAAGTTCGGCAAAAAGGATGGGGTCTTCGATGAGCGTGTGTGTGCCCACCACCACCTTGATCTTGCCTTCATGCAAATCCTGGCGAATTTCCTGTTTTTCGGATTCGGGGGTCGAACCCACGATCAGCCGCAATTCCTCTGCCCGCAAACCGTGCGCGCCGACCAGCAGCTTCTGCAAGGTCGTGTAATGCTGCTCGGCCAGGATGCTGGTAGGCGCCATGAGCGCGGCCTGGGCGCTTTGGCGGGCCACGGCCGCCATGCAGATGGCGGCCACCACGGTCTTGCCGGAACCTACATCGCCCTGCAACAGACGGTTCATGGGCCGCCCGGAATTCAGATCCCTCAACAGATCCGCCAGGGCAGTAACCTGTGCAGCGGTAAGCGCGAAGGGGAGGCGGGCGATTTGCTGATCGAGCCAAGCCCGCGGCGCTTCAAAGCGGGTTGCTTTCTGTCCTTGCCAGGCCTTCTTCTGAATAAGCACGGCGAGCTGCAGCAATAGCAGTTCATCGAAGGCCAGGCGCTGCCGAGCGGCTTGCAGCTTTTCATTGGAATCCGGGAAATGAGCTTGCTGTAATGCGTCTGCCAGCGGCATGACCCCTGTAGCCGAGAGGAGGGCGGGCGGCAGCGGGTCGGGCAGGCGCGGCGCCCAGTAAGCGACGACGCGCTTCATCATGCCGCGCAGCCAGCGCTGGCCCACGTCGGCGGAGAGCGGATAGACCGGCACAATGCGGTTGGTGTGCAATTGCTCTTTATCAGGCAATTCCCACTCCGGGTTGCTCATGGTCAAGCGACCCTGGAATTGATCGACGCGGCCGGCCAGCACGATCTCCTCGCCGGCCTTGAGGTTGCGCGCCATCCAGGGCTGGTTGAACCAGGTGACCCGCAGTGCGCCACTGCCATCATCGACCAGGACCTCGACGATAGAGCGATTGGCCTTGACCGGGCGATTGGCCACGGACCGGATGGTGCCGATGATCGTCACCTCGTTGCCATACATCAACCCAGCGATTGGGGTGAGCTGGCTGAAGTCGTCGTAGCGCCGGGGGAAGTGGTAAAGCATATCGCCCAGGGTGTAGACGCCGAGCTTTTCCAGACGCTTGGCGTTGACCGTGCCAACGCCGTTGAGCACCGTGGTCGGCGCGTCGAGGCCCATAGGCGCACCTTCGACTCTGGGATGCTTGGGCGGCTTAGCTTTGCGGGCTGCTGGTTTAGGGGCCGCTTCTTTTGGCCTTTGGGCTACCGGCCGTTCCTTTATGCGGATTAGTTTTGTTCGTTCCGGTTGGGTTTTATTCTTGGGCGAACCAGCTTTGCGGTTCGGGTCTCCTACTTCGCGCTGGATGCGCTGCCAGACGTTATTTATTGCGATGGCGCGATATTCTGGCTCGAGATCCTCGTAATTGCGCAACTGGCTGGTGACCGCATTGATGAGTTGTTCGTTGACGTCATCGGCGCGCGCCTCCGCTTCCCAACCGCGCAGCATCTTCTCAATGCCGCCCATAACCGCCCGATTATCATATTGCCGCTGAGCTTCCAGTTGGAAGATCTTATTCAGTTTATTGAGCGAGGCTTGCACCAGCCTATTTTATCAGTGCGCCTTCTCCCAACCGGCGCCTGATTGCCGAATAGACGGATTATCCAGTGAGGGCGAAGACGCCCAGGCTGTGGGGGCCAATGAAGCTGGCGAAGGGCGCATTGATGATCTGCTCACTGATGGGAATAGTGCGGCGTTCCTCATTCAGCCGCTCGCGCAGGGCGCGAGTCTCGGCTTCGAAGGGTGGGGCGCCCTGCATCAGGGCGATGTGGCGCAAGTCCTCGAATTCCGATAGGAACTCGAATAGCACATCCACCAAATGGCGCGTGTTGCGCGCTTTTTGGGAGGGAACCAGTTGCCCTTCCTCGAGGGCGTAGACCTGTGTGATCTGCAGGTATTCACCTACCAGCGCCTGTGAAGGATTCACATAGCCGCCGCGGTGTAGATAGGTCAACCCCGGGATGCACAGCAACCCATAAACCTTTGGGATCAGACTGCGGGCGTACAGGTCCAGGTCGGCCAGAGGCATGCCGCCCTCGGCGGCCTCGGCGGCAGCTTGCACAATGAAGCCAAGCCCTAGCGAAACCGTGTTGCTGTCGATGACACGCACCGGTACGGTGCCGTGGACAATGGCGGCGGCCTCTTGGGCCGCCGCGGCTGTCCCGCTGAAGCGCCCGGCGTGCAGGATGGCCAGCACCGAGTCGTAATGCGCCGCCAGTTGGCGGAACAGCTTCTCGAACTCGGCGGCGGTTGGAACGGCCAGGACCGGGGCTTCTCCGCTCTTGAGCGAGGGCGGAAAATCGCCGGCCTTCAAACGTTCGGAAAGCGGCTGGCTGCCCTTCCAGGCAGCCGGCAGCAAATGGGTCAGGCTGCGGCCCGGGAAGACAGGGTTTGGGAATAGCGCCGTGCTATCGCTGACGATGCAAACAGGTGACATTTTGATTATTCGACGGAGATGATGAACTGGTAATACGGTTGGCCGCCGGAATGGACGTCCACCTCTTTACCAGGGAAGGCCTGCCGAAGGGCATCCGCAATTGATTTGGCCTCTTCCTCACGCAGTTCTTCTCCGTAATAGAGGGTCATGACCTCGGCCTGCGCAGCCCCCATCTGCTTAAGTAGCTCGCGTGAGACGGTCTCCAGATCCTCGGACGCCACGACCAGTTTGCCGTTGTGCAACCCGATCATTTGGCCGATCTTCACTTTCACGCCGTCAATCTCTACATCGCGATTGGCGGTAGTGATCTCCCCGGATTGCACCCCGGCCAAAGTGCCTTCCATGTCCCTAGCGACTGCGTCCAGGTCGCCTTTAGGGTTATGGCGCAACATAGCGGCAATTCCCTGGGGCACGTTGCGGCTGGGTACCACCAGGACCTTCTTGGCGCTCACGTCTGCGGCGGCCTTGGCCGCCAGGATGATGTTCTTATTGTTGGGAAGGATGATCACTTTGTCGGTGGGCAGGTTCTCGAAGGATGAGAGCAGATCGGCGGTGCTGGGGTTCATTGTTTGCCCGCCTTCAACGACGGCCGCCACGCCCAATTCGGCGAAGTGACGGGCGAGGCCGGAACCAGGGGCCACGGCCACCACCGCGATCTGGCCGGCCTGCACGGCAGCGAACTTGAGCGGTGCCTTGCCGGCTTTGGCGCTGATCTCGGTCATTTGGTCCATCAGGTTCTCGATGGCCACTTTAGTGACTATGCCCAGCTTGCGGGTGTAATCAATCGGTTCGTAGACCTTATCCGTAGGCACGTGGATGTGCATGCGGTACATGCCATCGCCTTCACCGACCTGGATGGAAGTGCCTATCTTCTCCAGATCGCTGTAAAAGCGCATGAGATCCAGTTGCTCTGAAGGACGGAAGTCCACCACGACCTCATAGTCCTGGCCTTCCTCCACGGCGTCCATCGTGCCTTCCAGGTTGATGGCGGCGATGGGCTGCGCCAGGGCCTCGGCGGTGTGCACTTGATGGCCCTCCACCCAGCGCATCATGCCTTCCATCAACAAGCTTAGCCCCTTGCCGCCCGAATCCACGACACCGGCCTGCTTGAGGATGGGCAGCAGTTCCGGTGTGCGGTTGACCGAGTCCTTGGCGGCTTGCAGCACGCGCACGAGCAAGGTAATCGGGTCGATGCCTTCGGCGACTGCAGCCTCGGCCTCGGCGGCCATGTCTTTGGCCACAGTCAGGATGGTGCCCTCCACGGGGCGCACCACGCCTTTATAGGCCGTGTCGCGCGCTGAGGCGAAAGCCTCGGCCAGATCCTTGGAGTTCAGCGACGGTTTGCCCTGCACCGAGCGGGCAAAGCCGCGCCACAATTGCGAAAGGATGACGCCGGAGTTGCCGCGTGCGCCCATCAGGGCGCCCTGCGCCAGGGCGTTCAACATATCATCGGCCTTGTCTTCGGGCAGGTTCTTGATCTCTTCCATGGCCGATTTCATGGTGAGAGACATGTTGGTGCCCGTGTCGCCATCCGGCACAGGGAAGACGTTAAGGGCGTTGACGGTTTGTTTGTTGGCATCCAGCCAGGCGTAGGCGGCTTGGGCCAGGCGTTTCACCGCCTTGCCATTCACCGGAAATTGCTGCAAGACAATAAGGCGCTTTACGCGTGCAGGCGCTTTGTCAAGTACGATGGGCGATCCCGAAGTGGCTTTATCCTTTTTCACTGATACGCAATCCTTGCACGTGAACGGCCACTTCTTGAATGGGCAGGCCCAGGGCCTTTTCCACGTGAAACCTTACTGTTTTGGCGACACTATCCGCGACCACTTTGATATTGGTTCCGTACTCGATCACAATGTACATATCGATACGAATTGCTTCGCCCTCGTAATGCACCTCGATGCCGTGAGCGGGGTCCTTGACGATCATGTTGGAAAAACCGTCGAGAAGGTTCTTAGAGGCCAAGCCCACTACGCCGTAGGATTCCACCGCGGCCTGATAGGCTACGGTGGCGATGGCGCGCGGAGAGATGTGGATGCTGCCGTGGGAGGTGAGGTCAGATGCCATTAGTTAGGGAGTTAACGCTTGAGAGCCTGCAGGGATGCGCTGCGCAGCGCTTGCATGCCGGCCGCGGCGCCTTGCGGGTGATCGTACACGGCGCTGGCGGCCACGAAGACCTGGCCACCGGCTTCAAGTGCGGCGGGCAGCGTCTCGGCGTCCAAGCCGCCGTCGATCTCGACCAGAGCCTGGGAGCCGCACGCGGCGATGGCTTCGCGAAGCTCACTCACCTTAGGCAGTAATTCGTGCATGAAGCCCTGGCCGGCGTAGCCGGGGTTTACAGTCATCACCAGGATGAGATCCGCTAAAGGAAGAGCAGACATGATCGCTTCGGCTGGCGTGCCTGGACTGATGGCGACGCCTGCTTTGCAGCCCAACTTGCGGATCGCCTTGAGGCTCTGTTCGATATTCGGGCTGGCCTCCACATGGACGTGGATGTGGTCGGCGCCGGCTTCGGCAAAGGATGGCAGCATGCCATCGGGATTCTGGACCATGAGGTGTATATCTAATGGAAGCTCTGTGGCCTTGCGGCAAGCCTCCACGATCACTTGCCCCATGGTGATGGGCGGCACAAAGTGTCCATCCATCACATCGATATGGATCCAGTCGGCGCCGGCCTGTTCGGCTTCGGCGATTTGCTGACCTAAGCGAGTGAAATCAGCGCTGAGGATGGAGGGGGCGAGCAATGGCTGGAAAGCCATTGGCTGATTATAACTGACGGCTTTCTCTCACCGTATCGGCGGGTTGTAGACCAGGTACACCCACATCCAGAAGGGCAGGAGGCCGCCGACCAAGAGCGCGGCCAGCAGCCCCAAGCCCACGGCTACCCAGTCGGTCTCGATAGTAGCCTGCCCGTCGGCTTGCGCCGCCTGTGGGCCGGTGGAGCGGCGCTTGTTTCCGGGTTTGCTGTAAGCTTCGGCGACCGCCACCTCAGCCGGGGCGGCAAAGGTGAGCAGTACGCGGCCGAGCTGGTCGGCGGTGCGGTAGCGCGTGGAAGGTTCCTTCGAAAGGACCTTCAACATGATCTCGTTGAGCGCCGCCGGGATGCTCTGATTCAGTTCCATAGGCGGCTGGGCGGCCTTGTGCTGATGGTCCTTGGCTAGTTCGGCGGCGTCCTTGGAAACAAAGGGCAGCCGGCCGGTGAACATTTGGTACATGATCACGCCAAGCGAGTACACATCCGAGGCCGGGGAGGGGGCGCTGCCGGCGGCCTGCTCCGGCGAGAAATATTGCGGTGAGCCCCACACGACCTCAGCCTCCTCGTCCGGATGGATGGAGGCCAGGGCGCGGGCAATGCCGAAATCGGTGACTTTGAGACGCTTATCCGGCGTGACCAGAAAGTTGTGCGGCTTGATGTCGCAGTGCACTAGGCCGGCGCGGTGGGCGTAGCCCAGGCCTTTGCAGGCCTGAATGACCAGGGGAATGCCTTCCTCCAACGAGTAGCGCCCCTTCTGCTTGATCAGAGTGTTGAGGTCGGTGCCAGGAACATACTCCATCACGATGAAAAGGCGGTCTTCATCGAAGCCGAAATCGTACACGGTGACGATGTTGCTGTGCGACAGGTTGGCGGCCGCCTTGGCCTCTTGGCGAAAGCGCTCGCGGAAGGCGGGGTCGCGTGAGTAATCCTCGCGCAATACTTTGATGGCCACGTCGCGCTCCAGCATCAAATCACGGCCGCGGTACACAGTGGCCATGCCGCCCTTCTCTACGTAAGTCTCGAGCTGGTAACGCTTGTTGAGCAGGAGTTTCTCTGTCATAGGACTCGCGCATTGTACCGTAGGGATGAGATTCGCACCCGTAGGGGCGGCCTAAGACTGGCCCAACAAGGGAGGCGCATTCGCGCGCCACCTTGTCATGAAAGGTAGTTCCTCCGCTGGATACCCCGCCCCTTGGGGCGGTGGAG
>JBBDXR010000001.1:0-54412 GCA_040902205.1 Anaerolineales bacterium | reverse complement strand
GGGGAAGTGTTGGAATTGGCAGACAAGCATGACTTAGGATCATGTGCCGCAAGGCGTGAGGGTTCGACTCCCTCCTTCCCCACCTCTCCCCTGTCATTCCGAGCGGGCGTTAACGCGCTACCCAATCAAGAATCTGACCAGCGAAGAACCCCCTGGAACCTGTCTTCCGAATAGCCTCTGCCTTCCGTTTTCCAATCTCCAGTCTCTATTCTCCAGTCTCTCGTCTCTACTCTCCATTTCCACAATCCCCTTTTCTCTTACACATCTCTGATACGTCGCTTTGAGTCGCAATGCTATAATCCTCGCACCCCACTCCCAAGGAACATTTTTTGAAAATCGATCAGAAAGCCCTCGACGACCATCAGATTCACTTCACTGTGGAGGTCGAGACCCAGACGCTGGAAAGTGCTCGCCAGAAAGCCGCGCGTAAGATCGCGCAGCGCGTCAAGATTCCCGGCTTCCGGCCGGGCAAAGCCCCGTTCGCGGTTATTGAGAAACAGGTAGGCGCCCAGGCCATCAAAGACGAGGCCCTGGACATCGTGCTGGATGAGATGTACCCGCGCATTATTGAGGAAACCGGCATCAAACCCTATGGCCCCGGCACCTTGGAAAAGGTGCACGAAGACAAGGACCCCCAGGTCTTCGAATTCCGTGTGCCTCTCTCCCCTGAAGTGAAGCTGGGTGATTTCAGGAAGATCCGTCTGCCCTTCGAAGATAAGCCGGTTAACAAGCCGGATATCGAGTCGGTCCTGACGAACCTGCGCGAGCAGAACGCCGTTCTAGCCCCGGTTCAGCGAGTGGCCCAGGAAGGCGATATCGCCTTCATCCTGATGAGCGCAGAGCGGCAAGAGCCCGCTCCGGATGGCACCCAGACCCTATTGCCCGAAAGGCGCTACCCCGTAGTCATCGAAAAGGCCGAGGTCGACGCTGCGAACGAGTGGCCCTTCCCTGGCTTTTCCAGACTGCTCATAGGTCTGAAGGCCGGTGAGGAAAAAACCTTCCCTCATACCTTCGCCAAGGATTCCGAATTCGATGATCTGCGCGGTCAGGCTTCCACGTTCAAGATCAAGGTCGAGGAGATCAAAGATCGCCAACTGCCGGAGATGGGCGACACCTTCGCTCAGGCTCTGGGTGATTACAAGACCGTGGCTGATTTACGCACAGACGTGGAAAAGCAGCTGACCGAGAACTTCCGCCGGCAGGCCGAGGACGAGTACGAGACTCGCATCGTCGACGCCATCATCAAAGATAGCCAGATCAAGTTCCCGCCCCAAATGCTGCATCACGAGATCCATCATTACATCGAAGATATGGCTCCTGACCTGGCTGCACGCGGCCTGGACATGGAAACGTATCTGAAGAGCCGCAAGATCGATATGGAGCAACTTGAAAAGGAAGTCAGCCCGCGCGTCGAGGAACGGCTGAAGAAGTCCCTGGTCATTATGGAAGTCGCCAAAGAAGAAAAGATCGAGGTGCCAGAGGACGAAGTTCAGGGTCTGGTGGAGGCCAAGGTAAATCGCCTGCAGCAGGTCCTTTCGCCAGACGAGATGAGGAAAATCCTGGCCAAGGATAATCTGCAAGGCCTGGTAAGCCGCACGCTCACCGAGGAAGTGATTAAGCGTACTCTGGCCCGCCTGCGCGCCATTGCCCAAGGCCAGGGTGAAAACGAAAAGAAGCCCGCTCCTTTAGAAGCGAGCGAAACCAAATTGCCTTCCCCCTAATCACTACTCACGGTTCACTACTCACCGATTTTCGAAAGGAATCGAAATGTTTGATCCCAAATCCGTAATCCCCATGGTCATCGAGACTACTGGCCGAGGTGAACGTGCCTTTGATATCTATTCGCTGCTGCTCAAACGCCGCATCATCCTGTTGAGCACACCCATCGAAGATCAGACCGCCAATCTCATCGTTGCCCAACTGATCTACCTGAGCAACGAAGACCCAGATGCTCCCATCCAAATGTACATCTCTTCACCCGGTGGGTCCGTTTACGCAGGCATGGCCATCTACGACACCATGCAAATGATCCCCAACCAGATCAGCACCGTGGCGGTGGGCTTCGCCGCCTCCTACGCTACCGTGCTGCTCACCGCCGGCACCAAAGGCCACCGTTACGCCCTGCCCAACGCCACCATCCATATGCACCAACCCTGGGCCAGCGGGGGCGGCGGCGGCCAGGCTACCGACATCGAGATCCATGCCAAGGAAATTCTGCGCCTCAAACAGCGCCTGAATGAGATCCTGGCCGGCGCCACCGGCAAGACCGTCGAGGAGATCGTTCACGACACCGATCGCGACTTCTACCTGACCGCAGATCAGGCCGTAACTTACGGCTTGGTCGACCAGGTCTTGGCCAAGCCCGAACTGAAGAAGCTACTCAAGTAAGCACAATCAGAACGTATCAGAGCCGAGGAACTCCTCGGCTCTTTTTTTATTGCCCTCGAGTCAGGCCCCTGTCATTCCGAGCGGGTCAAGACTCATACATCCCGCCCGAGAATGCGACCAGCGAGGAATCCCTACCGACCTGTCTTCCGGATTACCATTTTCTGCCCAAGGCGGCGCGGACCCAGCTCCTTGACGAGTCACTCCACTTCCTATCGTCCAAGAACTTACCTGCTTTTTAATTGCACCATGCATCTACACGAGGGAGTCGAGGCTTTAGCCGGATTTCTTCTGCCACCAGCTTGTCAAGTTGTACCGAAGCCGTGTGTGTCTCTCATCGGTACAACTTGACAACTCCCCTTGGCCTGCGCTACTGCCGCTATAATCGCCATGATGCCCGCCTCGAAGCTCCAAGCCCTGCTCCTCGACATGGATGGCGTCCTCTGGCGCGACACACAATCCATCGGCGACCTGCCCGCCATCATGGAGAAGATCGCTGCCAAAGGCCTCAAGACCGCCTTTGTCACCAACAATGCCACCCGCACCGTGGAGCAATACCAGGAGAAGTTCCGCGGCTTTGGTCTCGAGATTTCCGCAGAGCTCATCCATACGTCGGCCATCGTCGCAGCTCGTTTGCTCGCCCAACAATATCAATGTGGGGGCAATATCTACATCATTGGCGAGCGCGGCCTTCATGAAGCCATGCAAAGTCAGGGCTTCAGGATCACCGATCGCGATTGCCTGGCAGTAGTGGTTGGCCTTGACCGCGAACTCACCTACGAAAAGCTGGCCACCGCCACCCATCTCATCCGCAGCGGTGTGGCTTTCATCGGCACCAACCCCGACCGTACCTTGCCCTCGCCTCAAGGGGAGGTTCCCGGCGCGGGCAGCATCCTCTCGGCCTTGGAAGCCGCCACGGATGTGCGCCCCACCATCATCGGCAAACCCGAGCGCGCCCTGCTGGATAGCGCCTTGGCCCAACTAAGCGTTGCGTCATCTGATGCCCTCATGGTGGGTGATCGCGTCGAGACCGACGTGGCCGCGGGTCAAAAAGCTGGCTGCCGCACCGCGCTGCTGCTTTCAGGCGTCACCAGCGAAGCCGCCGCCAATGCTTGGCGCCCCGCGCCGGATTACATTGAGCAGGATCTGGAAACCCTGGTATCCAAACTGTAACGCCTATGATGCGAATGGGGGATAATTGCAGACCTAATGAACAAACCGCTTGTGTACGACTTTGACCTCGAACAGATAGCTGCTCAATTCCAGGAATGGGGGCAGCCGGGCTTCCGCGCGACCCAATTCTGGCAAGGCCTTTACCAACAGCTATGGTCGCGTCCCGATGATTTCAGCACGTTTCCCAAAGAACTGCGCGCCAAGCTGGGCGAGCAATTCAACTTCTCCAATCTGGAAGAGGCCCAACGCCTCTTTTCAACAGATAAGGAAACCACCAAGGTCCTATTCCGCCTGCCGGACAAACAAGCCATTGAAACCGTCCTCATGCGCTATTCGGATCGGCGCACCCTGTGCATCTCCACCCAAGCCGGCTGCGCCATGGGCTGTGTTTTCTGCGCCACCGGCCAAATGGGGTTCCGCCGCAATCTGTCCAGCGGGGAGATCGTCGAGCAGGTCCTCTTCTTCGCCCGCGAGCTGAAGGCCCTGGGCGATCGTCCGACTAACATCGTGCTGATGGGCATGGGCGAGCCCTTCCATAACTACGAAGCCACCATGGCGGCCATCGACCGCATGACGGATCCGCAGGGGATGAATATGGGCGCCCGGCGTTTCACCATTTCCACCGTTGGGCTGATCCCCGTAATAAAACGCTTCACTGCCGAAAAGCGCCAGATTGGCCTTGCCATCTCTCTGCATGCCTCCGAAGACGCCCTTCGCTCTTCCATGCTGCCGGTGAATAAGCGTTATCCCATCAAAGAGTTGATCCAGGCTTGCCGGGAATACGTGGAAACAACCGGCCGCCGCATTACCTTCGAGTGGGCCCTCATCCAGAATGTGAACGACAGTCCCCAGGAGGCTCGCAACCTGGCGCAATTATTAAAGGGCCTGATCTGCCACGTCAATGTCATCCCCTTGAATCCCACGTCTGGCTACGCCGGCGAGCGCTCTACCCGCGAGCGCGTGGCCGCCTTCCGTGAGGTGCTTGAAGCGGCCGGCATCTCGTGCACCGTCAGGGTTCGCCGCGGAATTGATATCCAGGCCGGCTGCGGCCAGCTCGCCGAACAGGCGGCTCCCGCCAAAGACGCAATCAATCCTTCCGTGCTAAAATTCGGCTAACAACACTTAGGAGCCCGCCCGTGACCGAACAGGTCGTACGCCTCATCTACCCGCCGTCTGTAGTCAACGTCCCCATCGTCAACCAGCTGATCCGTAACTTCGGCGATCTTGCCGTGAACATCCTCCGCGCCGAAGTCAACCCCACCGAAGGCTGGCTGGAAGTGCAGATGATCGGCAGCGCCGCCGTGATCGAGTCTTCCATCGATTGGTTGCGCAAGCAAGGTGTTGAGGTCCAGGTCCTCGGCGCCTAGACGCCAGGCAACTCTTTGCTTCCGGCTCCCAACCTCCCCACCCGACTCCTCCGCTTTCTCTTCTACCTCCTCTATCAGCCACTTGCCTGGTCTTACGACCTCGTGGCTTGGTTGGTCTCCCTGGGACAATGGAAGCGCTGGCTCTTTGCCGCCCTTCCTGAACTGCCAGGTCCGCGCGTGTTGGAACTCGGCCATGGCCCCGGACATCTGCAACTAGCCTTGCAGCAACAGGGATCGCTTGCCTTTGGCCTAGATCCAAGCGGCCAGATGGGCCGTCTCGCCGCCCGTCGTCTCAGCAAGGTGCCTTCTACCAATCTGGTCCGCGCCGTCGCAGAAGGCACACCGTTCAAGTCGGCATCCTTCGACCAGGTGGTTGCCACTTTCCCTTCCGAATACATTCTTCACACCGAAACGCTGCTTGAAGTGCAGCGCGCGCTTCATCCAAATGGCCGCTTCGTCATTCTCCCAGTTGCCTGGCTCCGCGATAAAAGCACTTGGGGAAAACTGATGGCCTGGCTATTTCGGGCCACGGGCCAAGCCGGCGAATGGGACGGTTCATTCTCCAGGCAGATCGCCAGCGCTGGATTTGCGGTCGAAGAAAAGCGTCTGACTCTGGAGAAGAGTGAATTGATGCTTTTGGTGGCCACCCCTCAAAAGGGATCGTAAGGGGCTCCCGCCAGATTACAATTCCTTGCGATGGAAATTCAGATCGGTGTAGCCAAGATCAATAAGTACGCCTCCTCCGAAAGCGGCGATACTCTCGAGGTCGTGGAACGCCCCAATGGCGGGCTGTCCGTCGTCCTGGCTGATGGGCAGCGCTCGGGGAAAAGCGCCAAGCTCATCTCCAATATGGTGGTTCGCAAAGTGATCTCCCTGCTCGCCGAAGGCGTGCGGGATGGGGCCGCGGCCCGCGCCGCGTCCGACTACCTCTATACGCATCGCGATGGAAAAGTGCAATCCACTTTGAATATCCTCTCCGTCGATATGGAATCCCGCTCGGTTGTCATCACCCGCAACAATCCCAACCCTGTTTTCATTTCTGCGGAAGGGAAGACCAGGCTCTTGGAAACTGAGAGCGTGCCGGTCGGGCTGCGCCGCGGCACGCGCCCTGTGATCTCCGAGGAACCCCTTCGCTCTGGCCTGATCATCGCTGTTTACACCGATGGATTGCCCTTCGCCGGCGAACGGCGTGGCTCACCCATGGATATCCGCGCCAGTTTTGAGCGCTTGGTCCAGTCGAAGGCGACTCCGCAGGGCATGGCCGACAGCTTAATGTCTGAAGCCCTCGCCCTGGAAAAGGATCGCCCCGGGGACGACATCAGCATTGTGGTGATCGGCGTGCTGCCGCGCACCAACGATAACGTCCGTCGCATGTGGGCGCGGCTGCCCTTGTCGTGAGCGACGACGGCAGTAGTAGAACCAGGCCGCGCATCGGCGTGGTGGGCCCGTGCAAGTCGGGCAAATCCACGCTGGTCCGCGGGTTAATGCAAGCGGGGTTTGAGGCCATTCAGATCGCCCAGGAGCACTCCTTTGCTCCCCGCATGTGGCAACAGATCGCCAATCCAGATCTGCTGATCTATCTCCATTGCGATTACGAGACGTCTGTGGAGCGCGGCATCCATTGGACCCGTGAAGAGTATCTCGACCAGCAGCCGCGACTAACCAACGCCCGCCAGAACGCTGACCTAGAGATCACTACCGATGACCAAAGACCGGAGGAAATCCTGGAAAGGGTCTTGGCCCTTATTGCGGACCGCTAACTGAATTTCTTGATGAAGTTCGCCAGGTGTCGTTTTTGCGCGAGCAAAGAGGGTTGGTGAATATACATCATGTGCCCAGCTTCGTAATATTCCATTGAGATGTTCTGGCGCAGGTGCGGTTCCAATTGTAGGTGGTCAAAGGTGTACTGCGTGGCCATGTAGGGAGTCGCCAAATCATAGAATCCATTGGCGACAAAGACTTTCAGCGCGGGATTGATGCTAATCGCCTTCCTCAACGTCTCGGCCACGTTCACATACTGGTTTTCATGCTCCTTAAAGCTCCAAGGATGCACCCGGCTCGAGAGGATCTCATAAAGTAGATCGCTCTTGTACTTCAGTTCCTCGCGCACATACTGGTTGAAAGCTGCGGTGAATGGCCCCTGGATCGCCGCGTAGCTCGGGTCATACTCGGGCACTTCGCCCGCTGCATCCCGATCAGCGGACGTGAAGCGCGAGTCGAGCCGGCCCACGGTCCTCCTCTGTGCACGCAACAGCTCCTTGGTGAACCGGTGGATCTCGATACGCAGGTTCGTCCGCTCAATGTATTCGGGACTAAGGCCTGTGAACCGCGCTAGCTGCCGGACGATCTCCTTGCGCTCGGTCGGTCCCAATCCATCGCCTTTCATCAACGCCAGGGTGTATTCCTCTTTGGCGAAACGCTCCACCATCTTCAATGTTCTTTGCAGGTTCCGCTGCAATTCGGCGTCCAATTTCTTGTGATACCAGGCCGTAGCTGCGTAAGTCGGCAGAAACATGATATAGGGCAAGTCGTTGCCCGGCTTGAAAAAAGCCGTTGAAAAATCGAGAATAGACGAGATCAGCATGATGCCATTCAGGTACAGGCCATGTCGCTCTTGCAGGTGTCCTGAGAGAGCCGCCGCTCGCGTGGTCCCGTAGCTTTCACCGATCAGGAACTTCGGCGAGGTCCAGCGCATGTGGCGCGTGGTGTAAAGGCGAATAAACTCGCCGACGATCTCCATATCTTTTTGGAAGCCGTGGAATTGTTTGGCCTCCTCGCCCGGCACGCTGCGGCTGTAGCCCGTTGTTACCGGATCGATGAAAACCAGGTCGGTGACGTCCAATAGGGATTGCTTATTATCGACCAGCTCATATGGCGGCGGAGGTGCGCCGCCGCCATCGAGCATCTTAATCCGGCGAGGTCCCAGGATCCCGAGATGCAGCCACACCGAAGACGAGCCCGGCCCGCCGTTGAAAGAGAATGTGATGGGTCGCGGCTTGCCACCTTGAGGCCTGGCCGCCGTGTAGGCCACGTAGAACAAGGAGACTTTCTCCTTCGGTTCCCCCTTTTCGTCATCCTCTTCCTTAAGAACAAAGGTGCCGGCTGTGGCCGTGTACTTGACCGCTTTTTCCCCGATCCGGATTGAATGTTTGGTTTCTACTAATTGCTCTTCGACTGGAGGGGAGGCCTTTTTCTCCTTATCGTCAGCAGCCTTCTTCTGTTGTTCGTCCTTAGGCATTTTCGCATCCTCACGGGTCCGGTCGAGAGTTCGAACCGATTATAAGTCCTACCTCCCTAACAGGTTGTATACACCTGCGAGGACCAGCAAAACAGCCCCCAAACAGAGAAATGGAGCATAGGGGATGGTGGAGAAGGCGCTGTACCGCCCCCTGGCTACGGATAAAAGGATCAGCCCCCCACTATACAGAGCCGCAAGCAGCATCCCGAGAAATAGAGCCACGATCACACCTGGCCAGCCCATCAAGAGGCCGATGACCCCGGCCAAGTTCACGTCTCCAAAGCCCAGTGCGGTGTCCGCCCATTTCTCCTTGCGCATCTTGGCCAGCACCCGCCCCATCCAGTCACCCGCGAAATAAAGCGCCAACATGAACACAAAACCCGCGGCTCCGCCCAACAACGTGTCGGTCAAGCCATGCCGCGCCAGACCGATGGCTCCTAACAACAAGCCGCCGGCAATACTTACTGGGTGCATGACCACCCTGTGCTCAATGTCGACAACCGTAACTAAAGTAAAGTAGGCAAGCACTACGGCCAGCCAAACCACCGGAAAATCCTGCGGCGGGAACTGCCACAACAGCCCGCCGGCCACGCCTAAGGCCAAGAATATCAGCGCCACCCGGGGCGTTCCCAAGAACCGCCGCAATGACCGCAGGGTTGGCGGCCACCACTCGGGCCGGGACAGCGTGCGCGTCGCGGGCAGCACATCGGCTAGATAGTTCACCAGGAACCCAGCCGCGAGGCCAACGGTGACCCAAAGCAGGATCATTGGGGCATTATAGTCAAAGAAAAAGGCCGGGAACCCCCTCCCGGCCTTATCTGTCTATTTGGTGGCGGTACCTCTAAGCTTGCGCGCCTACCTTTTCCTTGGGCTTGGTCACTTCGATGAACTGGTCAAATAATTCTCGCAGCATGGGTTCCGGCATCGCGCCCACCTGGCGGTGCACCAGCTTCCCTTCTGCGACGAACAACATGGTTGGAATTCCCTGGACGCCGAATTTGCCTGCCCACGCGGGATTCTCATCCGTGTTTACCTTTGCGACGATTACCTTCCCAGCGTACTCCTTGGCCAGCTTATCCAGCGTCGGTGCAACCCGTAAACACGGGCCGCACCATGGCGCCCAGAAGTCGACCACCACCGGGGTTTCCGACTTTAGAACTGCCTTTTCAAAGGCATCATCCGTTACGTGAATAGGTTCTGTGAACATCAACGCTCCAATCTCTCTTAATTCTACACTCTCGACGTCCCCTTTGAAAGCTTTCTTACTCGCAGATGTATAATGTCGGCGTGTTTTCGCCCCTGAGCCTAGCCTCCCCTCAACCCTATACAGTCGAGACAGATGTGTATCAGGGTCCGCTCGATTTGCTTCTTCAACTCATCGAGCGCGCCGAACTCGACATCACCAAATTGTCCTTGGCCAGGGTCACCGACCAGTTCCTGGCTTACATGCGCACACTGGTAGACCTGCGTGCCGAGCGCGTTTCGGAGTTTATCGTGGTGGCGGCGCGCTTGATGCAGATCAAGTCCGAGGCCCTATTGCCGCGCCCAGTTCAGCGCCTTCCGGATGAGGAAGACCCGGGCGAAGCGCTGGTACAGCAGCTTATCCTCTACCGCCAGTTCAAGAACATCGCCAACCTGCTGACCGCACGTCAAGCGGCTGGCCTGCATTCCTATTTGCGCATGGCTCCTCCTCCGAAAGTGGAAGGCCGCCTGGACCTCAGCCAGGTTACGACCAAGGATCTGTATGAAGCGGCCATGCGGGTTTTCCACCGCGAGGATCTGCGCGCACCACTGGCGACCGTGGTAGCCGCGCCTAAAGTTACGATCCGCGAGAAGATCCACGCCATCGCCATTGCCCTCAAGGCCGGCTCCATGGTGCGCTTCCGCCAGCTGATCGCCAAGGCCCCTGGCCGCCTGCACGTCGTGGTCACCTTCCTGGCCATGCTCGAACTGGTGCGCCGCTATCGCATCGCCGCTAAGCAGGATACGCTCTTTGGCGATATCGAGTTGCGACGCGATGAAGCCTGGGACGAAAACCTGGAGTTCGAGCTCGAATTCAGCGAATAAGCATGGCAGCATCTCCCAAGTCTCGCCCAACCAAAAAGAAGAAGCCTATCTCGACCGACTGGGAACAGGTCGCGCGCCTCATGCTCACCTCCCGCGCCATCGACGAAGTCGAAGAGAATGAATTAGCTCCCCAGGGCAAGGTCACCTATCAATTTTCGTCAAAGGGTCATGAACTTGCCCAGGTCCTCCTGGGTCTGCAAATGACCCATAAGCACGATGGGGCAACGGTCTATTATCGATCCCGCCCCTTCATGCTTTCCCTCGGTCTGACAGCCAGGGAAGCTTTCGCGGCCGACATGGCCCTTACCGGTTCTCCCTCCGAAGGGCGGGATGTGGGCGTGGTCTATTCGCTGCCTCCACGGCGGGGCGCAACCGTGCTCCCTGCTTCGGGAGCTGTCGGCGCCCAGTACACGCCGGCCGCTGGCTGGGCCCAAGCCATCACATACTGCGAGCATCAACTGAAGGATAAAAGCTGGAAAGGAGCCATGACGGTAGCCTTAGGTGGGGACGGCTCGGTGGCCACCAACGGTTTCTGGGCCGCGCTCAATATCGCCACGACCCTTGAACTGCCCATGCTCTTCTTCATCGAGGACAATGGTTATGGCATTTCCGTCCCTCGGCACCTGCAAAACCCTCAGGGCGACATCAGCGCGAACCTTAAATCCTACAAGAACCTCTTCATCAGCCATGGCTCTGGCACCGATCCGCATGAAACCCAGCATCTGATCCAAACCGCGCTTGCCCATGTGCGCGCCGGTAATGGGCCGGCCCTGTTGAAGCTCCAGGTGCCGCGCCTAACAGGGCACACCTACGGAGAAGACCCGACCGCCTATAAGACGAAGAAAGAAATAGAAAAAGATTGGAAACAAGACCCGCTAGTGGCTATGCGCAAGATGTTTTCGGAGGCCGAATGGCTAGCCTTGGCGGGTCAGGTGCAGAGCGAGGTCTATTCTGAGTTGGAGGCCGCCAAAAATAGCGCGCCCCCGCCTCTGGATTCGGGACATCTACACCTTTTCTCTGGGTCAGGTAACTCCCCACAAGTTCCTTCGAGCCATTCGGCGCCTCCTCTTGATCTAACCTCAGCTCCGGATAGCGAGGGTCCCCGCATCAACATGTCGGAAGCCATTCGCCGCACCATGGAGGTCGAGCTAGCGCTGAACCCGCGCCTGCTCATCTTCGGGGAGGACGTGGGGCCGCGCGGCGGTGTGCACCGCGTCACTCTCGATCTACAAACGAAATTCGGCGACCGGCGCGTGTTCGATACGTCCCTTTCCGAGGAAGGCATCGTTGGCCGCGCCATAGGCCTGGCCCTCGCTGGCCTGACCCCATTGCCCGAGATTCAATTCCGCAAATATGCCGACCCTGCCACCGAACAGATCAACGACCTGGGCTGGATCCGCTGGCGGACGGCCGGCAAATTCGCGGCGCCCGTCGTTATCCGCATCCCGGTGGGCTACAGCAAGAAGACCGGTGATCCGTGGCACTCCGTCTCCGGTGAGGCCATCTATGCCCACAGCCTGGGTTGGCAAGTGGCCATGCCCTCCAATGCCGCCGATGCGGTTGCGCTATTGCGCAGCGCGTTGCGCGGCCAGGACCCGACCATTTTTCTGGAACATCGCGCACTGTACGACTCTCCGCTGTCCCGCCGGCCCTATCCGGGCGATGGCTATGCGCTGCCATTTGGAAAAGCCGCTACGGTCCAACCTGGTAGCGATCTCACAGTGGTCAGTTGGGGGGAAATGCTGTATCGCTGCCTTGAAGCGGCGCAGCCTTTCGGGGCGGGTGTGGAAGTGATTGATCTGCGCACCATCATCCCCTGGGATCGCGAAGCCGTGCTCGCGTCCGTACGAAAGACGGGCAGATGCCTGATCGCCCACGAAGATGGCTTGACCGCTGGTTTTGGCGCAGAGATCGCCGCCGTGGCCGCCCAGGAGGCGTTCACCAGCCTCGATGCGCCGGTTCGGCGCCTGGCTGTTCCTGATACTCCAATCCCGTTCAACATTCCTCTGATGAACCGATTACTCCCGAGCGTTGAGCTGTTACGCACAGCCATCCAGGAACTCCTAGACTGGTAGTGCGCTCCTGTGTAGATCACTTCCTAGCTTCCTAAATACATACTCGTCTCCCCAAAAGCTTAGCCGCGTGCTACAATCCGCCGCTTAGTTCAACTAAGGTTTCCGCCCACCGGCATGCGTGAACCGGTGGAGAATCGTACTCGGCGTCAGCCGAATAGATTTCTCCAAAGCGTTGCTGCGCAACGCTTTGGGCTTTACCCGTGGAAATAGGAGCCACACCCATGCGCAATTATGAAGTAACTTACATCGCCCATCCCGACCTCGACGCCGATTCCTTCAAACAACTGAACGAGCAAGTCGCCGGCTGGATCACCAGCGCAGGCGGCAAGATCGAAAAGAGTGATGTCTGGGGGAAACGCAAAATGGCTTACCGGATCAAGAAACAGGCTGAAGGGCAATACGTGCTCTTGCGCGCCTCCATGGAAGCCAGTTTCTGCATCCAACTCGAGCAGCAATTTCGCCTCCAAGAATCCGTCATGCGCTTCCTGATCGTTGCCGTTGAAGACGAGGCGAAAGAAGCCGCCTAGCGCCGGCTGCCTCTCATAGGAGGAGCGATGAGTCGAGGCTTGAACAAGGTCATGTTGATTGGCAATCTGGGCCGCGATCCGGAGATGCGTTATACACCCTCGGGGCGCCCAGTTACAAGTTTCAGCGTGGCTACCAGCCGAAGTTGGAACACCGCGGAAGGTGAGCGCCGTACCGAGACCGAGTGGTTCAACATCGTCGCCTGGGGCAGCCTGGCTGAGATCTGCAACCAATACCTGAAAAAGGGGCAGCAGGTATATATCGAGGGCCGTCTGCAAACTCGCCGCTGGGACGATGAAGAGGGTAACAAGCGCACGGCCACGGAAGTGGTGGCCCGCGAAATGATCATGCTGACCGAGCGCCGTGAAAAGACCGAGGGCGACTCCGATACCGGAGCTGAATCCGCCGACTTTCCTGAAGGCGGCGAAGAGGATTTCCCTTTCTAAGTCACTAAGAATAGAGATAACATACCCGACATGGCTGAAAAACAACAAAAACCCCGCATCGTCACGCGCAAACATCTGATCGGTTTGGAGCGCGAACGTTTCTTAAACCGCTTGCTCCTCATCGGGACCGGCGTCATCGTCGTTCTGATCGTGCTTCTGGTGGGCTGGAACCCTTTGCTGCAGACTTTCGTATATCCCAACCAGACCGTGGCCGAAGTTGAGGGAGAGAAGATCAGCGGGAGTAAATTTATCGCCAGGGCCCGCTATTTCCGCCAGCAGTTGATGAACCAATTCGAGCAGACTTATCAGGAGTATCAGAACCTAAGCCAGATATTCGGAGACGATCCGAATTTCACGAGCCAATACGAGACTTACCTGTTGCAGATCCAGGCCCAGCTTGAGCCGCAAACCCTTGGGCAGGTCGTCATTGACCAACTAGTCAATGAGCGCCTGTTGAAGCTGGAAGCCGACAAGCTGGGTATCGCCATAAGCGAGGAGCAGATCGACCGGGAATTGGAGAAATTCCTCGGCTATTTCCCAAATGGCACCCCGACCCCCGTTATCGACCCAACGACGGCGGCCACATCCACCTTATCGGCGGCCCAATACGCCCTGGTTTCGGCGACGCCAACCAAGACAACTACCCCCACCCCCTCGGTTACACCACTGGTAAGCGCCACCACGCAGAACACTCCCGTGCCAACTCTGGAAGCGCCCACGCCCACGGTGATCATCTCCAGCCCAACACCATCTCCCACGGCCACCGCCTACACTCTTGAAGGTTATCAGCAGCTCCTTGCTGACGTGTACAGCTTTTATGAAAAGCTTCAGGTCAACGAACAGGTCATCCGCGATGTGATCGAAGCGGGAGTATTAGGGGAAGCTATGAAGGACCACATCACCGCCGATCTGCCCCGCACCCAGGAACAAGTCTGGGCGCGCCATATCTTGGTGGCCACACAGGAAGAGGCCCTGGCCGTCCTGGGCCGGCTTGAAGCAGGGGAGGATTGGGCCGCTTTGGCCGCAGAACTTTCCACGGATGAGTCCAACAAAGCCTTTGGCGGTGACCTTGGCTGGTTCCCAAAGGAGCAAATGGTCGAGCCGTTTGCCAATGCTGCCTTCACGCTCCGTATCGGTGAAGTGAGCGAACCGGTGCAGAGCGATTTCGGCTGGCATGTCATCCAGGCCCTGGGCCACGAAGACCGTCCTTTGAGCCAGGCCGAGTATGATCAGCTGCGCAACCAAGCCTTTGCGGACTTTGTTTTGGCATTGCGCGAGCAATATGCGGTGCAGATCTTCGAGTCGTGGAAGGCCATGACTCCCTCCACCCCCTAGAAATTGACAATATAAACAAAGAGCCGGCGCAGGCCGGCTCTTCTTTTGATTCCTGGCAAAGTCATTCTGTCATTCGACTGGAATGACGATCCAGCAAATGAGATAGGCCAGTATGCCCGGGATGCCCCCGGGTATCGCCGCGATCAGGAAACCGATGCGGAATATCACCGCATCAATCCCGAAATAACCCTCTAAGCCTCCGCAGACCCCGGCGATCATCCGGTTTGATCGCGACCTTCGCAGAATCTTCCCTTGCGCCTTTGCCATTCCTCCAGCTCCTTTATCCTTCGATCTATCGGCCTTCATTCTACTGTGTGTACCGCTCGCTGACCTCGTCGAGTTTTAGGCTGATCACCTGGCTGGCCGTATCCCTGCCCATCGTGATTCCATAGATCACATCCGCGGCCTGCACCGTGCTTCGGTTGTGGGTAATAAGCACGAACTGGGTCGTGCGGCTCAGCTCGCGCAGCACATCGGTGAAACGGCCTACGTTCGCCTCGTCTAGCATGGCGTCCACTTCGTCCATCACGCAGAAGGGCGTGGGCGAAGCTTTGAGCAGCGCGAAGACCAGCGCGGCGGCGGTCAGGCTGCGTTCGCCCCCTGAGAGCAACGCCAAGCGCTGCGACCGCTTGCCTGGCAGGCGCGCCTCGATATCGATCCCAGTGGCCGCCATATCCCCTTCGTCTGTGAGGATCAGCTTTGCTGATCCACCGTTGAAGAGCCTACCGAAGATCTCGCTGAACTCGATGGCCACTTGATCAAAGGTCGTGCGGAACTCCTTCTCCATAAGCAAATCTAATTCCGCGATCACTTTCCTCAGGTCGACTTCGGCTGAGCGCAGGTCGTGCACCTGTTCCTCCATGCTTTCCACCCGTGCCTTCACCTGCGTAAATTCGGTCTGCGCCTCCGGGTTCACCGAACCGAGCCGCCGCATCTGGGCGCGTTGCTGCTTAAGCGCCTCCTCCAACTCGGCGGGAAGGCTCTCAACCATCGGGAGTTGCTCGACCAATTCTCCAAGTGGCAGAGGGGTCGGACCGGATACCCCGGCTTCGTACTGGAAGGCGACAAGCCCGAAATCATCTTCAATTCGGCCGCGCAAGCCCTCGAGAGCCTCTTGCTGCCGGCCGAGCGAGATCTGCGCCTGGGTATGCGTCCGCTCTGCCGCGCTCAAGGCTTGGAGCGCCTCCGCTTCAGCGACTTGCTGCCGGTCGAGCAAACCTTCGGCCTCGGCAAGTTCAATTTCCGCCGGGCTCAAAGTCCCTCTTACACTGTCAATTTCCGCTGCCACCGTGTCTTGCTGCTGGCCGGCCTGCGCCTTACCTGCTTCCAGCTCACCGGTCAGTTTTTCCAGTTCAGCGGTTCTTTCTTGATGCGCGGCCAGTTGGGTTCCAGTCCGCTGCAGGGCGCCTTTCCGTTCTGCCACCCTACGCTGCACTTCCTGCAATGCCCGCTGGGCCACCGCCAGACGCATCTCCCAATGGGCCGCTTGAGCGTGCTGCTCATCCATAGGGAGGTCGACGACCTCGTTCAGATCGGCCTCCCGGTCTTTGCGGCTTGCTAGCAACTGTTCCTGGATGGTCTTTGTTCGCTCTACCAGGTTCGCCAGTTGATCATTTGCCTCGTTGCCTTCGGTTTCCAGCGACCGCTTTTGCGAAGAAAACCAATCCAGCTGACGGCTTAATTGTTCCGCCTCCAATTTCTCTCGATGCTCTTCTTGCATGCCAGCTTCGTAGGCGGATTGCGCGGTTCCGATTTCCTGGTTGCTGGCGTTCACGCTTTTTTCAAGTTCGGCGAGGTGAAGGTGAATGTCCCCTATCTCATCTTCAGCCGCGGTCAAGGATTTTGCCGCCTGCTCTAGCTTAGACAGCAGTTCGCGTTCTTCGCGGGGTCGCGTTAAGCTGGCGGCAGTTTTGGAGGATCTAACTTCAATTGGGCCTTCGTTGTGAAACACCTCGCCGCGCAAAGTGACGACTCTCATCGCTTCCGGGACGGCCGACAACAGCTTGCGCGCCGCCGCTCGATCTCTGGCTATCAGCACGCGCCCAAGCAGCAATTCAACAACCGGGCGGAGTTCTGCGGGCGCTTCGATGAGGTCGGCCGCCACGCCGATCAGGCCGTCTCCCGGCGAAAGTTTCAATTTATCTCTCGACCGAAGCGCCCCGAGGGGCAGTAGCGCTGCGGAGTCATCGCCCTTTTCAAGCAAGCCGAGTGCAACTTCCGAATCCCGTTCCTCGGCCAGGATGATTGCATCGGCATAACTTCCCAAAGCCGCGCTGATCGCCGTCTCCAATTCCGCGGCCATGCGGATTTCCCTACCCAGCGTTCCTCGATCCACCCGCAGGCGTTTTTCTCTGGCAGCTTCCTGCAGCATCCTGGCGCCCAGGGCGAAGCCTGCAGAAGCCAATTCCGCTTCCCGAGCGCCCTTCAATTCAGCCTGTAATCCTGCCTGCTGCGCTTGGGCTTCCGAGCGTCTGGCTTCCGCCTGTCCTAACGCAGAGCGAGTTCCCTCGTATTCGTCTTCAACCTTCTGCTTCGCTGCCCTTGCGGCAATCAAGGCTTCTTCTGCGCGGGCGGTTGCCGCTTTTGTTTCACCCGCCTGCTGCTCCAGCATCTGTTTGTCGCGCTCCAGGCCGTCCAGCGCTCGCTGCAATTCGCTGATCTCGACCTGATTTCGTTCAAGTCGCGCCTCCAGTTGTTCGCGGCGCACAACAGTTTCGCTTAGCTGGCGCTCCAGGCCATCAACTTTGTCACGAACGGCCTGGGTCTTAGCGCGGTTCTCCTCTTGTACAGATTGGCGCTCCTCCAACACCTTCTTAGCCTCCGCCAGGCGTTGCGCAGCTTCACTCTCTTCGATCGTATATCGCTCGGCATCCTGTTCTGCTTCAGCCAGCCGGCTGGACAGAGATCTCATCTCGGCTTCAAGCCGCAGCTTTTCATCCGCCAGGGATTGCCGTCTTTCGCTCAAGGCGCGCTCCCGCTCGTTAGCTACGGCAAGGCTTCGCGCGGCCTGTTCGCGATTAGCGTTCAACTCGGACATCCGCCGCTGCCAATCGCCCAGTTGACCCCTCAAGCTCTGTGCCCGCGCCCGCAATTCCCCCAATTCACGGCTGAGGTCTGCCTGCTTGAGGCGGGCCACGCCGAGGCTCTCCTCCCGCAGATCGGCCTCATGCCTACGATCCCTGAGCTCGCCTTGCGCTCGATGCCAGTGGTAGCCATACCACTGGCGCAGCGTTTCGTGCAATTCAGCCCGCAAATGCGAAAATTCTTCCGCCCGCGCCGCTTGTTTCTCCAGGCTGCGCACCCGTGGACGCAACTCAGCCAGAATATCCTCCGCTCGCTCCAGGTTCCGCAGGGTTGCCTCGAGCCGGCGCAGGGATTGATCTTTGCGCGCACGATAAAGGCCAATGCCGGCGGCTTCTTCGAATAGGCGCCGCCGTTCGTCTGATTTTAGGGTTAGGGCTGTATCCACCAACCCCTGCCCGATGATCGTGTAGGTGCGCTCGGCCAATGCCGATTTGGCCAATAGTTCAGTGACATCCCTAAGGCGTGCCTTCTGTTCGTTGATCAGGTACTCGTTTTGGCCATCTCGGTAAGCCCGCCGTGTGACCGATACCTCGGCGAAGTCAATAGGCAGCCAGCCTTCGCTATTGTCGAAGGTGATGCTGACTCCTGCCATACCGGAACGGGATCGTTTCTCTGACCCCGAGAAGATCATGTCTTCTGTTTTGCGGCCGCGCAGCACGCTGTAGGATTGTTCGCCTAACACCCAACGCAAAGCATCAGAGATGTTCGACTTGCCGGATCCGTTGGGCCCGACGATTACAGTGATCGGACCGGCAAATTCAAATAAGGTTCGGCTGGCAAAGGTCTTGTAGCCGTTCAATTCCAGGGATTTAAGGCGTAGGGCGCTCATAGATTCATTGGGTTATCACGCATCCAATGGCGGCTCTTCGCTCGCCACTGAACCACTAATCACTATTCCCGGCCTCCAATGCTTTCAAGGCTTCCCGCGCCGCGATCTTGCTAGCCGCCTGTTTGCTGCGCCCATCCCCGCGAGCCAGCGGTTGGCCTCCCACCACCACCTCAACCTCAAATGACTTGCTGTGATCTGGCCCCCATTCCGACACGATGCGATAGATCGGCGCACCTCCGCCCCGCGCTTGCACCCATTCCTGCAGAAGGCTCTTGGGATCACGGTCACCTTCGCCCGTACGGATCTGCAGCGCGGAGCTGGTTAGCAGGGGTTCTAGAAAACCTTGAACGGCTGAGAGGCCCCCGTCCAAATAAATGGCGCCCACTAAGGCTTCGAAGGCGTTGCATAGCATCGCCAGCCGTTCGCGCCCCCCGCTCTCTTCCTCTCCGTGCCCCATGCGCAACGCCCGTCCGATCTCGATCTGCCCCCCCAGTTCGCCCAATTGCTCTGTGCTCACCAGCGCGGCTCGCAGGCGAGTCATTTCGCCCTCCGACATTTCCGGAAAGTGATTGTACAGCCATGCGCCCACTACGAAATCAAGCACCGCGTCACCCAGGAACTCGAGTCGTTCATTATCCTCCAGAGCTTCGGGATGTTCGTTGAGGAAGGAGCGGTGCGTAAGCGCGCGTCCTACCAGGCGCATGTCTTGGATAGGAATAGCCAACCGTTGAGCAAAGCTCTGGGGCGTTTCCAGGCCCGGGTCATCGTTGTCGATCACAGCAATGCCTCCCGGAACTCAAGGAACGTCAGCCACCCTGCTGTCGAGGGTAGCTAGCGGTCCGTTAGTTCCTAGCGTATCAATTTGAGCTAATTCTAATATGTTTAGCGATATTTGCGAATGACCAGCACCGCATTGTGGCCGCCGAACCCTAGGGCGTTGGTCATGGCAACTTCCACGTTGGCTTTGCGTGCTTCGTTTGGTACATAGTCCAGATCACACTCCGGGTCCGGGGTTACATAATTGATCGTCGGCGGCAGCACGCCATCCCTGATGGCCAGCGTGCAGAACAATGCCTCCAGCGCCCCTGTCGCCCCCATCATGTGCCCAGTCATGGATTTGGTGGAGGAAACAGGCACCTTGTAGGCCTGCTCCCCGAAAACGCTCTTGATCGCCCGCGTTTCAGAGAGGTCATTCAGCATAGTGCCCGTGCCGTGGGCGTTGATATAGCTCACTTCATTGATGTTCACTCTGGCCGAGTCCAAGGCATTGCGCATGGCTTGCGATCCGCCCGCGCCCGATTCCATGGGAGCTGTAACGTGGTACGCATCCGCAGAGGCTGCATAGCCGGCCAATTCCGCCAAGATCTTGGCGCCCCGCTTTTTTGCGTGGCTTTCCGTTTCAAGGATCATGATAGCGGCCCCCTCGCCGATGACCAACCCATCACGGCTGGCATCGAAGGGACTCGGCGTCCCTTCCGTACGCCGCGACATGGCTCCCATGCGATCGAAAGCCGCCACTGAGGTCATGGTAATGGCTGCCTCGGCTGCGCCGGCAATGGCCGCGTCCATGACCCCGGCGCGCAGCATCATCCAAGCCACGCCGATGCCATCCTGCCCCGAGGCGCAGGCAGAAGCCACCGAGAGGGCTGGCCCTTTCGCTCCCGTGTCGATTCCTGCCAATCCGGCAGCGCCATTCGGCATCAGCATGGGGATGAGGAAGGGGCTGGCTCTGCGCGGGCCGCCTTTATCGATCTCCAGCACCCCCGCCTCCAAGGACGTGATTCCGCCAATGGCGGCAGAGATTATGGTACCCACACGGGGAGCATTCTTTTCTGTGATCTCCAATCCCGAATCTTTGATAGCCTGCGCCACCGCCGCCACGGAGAACAACTCATAACGGTCCCGTCGCCTCATTTCCCGCGCATCCACATAGAGGGTCGGGTCGAAATTCTTGGCTTCGCAGGCTACCTTCACCAGGTGCTTGCTGCTGTCGAATAGCGTGATCGGTCCGAGGCCGGTGATCCCCTTGAGGATCCGCTCCCAGGTTTCGTCCACCGTATTTCCCAGCCCATTTACGGTACCTAAGCCGGTGATCACAACTTTTTCGACCATGGTTCTCCTCGTTACAGCGCTTTGAGTCCTGAACCGCTTAGGATGAGCGCGATAGGTTCCGGCAAATCCTCAGCAATCTGCTCGAGCGCGGCCCATACGATCGCGGAAGTAGGCTCTACAAATAACCCTGCCTTTGCCAGTGCGTCGCGGGCCGGTAGGATCTTCTCTTCCTCCACCGCCAGGAAACGCCCGCCGCTGGCCTCCACAGCCGCCATCAGCTCATCGCCGCGCAATGGATGAAGCACGCGCACGCCTTCGGCCAACGTCTTCCCCTCGATCACCCAGGCAAGCCCGGCCGCTCCCTGCGTGGAGAGCGCCCAAAGTGGAGCGCACGCCCTGGCTTGCACACCAACAAGTACAGGGTGATTCGCGATTATACCTGCGGCTCGCAACGCCTCGAAGCCTTTGGCCATTCCAAGCAAAAGGCTTCCATGTCCAACCGGAGCCAACACGGCGCCCGGCGTCTGACCTAGTTGCTCTACCAGTTCATAGGCGATAGTGGCGATCCCCGGTAATCCGAACGGAAGATACGCGTGGCTTGCGTAAACCGCTCCCACATCCGCAGCCTTGCGGACCGCCGCAGCGGCTTCCGAACGCGGTCCGGCGATCGGCATCAGCTTGGCCCCATAAGCCTCGATCTGCGCGCGCTTGGGGCCGGATGCAGACTCGGGAACGAAGACGCGCGCCCGGATGCCCGCTCTGGCGGCATATGCTGCAAAGGAAGCGCCGGCGTTACCCGAGGAATCCTCAACCGCCTCGTCCACGCCGCGCGCCTTCAACAAAGCCGCCAACGGAGCCGTGCCGCGATCCTTAAACGATCCGGTGGGATTCGCAAACTCCAGCTTGAACGCCAACTTCTTGCCGAATCCTCGGCCTTCCACTAAAGGGGTATTTCCCTCTCCCAGGCTCACCACAGGCGCGTGGGCAGGCAATCCAAAGCTATGGCGATATCGCCAGATGCCGGGCAGATCTAGCTCGATTTTGTCGGCAGAGTATTGAACACCAGCATCAATCCTGAAAACCCCGCCGCAGTGTTGGCAGCGATACGGAATAGATTCTTCCGGGAATGGGCGGTGGCAATTGCCGCAATTGAAATCAGTCAAGTTCGGTACTCATCCCCCGCAACCCTTAAGCGAACTCATGCCTGGATATCTCCCCGTCCGGGCACATAGACCCCCTCGACCCACTCTTCACCTTGCGGGCCAATTTCCTTCTTCCAGATCGGTACGATTTCTTTCAGGCGATCAATCCCATACCTGGCGGCGTCGAAGACCCCGGTGTTGCGGTGGGCTGCGGTGCAGGCAACCAGCACCGTAGGCGTACCTGGCATCAGAACCCCGATCCGTTGCACGATGGCGATGCCTTCTACCTGGGGCCAATGCTTGCGGATTTCGTCGGCCACTTGGCCTAGCTTAGCCTCCGCCATGGGGATGTAGGCTTCGTACTCAAGTTGCACCGTCTTATGGGCTTCGCCGCGGCTGGTGACCCCACGCACCATGCCGCTGAACATGCATGCCGCCCCGCTGGTGGGCAGGGTGATTTGGGCCAATAGGCCGTCCAGATCCAGTTCCTCCTTTGTTACCGATAAGATGGTTGGCCACTCCATCCCACCGCTTACCGGTGGAAACAGGGCAATTTCAGCCCCATCAGGAATCGGATCCTTGTCGAAGGCATACTCCTGGTTCACGGCAACTAGCAGAGAAGCAGAGTCACTTGGCAGGTCCGGGAATCTTTCAAAGAGGATTAGCTTCAATGAAGATACGGTTGCCCCCGCGGGAATCTCGATCTCGGCCCACGCGGTCCCAGCTCTGTCCTTCAACGTAGCGAAAAATAGGATTTTTACGATGCTCATTTCTTTTTTGGCTTTTTGCTTAGCCGCCGCTTGGCGGCTCCTTCCGCTCTCTTTTTCAAAACCGCCTGCAAGGTAAACACGCTTCGCCCGGTCACTTGCATCCCCCTTTTCCTCTTATTCAACTTCTTTTCGCGCCTTGTCCACTTTTCCTTCATTGCTATTACCATGCACAAGTCCTGCCGCTTCTAGTCCCGTTGCTCTTCGTAGTCTCCGCTCTTTCCCCCGCTCTTCCTGACCAGCCGGATGTTTTCGATCCGCATTGATTTCTCCGCAGACTTAGCCATGTCATATATAGTCAGCGCCGCCACGCTCACCGCGGTCAGTGCTTCCATTTCTACCCCGGTCTTCCCCGTGCTGCGCGCTGTGGCCCGGATGCGCACGCCGGGCAGCTTATCGTCCAATTCGAAATCAACGGCCAGGTGGTCTAGCGGCAACGGATGGCAAAATGGGATCAGTTCAGCGGTGCGCTTGCCAGCTTGGATAGCGGCCACTTGCGCCACAGCCAGCACGTCCCCTTTCTCCAGCGCATTGCCACGGATTAGCGCCAGCGTCTCCGGCTGCATGCGCACTTCGCCGCCGGCGATCGCCTCCCGTTCACTCTCCGCTTTTCCGCCCACATCCACCATGCGCGCCTTGCCTGCCGCATCCACGTGGCTTAATTTTCCTTTGGACATGACTTGATTATAGCAATGAACGAACCCTCCTCCCTGTATTTCATTTTTTTGTAGGCCATCCGCCGTTCGGAGGCTATAATAAATCCTAGATAGAGGAGCCATGCAGCAAATTGTCGACCGCTTAATTCCTGCCCGCCAACGTATCCACGCTCTCCTGGAGCGTCTTTGACCTGCCCAAACAGGAAGCGGAACTAGGCAAACTTGAGGAACAGGCGGCTGCGCCGGATCTCTGGCAGAACCCACAAAAGGCCCAACAACTGATGAAGCGCATTTCCAGTCTGCGCGGCGAGATCGAATCTTGGCGCAGCCTTGAAAAACGCATTGCCGACGCTCTGGAACTCGCCATGTTGGAGGATGCCTCGCTTGAAGCCGAACTGGAGGCCGAGGCCAAGGCCATAGAAGGCGTGGTGGAGCAGCGAGAGTTGCAGACCCTGCTTTCCGGAGACTATGATGAGGGTGGCGCCCTACTAAGCATCAACGCCGGCGCGGGAGGCACCGAAGCCCAGGATTGGGCCTCCATGCTGCAGCGCATGTACTTGCGCTGGGCCGAAACCCGCGGCTACAAGGCCGAGATCCTCGATCAGACCCCGGGCGAGGAAGCCGGCATCAAAAGCGTCACCATCTCGATCGAAGGCGAATATGCTTACGGCTACCTGCGCCCGGAAAAAGGCGTCCATCGTCTGGTGCGCCTCTCGCCTTTCGACTCGGCCCACCGCCGCCACACCTCTTTCGCCCAGGTGGAGGTGCTTCCGCAAGTTGAAGAAGCCGAGCTCGACATCAATCCGACCGATCTGCGCATTGACACCTTTCGTTCCGGGGGCGCCGGCGGCCAGAACGTGCAGAAAAACGATACCGCCGTGCGCATCACCCACATCCCCACCGGCGTCGTGGCCTCCTGCCAAAATGAACGCTCCCAAACCCAGAACCGCCAGAGTGCCATGCGCGTCTTGCGGGCGCGGCTGATGGAACTGAAGCAGGCGCAAATGGCAAAGGAACTGGATCAGCTGCGCGGCGAATACCAAAAAGCCGAATGGGGCAGCCAGATCCGCTCTTACGTGTTGCACCCTTACCAATTGGTCAAGGATCATCGCACCGAACATGAGACGGGCAACACCCAGGCTGTCCTGGATGGCGATCTGGATAGCTTCATCGAGGCCTACCTGCGCTCGCAGGTGGGGACCATACAGTAGCCCTAGTGGTCCCCACGGAGCCTGCTCTCTTCTGACCTCGTTTCCAAGCTAGCAATCCTGCTTATTCCTAGGCACCGATTCTTTAACCGCCAGCCGGAACTATAATCGTCCTGTGAAGCGTTCCTTCCTGATCCGCTACGCCGTGCTCTCGGTCGCCGCCGCGCTGGCCACCATCGGGCTCAAGGCGGCTGCTTATCTGCTCACCGGCTCCGTGGGTCTGCTGTCGGACGCGCTGGAGTCGTTGGTGAATCTGGTTGGCGCTATTCTGGGGGTCGTGGTGCTTTATATCGCCGCCCAGCCTCCAGACGAAGAGCACACTTACGGGCATACCAAAGCCGAATACTTTTCCAGCGGCGTCGAAGGCGCCCTGATCATGATCGCGGCTTTCAGCATCGCCGCCGCCGCTGTGCAGCGCTTACTGGCGCCCCGCCCGCTCGAAGCCATCGGCCTCGGCCTGGGTATTTCCGTCGTGGCCTCCTTGGTGAACTTTGGCGCCGCCATGGTCATCCTGGGTGCGGGGCGCCGCAACAACTCCCCTACTCTCATAGCAAACGCCCAGCACCTTTTCACTGATGTCTGGACATCGATTGGCGTGCTGGTGGCGGTTGGCCTGGTGGCTATTACCGGTTGGCTTTGGCTGGACCCGGCCATCGCTCTCTTGGTGGCCGCCAACATCACCCTCACGGGTATGCGCATCCTTAGCGGCTCTACACGCGGGCTGATGGACGCGGCGCTGCCCGCCGCGGAGCTGGCCAAGGTCAAGGCCATCCTGGACGCCTACAAGGGCACCGAGGTGCGCTATCACGCCTTACGTACCCGCCAGTCAGGCGCCCGGCGCTTCGTTTCTGTGCACGTGTTGGTGCCCGGCGCCTGGAGCGTGCAGCGCGGCCACCGCCTGCTGGAACGCATCGAGGCCGAGATCCGCGCCGCGCTGGAGAACGTCACCGTCCTCACCCACCTGGAATCGCTCGAGGACGCCGCCAGCTGGGAGGACCAGAGCTTAGATAGAGGGTAACCCAACTATGGCTTTATTATGTGATTACGATTCCCCTTCGCCCAGTTTATGCCGAGGATGTTCTCGAGCCTGACCACTTGCTGGACTGCAATAGTGCCATCAAAGTGATAAGCCCAGGGCCTATTTGTAATGCCGGACCAATTATCAAGGATTGAAGGGAAAAAAAGATATACTCCTCGTCCAGAAGGTTTTTCATGTGCCTAACGAAGAGAGGCAATCGATGGAAGCACTAGTCTACAGATATGGGTTGCCAGGATTACCCGTTTCAATAGGTTTATATCTTATTGTTGCCTTTTCAACGGACATCAGGTACACCGAATTTGTAGGGATCCCAATTGTCATCGCACTTTCGCTGCTCCTTGGTTATTTTCTTCATCAGGCATGGATGGTCTTCTTTGAGAATTTCAACAACTACAAATACGATTCGCCAAAGAGAGAGGCGCTGAAGGCAATAGAAGACACAATAATAAAGGACGTGAAACTAAAATCAAAAATCAGAATTCACAAGGAACATCCTTCGCGCTCACTCTACAATATTTGGGATACTTTTCTTTACTCTGATGAGATGCCGACCGAGCTTAGGAAGAAGGATAGGGCAATGTGGAATTCTTACCACACTAATATGGGGAACGCCATTGGCCTTACGGTTGGAATCGCCAGCTTCGTAATAGCCTTAGGCCTGAAGCCACCGGAATGGCAAATAATGTATTTGAATACGTCTATCGTTTTTGGCCTTGTGGCCATCGTTTTATTGCTATTCAAGGCAAGACAAACTCGACGATTGGCTGAGAGCCTTGAAGTCTTTTGGGTAGAGACATTCTTTAAGGAATTCGCCAAAACGCTTGCTAGCGGTAAAGTAAAGATCGACTCAAAAAGGCGATAACGGCTCGATGTCAAATGCATTAGTCACGGGAGCGGCTGGATTCATCGGGGGGCATCTCCTTAAGGGGCTCTTAGATGCTGGTAGTGAAGTTATTGCAGTTGATGATTTTTCAACTGGGAAGGAAGAAAATCTTGATCCCAGAGTCAATAACGTCATAAGAAGTGTAGCTGGAAAAGTCCCTGCTTCAATATTAAGAAATATTGACACTGTCTATCACTTCGGTGAAATGGCAGCAGAGAATCTTAGCCTGTTTGCGCCAGACGAATTCTACCTAAAAAATGTCATCAGCACATATAAACTTATCATAAGCTCAGTGAAGGCTAAGGTAAGAAGATTTGTCTTTGCATCAAGCATGGCAGTTTACGGAAACAGCCCTGTGCCGTATAGGGAGCAAAATCAAGTTGACCCACAAGACCCTTACGGACTGGCGAAATACCAGGGAGAGAGAATATTAGATATATACGGTAAGTTAGGCGCAATCGAAATAGTAAATGTGAGATTGTATAACGTCTATGGTCCTAATATTAATCTTAATGACCCATATAGAGGAGTTGTCGGAATCTTCATAAATCAACTAATGAACAATAAATCACCTGTGGTTTTTGGTGACGGAAATCAGCAGAGAGCCTTTACGTTCGTAGACGACATTATCCCCTTCATAATACAGCTTGGATATTCTCAGGCAGTAATCAACAAGGCGATAAATTTGGGGGGAAATGAATTAACAACAATCAATCAACTTGTTCAAATAATGGCGGAGCACTTTCATTACCGAAACGCGCCAAGGTATTTCGATGAAAGGATCAATGAGAAAACGGCGGTGTATTGTTCGACTGACCGTGCCAAAGAGATATTGGGCTTTCAGGCGCAAACTAGTATTTCTCAAGGCCTAAAAAAAACAATAGAATGGGCAAAAACCCTAAGTCCAGTTCCTCAGTTTAATTACGGCCTATACAAAGGAATCTCGGTCCTAACTGACAGATTACCGGAACCGTGGAAGTCAAAAACGATGTAGTCGCAATAAGCGGTCTCGACCTTTTCTCTTGCTAGCTGGTTTCCCCGCACTTTGAAACGCCCAGTTTTCGCCGGATCTACACTACTTCCCCTTGCTGTTCCCCTTCACGTAGACCGCCTTCACCGCATCCGCCGGAGACTTAACCGCCCCTTCGTGGGCCACCACATGCAGTTTGCGCTTGGCGCTGCCCTTAATGGGCGAGGACCAGGCGTAAGCCAGCTTGGCCCGCCGCCTGATCTCCGGGTTGCGCGCGTGCGCCGTTTCGAAGAGCTTGCGGATTTTCAGGCCGCGCTGCTCGGCGGCGGCCAGCGCTTCCGGCGTTGGTCCGGGCAGGCGCCAACCGGCGATCTCTTCTTTGGTGGCGCCGGAATGTTTGCTGTCATACATAAGTTCAAATGAAAAGACATCGCCTTCCCACACCAGATCGCCATCCTGCAATTGGCGCACGAAAGCCTTGTCCTTATATCTTGCCTTGGAATGCTGGAGCCCCTCAACCGCCAGCCGGAGGGTGTCGATCGAATCTTTATAAACGCTCATGTGCTCTCCTATTGGGTGACCCAACCCCTACTCTTGCCCCTAACCGCGTCAACGCTACAAGTCCGCCCTCTGATCTAGCCTTGACCCCATCCTCGCCACCAAGTATAATCCCTTTGCCTGCGAACTGCAGGCGTTTTGTTGGATATCTCAGCGAGAGGTAGCACAAGCATGACTCCACTTCCGAAACGCAAGCACTCCAAGGGCCGCCGAGACCGCCGCCGGGCGCACGACGCCCTGGAAGCCCGCAATACAGTGGCCTGCCCCAACTGCGGCGAGCAGCGCCTGCCCCACCGCGTTTGCCCCAACTGCGGCTATTACAAGGGCCGCGAAGTCGTGCACATCGCCAAGGAATAGTCCAAACTGGCAAAGATGCAGATAGAGCCTCCTCTGGGAGGCTCTTTTGCTAGCCCTCAAAGTTATCCGTTAATTGGTTAATCCACTAATCGATTAACTGATTAAGAGATTGGTTTAGAATTCTCACATGCCATTACCTAATCCCGCCACAACCGCTTTCCTATTTCCTGGCCAAGGTTCGCAGAAAGTCGGGATGGGAAAAGAGCTGGCCGCCGCCTATCCCGAAGCCGACGCCATCTTCAAACAGGCCAATGAGCTGCTTGGTTTTTCGCTCTCTATAATCTGCTGGGATGGACCGGACGCCGAACTCAACGACACGGTCAATACGCAACCCGCGCTGCTGGTGCATTCCGTGGCGGCGCTGCGCGTCTTCCAAAAGTTACACCGGGACTTCGAACCCGTTTTCGTGGCTGGTCACAGCATGGGCGAATTGAGCGCCTGCGTTGCGGCTGGCGCCATGGATTTCCCCACGGCGCTCAAAGTGGTGCGCCGCCGCGGCGAACTCATGAAGCTGGCCGGGCAGCAGAACCCCGGCGGCATGGCCGCCATCCTCGGCCTCGACATCGAGACGCTGGATAAGATCTGTTTCACTGCCAGCACTTCCGGCGAAGTTGTGCAGGTGGCCAACGATAACTGCCCCGGCCAGGTGGTCATCTCCGGCCACAAGGCCGCAGTTGAACGCGCCATGGCGGCCGCCAAGGCAGCCGGCGCCAAGCGTGCGCTGCCGCTGGCGGTCAGCATCGCCGCGCACTCGCCGCTGATGGCCGGCGCGCAAGGCGAGTTCCGTAAGGCGGTTGACGATGCCCTCATCGAAAACCCAACAATTCCTATCGTAGGTAACGTGGGCGCCGACCTGTTGGAGACCGCCGACCAGATCCGCGGCGATCTCTACGGCCAGCTTACCGCCCGCGTGCATTGGACGGAATCGATCCGCAACATGCGCAAGCGCGGCGTCACCACCTTCATCGAGCTGGGCACCGGCAGCGTGCTCACCGGGCTGCTGAAGCGCATCGATGCCGAGGCCGAAGGCCTGGCATTGGGAGAGCCGGCGGATTTCGAAAAGATCAACTGAGCTTGCCATGCTGAGCGTAGCGAAGCATCCATTCTAGAGCTGACCCTGCTGGTAGCTGATTTGCTATGAATAGCTACTACGTTTATATCCTCGGCAACGGCAAAGGCACCTTATACGTCGGCTCGACCAAAGACCTCAATCGAAGATTACACGGCGGAAAAGAAGATCAAAGGCTGGGTTAGGAAGAAGAAGCTTGCTCTAATTAGGACCGTCAATCCTAAATTCGAGGACCTAAGCATGAAGTGGCCTGAATGAGAAGAGGAGTCGCGGGTGGACTCTTCGCTTACGCTCAGAGTGGCAAGGACTACTCCCCTCCCACATACAGTTCATACATATCAACCAAAGAGACCCATTCCACTTGCCCCGAGTCCACGTATGGCTGGATGCCTTGCAGCCATTGCTCCACCAACTCCGGCGATAGCGGGTTCCCGAGACTCCACGATACGTAATACGTATTGACGCGCCCCTGCTGGACCAGGCTCAGCGCCTCCTCCAACTCCTCCACCGACGCGGCGATATCTTCTTCGGTGAATTCGCAGCGCGTCACCGATCCGGATGAGGCGCGCTCTTCGGCCATGCAGGGCAGCCCGCCCCCGCTGGGGATGATCACCAGCCCGCCGTCGGCGATCGGCGAGATCCAGTCCTCTCCGCTGGCTGCACGCCACGGCGTGAGCCGGTCAGCCAGATCAGGCGGGTAAGCCTGATGGCAAGCGGCTGGGCTGGCGCAGTCACGGTACTCCGCGGGACGCATTGCTTCCGACATCGACATGACCCCGTAGGCCACCACGCCGGTCGTGAATTCGTATCCCGCCTCAATGGATGCGGTCACCCAATCGCAATGCGATACCGTGCCGGAGACATGGAGTACGGAGACCCCGAGCGACTCGAGCTGTTCCTTTTCCGCCCGCAGGTCATCCGCGAAGCGTCGGCAATCGTAATTGCGCTGCCCGCCGATGTCGGCATGCACTCCCACGCCATGTCCGCGTTGCCGCATCTCCAAAAGCACGTTGTCCGCCCAGCGAATGCTGCCATCGGTGAACTCCTTGCTCTCCCAGGTCAGCACCGCGCCATACGATTCGAACAGGTCGGCGTACTCGCGCACGAGTTCAGCGTGTCGCCGGAACTGGGCTTCGTCGCCCTCATCGTCCCACCCTTCCAGATGTACCATGATGCCGATGTAGAGTGTGCCCTCTCCTGCCTCTACAATATCATTAGTTGGAGCGGTGGCCGCGGGGCTGCAATCCGCGGGACAATTACTGGCAGTCTCGGGCCCTTCGCAAACGTTGTTGCCGCAAGGTGAATCCTGCGTGAAGCCGGCCAATGTTGGGCTGGTCACTGGCATGGCAGCGGCTGAGCAGGCAGCCAGAAGCATTGATATAAGAATTAAGGCGAAGGTATTTGTCTTCATGTACAGAAGTGTAGCAGAGGCTTGTAATGGAGATGTAAATCCCAAATCAGAAATCAGCAATCATAAATCTGAATTGCCTTTGCCTCCCCGTTGGTATAATCCCAAGCATCATTAAGGACCTTTACCATGCCTGCAAACATCGCCCCGCTCGCCAATAAAGCCGCTGTCGTTACCGGCGGCTCGCGCGGCATCGGCCGCGCCATCGCCATCGAGCTGGCCTCGCGCGGCGCCAGCGTCATCGTAAACTACAACCAGAATGGCAAGGCCGCCGAGGAAGTCGTGATGGCCATCATCAACGCGGGGGGCAAGGCCGCCGCTCTCCCCGGCGACGTGGCAAAGGTGGCAGATGCCAACGCCTTGGTCAAATCCGCCGTGGAAAAGTGGGGTCGCCTGGATATTCTGGTCAACAATGCCGGCATTACCCGCGACATGCTCATCATGATGATGAGCGAAGAATCCTGGGATGCGGTCATTGACACCAACCTCAAAGGCACCTTCAATTGCAGCAAAGCCGCCGTTCGCCATATGATGAAGGCGCGCACCGGCCGCATTATCAATATCACCTCCGTCTCCGGGCAGATCGGCAACGCCGGCCAGACCAACTATTCGGCCTCCAAAGCCGGCCAGATCGGGTTCACCAAGGCGCTGGCGCGCGAGGTAGCTGGCCGTAACATCACCGTCAACGCCATCGCTGCCGGCTACGTGGATACCGAGATCTGGGCAGGCGTTCCCGAAGATATGCGCGACGCGTTCGTCAAGATGATCCCGCTGGGCCGCAAAGGCACCCCCGAAGATATCGCCAACGCCGTGGCTTTCCTTGCCTCCGACGAAGCCGCCTACATCACCGGCCAAGTGCTGGCCGTGGACGGCGGGATGGCCATGTTCTAGCCATGCGTAATCCAGACTCCACCACCGTATCGCCTGAAGTTCTGCGGGAGATCGCGCGCCTGACCGCCCTCAAAGTGCCCGGTGTCCATGCGGCCAGCCCGCGACGCCACGGGATCGGCGCCGGAGCGGACGAGGGCGTGCGTGTCCAAATCGAGGACGGCCTCGTTGATGTGGACCTCTATCTGGTGATGGACGCGGCGGTCAACCTGCGCCAGGTGAGCCGCGAAGTTCAGGCCGCCGTAGCCCGCGCGATTTCCGAGATGTTGGGCATGATCGCCGGGCGCATCAACATCCACATCGACGACGTTTACTTTCCTACAGCCGGCTGAAATGAAACCGCGCACCCGGGCGCGCAGCCTGGCGCTCCAGGCGCTCTACGAGATCGACCTCACCGGGCATGCGCTTGAAGGCGTGCTCGAACTCCGGCTTAAGGATTACGAACTAGAAGAAGACCTGGCGGAATTCGCCAGCCGCATCGTGCGCGGCGTGCTGCCATTGCGCAAACCACTGGATGCCTACATCGCCGAACACGCCCCTGAATGGCCTATCGATCAAGTCTCTGTCATCGACCGCAACCTGATCCGCATGGCCGTGTGGGAATTTGCGGTCAACGCCGAAACGCCGGTTAAGGTGGCCATCAACGAGGCGGTGGAACTAGCCAAGCGCTACGGCTCGGATTCTTCCTCCCGCTTCGTCAACGGCGTGTTAGGCAGCCTGGCCGACCGGCGGCAAGAGATCGGCCGAGCCATCGCCCGCCAGGAAGCCCTGGCGAAAAGGGACTCGTAAGCTATGGAATTCCTGGGCATCGGGCCAACTGAACTCATCGCCATCCTGCTCATCCTCTTCCTTGTGATGGGGCCGCAGGATTTGGTTAAGATCGGTTCAACCCTGGGAAAGGCTTTGCGCAATTTGCGCCAGTCGAACACGTGGCGCGCCGTTCAGGATGCCAGTCGGCAACTGCGCGAGCTGCCCGAGACCCTGGTGCGTCAGGCTGGCATCGAGGAGATAGAAAAAATCCAGGAGGAATTGCGGGGAGAATTGAAGGAACAGAAAGAAGCGCTGCAAGATATCGACCGGCAGCTCACGGCCTGGACGCGCGCCCCCGATCCGCTTTCTCAGAAAACGAAGAAGCAGGAATCCCCGAAACAGGAACCCCCGAAATCTGAATCTGGCGGCGAGGCGAGCTAATGCGAAAGTTCTTGCGCAAGGTGTGGCTCGTGCTCACCGCGCCGCTCAGGTTTCTGGGCGGCTTGCTGCGCCGACTGTTCAGCCGGCCGGCGCGCTTCTTCACCCAGGAGCCAGAGGACACGCCGCTCGGCGAAACGGTGGAGAAGGCTCTGTCCCATCCCGGGGAGGTTCTCCAACATCTTGCTGCCCTGCGCGGCCACCTCGTGCGTTCAGCCCTGGCCCTGATCCTCGTTTCCATCCTGATGTTCGAATTCTCGGACGAGTTGCTCAGCCTGTTGGCTCAGCCTGTCGGCGGCCTTCAGGGTTTGCAGGCGGTCGATGTCACCGAGCCGATCGGCGTGGTGATGCGCGTGACCTTGCTGAGCAGCTTCGCCATCACTCTGCCCTACATCGCTTTCGAGTTACTTCTTTTCGTTGCCCCCGGCCTTTCTCCTCGATCCAGGCTTATCGGCCTCCTGTCCATTCCTTTGATATTCGCCTTGTTCGTGGTGGGATTGGCATTTACCTACTTATATCTGCTGCCGCCGGCTGTGAATTTTCTGCTTACCTTCACGGACATTCCGGCTATTGTGCGGCCATCCTCGTACGTCGGCTTCGCCACGGGCCTTATGTTCTGGGTCGGCCTCTCCTTCGAATTCCCGCTCATCTCCTATGTTCTGGCCGCCATGGGCTTGCTCCCCCCGCGCTGGTTGGGGCAGAATTGGCGCATTGCCGTGGTCTTGTTGGCCGTGCTGGCGGCTGCCATCACCCCCACCGTCGACCCGATCAATATGATGCTGGTTTGGCTACCCCTCATGATCCTATATTTTCTTAGCGTCGCCACCGCCTCTCTGGCGCAGCGCCGGCGCGTGCAACGCAAGGCGGCTAAATGAGAAAAATGGCAATGGTCTTTCTGCTGGCGTTATTGCTTTCAGCCTGCGCTGCCCCGGCGCAGCCTGTGCTCACCGATTTCTCCCTGCCACCTGCCGTAGAGGTCACCTTCACGGCGTTGTTGCCAACCAACAGCGCGTCGGGCGAGACTGGGTTGTTCGTCATTCTCGATGAGGTAACCGGGTTGGAATTCAATCCGCGCCCAGTTGAAATGCATTCCGCCGGCGAGCAAAGTGTTGCCCTTACCATCTCCGTGCCTGCTGGTTCGCTGGTGAAGTACCGCTACGCGCGGCAGAGCGAGATCGGGGCCACCAACGAAATTGCCGCCAATGGGGACCCCATCGCCTACCGCGCCTATCTCGTGGATGGCCCGGGCCACGTGGCGCATGATGTCATTGCCGCCTGGGCCAACGCGCCGGCCGAGATCCCAAGCGGCCAGATCAGCGGCACGGTGACCGATGCCGCCGGAGGCGTGCCGATCTCTGATCTCGTCGTGATCGCCGCAGGCCGGGAAACCAGAACGGACGCGGAAGGCCGCTTCCTTATACAAGGCCTCCCCCAGGGCTTGCACAATGTGCTGGTGTATTCCGCCAGCGGTGCCTACCTGCCTTTCCAGCAGGGAGCGTTGGTGGCGGCGAACAATGAGACCCCGGCAAATATCAGCCTGACCCCAAGCCAAATGGCGAGCGTCACCCTGTGGGTGACTCCGCCGGAGGACCACACCGCAGGCACGCCCGTCTTC
Organism: Anaerolineales bacterium; assembly: GCA_040902205.1. Lineage (GTDB taxonomy): Bacteria > Chloroflexota > Anaerolineae > Anaerolineales > UBA11579 > JAMCZK01. Next base: position 20,088 of record JBBDXR010000001.1, on the reverse strand, counting down.
TTGAGCGGAAGCCTTCATTCCTTTGCCACACGCCCATTGATGTCCGTGCAAGAGGATGGGCGTTATTCGATCACCATGCAATTGCCCGTCGGCGTGGATATTCGCTACAAGTACACACTGGGCGATGGCTTCTGGAACGCCGAGCACCTGGCGGACGGGGCGTTTTCGGTCCGCCAGCTCATCATCCCCGCCGAAACCACGTTGCTTGAAGTCGAAGATCAGGTCGCATCTTGGACCGCCGGCTCTAGCGCCCCTATCTGGTTCGAGTTGACCGCCCCGCCCGATAATTTGCTCGCCTATCTGCAGTTCAACCTCGGCGGGTGGACCACTCCATTGCCGATGTGGCCCTTGGGCGGCGGGCATTGGGCCTACAAGCTGAATAGCCCCACGAACTTCGCCTCCCCATTGGAGTATCGCTACTGCCTCGACGCGGCCTGCACCATCCTGGAGGCCGCCCCCGGCCAACCGCGCACCTTCCAGGGCAACCAGCAGACTCTGCAGCAGCTACAAGACACCATCGAAGCCTGGCAAAGCCAGTAGTTGCTATAGCGATTCGGTTTTAATCGCGTCACCCTGGCCAGCTGATGCGAGCTTCGGCCTGCGAAGAGGTCCCAATACCTCGCTTGACAACCTGGGTCTTTCTCCCCTAAACCTGTCTATCTGTGCATTAATGTCCTCATGGCTATTATATGGCTCTGCTTTGCTGTCCGCCCGTTTCCTGGCTCCCTGCCTCCAATTCGAGCTAGGAAATCTGAATTTGGCTGTTCTGCACCCCGGCGTCAAGTTGCTAACCTGCTTTGTGTCAGGTTAGCAACTTGCAACTATCAACTTGACAAAGATGTAACGGCCCTGTGTCGCGGCGTTACATTACAACTTTCGTTACATCTGCGTTGATATAATCTTAGACCAAGGCGGAATCTTGAACCCGACACAGCCCAACTCCCACCCCACCAATCTCCCGCCCTCGGCGGCTGACAACGAGCGCCCTTCCCGCGGTTTGGTAGCTGGCCTCATCGTCCTCTCCCTCCTCATCCTGGTTGGGCTCGTAGCCGCTGTCATTTACCTTCTACAGCCCGGCGCCCCTACCGAAGCCATCCGCGACATCTTCCTCATCCTGGTAACGCTGGTGTTCCTTATTGTAGGCTTGGCCTTGGTATTGCTGGTCATCCAGCTTGCCCGCCTGATCAACCTGCTGCAGAACGAACTGGGGCCGATCCTGGATTCGGCCAGCGAGGCCGCCAATACCATGCGCGGCACCAGCCGCTTCTTGAGTGATAAATTGGTGGCTCCCGTCGTTAGAGTAAGTGCCGGCGTTGCCGGTTTTCGTCGGGCTCTCGAATTGCTTAAATTTTGGGGCCGCAAATAGGATATAACTATTCAAAAGGAGAATGGACATGTCTGATAGAAATGGTGGCGACTTTGGTTCCTTCTTCTCCGGTTTTCTGATGGGCGGGATCATCGGCGCGGCCGTGGCCCTGCTGATGGCGCCCTTCTCCGGGGAAGAGACCCGTAAGCTCATTCGTGAAAAGGGCATTGAACTGCGCGATATGGGCAGCGACGCCCTGGATAAGGCCGCGGCAGAAGCACGCTCCCGCGCCGATGAATTGACCAAGATGGCCCGCGAGCAGACCGCTGAACTGCGCGGTCGCGCCGAACAACTGCGCTCCCGCGGCGAGGAAGTAGCCGAGGACCTGCGCCTGCGCGGCGAGGCCGCTATCGAAGCGGCCAAGACGCCGCGCGGTGGCCGAGCGGCCGACAACGATAAAAGCGCAAAGAAGAGCTAGAACACAAGGACCGGCCAAAAGCCGGTCCTTTTGCTACTTGACGATTAGGGAGGAGATTTCTGCTATCAGGTCGCCGGCAATGACACTGGCCGTACTGCCAAGCCTCTTGGCAGCCAACAGGCCAGCTTGGCCGTGCAGCCAAACTCCAGCGCAAGCCGCCTCAAAGGCCGAGACGCCTTGAGCCCGCAGACTGGCAATGAGCCCCGCCAGCACATCCCCGGTCCCTGCCCGAGCAAGCGCAGGCGTGGCGAGGGGATTGACGGCGGTCCGCCCGTCGGGGGAGGAAACTACAGTGAAAGCGCCCTTCAGCACCACGACATGGCCCCACAGCGTGGTAAAGCGCTCCGCAGTCCCGATCCGATCCTTCTGGATTTCTTCGATCGAAAGATTCGTCAGGACGGCCATCTCGCCGGGGTGAGGTGTAAGGATGCTATTCGGTGGCAGGCGCTTTGGCCAATCAGGCAACGCAGCGATCAATTTGATTGCATCCGCGTCCAGAACCAGTGGCGGCAATATTGGACCGAGGATGCGCTCAAGGAAGCGCTTGGTAGTTTCTTGTTGACCAAAGCCGGGTCCAAGCAACATAGCCGTGACGCGTTCCATATTGTGCACGAGGGTCTCCGCGGCCACTTCCGAAATCCAGCCCTTTTCATCGGGCAGGGGCAACCAGGTTGCTTCCTGCAGATGGCCGGCCAAGGCTGGCTGGATGCTCTCCGGTGCCGCGATGGTAACCAGCCCGGCGCCGCTGCGATAGGCCGCTTCCCCAGCGAGCAGGGCCGCGCCCGGGAAATGTTGGGACCCTGCCACAATAAGCGCGGTGCCGAATGTTCCCTTGTGAGCGTCCATCGGTCGCTCCGGGAGCATGGCGCGCACAACGGATTCATCGATTGCAGTCTTCCTGATCGCCGCCCAGGCCGGCAGGTCAGTGGGCAGCCCAATGTTCCCGACCCGCAGTTCGCCGATGTACTCGAAGGCTGGCAGGCTAAGCATGCCGCGCTTGGCAGCGGCCATAGTGACGGTGAGATCTGCCCTCAATACATCGGGCGGGACTTCGCCTGTATCGCAGTCCATGCCGGACGGGCAATCCACGGCAACGATGAAGGGGCGTTTGGTTCGTACAACAATGGCCTTGTTGATTGCAGACAGCGTCTCGGCAAAAGGCGCCCGCAGAGGCAAGCGGATGCCCGTGCCCAACAAACCATCCAAGAGAACGTCGACCCTGCCGAGCCTTCGGGTTGCGGCCGCCAGGCTTGGCAGCACGGTCAGCCCGGCCTTCTTTGCCCTCGCCAGATACTTGTCCCGCTTCCTCTCCCCCACGATGAGCGCGCTCGCTTTCCGGCCGGTTTTGGCCAGGTGCGCGAGGGCGACCAGAGTATCGCCCCCATTATTTCCTGGGCCTACCAGGCCGAGGATGCTCTTGTCCCGGCCATGACAATGCGTAGTGACAGCCGCCGCGAGTGACTCCCCGGCGTTTTCCATCATTTGCGCGTAAGTCAGTCCGGCCCCATCCGCGGCCTGCTCGATGGCGCGCATTTCAGAAACCGTGACTAGCTTCGCCATGTAGCTAGTATACAGGCAGGGATTGTAAGATGCCCAAGGGGGAAATCTCTTCATCACACTCACTTGCATCTAAGCGGATACCCATTCGGAGTCTGGCAAGCGCCACCCCCCTAACGCATAGGAAGAATCCGACTTGACATTTGGCCAAATGTACTTTACCATTTGGTTAACTAGCTAATTAGATGACTATGCAGAGCGAGCCAGATTCCCTTAGCCTGACCTTTGCCGCCCTGGCGGACCCAACCCGCCGCGCCATGCTGGCGCGGCTTGCGCAAGGCCCGTCCACAGTGAAGGAGCTTGCCAAGCCGTTCAAGATCAGCATGCCGGCGATCTCCAAACACCTGAAGGTACTGGAACACGCCGGCTTGATCCAGCGCGGGCGCGAAGCCCAGTGGCGGCCGGCGCAACTGCAAGCCGCCCCGCTGAAAGATGTTGCCCAGTGGCTGGAACGCTATCGCAAGAATTGGGAAGAAAGCTTCGACCGCCTGGAGGAGTATTTGCACAAGATCCAAAAGGAGAAAGGCTAGTTACCAGTTTATTCATGCTTCTGGTTCGCCAATAAAAGGAGATCGCCTAATGCCAAGCACAACCGCAGATCGAGAAATCGTAGTTTCACGGGTGCTCAATGCCCCGCCGGACCTGGTCTTTGCGGCGTTCACCGAGAAAGAGCACGTTGAGAACTGGTGGATGCCGAAAGGTTCGCAGACCCACGAATGGGATGCGCAGCCGGGAGGCGTCTGGCGCTACAGCATGCCCGCCGAAGGTGGCGCCATGTACCCGTTCAAGGTCACCTTCGTCGAGATCAGCAAGCCGACCCGCCTGGTCTACGACTATGGCGGCGAGGGAGACCCCGACCCGGTGCGCACCAACGTCACCTTTGAAGACGAAGGCGGCAAGACCAAAGTGACTCTGCAGCTCGTGTTCGCTTCTGTCGCCGCATTCGAAGAAGCCAAGGGTTACGGCGCCGTTGGCGGCGCCACCCAGGCGCTCAAGGAACTGGAAACCTACCTGGCTAAGCGTTAAGCCGATCGACTACTCTCAAAAAGGAGATCAAAGATGAGCCCCAAGAAAACAGCAAAGAAAGCCGGCAAAACAGAAGGCTTTTCAGACTTTGAAAAACAAGCGATGAAAGACCGCGTCAAGGAGCTGAAGGCCGAGGAAAAGATGGCCAACGACCGGGCGGCAGGTGAAAAGGCCGTGCTCACTAGGATCGCTTCGATGCCCGAACCGGATCGCGCGTTGGCCAAGCGCGTTCATGAGATCGTCACCGGAGCCGCGCCGCAGCTTATGCCCAAGACTTGGTACAGCATGCCTGCCTATGCAAATGAAGCCGGCAAGGTCGTGTGCTTTTTTCAGGATGCCAAGAAGTTTGAAGCCCGCTATGCCAGCTTGGGTTTCAGCGACACGGCCAAACTTGATGAAGGCGAAATGTGGCCGACGTCCTTTGCTGTGAGGAAGCTAACGCCAGCCGCAGAAGCAAAGATCACCGCCCTGGTGAAGAAGGCAGCGAGCTGAAGATAAATGCAGCCATGCGCCCTCCTCCAAAAGACAGATCTGCCTCTCGGCAGATAGACGCCATTATCAAAGGGCCGGGGGACTGGCGCGGCAGGAAGCTAGCACAGCTGCGCGCCCTAATCAAAAAGGCTGGCCCAGCCGTGGTTGAGGAAGTGAAGTGGAAAAAGCCCTCCAAACCAATGGGGGTCCCCGTTTGGTCTCATGCCGGCATAATCTGCCTGGCGGATATTCTCAAGAACGCCGTGAGGCTGACCTTCCCCAAAGGTGCTTTGCTGAAGGACCCAAAGGTGCTTTTCAACACGCGCCTGGATAGCAAAACAGTTCGAGCCATCGACTTCCACGCAGAGGACACGCTAAATGAGGCTGCGTTGAAGGCACTCATTCGGCAAGCCGCGAAACTGAACACGGCGAAAGCGCGCCAGCGATAAGCGCTAAAAAGACATCACAGCTGGCCACGCTTGAGGTTTGGTGTTCAGTCTTTGTACCAAAAGAAGGTTATTCTAGAGCCAGGCCGTACTTCGGAGGCATCTAATACGAGTACCTGAGACATGCGACCAAATTCCTTCATTTTATTAAAAGTAAGTAAAGCACCCCTCATTTGATTCATGAACCGAATGTTCTCATCACTATGGATGTCGTCCTGTGTGGCAATAGTCCATATTCCCCGGCCCTTCGCGGGAGACTCGCGAAAGATGACCTCTTTCCGCCATGTAATATTTCCCCATCTATTATTATCAGGTGTCTCCAGCCGGAACTCCACCGTGCTAGAGGGGACCACTTCTTGATCAACTTTAACATCGATCCGATCCACTGCATCCTCGGTAAATAGCAATCCGCCATCGCGAAGAACATTTGGTGTCCAGTAGACTCTTCCAAAGACACCCGCCTCTGGCCCCCAAATACGGATGTGCACCGCGAATTCCCCGTCTCCGTCGCCAGGATTATTGTCATTGATGCGAAGAAATAGCGGTCTGGCCGCACTATAGGTGAACCGCGCTCGAAAATTTTCTCCCACGTAGAAGTAACCGTTTACGCGACCCAACAAGCAGAACGCGCGCGCCTGTGCCCCATCCAATCCTGTGTGCAATGGCCAGCGCGCGTCATCGATCAGCTGGTCTAGGCCGTTGGGGCCATTCCTAGCATCCCTTATGTCCCCGGCCCAGATGCTGCCACTGGCTTGGATTTCAACTTCCAGGCCTGGATAAAGCATAATGCCTGTAGGCAAGTCACCAGGAAACTTTGCCGGCAAGACCAGGTTCAATTCACACATTAGCGTGGTTGCTGGAGGAAAGTCCAACTGCGGGAGAGCGTTCCTGTGGACGAGTGGCTCATCAAATAGCGGGTAACCCTCGCCCACAGCGTGAAGCGTAGCTTTGGACGTACCCTGAACTGCCTCCACGGGTATACCGGCAGTTATAAGAGAATCGAGACAATTCTTAGGTACAGCAGCCAAGGGCCAATTTGCGAAACGGTCAGCGTTCAGAGGCACCGGGAATCGCGGAGTGGTCACTGGAGTACCGTTATTCTGCCGCCGCTTTGCATACCAGAATGCAAGCGCGAGGCCAACGCAGAGGTTCATTGGGTGGTAGGGAGTAGAATCACCACCATTTTCGGGATAATAATCCCAGTGAAACAACCAGCACCACTCTTGGTTAACAAGTGATGGGAAGTCCGACGCGCCGATCATATACAGTTTTGGTTCAAAGTAGCAGTCGCGAAAAAGTTCTACGATAGCCCGCTCGATTTGTTCAACGAGCATTTGCTCGTTGGTAGAATCCCCTCTGGTAAGGACATCCACAGCTGTGGTGAAGATGCTTCGAATACCTTGGCACTTGAGCTCGGTAAGAGTGCCGCTCTCGACTGCCTGACTGCGTCGATCATACCAATCATGGAAAATTTCACGTACAGTGGGATCCGGATCGTCGAGACCCGTGAGTCCGATCCAGGGATGGAAATGAGTCCCTGGTGTATTCGTTACTGCCCCAATCTGTGCCACAAGCCCATAGAGCGCTTGCTTATTAGGGGCATCTTTACATAAGAGCGCAAGCGCAGGTTCTCCGATCTCTGACACGTCAAAACAGTCATTATGAACGTAAACAGCGGCTGCGGCGCTGAGTGTGCTTGGAGGTAAACCCTGGCTGAGCATGGTCATTGCCGCTGGAAGCCCCAGCGTCCAAGCTGTTAACTGAAATTTCGTTATCGGGCCTACAAGGTTACGCCAATAACCAGCCCTCTCCATGGCCTGCTTGAAGTCTGCACGCGAGGACGCATTGATTCCAGCAATGCTACTCAGAACCCGAGCAAAAGGATACTCCAATGCAGGAAGGATTCCAGTTGCTCCTCTCCACGAGAGTCCTCCCATTGGTCGAACCAGGATATATCCGTTGTTGGCGAGGTAATTGCCTAGAAACTGAGCTTGGCGCTGCACACTGGAAGTAATATTGGCGTCGTGGGAGAGTTTGTTGACAATCCAATAGATTGAAACCAAGCCATTGACTTCATCCATCGAAAGTTCCCAAGGCCGATACTGCTCGTATTTAGCCTGGTCGTTTTTATACCCAGCCGCTTGTCCGGGGCCGAGAAGGTCTTCTAAGGTTGCTAAATCACGTCTTGGAAAATGATTGATGTTAGTTGAAGCCATCCCAGTCGAATAGAGCGTTTTTGGAGGATAACCAGGCCGATGCAAATGGCCATGGTTGTCTACGACGAACTGTTCGTCTTCACGCTCATCCGGCATCCCGGCGTCCCAGCGAATTGGAAGGCGAGAGGATGGATCACCGGGAGTTTGCCAAACAAATAGCGATTCAAGCGTTGCCAGTCCAGCCTTTAATGCGCGAGTAGACTCATCGTTCCCAAAGTGATGCTCCACGGCCAGCATCATATAAAGATGAGAACCAAAGGCCATCGGGTTTTCGCCGCCGTCTCTTGTAATCCGCCAAAGCCCATTTTCCGTTTTTACCTTTTCGATATCATTAACTGGTCGCTTCGCTACCTGTCCAGCTAGATAATTTACCATCGAGAAATGGTTGCGTCTTCCTTTTGGGCCAAGAGCGAAGAAACGAGCCAGTATCTGCGCTCGTATTTGCGCGTATAGGCGTTCGTAGTGGTGTGGCGATTCGACAGCCTCGCTCTGACCCGGAAACCATGTCACCACTCCATGTTCAAAGACACTATATCGACCGACCGGCCTCATCGGCCGCAACAACCTCTCTTCTTCAAGCCGTACGGCACCGAGCCCCAGCCACGGGAGGGGCTGGCTGCTGCTCTCTGGCATCGGCAGTTCGTCCGAAACAGGGAAGCCCAGAAAACTCTGTTCCCAGCCAAGCGCGGTCCATCGATCCCGGATCAGCCCGTGCACCTCAAATGCACCCCATTCGGCTAACCTATAATAGATTGAACCACCCTGAAAATGTTGGTAGCGTCCACGTCCGTCGGGCGTCGCACTTTCGTCTCCAATTGGGTACCCTAGAAATCCTGCCTCGGCATTGAGCGCCGCCCACTTTGCACCTATCGAGCCAGCAATAGGATGGGCACCAGTTGTCGATGACCAAACAATTTGTCCACCCTTTTCAAACTCACTCACGCGACCAACCCCATCGGACATCAATTGCTCATCAGTCACCGGATAGCCGAGAAAACTGCGCTCCCAACCAAGTTCCTCCCACTTCTGACGGATGAACCCGTGGACTTCGAAAGCGCCTCGTTCGGGCGTCCAATAGATCGAGCCACCCTGAAAATGTTGGTAGCGTCCACGTCCGTCGGGACATGTGCGCTCGCTTGGTAGCGTCGGCGCACCGAGGAAGCCGGTGGATCCACCTAGTTTCGAATATTTGAGTTCAATCGGTGTTGCCATTTGAATATCCCTCCGCGGATAACTCCTTTATTCGCCAATAATTTGCATCCCATCCCTTCAGCCTCTGGGTTCACAGATTTTGAATAAAGCAACGCAAACCCAATGACTCCATTTTCAAGGCAAATGAACCAAGACGAATATCGGATGGAATCTATTTACCAAATAGCCGTAACAAGCCATTCAATTGTAATACTGTATTTCATTTGGGCTGTGTTGAGCAGAGGAGATGAATAGAAATGGCAGGATGCTGGTCTAGAAAAAGAAACGCTGACAGTTAAGCTAAATCTTCAAAAGGCGCCTGGTGGAGTACTGGGATTGAAAAACAAAAGACAAAAACGTCTATGCGAACGTTTTCCATCCTCAATCGGTTCGGCTATGGACGCTTCCGACCTTTGGAAGAATTTCTGACTCGATCCTGCAAGGCGCGAATTGCCTTTATTTGATATGGCCGCAAATTTTGTAAGTTCTCCTCAGCAAGGTAATGCACTCTTTCCTCTCTGACGGAATAACGAGGATCGGCCTTATACATAGGATTCTGCGTCAAGGCGATATAGTCTGCTTCGATCTTTTCATCGGCTAAACGTTTGTTATCCAGTGTGAACTCAAGGCGATGCAATAAGGATTCCCGAGTTGGAAATTCAATAATAATTTCCGGTTTGCCACGCTCTAAATCCCAAAAGTAATGTAGGTTTCCGCTTGAGAGAATAACAAAGCGAGCATTTTGAGATTAGGCATAACGGCGGGCTTGCTCTTTGCCGTCCAAAGCATCTTTATCCTCTTGCTTGATACCAACACCACATATGGAAACCCCTTGTCATATAATAAAAGGAAACCAATGTAACCATCCTCCGTTCGTTCGAAGTCTTTCCCAAAATCATCGATTTCCTTTTGCGTAATTCATGTGGCACCTTTACTTTGTGCTGCCTCCTCCGTTTCTTCACTCGTATTTTTTGTAATAACCCCGATAAGTCTAAGATGACAAACCGCATGAATCAGCAAAGCTGTTTCTCGTTTCGTTGCGCTCATTGTCAAACCATGAAGGACACGGTTTCGAATGTTAGCTCCCAGCGGATTTGACAATAGGTTTACGAAGTAACGGCGCCACGACTCGTCAAATCTTCCTTTGAGCAAGTCCAAGATCGTTCCTAAGGCTAAAACTCCGCCCGGTTTCTCCCCAACTGGTGGCCGGATCACAGCAAAACCGAGTTCTGTGGCTAAGGTCCGAAAGACAGCTTCAATTTTTGTGAGCAGAATGTGGGCAGCCGCGTCATACTGCTCCTTGCGATACAAATCAATAGATACAGCAATTCTTTCAGCCACTTCTTTCGATACAAACTCTGTAGTAAAGAATAGAGTTAGCTCCTCTTGAGAGATGTTCTCGAAGTCGTTGAATAATTTCTCCAGAATCTGATCTGCGAGTGTTCCAAAAAATGTAATGCCTAAATGTTCTTGTTGGATAAGATGCCTCTGGGCGTGCTGATCTTCTGTCTGAGGGAACATCAAAGGCGTATTGTTGTCGTCTAGTACGATCCCCGAAACTAAAAACTGAATAGGATGTTTGGACTTGTACAGCTGAATTTCATCCAAATTCTTTTTATAATCCCCGCTTGGAGGGCCATGCCAACCATATCTGGTTAGGGCTTCCTGCCAACTTTCCCCTTTGAAAAACCAATTGATGTACTTTCGAATCTTTTCATTGGGAATTGTTATAGTAGTTTCTATCTCTTTAAATTCGAAGTCTTCTTCTGGAATTGACTGAATACTCTTGAGAATTTCTTGCACATCTTTCGCAAACCCATAAGCCCTGGCTAACTCTTCTGCCTTGCGTAGAATAGCCAGCTTTATTAGACCTTTGGAATGTTGCGCGTCCTCTCGCCACCGGTCTATGAGGGCCTTGCGATAAGAATCTCGCTCCTCATCCGATTTCGATCTCTTTGCCTTCATTTCGAAAACAGCCTCTAGTGCATAGGACAATTTTTGATATTTTTCAAGGCATTTATCGAGCAATTTATCAATTTCGCCGGTTTGCCGTTTTTGAGGCAATCGGTCAAGCGCTTCGACGATCCTTAATGGAATGCCTGGTGTCAATTCATGTCCTGCGAGGTTCGCATGAGCGAAGGAAATCGCCTTTTTTGAAGATTTTTTTATTATCTCTACGTCATTCATTTCAAGGCCAATTTCAAGCGAGCGCACCAAGCACTCTGTTCGATAGATGGCCTCCCATTCACCGTCTGCTAGGGCAAGATATTGATCTACCGCAGCACGGGCAAATATATCTGGACGATTTGTAAACCGTCGAACCCACAACAAGTCATTGACCCGCGAAAGTAAGGCAGGTTCTTTCGCGTGACTCAGAATAGTCTGTAGCCAAGTGAGTTGATGGTCAGCCAAATTATCAAGCGATGGCGGGAAGACTCTCCCGTCAGTAAACTCAACAAAGGGTGCATAGACACCCCAGGTCGCACGCCTCTGAGCTTCCGAGACCTCAACATAGTTGTACATCAGAGCAGAACTCAGGAAATCTCTCATCTCTGGTAGAAAATCACCAGTTTGGGATCGTAGTTTTTCTCCGATAACCATCCAGTGGCTTTCGGTTCTAGCCAACTCGTCGGCAACCTCGATTAATTGCTCAATTCCCATATTCAACTTTGCTCTCTGGTCTAAGGTTCATGCGAAGTGACGAAGGAATATATTACGAAACCAAATCTTTACATCTCTTTGCCAGCCGATACTTTCTAGCCTTCCTGGGCGGATTAGCAATCTCAATCCAGCCTTGAGCTACCCATTCTATAAGCAAATCCCTTGCCTGGCGCTCTGACAAACCGAGTAGTTTTGCCACCTTTGCCGATCGAATGAATTCCTGTTCAGCAAATAAACCTAGCACACGCCGGGCGCGGTGATCTAGGTTGCGCCGCAGCTTTTGATCCGCTGCCCTCCCTTTGGGACTAACCTGCTTTTGAACTTCGCTTGCTACACCTTCAAAAACCGTTGCCATCCCTTTTAGAAAGTAATCTAGCCAAGGCGTTATGTCAGCTTTGTTTCGCCCCTCGTAGTAGTTGTGATGCGCATGCGTGACTAGAGCCTGGTAATACCCATCCAAATCCTGAGCATAGAACTCTTCAAGAGAATAGAACTTGCCCAGATCATAACCACCCTGGTACAGAATCCAGGTAGTCAATAACCGCCCTGTTCGCCCATTGCCGTCATAAAACGGATGGATGGTTTCAAACTGATAATGGGCAACGCCGGCAAACCGCTGCTATTCCACCGATCAGCCAAATACCTTTAATCGACAAACGCCAGGTGAGGGCACCCGACGCTTGCCGCCTGCATAGCGCCAAGTACCGAACCCTTCTGCGTATCAACTGCGCCCGCCGCCCTGCCCCCCGCTCTCTTATCGGCTAAGTGCACCAATTTTTAGGACATGGCTGTCGAGCTTGTTTATCCCGGTCCCATCTTCCAGCCATTTTCCTGTAAATACTTCACCGGAGCATAGTTCAGATAGGCCATTGTTGCACTTCCTGATGCTCGTTTGACTCTAAACAGTTTCCTTACCCGGGCTATGAAAATGGCCAGGGCGCAAAGAAAACCCACCACTGCCAATATTATTGGCAGGCTATCCATTTGATGCATGTCGTAAGTAGCAATGCCCGCAATGGTTCCGATGGCCATTAATGCCAGCGCCGAAACCAAAAAAGCCGTTTGATAGCCTTTTAGCGCCTTATCAACATTTGCGCAGCGTTTACAACGCGGCACAGAAATCGTTGTAGTTACCCATTTCCTCATGGCAATGCCGTGCTGTACTGTTTTTGGGTCATGTAGGACTACCTTCAGACCTTCGCCGTCAGCTGTCCCCTGACAAAAATAGCACCGGTTGTTCTTGGACTGCAAAGTGCTGGCATACGCCAATTCCTGTTGCGATTTGTTTTGATTGTCTACCATCATCATCACCTTAACCTTTGCAGGGGATAAAGCCCCAGTGACAGTCTATGGTCCCAAACCTCCTCTATATGAATATTCCATATCGTTAGGTTCATCCCTTGCTTGCTCTTTAGTCTTCCAAGTCCTTATCCAGGATTGGGCTCAGGTCAATTTCATGTTCCCCTATCTTCAAGGTTATTTGTTGGGCGTCCTCGTCAACTGCAAAGAACCACTCCAGGAAGGTCCCCTCCTGCCCTTCGACAGTTCCTGTGGTTTTCGATACCATATCAGATTTGGTCACCCGGCCACTTTCATCTTGAACCTGTGCCTTCCAATCGCCTAGATCCATTTCGTCATCCGAACCGGAGATCGTTGCCCGCACAAGAAGCAGCAAATCACCCGATGATTTAGGGGAAAACTCCTGGGATCCGACCGTAAGGGACTCGTGGAGTGATGCGGCTATTACTTGCAGCTCGATCCCATCGATTGTAATGGGGGCGATGCCAGAGGGTGAACTACATGCTGAAAGTACGAATAGGGCCAGCGAAATAAGTAGGGAACCTGCAACATTTTGCATCTTCATTTTGACAAGCCTCCTCATCCCAAAAGGTTTCGAATACTGGTATTAATCAGCAGTTGATCATTTCCTTGAATCCGGACTGATGCTTGTTGGTCACAGATCCATGCTTATATCGGGGCTTTGCCAGTTATGGCCCCACCCAACTTGCGTTCCATTCCGTCATACTGTCAGACATCCCGTATTTATAGTTCCCGCACACAAAAGGATTGGCGATGGTTCCCTTAACGGTTGTGCTCGACCCAAAGATGCCTATGATTCCATCCTCCAGCGGGAGGCCGTCAGAATCCACGTTTCCGATGATTATGGCGCTATCCGCGCCAATGGCGACCGGCCGAAGGATCTCCAGCATGCAATCATGGGCAATCGTGATCTTGAAATGGGTCAACATACCATCGCCATCGACAACAAAGGACACTTCCGGCTCGCCTTCCCAGTGCCCTGGCTTGGCCAGTGCAGCAGGGGTGGCCGTGGGTTCCGGGGTCGGCGTGGGGGCAACGGGAGGAGTGGCGCAGGCAAACAGAAGGAAACCAAGGATCAACATTCCACACCAGCGTAAAGGGGTTATTGCTTTGTGCATGCTTTCCTCCAATCCATGAAAATCAGACGTTCGTGTTCAGTCAGTTGGTCTTCCCATGGCGGGACTGCCCCATTCACCGGAACAACGTGATGTAGAGACCCTGCGAGGGGCAATTTCGTGCCTACTGGCGCCGAACTGCGCGCACGTTGTAGCTGTAGGTTCGGAAGTAGGTGGTCGGGTGTTTGTAATTGCCACTACCCGGATCGAAATCCACGGTGTAAGCGATCCGGCCCGGGTCTTCTGCCCAGGCCAACTCCCCTTCGCTCGTCAGCGCCCAATAGCGATCTTCTATCAACCCAGGGAAGAATTCCTTCAACAAGTTTGGGCCCAGATTGGCAAGGCTAAGCAACTCCTCTATGCTTGCCAGTCGCCAATCGCTGTGCCCAGCCAGATCCAGGCTATTGCAGAAGGAGATAGCCGCTTCATACGTCATCTCGCCGGGATCCTCTTTTTGCCACATCAACCCCGAGGAGGTATCGGTGACCGTACCATCGCCGTTATCAACCACTCTGGATTTACTCATATTTATCCTCAGTCCTTAATATGCGTGTAGCTGCTTTACATCATTCTGGTCAGCCTACACAAAAAACCATGGGCACATTAGCGTGCCCTCATGAAGAGTGGATTTGATCAACCGTTGAGCATTTTCTTGGCCTCAGCCAACAGATCCCTTGTCGTTTCACGGATGAATACTTTTGAGGTCCCTCGATCGAGCGTCTGCTGCAGGATTTGAACGGCGGCGCTATAGTCTTTTTTGCTATACAGGTATTGAAATCCCAGGTTGCTGCCGGCCAGAGCATTATTCGGATTAATCTCTAATGCCTTCTTGTAGAACTCGATGGCCGCATCCTGCTCTTCAAGTTTCGCATAGGTATCGGCGATCAGACAGTTCAACGTAGAAAGCATTTCATTATCGACGGGTCCTTGTTCGATTAATTGTTGGGCTACTTGGATCGCCTTCCTGTTGTCTTCCTTATTATTGCTGCCAAAATGTTTAACGGCAGCTTGCCATAAGGCCTCTCCCTCCTTGGTGCTCAATTTCTGCGTGTTCATTTCTTCCTCCTTCTACCAAGAGATTCGTCTGCGGCCAAACTGCATCTTTCGCCACCCTAAGTGGTAAGGTGGCCTGGGGGATCGCTTTTTGCGAGGCTGCCCTTCCATTTTTTACAAACTCACCTCCCGATTCTTGATTTAGCGGGTACCCACTCAAGAAATCGGACGGTCCGGGGTCCTCGTCCCAGACCACGTACCAGGTTCTGCCGCATTTGCTGCATTTCTACGCTTGGCTGAAAGACCCCTCTTCTTGTTGGTAGGTGAACACTGCTTTTCAATCATTGACCAAGGCTCACTTGAGTACCAGGGTGGAATGACAGTGCGGAGCTGTGACTATTGTCCCTATCCACCGCTTAGGGTTTGGTTCCAAGCTTGGAAGCATACATCTGGCTTAGCCAGTAGTGGTTTCCTTCCTCACCTCGAAAGGAGTTCTCATGTCGACAGAGCGGATGGACAAAACGGAGGGGCGCGCAAGGGCCGTGCGCAGGCTTTGGTATGCGGCTGGTTGCTTCGCACTCACTCTGGTGATCTACTATGCTTCAGGCGGTACTGGCCGTTTCAGTCTCCTGGTCGGTGCACTGTCAGCTTTCATCTCGTTGGCCATGCTCATCTTTCTGGTAGCCGGGATCTACGGGTTGATCAAATACCGCTGAGCATAAACGGCAATCACCGCATGTCACTGCACGAAATCTACACAATTCGCCGTGAGTCCAGGGTGCCAAGCCAGGTTAGCGGAGAGTGGACGTTCGGGTTCCCATTCAGCCACGACACCTTCTCGGGAACCTGGGCAGCAAACCCGGCCGAGTGAGCTGTTCCACAAACGGAGCCAATAATGGATAACAGGAAAAGAGCGACTGCTCGCTATGCGGTTGTGTTGCTTGTCAGTTTGGCTTTGTTGTTGGCAAGTTGCACTCCCAGCAGCCAGGACATAACCGGCCGCTGGCAAGCCGACCCGGATCAATTAGGTCCACCACCTTTCATTTATGAACTTGAGGAAGATGGAATCGGATACCTCATTTGGGTCCCTCTCACTGCCCCGTCATTGGCCAAACCACTGACCTACACTTACTCAGCAGAGGCCGGCATACTGGAAATTCAGCCCGCCGGTGAAGCTCCCCAATCCTTTGAGTTCGAATTTGCCGGCGAAAATGAGGCATTACTGAAATATCGTGGCGGTCCGGCGGTGCGTTTTTTTAGGGTAGCTATACCAAATGGACCCGTCTTGGCCCGCGTCGCCCTGCACAACGTGATCAGCGAATTGGACTATGAGATCTTCACAGCCACGCCCGTGGATGACTTTCAGTCGGAATTTCCCGGTTACTCTGTGCGTTTTATTACTAGCTTGAGCTTTGTTGCTGGGCAACAAGTTGAGAGTTGGCTCTTCCTTGTCAAGCTGGCCGATGAACCTCAAATGCGGTCCTATTTGACCATGAACGCGGGCAGTGGTTGGGGCGTGGCCGAATTGGTTCTCCCATAGGCATCGAGGTGACTGACGTACTGAGCTACAAAATAACCATCTGTAGAGCAGGCTCTCTTGTGCCTTCTCCGAGGTGCCGTTGGCAAGGATAAGAGGTACAGCGACGGCTAAATGACCGGCCCCAGCCTTGCTAAACTACTTTAAACTTGACGAAGTGATCAACGATCTCGTTGCACTAATAGTTTGAAACCACCAAAGGAAGAATGGAAATATGAGCGACAAAATGGCAGATTTGAAATTCGAACCGATCGATGAATTTAGAAATTTCATCTGGGAGAATTTCAATAAATCGAGCAGCAAAATTGATGGATACATGGATATTGAAGATCTGCTGGAAACCCTTAAGCGCGTAGAAAAAGAAGTTGTGATATTCTGCCAGATCGCTATGACCTTTCTCCACGCATCGGTTTTTGAAATTCTAGTCTTTTCCAAAAAGAATTTTGAGGAATCAGGCGGCAGCAAAAGAATTGGGAACATTCGCTTTCTTGGCCTGGCGATAATCCACATGCACATGCTGGCAAAATACCGTTCAGACTATGAAGTGGGGTTGAATGATTTCGGTTGGTTGAAGGGGAAGACAGAAAATGTTGCGGCCCGGTTCAACTTTGAAAAATCCTTTGATAACCATCAGGAAAAAAGCAACATTGAAAAGGAATATAAGCGCGTGACGCTGCCTGAATTGATTAATGAAATTAATAAAAGGGAGAAAAGCCTAGGGATCAAGTAGACCAGCTAAATTTAAGCATTTCGTACATAAGCGCTTTAGGCGCCTAGAACCCCAAAGCGTATTGTATGCAACTCCGCCTTTTAAGGATTTTATTACACGGGTAAAGGATTTTGCGCTTCCAGACTAGTCGCGCCGAGCACCGGACCCGCCCGCAGGAACCCCAGGGTCCACCTGCCCTGGTGAGCACCTTGACGTTCTGCCCAATTTCCCCACGAAAATCTTCTTTCGTGGCATTAATAGCCGCATGCAAACTCCAGCTTTCCCCCACCGAACGCGCTGCCTCCCTGCCCCCCGCTCCCTGCTGTCAAGCACCTACAACACCTACAACACCTACAACATCGACGACAGCGACAATATCTACAATTCCTACAATGCGCCCGCAGCCTACTGCCTACCGTCTACTGAATGACGAGACATCTTTGCGGGCGCTGCTGGGGGCTTTAGGGGTAGAAATAGTAACAAGTTCTTTTACGGGAAGAATGCAGAAACGTGCTTGGCTCGATTCGGTTTCAAGCGAGGTTCGTTGCCTTTGCTTTTTCTGTCAACCGTCTACTTCCAACTGTCACCTATCTACTGATCAGTGGCGAGGGGGAGATTCGGACTCCCGACCAAGGGCTTATGAGTTCGACCTAGCCATCAGAATTTTACGGCAAATCAAGTTATTAGGCAAAATACTGGGAAATTTGGCTTTACTGCGTATACAGTTTCTTCTTTACGGTAACAAGGCCGGCTATGGTTGCTGGACTTTCACCGTAAACCAGAGTATTGTTTTCATTGAGGGCTGAAATGAAACAACAAAGCTCTATATATTTCGCTCTGGTTTTCATTCTCATAGCCAGCCAGGCTTGTAGCGGTGGAGGCACAGCGTCAGCAACCGCGGGTGTAACCACGACTGCAATCCCTGAGATCGGGCAAATAACACCTACTGCAATCCCTGGGCCGTTGCCTTCCGGCTATATGGAACTCCTTGACAATAAGATCGCCTCCGGCGAGTGGACCCAAGAAGAGGGCTTGGTGACGCTGCTCAAGATGTTCGCCGGAGAAATCCAGGTCAGTGAGGCCGGCCTGGGACAGAGCGTCCTGGAGTCCGAAGGCACAGGCATCCTGCGTCTGGCAGCCGGATATTTGCAGACTGGAACCGATCAGGCCGTCAAGGACGAGATCACCCGTTTGCTCACCTTGCTGGTCCCTTCCCAGGAAGCGCTCGACCGCTATTCGATCCCGGAGGACCAGGCCACCGGCCGCGTGTCCGGGCTGGCAAAGCCGGCTAGGCAAGACGAGGAGGACTGCAGACTTTTATGGGCCAATGGCTTCCCCGATAGTCGCACACCGGTCTTTCCATGCTTCCTTCGTGGCGGACGCGAAGTCGCCGGCTACTCTTACCAGGTCTACTACCCGCTGGCCTGGCGTGGGGATGCCAGCCGCGCCCCCTACTATGAGGCCACGCTGCAAGCCGTTGACGACTCGATCACTTTGTTCCAAAATTATGGTGGGGTCAGACAGATCTATTTCGTGTTCACAACCCTGGCCGACGTGAGGGATACCCCAAGTTGGACTACTTACGCCTCGACGGCAACAAGATATGGTGATCAAGCATTTTTTAATGCAACGGAAGCCTGCCCGGTGGTCATAAATCCTGCCGCGATGGCCTTGGACATTCCCGAGTACAAGCAGGCTATGGCCCACGAGATCTTCCATTGTTTCCAAGCTTGGAATCTGCCGGAACAATTGGACGGGCCGGGAAGGGATTCGGATTGGTGGGCAGAAGGCACGGCCGAATATTACAGCAACCTGGTTTACCCTTCGGTGAATGCCGAGCATCGCTTCGCGGCTAAGTTCTCAAGCGTGTCAAGGTTCAGCCCCCTGACGGATATGAGTTATGAGAATTTCGCCTTCTTCCAGTTCCTAGGTTCCCGCATTGGCCCAATTGCTTTGATCGCTTTACTGACGGACATGCCCACCCACCCCGGTCGCGATTTCCAGGTTGCGGCGCTGGCCGCCGTTCCTGAAATGGAGGCTGCCTTCGAGGAGTTCGTGCAATCCGTTTTGGACAACACCCTGACTGATAGTGATGCAGGACCGATAAATATGCCTGTCAATTACACCAATGAATTCTTGTTCACCGAAATCTCCAGCATAGATTTTTCCGGCTCTCCCTTTGTTGTCGCTCGCTATAAGGTCAGCTTTGCGGGCGAAAGTGAGTTTAGCGTCTCCACCGTTCCCGAGGGGCCGGGGCGGGCGGCAGCGCGCGTCCGCGGAACAATAGGAGGTTGGGCGTCGATCCCCGAAACTGTGCGCGCGTGTGGTCAATTGGACTACGCCCTCTATGTCATTACCACGACGCCTGCAGTCGTGCGCACGGAGACCGTTGCTACCTCCGTGGTCACGGAGGCGCCTTGTGATGAATGCCTGATCGGCAGATGGGAGGCGACCAACGACAGTATGCTCTCCTATATGCAGTCGGTTACCGCCGCGGGTGGAGAGAATGTCCCAACTGTAGAGAGCGTAACCGGGATCGCATCCTTGGACTTCAACGCAAACGGCACTGGCACAGGCGGGTACGAAAATTTCATGGTGCATGAGACGGGAGTTGGCGGCAACGAAGGCACCGAAGTTTTTTATACCTTCCAGGGCTTCTCCAGCGGGCCGTATACCGCGGATGGCTCCGAACTGCTCGGTCTTACCGGAGGGACAACCGAGATGATGGTCACCGTGCGAATTGTGGCAAATGGCGCTTCTATAAGCTCAACAACTTTTCCAGTCAGGCCGGAGGATTTCCCGGTCAGTTCAGCCATTCCCACCGCCTACATTTGCGATGGCGATACCCTGACCACGTGGCCCCCTGCAGAAGGTGTCGAGCCGATCGAATGGATCCACGTCAGCCCGTAGATCGTTGCTCAGTTAACTCGCGCGTTTTCGAATAGGATCGACGGCTAAACCAAAAATCCCCCAATTACGGGGGATTTTAGTGGCGAGGGAGAGATTTGAACTCTCGACCAAGGGCTTATGAGTCCCCTGCTCTACCACTGAGCTACCTCGCC